>NZ_JAJUFE010000064.1 GCF_029263785.1 Pusillimonas sp. | reverse complement strand
GTCGGGGATGACTGTTTCGGCCAGCGGATTTGCGCTTGCTCCACAACCCTCGTTAAACGGAACCCAGCCGTAAATGTGAACAACGGCCTGCCAAAAGGTAAACGGAACGAGGTCGTCGGGTTTCTTGATGTCGGGACATTGACCCTTGTTATACAGCTCGACGTACGACTCGTGGTTCTTTTTGAAGAACGCCTTTACGGCCTTTAACCGGGCAGTGAGATCGGCATCACAGACGGGGGGATCACCATCGATGTAGTCTGCAACCTCGTCGGCCGGCCAGGAGTCCACGCATTTCCCCCACAGGTTTTGCATGCGCTGCACGGCCACGCCGTGCCTGAGCCCGGTTTTTTCGGCGTCTTTTTCCGCATCCGTGCACTCTCCCTTGAGACATTTGAGTACGGTCAGCACGGGCGGGTTGGTATCGCCGGGCTTTCTGACGGGTATACCCGGATCATCCGGCAAGCGGCCAGTCCGCTGCGCAAAGATGTTGTAGCCGCCAGGCAGCTTCAGCTTGTCGATACCTCCCAGGTTATATACCGGCCATCCATCTCCAATGGAGCCGGGCGCCAGAAACTGGATGAGTGCCTGCTGGAACTCCGGCAAGGGCTGGACCGATCCGCTATAGCCGATATAGGGGTTATCCTTGGGACCGATGGCAACCGGCATGTAAACATGGTCTACGTAAGAAATGTTGTAGCCCACGTTATCGGGCTTCAATATCCGGACATCCTGCCCTGCGATTTCAACGGAATCGCCAAATGTGTACTCGGAAAGCTGAGCGAATACATTCTCGTGAAACTGGATATCGCTTGAGTACGTGGTCAAGACACATGACGTGTTCTCGGCAGTACAACTGACCCCTTCGGGCGCGGAGAGCCTGGTGTCGTCGGGATCACGCAGGCGCACATCCTTGTCCGCCAGGACCACTCGGCCACCGTTCCACCACGTGATGTAGCGCTTGTCGTCGAGCTGACTGTACAAGGGCAGAGTGATCGTGACTGACGAATTGGGCGGTATCCCCTCCCCTTCGTTTATGTACAGTTTGTACACGTATTCGGTCGGATATGGCTCTTTCGTTCGGAAACACCCTTGTATCCACTCGTTGACCGCATTTTTACTGGTGGCCAGAACCGGATACAGCTGTCGATCCGAATTATTGTGAACGGTAATGCGCTTGGGCAAGACTTCTACATCATTGAAGTGGTAATCCTTGCACGTGATCACCGAACCGGGTGGTGGTGGGGGCGGAGGGGGCGGAGGCGGAGTGTCGCCCCCGCCTGAAGAACTGCTGCTTTCAAAGATGCATCCCGACATTGCAACTGACAGGACAACTGTCAGGCCAAGGCGCAGTGCAGGGTGCTGGAGTGTGCGCTTGCTACCTGGCCGTTGAACATGGTGTTCCATTTCATCCATCCCTTTTAAAAGTTGGATACCGCGGACAACCATCGGCCCTGTCGAATTGACAGGGCCGAACCATAGACTCAACTACTGCGAAACGAACTACCCCTGACAGGAAATCTGCGCCAAGCCAGCAAAACGCAGTTACCTTATGTTTCTTGTTTTTTGGCTTTATAACACAAGGCTTCGCGCACAGGAACCCTTCAAGCGCCGCGCGCAGCAAGGCTTTCCAACATCACGCCCAATAACGGCGCGGCATCCGGGCTTTACGAGGACACGGATACCGTTTTGGTGTTGAGGTAAGCCTCGAGTGCTTCCGGGCCCCCTTCGGTTCCGTAGCCCGAATCCTTGATGCCACCAAAGGGCAACTCGGCCGAGGGCGCGGACGGCTGATTGATCCAGAGCATGCCGGTTTCAACGCGGCTGGAAAGCAGCCGCACGTTACGCACAGACCGGGTAAAGGCATAGGCCGCCAACCCGTACGGAAGGCGGTTGGCCTCGGCAATGGCCTCTTCAAGCTGGTCAAAGACACGCACACCTGCGATCGGACCAAAGGGCTCTGCGTTGAACAGTTTAGACTCCAGCGGAATGTCTGCGATGATAGTCGGCGAATAGAAGTTGCCAGCGCTACCCATGCGCTCTCCGCCAGTAAGAATGCGCGCACCCAACTGCCGTGCATCGGCGACCATATCTTCCATCGCCACCACCCTGCGCGGATTGGCCAGCGGGCCCATCGTCGTTTCGGTGGCCAGACCGTCGCCTACCTTCAGCGACTGTGCATACTGCGTCATGCCTTGGATGAAAGCATCAGCGACTTTCCGATGGACGAGAAAGCGTGTGGGTGAGATGCACACCTGACCGGCGTTGCGAAACTTGGACGTGGACGCGACCTTGACCGCAAGTTCAATATCCGCATCTTCTGCAACGATGACCGGCGCGTGACCACCCAGCTCCATGGTGACACGCTTCATATGCCGCCCCGCCAGGCCTGCCAACTGTTTGCCCACCACAGTGGATCCGGTAAAAGTCACCTTCTGGATGACGCGATGAGGAATCAGGTATTCAGAAATCTGTGCCGGGTTGCCAAATACCAGGCCAACGACTCCGGGCGGAATTCCGGCTTCGACAAAACAACTGAGCAAGGCTGCAGGCGAGGCAGGTGTCTCTTCGGGTGCTTTGCATAAGAATGAACACCCCGTGGCCAGCGCCGCGCCCAGCTTGCGAACGATCTGGTTGATGGGAAAGTTCCACGGAGTGAATGCCGCGACCGGGCCAACCGGCTCTTTGAGCACCCACTGCTGCGCTGAGGTATTGCGCCCGGGAACAATCCGCCCGTAGACGCGTCGGCCCTCGTCCGCAAACCACTCAATGATTTCGGCACCGGCCTTGACTTCTCCTTTTGCCTCGGCCAGGGGCTTGCCGTTTTCCAGGGTCAGACAGGTTGCAATTTCGTCTGCACGCTGGCGAAGCATGGATGCCGCCCGACGCATGATGTCGGCACGCTCGTAGACAGACATATCCCGCCATATCGTGAACCCGCTGTGGGCGGCGGACAGTGCGCGATCCAGATCCACGATGCCGGCGTGGGCCACGGTACCGATGACCTGTCCCGTGGCTGGATTCGTGACTTCGAGAATCTTTCCATCGTGGGCGTCCACCCATTCATTGGCAATCAGCAATCGAGTATCGGGATAAGCAGGAGTAGCCATTGATCTGTGCCTTCCAGTCAAGGTTTTACTACCGGCACAATCACGCGGGGCCGGACGACCTGATGATAGTAACCTGCGTTCGCCCGCCACTCGCAACGTGTTGCAACTGGTGAAGCCCGACCTCGATCAGGCAGTACTTGGGTCATGTGCCGGCAGTGCTGGCGGCGGCGAATCGCACCAATTGAAAATCATTGTTAAAGTCAATTTCCTATAGTACCGTTCGTTTACATTTCATCAGCCTGAATTGTTTGGCCATGCACAAGAAACTTCTGCGTACCGGTTTACTCCCTCTGGTTGCCGTCGTACTGACCGCGTGCGGCGACAGCAGCTCGAACGAAGGGTCTTCCTGCACTGAAAGCAGCGCCTACCCTTGTCAGACTGGACAATCGGAACCGCTGTATGCCTTTCAGTGGGCGCTGAACTATGCCGAAAGCTATTTCAAGGACTTCCCCGAGACGTTCGGAGGCGGCGTCGACCTGAACGTCGAACCTGTTCACCGGCAGGGCATAAAAGGTCAGGGTGTGAACGTCCTGGTGCTCGACACAGGCACCGATTTCAAGAACGAAGATCTGGAACCCAATGCCGATTGGAATATGGCATGGAACTTCATCACCCAGACGAACGACCCCTACCCGGCATTAGGCTCAGACCCGGACGCCGACGCCCACGGAACCGTGGTGGCCGGCATCATCGCGGCGGCGCAGAATGGCAAAGGAGTCATGGGCATCGCCCCGTTGGCAAACCTGGGCGCGGCGAATTTCCTTAGTGGACCCCTGTCTGTCAGTCAGAACTATCTGGTTGAAGCCTATGGTGGCGCTGAATGGTCGAAGAACGCGCATTTGATCAATGCATCGTATGCCGGCGATGAAAATATCAGCTCATACGAAGCATCGGAAGACGATTTCGGCTCCTACGCCAAAACCTTGGTCTACCGGGGCTTGAAAAACATGCGCGACGGCAAGGGCGTCGCCTTTATCAAGGCTGCGTCCAACTCATACGAGTCTCCATTGTGCGGCCTCGACCCGAACCTGTGGGGCCTGTACAACTGCGTCAACCCTTCGAACGACTTGCACACGCTCGAGTCCAACATCATTGTCACCGCTGCCCTCAACGCCAAAGGGCGCGCAAGCTCTTACAGCAGTGCCGGTTCAGTGGTGTGGGTAACAGGCATGGGTGGCGAATACGGCAACTCGGGCACATACGGAGAAGGGGCAGGGACAGGGAGAATCAAGGACGGCCCAACCATATTCGGTACCGACCTGAGCGGCTGCATCGAAGGATACAGCCACACGTTCGCCGAGACACCATTTCTGCAAGGGAAATCCGAACGTGGAGGAAAACCGGACAATCCCGACTGCGATTACACCTACATGAACGGCACGTCTTCGGCGACGCCCACCATTTCCGGCGTTGTCGCGCTGATGCTCAGTGCGAATCCCGACCTGACCTGGCGCGATGTGCGGGACATCCTGCGCATGTCGGCCCGCAAGATAGACGCCGACTACACGCGCCGGGGTCCGGAAACCAGCTCGTTCAAATACGGCGCGCTTGCCGACCTGACCACCAACGAACCAACCCCCCAGATCGGCAGCGCCTCAGACATCTTTGACGGTGCCACCAGATTCCCGCTGGATCTGGGCTGGCAAACAAACGCAGCCGGCCTGCAATATTCCAACCGCTATGGCTTCGGAGTACCCGATGCAGAACGCGCGGTGGCGCTGGCCATCGAATATAAGAACCACCCTGAACTTAGCCGCGGCGAAGATGTCAAGATTCCGGACTTCAAGTCTGTCGCATACTGGCACAGCAATATGCCTCTCGACCCGGACGAACTGGATGAAGCCGGAGACATCCAGCTCAGGAAAAATGAGCCCTTCCTTTATGAACGGGTGACTTCACTGGGCAAGTTCACCTGGACCGCCCAGACCGTTGACCAGCTGCAGGTTCGCTTATCGGGCGAAAACGTATGCCTTGGCTCGATCGGAATCGCAGCACGGTCGCCCTCTGGCACGACGTCCCTGCTCAAGCTGCCCAACGACCACTTCAAGGCGGGGGTGGCAGACGACAACGGAGGTATCGCCTGGAATGAATTCTCGGATTACGCGTTGACCAGCTATGCCTTCCACGGCGAAGACGCCTCAGGAAACTGGGAGCTCTTCTTGATTGCCTCCAATCCGGACGTTCAGATCGAAGTGGGTGACGTCGTCGACGGAACCCTGATCCGGCGCCCCTCCGTACCGTGCACGGCGAAGAACCCGGACGGCAGCGAGAAAGACTATGCCTTTGCTGTTGAAGCACGCATCGTTGCACAATAGGCACGAGCCTTGAAAAGATTCAGGATATTCGACATGAACACACGCATTCGCGCCGGCCTTGCCATACTGGGTCTGGTGTTTTCTCTTTCCGCTTCCGCGGGCGGCGGCTTGGCCATCGGCCAAAAACTCAGCAAGTCTGAAATCGCCGAATTGGGCGGCATGCCCGAATACAAGATCGGCAAGTTGCGAGTCAGGGTCTTGCCCTCGCCATACACCGATGCCGACATAACGTATTTGCTCAATTCGCGCGGCGTCGTCGGAACCAGCCGCAACCAGGTGCTGATAGCTGACGCCACCGCTGACACCCAGAACACGGTCGAACAGATCCAGCCTCGACCCAAATCGGTGCAATATCACGAGCAAACACGTATTCTGGTTGCTACCTACTCGGACTTTGCCCAGGCCATTGATGCCCTCGAGGCCATCAGAACTGCGCAGCCCGATGCAAAAGTGGCTCTGCCCATGCTGTTTAAGCAACAACGGCCGAAGTAGGGGGAAAAATATTCGGCAACATCCTGCAGTGGCCGGTAAGGACGAAGCATTGACCGCTTGTTAAGGTCATAGTGTTTCTGTGTCTTTTCAGGTGTCATGACTTCGCACAAAAAACTCGATGCCGCTCGGTGGATGGCGGCATTCGCAGTCGTGCTGCTGCATTGTGCGGCGTTTCCGCTGACCTCGGTCGCCCCCTATGGCTCTGCCGACTGGCAATGGGCCAACTTATATGACGCCGCGACGCGATGGTGCGTTCCCGTATTTGTCATGATCAGCGGGGCGCTGCTACTGGATCCGGAGAAGCGCGAGCCATTCAGCCGTTTCTATCAGAAACGTGCTTCGCGGGTCTTGCCTGCCATCGTCTTCTGGTCGGCTTTTTATTTGTTTTGGGGCGGCCTGATGTACCGCCTGGATGGGGTCCCCATGGACGCCGCGGCCTGGGTACGCAAGGCCACCAGTGGCGAGCCCTACTACCACTTGTGGTACCTGTACATGCTGGTGGGTCTGTACCTGTTCGCCCCCTACCTGAGGGATTTATATGCCCGCTGTTCATTTCGGCAGCGCGCAGCGGCTGTTACAGGCATTTTTTTACTGGCGGTATTGCAAACGTTGCACCGGGAACTCAACGCAAATGGCTACGGCTTTTTCCTGACCTGGTTCCTGCCGTACATCAGTTACTTTATTGCCGGCCGGATGATGTTCGAGGGCCAGTTGCGACTGCCCCGGCCCGGCGTGATTCTGCTGCTGACCATACTCGTAACGGCGGCCGGCGTCAGCATCCTGTCCACAGTCGACGCCCTGAACGTCTACTTCTACGACACCTTCAGCCTGACAGTTCCGCTAATGTCCCTGGCGGTCTTTCAATTGATATTGAACGCCCGTTCGATACCGCGCTTCACCACCCTGGCTCCCCTGACATTTGGGGTTTACCTGACACATCCGGTCTTTCTGGATATCGCCAAGAGGACCGGAGCCTACCTGCCGACCTCGGGAACTGCCTGGCAGACTCCTCTGGCCGCTATTGTCATCTTCGTGCTTTCAGTCGTTTTCGTGCGAGTGTTGCGGCAAATGCCGGGTGGTACACGCATAACCTGAATCAACTTGTCGTGTCAGCGTCCCGCTCACGGCCACACCCTGACCATTCTTCCGGTTGCCACTCTGGATACAATGCGGCAACGAAGGAGGTGTCAAATGGTCAGATTCCCGCGGCTTTGGGTTGCACTGTGGATTCTCGTCGGATTCGTGTTTATTGGGAACTCCCATGCGGACATCCCGCCGCCCGCCCTGGGTGAACCCACAGTCGTTCACGCCCATCTGCAACTGGAAGACATCAACGACATCCAGCTCAGTACCGGCACGTACGACATCACTGCCTTGCTGACACTTAGATGGAAGGATGAAAGGCAGGCATTCTCTCGTAGCGATGGCAGTACCCGGCCCGCGGTATGGATGGGATCCCGCGCGGCAAAACGCCTTGAAGCCATCTGGCATCCCACCCTGGACATCACCAGTGAAAAGGGGCTGACAACAAACGCCGTTCACTCGCTGGCCATCCACCCCGACGGTACCGTGGTGTTGCGGCAAAAATTTACCGGCTCACCCCGGTTTACGGGCGAACTGGACCATTTTCCATTCGGGCGCCTGCGGCTCGACCTTACGATTGCCAGCGTGGCATTGGACGACAGTCAGCTACGGTTTTCGCTCGAACACATCAGCCCGGCTGACGACATAAACGCATTGGCTGATGTGGTGCACGGCAACTGGACGCCAATCGGAATTGCCTGGAACACCACATCGGTCGAAAGACCCGGCTCGTCGGGTCAACATTTTCCCCAACTGGACCTGCAAATCGTCGTCGAACACGATTTTGTCGACGGACTGCACAAGATCCTGTTGCCATTATTTGTCATCGCCCTGGTGTCATGGGCGCTTCTTTGGCTCGACCTCATGCGGCAATCGTCGTTTTCGTCACCGCGTGTCGGTGGCATGGTCACGCTTATCCTGACGACCATTGCCCTGAAGTTCATGTTGGGAAGCGAGCTGCCCGTGGTGCATTACCTGACGTTATCAGATGTGCTGTTTAACGGTACCATCATCATGCTGAGCCTGGCCTTGATTTCTTCTTGCGTGGTGGCGGCGCTGTTTACCGAATACAGCGTTGAACACGCTCGCCGCTTCAACGTCGCATTGAGGCGGCTTTACCCGTTTGTCTATGTACTGGTCATGCTGGGCGGCTACCTGCTGGTCATAGAATGAACGGCTTAAATCAAAGATCGCAAACCCTTGCGCAAATCGTCCACGTCAATATCCGAAACGCCGGATTCCACCGCCGCATGAGTCTTTCTCCAGATCGGCATGGCCCTGCCCAGCACAGCGTGTCCGGCGTCTGTCAGTTCCAGCAAACGGCTGCGACGGTCGGAGGGGTCGGGTTTCACCTGAACCAGGCCATCCCGTTCGAGCGGCTTCAGCGCCGCAGTAAGAGTAGTGCGATCCATGGCCAGCAGCTCGGCAACCGGAGCTATTGACGGAGGCGCGGGGCGGTTCAAGGCCATCAGCAACGAAAACTGCCGGTTGGTGAGGCCTACTGGCCGCAAAGCTTCATCAAACCGCCGCGCCAGCGCGCGAGCGGCTTGCTGAACGTGCAGGCACAGGCATGTATCCCGCAGTTCTAAAGTGGTATCAAATGAAATTCTCTTTGACATGGCTTTTTAATTATGTTGATATCAACGTTCTTCGTCAACTGGCGACGATGACATCCGCTTCGATCCACCCGGGCGGATCGTATCCGGGCCTCAACCTGGCTGGTAGCCAAAGCGCTCACCCACGCGCTGTTCAAGGAGACAAGCATGAAATACGTTGAAGGTTTTGTTGTAGCCGTACCCGCCGACAGCAAAGACGCCTACTACGACATGGCCAAAAAAGCTGCACCCCTGTTCAAGGAATTTGGCGTCTCACGTTTTGTTGAATGCTGGGAAGATGATGTTCCCGATGGCAAGCTTACCGACTTTCGCCGTGCAGTCCAGGCCAAGGATGACGAAAAGGTAGTGTTCAGCTGGTTCGAATACCCTTCCAAAGATGTGCGCATGACTGTGCAGGAAAAAATGATGAACGACCCGCGCATGAAGGAAATGGGCGATACGATGTGTTTTGATGGCAAGCGCATGATCTTTGGCGGCTTTGTTCCCATTCTCGATGAGTGACACCGCAAAGATCTCAAGTTAAAAGTCTTGCTGCAAGGCTGGTCAGTTGTGTAAATTTGCAACATGACCAATAACCGCCGCGCATATCTGTTTTGTTCGTTCCGTACCTATAGACGAATCGGTCTGCTGCTTGCCGGGATGTTCGCCGTCCTCGGCCTGATGGCTCACCCCGCGCAGGCCGCAGATTTCCCAAGTCGCCCCGTAAAACTGGTGGTGCCGTTTCCCCCGGGAGGCAGCTCCGATATCCCCGCCCGCCTGCTTGCGCAGAAGCTGGAACAGCTTTGGGGACAGCCCGTCGTGGTCGAGAACCGTGCCGGAGCAACCGGAACGATTGGCGAAGCTTATGTAGCCCGTTCCCGGCCCGACGGACACACCCTTTTGGTGGGAACAAGCAGCAGTCACACCATGGGTCCGTACACCATCAGGGACAGGCCTTACGATCCCGTTGCCGACCTTCGTGGAGTCACACTGTTTGCCTGGGTGCCGCACCTGATTGTGGTCAATCCCTCATTGGAAGTGGCGTCGGTGTCAGAGCTCATTCGCCTGGCAAAAGAAAAGCCCGGAGAACTGAACTACGCCACCTCCGGACACGGAAGTTCGGTGCATCTGGCCACCGAAATTTTCAGCCGCAAGGCAGGCCTGGACATGGTGCAGATTCCCTATCGGGGAGTAAATCCGGCAGCCATGGCTGTGGCCAGCGGGCAGACCCAGTTGATGTTTCCTCCAGCAATAGTGGCGCTTCCTCATATTGAAAACGGGACGTTACGGGCATTGGCAATACTGTCTGCAGACAAACTGCCCGGCCTGCCCGAAACACCCTCCACCACCGAGGCGAATCTTGAGGGCTACGAGTTCTCGACCTGGGTCGGCCTGCTGGCACCTTCAGCAACGCCAGACCATATCGTGGACAAGATTCAAGCCGACGTGGCACAGATTCTGGCCGATCCTGCGGTACGCCAGACCCTGGAAGAGATGTCCTTCACACCCGCGGCAACCTCTCCCGGTGAATTCGACGCCATCATTCAACGTGAAGCTCTTGAGCACCAGGCGCTTATAGCAGAACTGGGCCTGTAGTGCGGCATGTTGATTGCTATGCCCTGACGCGGCCGCCCGCTCGCGGCCAATTCGAATTGACAGGTGCGGCATGGGCGAGAATCCTTTACACGAACAAACATACTGGGAAGCGGTTTCGGCCGGCTCTCCCAATTCCTTCCCTCCACTGGAAGAGGACACGCGCGCCGATGTCGCCGTAGTCGGCGCGGGAATCGTTGGCTTGACCGCGGCGTATGAACTTGCGCGTGCCGGCAAGAAGGTAGTTGTCCTTGAAGCTCGGCAACTTGCCTCACAAGCCACGGCTCGATCGACCGCCAAGGTCACGTCCCAGCATGGACTTATTTATGGCCGCTTGATCCGGAATTTCGGTGAAGACAATGCACGGTTGTACGCCATGGCCAATCAGGACGCCATCGAACACATCGCCACCATGGTCGAAAAGGAAAGCATCGAATGCGCATTCGAACGAAAGGCGGCCTATGTGTATGCGCCCGATCTTGAATGTACGTCGGCGGTCAACGACGAAGCAATTGCCGCAGCCATGCTGGGACTACCGGCACGTGCAGTGCGGGAGATTCCGGCGCCTGTCACATGCACTGCCGCGGTGTGCTTTGACGACCAGGCTCAGTTCAATCCCGTTCAGTATCTGCGCGGCCTGTCCCAGACGGTTTCACGAATGGCACGCGTATATGAGAACACGCGCGTCGTAAGCATTGATGAAGAAGACGAACAGCAGCTTGTAAAGACCGAAGACGGTCATACAGTCACCGCAAGACACGTCGTGGTGGCCACCCACCTGCCCATTGTTCCGGAGGGCAAGTACTTTGCGAAGGCTTTTACCTTCAGTCACACGGTGGCTGCAGCACCGCTTCCGTCCGACATTCCTGTAGAAGGGATGTTCGTTTCGGCTGGAACCCCCAGCCACTCTTTCCGTCTGGATACATGGGACGGAACGCCTTACGTCATCGCCACCGGGCCTTCCTATGAAACAGGCGTAGCCGAGGAACTGGCTCGCAGCCTGAACGACCTGAACACATTCCTGCAGGAACACTTCTCTATTGATAAAGCAGAGTTCCATTGGACCAACCTTGACTATCGCTCCATGGACGAAATGCCCTTCGCCGGACGAATTTCGTCTTCCACCCCCCGGCTCTACGTGGCCACCGGCTTCAATGCGTGGGGCATCACAAACGGCGTAGTTGCCGCCCGCATCATCGCCGACCAGGTGCTTCAACGAGAGAATGCTTATTCCGAACTCTTTGACGCATCCCGAATCAAGCCGCTGGCCGGAGGCACCGAATTCGTCAAGGAAAACCTCATGTCGGCCAAGCAAATGGTCATGGATTACCTGAGCCCGAAAGACAAGGACGCGTCCGATCACGTTCCTTTGGGTGAAGCAAGAGTAGTGTGTGAAGACGGCGAAAACATCGCGCGCTACCGCGATATGGACGGATGCCTGCACGAGGTCTCTGCCGTCTGTACTCACATGGGTTGCGTGGTGGAGTGGAACGATGTCGACCGGACATGGGATTGCCCCTGCCACGGTTCGCGCTTTGGGCCCGACGGGTGTGTGCTGCATGGTCCGGCCACCAAGCCCCTGGAGAAAGTCGGCACTGATCCCGACTAGGCAGCTATTCCTGGCACACCGATTGCCCCTTCGGGAGTTCAGCCCGGGATACCTCGATTTCAGGAGTTGAAGATGACCAGGAAACAGCACGACGACCAGCAGAAAGCGGAAAAGACGGCCGACAAGCAACGTCGAATACAGGACGAGCAAGACCGCAACGATGCGCAGAATTCTGACTCCAAGAGCGAAAGCGCAGCGCAAACCGGGGCCCGTGAGTATCCCGAGCCGCCCATGCCGGCACAGAAACTTGAAAAGCCCGGCGATGAAAGTGACCTTGACCCGCGCCCCCAGTTCTTGGCTCCCGATTATCAGGGCAGTGAAAAGCTGCGTGGCATGTCCGCCATCGTGACCGGCGGCGACTCTGGCATAGGCCGGGCAGTCGCGATTCTTTTTGCACGCGAAGGTGCCAACGTCTCGATCATTTATTTGAATGAACACGACGACGCCAAAGAAACCTGCCGCTACATCGAAGCCGAGGGCAGACGGGCCATTTGCATCCCGGGTGACGTAAAGAACCCAACGTTCTGTCGCGATGCCGTACGACAAACCATACAAAGCTTTGGCCAACTGGATATTCTGGTGAACAACGCCGCGTTCCAGGAGCACGCAAACTCGCTCGAAGAAATCACGGATGAACGCTTCGACGAAACCATGCGCACCAATATATACGGCTACTTCTACATGGCCCGCGCCGCGCTTCCGCACTTGAAACCTGGATCAAGCATCATCAATACAGGGTCTGTTACCGGGTTGCGGGGTCAGGGCCAACTGATGGATTACTCGGCCACCAAGGGTGCCATCCATGCGTTCACGATGTCGCTGGCCGAAAATCTTGCCGACAAGGAAATCCGGGTGAATGCGGTCGCGCCAGGCCCCGTCTGGACTCCATTGAATCCTGCCGATCGGCAGCCCGGGCAATTGGAAGAGTTTGGAAAGAGCACCAAACTTGGACGCCCGGCTCAGCCGGAGGAGCTATCGCCCGCCTACGTTTTCCTGGCCTCTCCGGTGTGCTCCAGCTATATCACGGGCATAGTACTGCCGGTAACCGGAAGTCCAGGTTAGAAGCTGCAGCGCCACCGAAGTTGCAACCGGCGTCAGTGCGACAGGATCTTGGACAGGAATTGCTTGGCACGCTCGGACCGGCCCTCCGGGTTTCCAAAAAACTCTTCCTTGGCGCAGTCTTCCACTATGGCCCCCTCGTCCATGAACACCACCCGGTCAGCAACCTTGCGGGCAAAACCCATTTCGTGAGTGACGACCATCATGGTCATCCCTTCGCTGGCAAGGTCGACCATGACGTCAAGAACCTCGTTGACCATTTCAGGGTCCAGAGCAGATGTGGGCTCATCAAACAGCATGGCCACCGGGTCCATGGCCAGGGCACGGGCAATGGCCACCCGCTGCTGCTGACCGCCCGATAACTGGCCCGGGTATTTTTCCTTATGCGCACCCAACCCGACCCGCTCGAGCAGGTCGTAGCCCCGCTTCCTGGCTTCAGACTCGCTGCGACCCAGCACCTTTACCTGCGCCAGGGTCAGGTTCTCCATCACTGACAGGTGCGGGAACAATTCAAAATGCTGGAACACCATGCCTATTTGCGAGCGCAGTTTGGGCAGGTTGGTATCGCGAGCTCCGACGGACACGCCATTTACCCAGATTTCGCCTTCCTGAAACGGCTCGAG
>NZ_JAJUFE010000054.1 GCF_029263785.1 Pusillimonas sp. | reverse complement strand
GCCTGCTCGCGCATTTGTTCGATCAACAGTTTCAGATCGATCGCCGCGCGGGTCACTTCGATACCACTGGCCTTGGAGCCCAGGGTGTTGGCCTCGCGATTCATTTCCTGGAACAGGAAGTCGAGTCGTTTGCCCACGCTGCCGCCGGCTTTGCCGCTTTTTCTAGCGCCGCGGGCGGCTTGCGGTGTGTTGACACTGTCGTCTTGCAGCAAATGGCGAAGCTCATCAATATGAGACTGCAAGCGAGTAAGTTCTTCGGCCACATCGATGCGCAGTGCGAAAAGAGAGGACTCTTGCGCTATACGGGCGGAAAGCTCTTCACCGCTGATTTGTGCCAGGCCTGAAGGGCTGGCCGCTTCGAGTGTCTCGCGAAGCTTGGTGGCAAGTTTTTGGCGGTGCTCGTCCAATAGACGCGGAACTTCGGTCTGTACGGATGCCACAATACCAGCAATGTCCTGCGCATTTTCCAACATCGCCTGCGCCAGTCGCGCACCCTCACGCTCGCGATTGGCCTGAAGGTCGGTTAAAGCCTGTGTGGCCGCCTGCACGCACAGCTCAGTCCAGGCTTTCGGATCTGAGGTGTTTTCGCTTGCGCTTGCGCCCTTGATCAATTCTGAAAGGGTAGGGGCGGGCGTCTCGGGCAGGAATTCGCGAACCCGTTTCAGCTGCGTTGCGGTCATCTGCAGATAGTCATCGCTAAGGGCCTGATCCAGGTTGGTTGCGGCCCGCGCGAAAGCGACGCGGGCATCGACCTTGCCGCGTTTAAGAAATAACCCGATTTGCTCGCGCAGCGAGGCTTCGGCCATGCGCATTTCATCCGGGACACGCAGATTGATATCGAGGTAACGGCTGTTGACGGTGCGAATCTCGACGGTGACACTGCCTAGTTCGGATTCGGCGCTGGCTGCGCCAAAGGCGGTCATGCTGCGTATCATGAAGAAGTATCCTGCATAATGTGGGGAATTCTCTATTATTGCCGATTGGCGCACACCTTCAAATCGTTTACAGGAGTTTTCTTGTCTTCCAACCCTGATTTCAGATCGTCGGGTCGATTGCCCGACCAATTACGTGCCGTATCTCTCGAAACCGGCTTTACACGACATGCAGAAGGCTCCGTGCTGATCAAGATGGGCGATACCCATGTGTTGTGCAACGCCAGTGTGCTCGACAAGGTTCCGCCGTTTCTGAAGGGCAAGGGCCAGGGATGGGTTACCGCCGAGTACGGCATGTTGCCTCGTTCCACTCACACCCGTTCAGATCGTGAAGCGGCGCGCGGCAAGCAAAGCGGTCGCACCCAAGAGATACAACGGCTGATTGGCCGAAGCTTGCGGGCAGTGTTCGACCTGAACCTGCTGGGCGAGCGCACCATACACCTGGATTGCGACGTGCTTCAGGCAGATGGCGGGACACGCTGCGCAGCCATTACCGGCGCCTGGCTGGCGGCCGCACTGGCGGTGCGTACGCTGACCAAGGCCGGCGAACTCCAAACGCAGCCCTTGCTCGACCATGTGGCGGCGGTATCGGTGGGCCTGGTGGACGGGCGGCCGGTGCTCGACCTGGACTACCCCGAAGATTCCGGCTGCGGCGCTGATATGAATGTCGTCATGACCGGAGCAGGGGGCTTTGTCGAGATTCAGGGAACGGCCGAAGGCCAGACCTTCGATCGTGAAGCACTCGACGCCTTGCTTGGCCTGGCATCGCAAGGTATCGGGCAACTGATCGACCTCCAGAAAAAGGCGCTTGAGACGGCACCTTGAGCAGTGGGGCCATTGTCAGTAATGGGCCGGCGTCGGTTACACTGACGGCATCTTGCAAACGGGCGCAACGCTCACGTTTATGCGCCCGCACGAACATTGTTTTTTGTGTTTCCCATGCCCAGCCCATCAAGTCCTGACAATAAACCACCCACGGCCAAGAAAGTTGTTCTTGCCTCCAACAACTCGGGCAAGCTCAAAGAGTTTTCCTCCATCCTTTCGTCGGTCGGCATTCAGATGGTGCCTCAGGGCGAACTTGGCGTTTCCGAGGCAGATGAGCCCTACGCGACTTTTGTTGAAAATGCACTGGCAAAAGCGCGTCATGCGAGTCAACACACGGGGCTTCCAGCCTTGGCAGACGATTCCGGGCTATGCGTCGATTGCCTGGACGGGGCACCAGGCGTGTATTCGGCCCGCTACGCCAGTCTAAGTGGTGGAGAAAAGTCGGATGCCGCCAACAACGAGCACCTGATGAAGGTACTTGAAGGGCAAACCAATCGGTCGGCGTCTTATGTGGCTGTTCTGGTCTACGTGCGAAATGCCCAGGACCCACGCCCCATCATTGCAGAAGGGGTATGGCGCGGACAGATAAACCGCGAACCCGCCGGCGAGAACGGATTTGGCTACGACCCTTACTTCTTTCTTCCCGATCTGGGAATGACGGCGGCCCAGTTGCCGCCAACCGAGAAAAACCGCCACAGCCATCGCGCCAGAGCGCTGCGCAAATTACTCGACGCTTTGGCTCGGCAGGACGAGGCCTGAGTGCAGAAGGTTATCCGCATTGCGCCGGCAGGCTCAGGGCAGGGCAGTTCGAGCAAAGCCAGCTCCGAGGGAATCAGACTTTCCAGTCTGCCTCCGCTTTCGCTTTATGTGCACGTGCCATGGTGCGTACGTAAATGTCCGTACTGCGACTTCAATTCACACGAGCTGCAAGGCGAGCTGCCCGAAAAGGAGTTTCTTGCCGCGCTGCGAGCCGACCTCGAACAAGCATTGCCCTTGATCTGGGGCCGGCAGATATATACGGTCTTCATCGGGGGAGGGACCCCCAGCCTTCTTTCGGCTTCGGCAGTGGACGAGATGCTGGCGATGTTCCGGGCGTATCTCAACCTTTGGCCGGACGCTGAAATCACCATCGAGGCCAATCCCGGGACGGTCGAAGCGCAGAAGTTCCAGTCTTTTGCTGCCAGTGGCATCAATCGCGTCTCGCTTGGTATCCAAAGCTTTGACGACAACGCGCTGCGGACTCTGGGACGCATTCACGACGGGGACCAGGCACGCCGCGCCATCGATGCGGCTCAAAAGGCATTTCCGCGAGTAAACCTTGACCTCATGTTTGCCTTGCCCGGTCAGACACTGGAGTCCTGCCGGCACGATCTGGAAATTGCGATGGCCTATGGAACCGAACACTTATCGCTTTACAACCTGACCCTGGAACCCAATACCGTATTCGCGAAATATCCACCCGACGACTTGCCTGATGATGACACGGCGGCGGCCATGCAGGAACGCGTCGCCGAATTGGCAGAAGAAGGGGGCTGGCGCCGGTACGAAGTCTCGGCCTACGCGCGCGAGGGTGCGCAAAGTCGCCACAATACCAACTATTGGGAGTTTGGTGACTATCTGGGAATCGGGCCGGGGGCCCATGGAAAATTATCGTTCCCCGATCGGATCATCAGGCAGTCCAGGCTGCGACAACCGGGGTCCTGGATGTCCAAAGCCTTGTCGGGAAGCGCGGAACATATTGCGGACGAGCACGAAGTCCAGGCTCAGGATCTGCCGTTTGAGTTCATGTTGAATGCCCTGCGTCTGAAACAAGGCGTGGCGACAGCCATATTCGAAGATCGCACCGGATTGAGCCTGACGTCCATACTGCCCACCGTGAATCGCGCCGTTGAAAAGGGCCTGCTCGATCCCAACCCTTCACGTATCCAGGCCACACCACTGGGCTGGCGCTTCCTGAACGACCTTCAAAGCATGTTTCTGGTCTGATCCGGCACCGGTCGAGAATCCATAAAATCCGGGAATTTGGCAATACTGCAATCCCTGCAATCCCTGCAATCCCTGCAATCCCTGCAATCCCTGCAATCCGGCAATCCGGCAATCCGGCGACCCGGCGGTCCGGCGCTCCGGCGACCGGACAAAGCTCTGGAACAAGCCCTCATTACACTTGGTTTCTGATTTTCCCCAGTGTGGCGCAATCGCTTTGCACTACAATTTGAACCAATATGGGGCATATGCACCATATTTGTGCAAAAGCTCTTCCGAATCTGAATCGAAAACATGTGGAAATCCCGGCGAAAAGGACAAAACCGGCGTTTTCCCGGCGGTAAAAACTGGCACGGTTGTTGCGTAATGCAATTCGACGTCTTCTTTTTGACCTTTATTTAGCCTGGAGCATCTATGTCCACAGCAGAAGAAATTGTGAAGTTGATTAGCGAGCGCGAAGTCGCTTTTGTGGATTTCCGATTCACGGACACGCTTGGCCGCGAACATCACATGACCGTGCCGGCTCATGCCGTCAACGAAGAAAAGCTCGAATCCGGACAAGCCTTTGACGGCTCATCGATTTCGGGTTGGAAAGGTATCGAAGCCTCTGACATGCTTCTCATGCCCGACCCAACTACTGCACGCATGGATCCGTTCCGCGAAGAGAACACGCTAATCCTGACCTGCGACGTCCTGGAACCTTCCGATCTGAAGGGGTACAACCGCGACCCGCGCTCCCTGGCACGCCGTGCAGAAGCCTATCTGAAATCCAGTGGTCTGGGTGATACAGCGTACTTCGGCCCTGAACCCGAGTTTTTCGTTTTCGACGGCGTCACCTGGAACGACGACGCCTCGGGATGTTTCGTCAAGATCAAGTCCGAAGAGGGCTCCTGGTCCCGCGGGCTCGACCTTGAAGGCGGCAATATGGGCCATCGTCCTTCGGTCAAGGGTGGGTACGTGCCGGTTCCACCGGTAGACTCGTTCCACGATCTACGCTCAGAAATGTGCTTGCTGCTGGAGCAGCAAGGCGTGCCCGTCGAGGTCCACCACCACGAAGTGGCCGGTCCCGGGCAAATGGAAATCGGTACGCAGTTTTCGACGCTGGTACGCCGCGCCGACTGGAACCAGATCCTCAAGTACACCATCCACAACGTCGCTCACGTTTATGGCAAGACAGCCACATTCATGCCCAAACCAGTGGTAGGCGATAACGGTTCGGGCATGCACGTTCACCAGTCTATCTGGAAGGACGGCCAAAACCTGTTTGCCGGCAACGGCTATGCAGGCCTTTCCGAGTTTGCGCTGTTCTACATCGGCGGCATCATCAAGCATGCCCGTGCCCTGAATGCGTTGACCAATCCTTCCACCAACTCGTACAAGCGGCTGGTTCCGCACTTCGAAGCGCCGGTCAAGCTGGCCTATTCGGCTCGCAATCGTTCGGCCTCCATTCGCATTCCGTATGTCAGCAGCCCGAAGGCCCGCCGAATCGAAGCGCGCTTCCCGGATCCACTGGCCAACCCCTACCTGGCATTTTCGGCCATGATGATGGCCGGTCTGGATGGCGTTCAGAACAAGATTCACCCGGGCGATCCCGCCGACAAGAATCTGTACGATTTGCCGCCCGAAGAAGACGCAAAGATCCCGACCGTATGTGCGTCACTCGAAGAGGCCGTGTTGGCGCTGGATGCCGATCGCGAATTCCTGACTCGCGGCGGCGTTTTCAGCAACGACATGATCGATGCATATATTGAACTCAAGATGGCCGAAGTCACGCGTTTGCGCATGACGACACACCCGGTTGAGTTCGACATGTACTACAGCCTGTAGGTTGCAGGCGAGCGGAGCGTATGGTGATCCCCTCCATCGACCACTACGATCTGCTCGCCACCGCCATACTGGCCCTGGATGAATCCGGCCTGGTGCTTGGCGCCAATGTGGCAGCGCAAGAACTGTTTGGCTTGTCGCAGCGTCAGCTCAACGGCGTCGATGCCAAGATCATGTTTGCTGCCGAGGCCGAGCTCGAATCACGGTTTGATGATGCCTTGCTTGGCCGCTACGGGGTACTGAGCCTTGCAACGCTTGCACGGACCCAAGGTGGGGATCTGCCGGTGGGGGTGACCATCACCCCGGTCGAGCATCCGGTCTGGGCGGCCTTGATCGAAGTTCGCAGTCTCGAGCATCAGGGCGCACCAGACCGGACTCAACAACTGAGCAAAGAGCTGCAGGTACAGCGCGAGTCCCTGCGCAATCTGGCACACGAGATCAAAAATCCCCTGGGAGGTATCCGGGGAGCCGCTCAGTTGCTGGAAGCCGAACTGGGACAGGGCCCGCTACGCGAATACACCAGTGTCATCGTCGGTGAGGTGGACAGACTGCGCGGACTGGTCGACCGGCTGATTGCCCCGCAAGGCGATAGCCTCAAGATGACACGCTTCAACATTCACGAGATTTGTGAGCGTGTCTTTACCTTGCTGCGAGCGGAGTTTTCTCCTGCTGTTCAGGTACTGCGCGATTACGATGCTTCGGTACCCGAGTTGTCGGGCGATCGCGAGCGATTGGTACAGGCACTTCTGAACGTGGCACGAAATGGTGCACAGGCACTGATCGAGGACAAGTCCATGGACGCCCCGACATTGACGCTGCGCACGCGCATCGGTCGCCAGCTGGTCTTGGCCAGTCGACCCGTTCGGATGGGAGTGATTGTGTCTGTGATAGATAACGGGCCGGGCGTTCCGGAAGGCCTGCGCGACAAGGTGTTTCATCCCCTGGTGACGGGACGCGCCAGCGGAACCGGCCTGGGACTGAGCCTGGCTCAAGAGTTCGTACAGCAGCACGGCGGAGTCATAGATTTTGAATCCAGTGCCGGCCGCACAGAATTTCGCCTGATATTGCCGCTTGAACCAGCTTGAGAACAGATCGAGGCAAACCGGTCTTTCCGTTTGTATTGAAGTTTTATTGGAGTCGCCATGAAGGCAGTGTGGATAGTGGACGATGATCCCAGCATACGGTGGGTGCTCGAAAAAGCGCTCGAACGCGCGCAGCTTCCCACACGTAGTTTCGTGTCGGCGGACGCCTTGCTGGAAGCCATTGAAAGTGGATTGCCTGATGTTCTGGTAACCGACATTCGCATGCCCGGCAAGGATGGCCTCGCCCTGTTGCAAGAGATCAAGGAGCGCTACCCTGATCTGGCCGTCATCGTCATGACGGCCTATACAGACTTGAGCAGCACGGTGGCCGCCTTTCAGAAAGGGGCGTTCGATTACCTTGCCAAGCCATTCGATATCAATGAGGCAGTGTCCCTGATACGACGTGCCGCTGAAGCCTCTGTATCTGCCACGCCCGTTGTCCAGGAGTCTTCACACGAGCCCGATGATCAGGCTCCCGGACACGACAACCTCGAGTTCCCGACAGCGAAACAGGGTGATCGCCTGATGATGCGTTCGGCATCTCCCGCCATGCAAGAAGTATTTCGCGCCATCGGACGGCTCGCGGCTTCATCCGCCACGGTTCTTATCACCGGCGAATCTGGCACGGGCAAGGAACTGATCGCTCGGGCCTTGCACACCCACAGCTCCCGCGCTTCCGAGCCATTTGTGGCACTCAACGCCGCAGCCATTCCTCGTGATTTGCTCGAGGCAGAATTATTTGGTCATGAGCGCGGTGCTTTCACCGGGGCAACGACCATGCGACGGGGCCGGTTTGAAGAAGCAAACGGCGGCACCTTGTTTCTGGATGAAATCGGAGACATGCCGTTCGAACTCCAGACCCGCCTGCTGCGGGTGCTGGCCGAAGGCAGTTTTTATCGCGTGGGGGGTTCGCAGGCCATACGGGTGGATGTGCGTATCGTGGCTGCCACGCATCAGCCCCTGGAGCAGCGAGTGGCACAAGGCCAGTTCCGTGAAGACCTGTTCCACCGCTTGAACGTGATCCGTCTGCGACTGCCGCCATTGCGCGAACGCAAGGAAGACATCGCGGCCCTGGCCGAACTGTTCCTGCAGAACAGTGCCGAAAAGCTTGGCGTGCCCACGCGCAGACTCACCTCGGATGCGCTGGCTGCATTACTCAGGTTCGATTATCCAGGCAATATCCGGCAACTCGAAAATTTCTGCCATTGGGTCACAGTCATGGCATCGGGTCAATGGGTCGATGTAGACGATCTGCCACCCGAACTGACCTCGGCAAATGCTGGCATCAGCGCCCCGCAAGCCAGTACGCCGATAGAAGAAGCATTGGAAAAGGCCGCGGGCCAGGAAGATCTTGGCCGGCCGGTTTGGGCCAACTTGCTGGCGCAGGATGTAAGCCGCCGTCTGGAACGCAACGAACCGGCCATTATGGCAACTCTGGTGCGCGAGTTCGAAGCCACACTGATTCGCACGGCTCTGGAACATTCACGCGAGCGTCGGGCAGAGGCCGCACAACGGCTGGGAATCGGTCGCAATACGCTCACGCGCAAGTGTCAGGAACTTGACCTTTATCCGGCCTCTTCACCGCGAAGATAGGCCTGGGCCCGCTGGGCCATCAGTGCCTCACGCCGGATAAAGTCAGCCACAAAATCGTTGGCCGGAGCGTGGTGCAAGCCATATGGCGTATCCCATTGGACAATGACGCCTTTTTGCATGACGCCGATGCGATCTGCAATCGCAAACGCCTCGGCCTGGTTATGCGTTACGAGCAGGGCGGTGTGGCCGGTGGATTTCAGGATATCGCGTACCTCGAAAGCAAGGCGTTCGCGCGTATCGATGTCCAGATTGGAGAAGGGCTCGTCCAGAAGCAGAAGGTCCGGCTCGGGTGCAAGAGCGCGGGCAAGGGCAACACGCTGCTGCTGTCCACCCGACAGTTCGTGCGGATAACGTCGTTCTGTTCCTTCGAGCCCGACAAGGTGCAGCAGTTCCGCCACGCGCCGTGTGCGTTCGGCACTATCCAGCCTGCGCAGGCCAAAGCCAATGTTTTTCTCAACAGTAAGGTGGGGAAACAATGCGTAATCCTGGAACATCATGCCAACGCCGCGATGTTCAGGTTCAAGCTGAAATCCTGCGCTGGACAATACCTTGCCGTCCAGTATGATGCGGCCGGAGCGCAAAGGCTCGAAGCCGGCAATGGCGCGCAGTACGGTAGTCTTGCCGCAACCAGAGGCACCCAGCAAGCAGCCGATATGGCCTTTTTCGAGACTCAGCGAAAAATCTTCGACCACCGCCTGTCGGCCTTGTGGCGTATCGTATGCCAAAGATATGGCGTCAAGCTGCATGATTTCAGCCATGATGCAGCAGCCTAATGTGGGTGAAGACGAGCATGAAAATCCGGAATAAAGCTTAGTAAGCTGATTTTAGCTGGTGTCGTGCCAGAAGGATTACCGGAAGGAGCCCGGCAACGACGATGGCCAGCGCGGCGATGGCGCCTTCTTCGTACGTTCCTCGCGCAGCTTCCGCATATAGCCAGGTCGCGAGCGTTTCAAAATTGACCGGACGCAGAAGCAGCGTGGCTGGAAGCTCTTTCATTGCATCGACGAAAATCAGCAGGGCTGCGGCTCCGATTGCTGGTCGAAGCAAAGGAAGATGAACACGCCGCAACGTGCCGGCCGGACTTTCACCCAGCAGCCTGGACGCCTGTTCGAGTGACGGCGGAATCCGGGCCAGACCGGATTCGAGACTGCCGACGGAAATGGCCATGAAGCGTATGACATAGGCACATACCAATGCGGTGGTGGAACCCATCAGCAGCAAGCCCGGCGGCGGATAGCCCAGCAATTGCGCCAGCCAGCCGATCAGGTCGTCCACGGCAATCAGAGGTAAAAGCAGACCTATGGCCAGGACAGTGCCGGGCAGGGCGTACCCGACAGTGGAAATACGCGAGCACAGCGTCATGAAGCGGGTCTTGATGGTGTGTGAGCTTCGCACCGCCCAGGTCACTACGATGGCACCCGCGACAGTCATGAATGTGGCGATCAGCGCCACGCTGACGGTGTTGTAGCCGCTTTGGAGCAGCTGCGCTGATATGCCGCCGGCGGTTCCAAAATGCTTGATGGTCTCTTCCAGCAAATACAGCGCCGGCGCGACGAAACCAATCAGAACCGGCAACCAGCCCAGGACCACAGCGACAAGCGCGCGAGTGCCCGAGAGCTTCTCTGGCTGAACCGGTCGCATTCTTTGTGTACTTGCATAACGCTGATGGCGCCGTCCGTGCCGCTCGAGCAAGATCAGCATTACGACAATGGCCAGCATCGACAGTGCAATCTGCGCTGCGCCGGCCAGATCAGAACGGGTGATCCAGGTGGTATATACGGATACGGTCAGCGTCTG
Organism: Pusillimonas sp.; assembly: GCF_029263785.1. Lineage (GTDB taxonomy): Bacteria > Pseudomonadota > Gammaproteobacteria > Burkholderiales > Burkholderiaceae_B > Pusillimonas. Next base: position 6,128 of record NZ_JAJUFE010000054.1, on the reverse strand, counting down.
TACGCCCAAAAATTCTGATGCACCAATGTCATTGAGGGTTTCGAGCAGGGCAAGACTTACACCCACCGCAATGGCTGGACGGGCCAGTGGCAATGCCACACGAAAAAACACGCCTCGCCGCGACTGCCCCAGAATGCGTCCGGCTTCCATCAGGCTGTTTGCCTGCGTGGCAAACATTACTCGTGTACTGAGATAGACATAAGGGTACAGAACAAATCCAAGCAGCACGATTGCGCCGGGCAACGCCCGCAAGTCGGGTAATCGAAACTGCCTGGGACTGTCGTATCCAAGAATATCCCGCAATAAGCCTTGTACCGGCCCCAAGGGATGCAATATATCGAGATAGGCAAAGGCGATGATGTACGTAGGCACCGCCAAGGGCAACAGAAGCGCCCAAAGCAATATGCGCCGCGTCGGAAAGTCGTACGCGGTAACCAGCCAGGCACTGCCCGTGCCCAGGCAGGCTACAAGCACGCCAACGCCCAGCAACAGCAGGGCGGTATTGCGCAACGCGACAGGCAATACATGTTGGGTGAGGTGGCTCCAATGAGCAAAATCCCCGCCTGTCGCCATCCATATGAGCGCGACGACCGGAGCCATCACCATCACGGCAATCAGGGCAGCTCCCATCCGCCACGGCCAGCCCGCGGAAGGAAGCAGGTACTGCTTGAAACTTCTTTTGCTGCCGGGCGTCAGTGCAGACGCCCCGCCTGGCAGCGACTTAGTTGTCGAAGCCAACTTTATCCACCAACTCGCTAGCTTGTTTGCGATATTTCGCGATCTCGGAAAGTGGCAGCGGATCCACTACCAGCTTGCCAAAGCTTGCGACGACGGGGTCAAGCTCCACGCCCTCCCGAACCGGATATTCGTAATTGGCATTGGCGTACAGATATTGGGCTTGCTCTGAGACCAGGTACTCCAACAGCTTGATGGCATCGTCCTTGTTGGGGGCATGCCGTGCCACCGCCGCACCTGAGATATTTACATGGGTTCCCTTGCTGGCTTCGTTGGCGAAGGTGGGCCGCACGACATGAATGGCGTCACCCCATTTTCGTGCGTCCGAACCGGGTTCCGAGTTCTTCATGCGACCAACATAGTAGGCGTTTGCAATACCTACATCACATATGCCGCCGAGAATATCGCGCGCGACGTCCCGATCGCCGCCGGTAGGTTTGCGGCCCAGGTTGGCCTTGAGCCCGCGCAACCATTGTTCGGCAGCTTCTACACCGTTATGAGCAATGAAAGCGGCAATAAGACCGGTGTTATACGGGTGTTGCCCGGACCGCGTGCAGAATTTGCCTTTCCATTTGGGATCGGCCAGCGACTCATAGGTAAGCTCTTTGACATCGATGTCGTTGGAGACGTAAGCCACCCGGTCGCGCATGGAAAGGGTGTACCAGTGACCATCCTTGCCGCGCAGATTGGCCGGAATGACTTCATTCAAGACCTTGGATTCGATCGGCTGGGTAACGCCGCCTTGTACGAGGTCAATAAGGTTCCCGATGTCGACGGTCATCAGGACATCGGCCGGGGATTTCTCGCCTTCGGCCTTGACGCGCTCCAGCAAGCCATCTTTGACGAACACGGTATTGGCCTTGATGCCGGTGTCTTTTGTAAACTGCTCGAGAATTGGTTGAATGAGCCCCGGTTCTCGAGTGGTATAAAGCGTGACATCCGCCACCGCGGCGGTTGCGCTGGCCGCCAGGCCCACCGTCGCGGCGGCACGAAGCAGGGATGCTAGGAAAGGGCGTTTCAAACGCATGACTGGGCTTCCTGTTAATGCAAATGATTATCAGCTACATGAAAAGCAAAGGCTAACAGTTTAAAGGAAAGCCCGCAACTTCGCCGTCGGCACGTGATTCAATTGGCTTAATCTAACGTATACACTCTAAATGCACCTTGCGCAGAATCAAGGTCACCGCCCACTCAAAAAGTTGGAAATTTATTCGGAATGTTCTAAATACCACATAAACAATAGAAAATTAACTTAGTAAACACTAAAATGGTGTAGAATTGATCTACACTTGTTTATGTCGATAACCACGCCTCCGGCAGTCGAAGCAAGCGTATACACTTCTTCTTTCTCGGTGGCCTTTTTAGCGAACAAGACTATGGCAGCTTTTAACTCAGAGCAGGTACTCAGCGTACGACACTGGAACGACACACTGTTTTCCTTTACCACCACGCGCGATTCTGCGCTGCGGTTCCACAATGGCCACTTTGTCATGCTCGGCCTCGAAGTCGAAGGCAAGCCTCTAATGCGGGCATACAGCATTGCCAGCGCCAATTACGAAGAGAACCTGGAATTCCTCAGCATCAAGGTGCCCGACGGCCCGCTGACATCCCGCCTGCAGCATCTCAAAGTGGGCGATTCGGTATTGGTCAGCAAGAAACCCGTTGGCACGTTGGTTGTTGATGACCTCAAGCCCGGCAAGAATCTATATCTGTTTGGCACCGGTACGGGCCTGGCTCCCTTCATGAGCATCATCAAGGATCCAGACGTCTACGACCGTTTCGAAAAGGTAGTGCTGGTACATGGCGTACGCTACGTCAGCGAACTGGCCTATGCAGACTTCATCCAGAATGAACTGCCTAACAACGAGTACTTTGGCGACCTGGTTCAAGAAAAACTGATCTACTACCCAACCGTCACGCGCGAAAATTTCCGCAACATGGGCAGGCTTACCACGCTCATCGAGACTGGCAAGTTGTTCGAAGACATCGGGCTGCCTCCGATCAACCCGGAAACAGACCGTGCCATGCTGTGCGGTAGTCCTGCCATGCTTACCGATGTCACCAAACTGCTTGATGATCGGGGTTTTGTCGTATCGGCAGGAGTCGGAGAACCCGGCGACTACGTCATAGAGCGGGCATTTGTCGAGAAATAAGATTGCTGCGGGTGCAGGGACCTTGTTAATTCTAGCTATAGCTGTTTAAACTCTGATAGTGGATTGTTTTCCCCTCATTACAGAGAACCGAATGGCTAAGCAAATTATTCATACCGAGGCGGCACCCGCCGCAGTTGGGCCTTATTCCCAGGCCGTAGCCGCCCCGGCCGGCAAGACCGTTTTCTTGTCCGGCCAGATTGGCCTTGAGCCCAGCACGGGCGAACTGGTCTCCGAAAACTTCGAGGGTCAGGTACGCCAGTCGTTTGCGAATATGCAGGCTGTCATCGAAGCGGCTGGCGGGACGCTTGAAAGCATTGTCAAGCTCACACTGTACCTGACAGACTTGAGCAAGTTCGCCAGCGCCAATGCCATCATGGCGGAAATCATTCCCCAGCCGTTTCCCGCGCGCTCGACGATCGGTGTGGCGAGTCTGCCCAAAGGCGCTCAATTCGAGGTCGAGGCGATTATTGTCGTTTAGGCGACACGTCTTCGCCACACCGTGAGCACATCTGCAACCGGGGCAAAATCCAACAAGGCCGGCCAGTCAAGTCAGGCGGCGGATGGCTTGAGTGTCACTCAGCGTCGTTTTCTACGCTTGGGTCTTCACACTGAACAGGACTTCATCGTTCATCTTCCATTGCGCTACGAAGATGAAACACAAGTCCAGGCCATAGGCTCGTTGCAGGTAGGGCAAACTGGTCAGGTCGAAGGCGAAGTCGTGTACAGCGAAGTCCAGTTCCGGCCTCGCAGGCAGCTCGTTGCCATGATCGAAGATGGCACGGGCCGACTGGCTTTACGTTGGCTCAATTTTTATCCAAGCCAGCAAAAACAGGTAGAGCGTGGAAAGCGGATCAGGGTACGAGGCGAGCTGCGCGGAGGGTTCGCCGGACTCGAAATGGTGCATCCGCGCGTCACGGCTGCCGGCGGCGATCTGCCAGACTCACTGACGCCTGTATACCCAACTACCGATGGCCTGAGCCAGCCCGCATTGCGACGCGCCATTGACCAGGCACTTGCTCGCGCCGACCTGAGTGATACGCTGCCCGAGCCGATTCGAAAGCGCTACGGCCTGCTGCCGTTTGCCGAGGCGATTCGAACACTGCATCACCCACCACCAGACGTCTCGTATCACGACCTTGTCGAGCGCGAGCATCCTGCATGGCGGCGCATCAAGTTTGACGAACTGCTTGCCCAGCAGTTGTCTCTGGCCATTGCACGTGCTGCACGGATGACTCAGCGCAGCCGCCCATACAGTGCGAACGACACCGCACTGGTGTCCGCGCTGCAAGACCGCCTGCCGTTTGAACTGACGCAGGCGCAACAGCGTGTAATTCGCGAAATTCGAGACGATCTTGCTCGTTCCCATCCCATGCACCGGCTCTTGCAAGGCGACGTCGGCAGTGGCAAGACCGTTGTCGCTGCAATGGCCGCTGCTCAGGTCATAGGCAACGGCGGACAAGTGGCGATGATGGCGCCCACAGAGATTCTGGCGGAGCAGCATTTTCGGAAACTGTCGGCGTGGCTCGATCCGCTGGGTGTACGAATCGCGTGGCTTACCGGAAGCCTCGGTACAAAAGCCCGTCGCGAATCCATGGCGGCAATCGAGTCGGGTGAGGCACAGCTTATTGTCGGTACCCAGGCGCTTATACAGGACAAGGTCGTTTTCGCAAATCTGGGCTTGGTAATTCTTGACGAACAACATCGTTTCGGTGTGGGACAGCGGCTCGAGCTCAGCCGGAAGGGCGAGGCTGCCGGAGGCGCACTGATTCCCCACCAATTGAACATGAGCGCCACCCCCATACCGCGAACCCTGGCAATGACGTTCTTCGCCGATCTGGATGTATCAGTCATCGACGAACTGCCGCCCGGACGCTCGCCCATCATCACCAAGCTGGCTTCTGATGAGCGACGAGACGAGATTCTCGCTCTGGTGGCACAGGAAGTCCGATCAGGCCGGCAAGCATATTGGGTTTGTCCTCTGGTTGAAGAAAGTGAAGCCCTGCAGTTGCAAACCGCAGTAGACACGCATCAGCAACTGTCCGAGGCCTTGCCAGACCTGCGCATCAGACTGATACACGGCAAGCTCAAGCCCGCCGAGAAAGCGCAGATCATGGAAGAGTTTCACGCCGGCCAAGTCGACCTGCTGGTGGCCACGACAGTCATCGAGGTAGGGGTGGACGTACCGAATGCGTCGTTGATGATCATCGAACATGCCGAACGGTTCGGGCTTGCCCAATTGCACCAGTTGCGAGGCCGGGTAGGCAGGGGCGGGATTCAATCGATCTGTCTGTTGATGTATCAGGGACCGCTTTCTCAGGTCGCCCGACAAAGGCTGCGCGCAATGTATGAAACCAATGACGGCTTCGAGATTGCCCGGCGCGACCTTGAGCAACGCGGTCCCGGAGAGTTTCTGGGCCTGCGTCAGTCTGGCACGGCACTACTGCGTTTTGCCGATCTGGATACTGACGCCGAACTGGCGGCACAGGCGCAGGAACTTGCCCGTGACTGGCTCCGTCACGACCCGGATAAAGCGCAAGCGCACATGAACCGGTGGATGCGAGGCAAACAGGATTATCTGCGAAGCTGATGTGGGGCTCCTATTAACCACCTGTTAGAGGACAGCGAGTAGCCATGACTTTGACGGAATTGAAATACATAGTCGCGGTAGCGCGAGAAAGGCATTTTGGCCGGGCGGCGGACGCCTGCTTCGTCAGCCAACCTACCTTGTCTGTCGCCATCCGCAAACTGGAAGACGAACTGGGTGTCGTGCTGTTCGAGCGCGGAGGCACCGAAGTTGGAGTGACCCCCATCGGACTCAAGGTCGTGGCACAGGCTCAACGAGTGCTGGAAGAAGCCACCAACCTCAAAGAAATCGCACGACAGGGTCACGACCCCCTGGAAGGGCCCTTGAGAGTCGGTGTGATCTACACGGTTGGCCCCTATCTGCTTCCCAAACTTGTGCCCTCACAAATCGAGGTGACACCGCAGATGCCCCTGGTGCTACAGGAAAACTTCACCACACGCTTGCTTGAATTGTTGCGGCAGGGTGAGATCGATTGTGCCATTGTCGCGCTTCCCATACCCGACGCGGGGCTGATGGTTCAGCCGCTTTACGACGAACCCTTTGTAGTGGCCGTGCCAAAGGGACACCCATGGGCGGATCATAAGCAGATAAGCTCCGACGCGCTGAAGGAAGAAACCATGTTGCTGCTGGGTGCCGGCCATTGTTTCCGGGACCAG
>NZ_JAJUFE010000010.1 GCF_029263785.1 Pusillimonas sp. | reverse complement strand
TTCGAAGTCTCCGAGCAAGGCTTCTTTGGTGCTGAGCGTATTCCACGATTCTTCGACCCAGGTTTCAGTTTCGTGAACAGCAACGATATTGACGGCCTTTCCCCCGTTGACATAGTAGGTAACCACATGGCTTTTTGGTCCGAGCCAAAATGCGGCTTCGGGTGGTACAAAGTCGGGGCGCTCATCGAACGGTACCACGGCCCGGTAACACATGTGACCCGTGAACTTCGGATCGTCTGCGCCAAACAGGTCGTGCCGGACAACAGATCGTGCACCGTCTGCTCCCACAATCAGATCGGCCTCAAACGTACTGCCATCTGCAAAGTGCGCCACGGCGCCCTGCTCATTCTGTTCCACGCCGGTGCACTGGGTAGAAAACCGTACGCTCGTGTTGCCAATCATGTCCACCAGCAGCTGATGCAGGTCGGCACGATGAACATGGTAGAAGTCCGCTCCATAAAGCCGGGGGCACTCCGACTTTAGCGGGATACGGAATTTCTCTTCGGCGCTTTGCCAGTCCCTGCCCACCAGGGCTTCGGGCAGAAAGCCGACTTTATCGAGCGCCTTCAGCCCTCCAAGTTCGGTAATGACCTTGACCGCGTTGGGCGTCATCTGTATGCCGGCGCCCACCTGGCCGAATTCGGCGGCGCGTTCAAACAGGTGAGATTCTATGCCCCGCTGAGACAAGGCTGCGGCCAGAGCGACGCCCCCGATCCCTCCGCCGATGATGCCAACTTTAAGTACTTTAGCCATGACTGCTCCTTAGTTTGTCCGTGCCCCAGCAACTGCACCGGGGCTTGAAACGATTATATATTAATTAAATGACCATATAATATCTGGACAGTCAGGTTTTAAAAGCTTATTTTCCATGCCCCATCTTAATTCAGAGTGCCTTCGTGCGTGCAGACATTGAATACACGAATGCACAGCCTGCGAAATCGCGGGCTGTGCATGGGTACTGCAACGGAAGCAGAATCAACGATTCTGTGCGCGGAAGGCCCAGCCCGTAAACCGCTTCTCGACCAATGCCGTGGCGGCATACAGCACGATGCCCAGGAAGGCCAGTACCAGAAGGCCGGCAAATACGATCTGCACCTGGAACGCCGCCTGTGCGTCCAGCATGAGCTTGCCGATACCCTTGTTGGCACCCACTGTTTCGGACACCACCGCCCCCACGAACGCCAGCGTAATGGCGACCTTGAGAGAACCAAAGAAGTACGGCAGCGAACCCGGGATACTGACCTTGCGCATGATATCGAGCTTGGAGGCTCCTAGCGCACGCAAAACGTCTTCGAGTTCGGGACTGGTAGTAGCCAGACCGGTCGCGACGTTGACCACGATAGGAAAGAACGAAATCAGGAAGGCAGTAAGAATGGCCGGGATTTCACCCAGTCCGAACCAGAGGATCAGAATGGGAACGACGGCCACCTTGGGTACCGAGTTAAAGCCCACGAGCACCGGGTAGATGGCTGTGTACAGGCTCTTCTTCCACCCGACTGCGATGCCAAGCGCAAGACCTCCGACGGTTGCCATAAGGAAACCGACCAGGGTCGTCCATAGCGTGACCCACGAGTTGTCGATGATAGGCGCCCGATACTGCCATAGGGCGACAAATATCGCGGAAGGCGCCGGCAAAATGGTAAGCGGAATGGCGAAAATCCTGCAGATCAGCTCCCACAACACAAACAAGGCTACGGTGAAAATCAACGGAGGAACAACATTGACAAGCAACTCAAAACGACGCATTTAGTGTTTCCCTCCGATCATGGATCGCAGTTCGTAGACGATGTCCTGGAACTCTTTGCCATACGTGACTTCAATGTCCCGGGGCCGAGGCAGGTCGACCGGACATTTCTTTACGACGCGGCCAGGACGATTTGACATTACGTAAACGGTATCCGCCAGGAAAACCGCTTCACGCAAATCGTGCGTAACCAGCATGACAGTCACCTGCCGTTCTTGCTGAATGTCGCGCAGGGCGCACCAGAGCTCTTCGCGGGTGAAGGCGTCCAGGGCGCCAAACGGCTCGTCCAGCATCAGGATCTCGGGCTCGTGAATCAGCGCACGACAAATTGATGCGCGCTGCTGCATGCCTCCCGAAAGCTCCCACGGGAACTTCTCGGTAAAGCCGGTAAGCCCCACCGAGTTGAGAAGCTCGACTGCCTTTTGCTTGTACTTGGCCCTCTCGGATGAAATTTTTCGTCGGTACGGCTGCACAATTTCGAGCGGCAGCAAAATGTTGTCGACGCATGTGCGCCATGGCAACAGGTTGCTGGCCTGAAATGCCATCCCGACGGATTTCAGGGGCCCGTTGACGGGCTTGCCCTCGACAGTAAGGCTGCCGGACAATGGCGGATGCAAACCGGAAATAAGCTTCATCAGCGAACTTTTGCCGCAGCCCGACGGGCCGACCACGGCAATGAATTCGCCCTTCCTGATGGTTAAGGTGACATCTTCGATGGCTCGGACCGCCGTATCGCCGGCACCGTACGCCATCGAGATGTTGTCAAGTTCGACCAGAGTTTCGGTCATGCGTGCTGTCTCCTTCAGTCAACCAGGCGCTGCTCACGAGGGGGCAGGAATTCGGACGTAAAGATGTCCTGTGCTTTAGGCTTGTTTGTATAGTCAAAGGTCAGACCAATCTGATCAATTGCCTTGTCAAGGCGCTGCATGTCGACATCGCCCAGGCCGTTCTTGCGCACCGCGTCGTTGACGAAGTTCCGCTCGAGTGAAAGTTTCAGACGCTGCAACTCGACATCGCGGTTGGCAATGGCATTGCGCTTCATGAGGTGATCGATTGCGGCTTCCGGGTCTTTGATGGTGTCCTGAATTCCCTTGATGGTGGCACGAACAAAGCCCTTTACAGCCTCGGGATTGTTTTTCATGAAGTCGGGGTTGACCATGATGGCATTGCCATACAAATCGACACCGTAATCGCCAAGCAGCATGACGACGATGTCTTCGTCCTTGACACCGTTGGCCTTGAGATTCATGAACGACGAGAACCAGAAGCCTGTAATCGCGTCTACCCTTCCCTGTGCCAGCATGGGCTCACGAACCGGAAACCCGATGTTCTCGATACGCACCTTTGAGGCGTCGATATCGTTGGCTGCAACAAAGATCGGCCATTGCGCGTAGGCGCCATCTGGAGCAGGCGCGCCCAGGATCTTGCCCTCGAGGTCCTTGGGCTTGGTGATGCCCTTGTCCTTGAGTGTGACAATGGAAAACGCGGGCGTGTCGTACACCATCATTACCGCTTTTACCGGCGGATTCTGTGGATTATCGCGGAACTTGATCAGCGAGTTGATGTCGGCAAAGCCGATGTGATAGGTGGCTGTGGCAACCCGGTTGATGGGTTCAACGGAACTGGCACCCGGATCAATGGTTACGTTCAGACCCTCGTCCTTGTAATAGCCTTTGTCCAGCGCCACCAGATACGGAGCGGCCGGCCCTTCAAAACGCCAGTCAAGGGCGAACTTGACGTCGGTGTTGGCAGATGCAGTGCTGGCGCAAACTGCCATCAGTGCTGATAGAAAATAGCGACGGATACGCATGATTTGTCTCCTTGGGGTTGTCCGGAACGGCGAGCCTGCGCGCCCGCCGAACTCGCTTTTTATTTAACTTTGCTTCTAATTACGGAACCTTCGGATGTGGTCAATAGTATTTAAAAGCTACGGCTAAAGCTTCTAGGTAGTTACCCCAGCTAGAATGTGTGCGCGATAATCCGGCTAGTATCAAAAAAGAGACAAAGCTGTAGTAACAATGGTTTAGACGCGCCTCCCATTAACTAGATTTGCACGTACAAGCTCTCATTAACCAACTCAAAGTACAAAGACCATTAACTTTTTAGTAAGTAATTTCTTGGCTTTGCGGTCTAAAAACGCAAAAACGGCTTTGCAAGAAACTTGCAAAGCCGTTTTAAAAACTGTGGTCGGGGCGACATGATTCGAACATGCGACCCTCTGGTCCCAAACCAGATGCGCTACCAGACTGCGCCACGCCCCGACAAAGACAGCTATTCTAGCACGAACTGGAAAGACTTGAAATTAGCAGCAAATATCAAGCTCGGACCATCAACCGAATCGGCCGGTAATATAGTCTTCGGTTTCCTTGCGCGCCGGTTTCACGAAGATACTGTCGGTCTCGCCAAATTCAATGAGCTCACCCAGGTACATATAGGCGGTGTAATCGGAGCAACGCGCGGCCTGCTGCATATTGTGCGTAACGATCACCACGGTGTAGTCCGACTTGAGTTCGGTGATGAGCTCTTCGATCTTGGCCGTCGAGATCGGGTCCAGTGCCGAGCACGGCTCATCCAGCAAAAGCACTTCGGGCTTGATGGCAACGCCACGCGCAATGCAAAGACGTTGCTGCTGCCCCCCTGACAAGCCGTTTCCACTTTGTCCGAGCTTGTCCTTGACCTCATTCCATAGCGCGGCCTTGGTCAGGGCCCACTCGACCCGTTCGTCCATCTCGCCTTTGCTGAGCTTCTCGAACAAGCGAACACCAAAGGCAATGTTGTCGTAGATACTCATGGGAAATGGGGTAGGCTTTTGAAAAACCATCCCCACTTTGGCACGAATCAGCGAAATATCCATCTTGGATGTAAGCAGGTTTTCGCCATCCAGATTGATCTCCCCTTCGGCCCGCTGGCCGGGGTACAGTTCGTACATGCGGTTGAACGTACGCAGCAGTGTCGACTTACCGCAGCCCGACGGCCCGATGAAGGCCGTTACCTTGTTTTCGCGAATGGACATGCTGACGTTATGAATGGCCTGAAATTTTCCGTAGTAAAAGTTCAGGTTCTTGACTTCGAGCTTGACGCGTTCGGTTTGAGCTGTGTTCATGATGGGTTCCCGGCAGGCGCATACGCCAGCCGTTATTCATTTACTTGCGAAAAAGTGAACGTGCGAGGATGTTGATGCCAAGCACGAGCAAGGTGATAAGTACGGCGCCGGCCCAGGCCAGATCGTTCCAGTCCGAGAACGGGCTGGCGGCGTACTGGAAAATAACCACAGGCAGGTTGGCAATCGGCGCGCTCATGTTCCACGACATGAACTGATTGTTGAGCGCCGTAAATAATAGTGGTGCGGTTTCGCCCGAAATGCGCGCGACGGCCAGCAGAACGCCGGTGATAATGCCCGAAATCGCTGCCCGATAACAGATGAAACTGATGATCCGCCATTGCGGGCACCCCAGGGCTGCAGCCGCTTCTCGCAGGCTATTGGGCACGAGCGAAAGCATGTTGTCGGTGGAACGCACTACCACCGGAATTACCAGAATGGCCAGTGCAAAGGCACCCGCCCAGCCCGAGTAATGTCCGACTTGCGCCACGTACACCGCATAGATAAACAGACCAATGACGATGGACGGAGCCGACAACAATACGTCGTTCAAAAAACGGGTAGCAGGCGCAAGCCAGCCTCGTTGACCATATTCAGCCAGATAGGTGCCGGCAAATATGCCTATCGGCGTACCAATCAGTGTTGCTACTGCGGCCATCATCACACTGCCCACGATGGCATTGAGCAGGCCACCCATCTCGCCGGGTGGCGGCGTGGTTTGTGTAAACAGAGCCAGGGAAAGCGATGAGCCCCCCTTGAGCAGAAGAGTCAGGATTATCCAGAACAGCCAGAACAGACCGAACGCTACGGCGGCAAACGACAGGGTCAGCATCAGGCGGTTGACGCGCTGACGCTTTTTGTAGACCTTGTTGTCGAGCGAAACGATGGAATCGGGATTGAACATGATGCGATTACCGTGAGGTGCCTTCGTTCTTGGACAGGCGCAGCAACAGCACCTTCGAAAAAGCCAGTACGACTGTAGTAATAAGGAACAGGATCAGTCCCAGCTCGAGCAACGCCGATTTCTGCATGCCTCCGGCTTCGTTGAACTCGTTGGCCAATGCTGACGCGATTGAATTTGACGGCGAAAATATCGACGACGGCAGATTGAAGGCGTTTCCGATCACAAAGGTAACGGCCATGGTCTCGCCTAGTGCCCGGCCCAGCCCAAGCATGATGCCACCGATGACCCCATGCTTGGTGTACGGCAACACCACCTTCCATACCACTTCCCAGGTAGTGCCTCCCAGCCCATAGGCCGATTCTTTAAGCAGCGGTGGCACGATCTCGAAGACATCGCGCATGACGGCTGCGATGAACGGAATGATCATGATCGACAGGATCAGCCCCGCGGTAAAGATGCCGATGCCGAACGGCGGGCCGGAAAAGACCTGGCTTAGAACAGGAACCCCCGAAAACAGGGCGATCAGGCCTGGCTGTACATACTGCTGAAACAGGGGCACAAATACAAACAGGCCCCACATGCCGTAGATAATGGAGGGGATTGCTGCGAGCATCTCAATGGCTGTTCCCAGCGGACGGCGCAGCCAGGTAGGAGACAGCTCGGTCAGGAACATCGCAATGCCGAACGAAACCGGTACGGCAATGACCAGCGCGATCAACGAAGACAACAAGGTGCCGACGATGGGCACCAAGGCCCCATAACTATGGGTTACCGGGTTCCAGTCATTGGTCCACAGAAAAGAAATCCCGAACTCGGCGATGGACTCACGGCTGCCATAAATCAACGAGCCCATGATCGCGGCAAGCAGGACGAACACCAGAAAGGCGAATGTCCGCGTCATATTCTTGAATAAGACGTCCATCAGGGCGGATTGCTGTTTCTTCATGAGTGCTCGTACGGGTGGATCATTTTCGACCTGCACCTGGGCAGATCAAGCCGGTCAGCTGCAAGCTGTAAAAGTGTTCGTGAGTGCGCGGCCAAGTACGTAATTTTTACACAACAAAGACGATGCCATGTTCACGGCATCGTCTTTGCCAGGGTCCAGGTTAACCAGGACCCGGATTGTAACTAGATTACTTCCACACGGCAGAACCGTCGGCCGCCTTGATCTCTTCAGCCCACACGGCGCGGATCTGATCAGTTACGGTGTCGGGAAGAGGCACGTAGTCAAGCTCTACAGCCATATCTGCCCCGTTCTTGAAAGCCCAGTCAAAGAAGGATAGTACCTCTTTGCCGTTTTCAGGCTTGTCCTGAACCTTCTGCATCAGAATAAAAGATGCAGCCGTCACGGGCCACGATTCGGCGCCCGGCTCGTTGGTAAGGACTACGCCCATGCCGGGAGCACCCTTCCAGTCGGCATTGGCGGCAGCAGCAGCAAACGCTTCTTGCGAAGGCTGTACAAACTTGCCTTCCTGGTTCTGAAGCTGAGTCCAGGACAGCTGATTCTGCTTGGCGTAGGCATATTCGACATAGCCGATCGAGTTGCGCAATTGACGAACGTAGGCGGCTACTCCTTCGTTGCCTTTGCCGCCCTGACCGGTAGGCCACTTCACGGCTTTGCCTTCACCGACAGTTTCTTTCCACGCAGGCGAAACCTTGGACAGGTAGTTGGTCCAGCCAAAGGTTGTGCCCGAACCGTCGGAACGGTGAACCACGACAATGTCAGCATTGGGAAGCTTGAGATCGGGGTTGATTTCCTGAATGGCGGGATCGTTCCACTTTTTGATCTTGGCCAGGAAGATGTCGGCCACAATAGGGCCAGAGAGTTTCAGCTCACCTGGCTTGATACCGTCGATATTGACGACCGGTACCGTTCCGCCGACGATGGCGGGAAACTGCAGCAGATTGTTCTTTTCAAGGTCTTCTGCCTTCATCGGATCGTCCGACGCTCCGAAATCGACTGTCTTGGCGATAATCTGCTGCTGGCCACCACCCGAACCGATCGACTGATAGTTGATCCGGTTGCCAGTTTCCTGCTGATATTGAGCCGCCCATTTTGCGTAAATGGGGTAAGGGAACGACGCGCCGGCACCCGTGATGTCGACGGCTTGGGCTGCCAGAGAGGCGGCGCCGAAGGCGATACCGACTGCGGCTTGCAAAATTACGCGTTTGAACATCGAACAATCCTCTTGATTTTTGGTCAAATGAACAGGCGATTACCTGTACGGACTGAATGATAGTTAACCAATATTACAGGTTAATGACATATTCGCCCGGCGCCAACAGCAGTCATTCCATAAGCTGCTTCTGGATGTTGAAAGGCTTTCCTCTGGCCCTGACCTTGACGTAATCACCGTTGGGCAACGCACGCCAAGCGAGTTGATTATCCCGCAACGCATACATGAAAGCCTCTTTTATTACACGTTTTTTCAAGGCCGGGTCCTTGACCGGACAGCCCAGCTCGACCCGGCGGAAGAAATTCCGGTCCATCCAGTCTGCCGACGACAAATACACCTTTTCCTCACCGCCTGCATAAAAATAGAAGACACGGGAGTGCTCCAGGAAGCGACCCACGATTGACCGGACACGTATGTTTGCCGATAAGCCAGGCACCCCTGCTCGCAGGGCACACGCGCCGCGAACAATGAGGTCGATTCGAACCCCTGCCTGACTTGCCTTGTACAGTTCGTCGATGATGATGGGCTCGAGCAGGGAGTTCATCTTGGCCATGATGCGTGCTTTCTTGCCCTCCGACGCGGCCTGTGCCTCATTGCGTATCAGCTCGACCATCGTGTCGTGCAAGGTAAACGGGGCCTGCAGCAATGCTTTCAGTGACGGCCGCGCGCCCAGACCCGTCAACAGGGAAAAGACCTTGTCCATATCGGCGCAGATCGCCGGGTCGGCGGTCAGCAGGCCGAAGTCGGTGTACTGCCGGGCGGTGCGGGAATGGTAGTTTCCAGTTCCCAGATGTCCGTAGCGTCGGATACGCCCGCCCTCTCGCCGAAGTACCAGCGCCATCTTGGCATGTGTCTTATGACCCACCACTCCGTAACTGACATGCGCGCCGACTTCTTCAAGCTTGGCTGCCCAACCGATATTGGTCTGCTCATCAAATCGAGCCATCAACTCGACGATGACCGTGACCTCTTTGCCGGCCCGCGCCGCCGACAACAGAAGACTCATCAGCTCGGAGTCTTCTCCCGTACGGTAAATGGTCTGCTTGATGGCGACAACCGACGGGTCTTTTGAAGCTGCCGACAGGAACGCCAGGACAGGCTCGAATGACTGGTAGGGGTGATGCAACAACCGGTCGCGCTCGGCGATGGCGTCGAACATGGCCTGAGGGTCGTCACCGATCATGTCGAACGGTGCGGGCACCTGCGGACGATAATCGGGGAACAACAGATCCGGGCGGTTGACCGCATTACAAAGCTGCATCAGCCGCGAAAGATTTACGGGCCCATCGACCCGATAGGTGTCGTGCGGCTGCAGGGCGAACTCCTTCTGCAGGTATCGCTCAAGATGGGCCGGCATCTCGTGATCGATCTCAAGCCTTACCGCGGCGCCAAAGTTCCGCTGGGAGAGCTCACCCTGCAAGGCCAGGCGCAGGTTTGTGATTTCTTCTTCGTCGACAAACAGATCACTGTTTCGCGTGACCCGCCACTGATAACAACCCTTGACCTCCAGGCCCGGAAACAGCTCTGCCACGAAGTGGCTGATCAACGAAGTAAGAATGATGTAGCCGTGTTCTACACCGGATATCTCCGGGGGAACCAGCATCAGTCGGGGCAAGGCGCGAGGCGCCTGCACGACTGCAATGGAAGCCCGGCGGCCAAATGCATCGACACCCGCCAAAGCCACCATGAAGTTCAGGCTTTTGTTGTAGACCCGCGGAAACGGGTGTGCCGGGTCAAGACCTATGGGAGTCAGCATAGGAATGACCTCGCTTCGAAAAACAGAGCGGGCCCACTCAAGCTGAGCCTCGTCCCAATCTTCGGGATCGAGCAAAACGATACCTTCCAGCGCCAGTAGCGGCAACACCTCTTCGTTCAGAAGATAATGCTGACGCTCTATCAGCGCATGTGTGGCCTCTTGCACCTGCTCAAAGGCTTCGGCAGGAGTAAAGCCGTCTTCGGCGGGAATATTGGCGTGCTGGGCAAGCTGCTCTTTCAGGCTCGATATGCGAATCTCGAAGAACTCATCCAGGTTGGAGCTGACAATGCACAGATAACGGAGCCTTTCGAGCAACGGCGTGTCCGGGTACTCGGCCATGGCCAGCACCCTCTCGTTGAACTTCAAGAGAGACAGTTCTCGGTTGAGCAGCCTGGGCGTGACGCTGGAGTAATCGGATGACATTCGTGCTCCTGTAAATGGTACCGGTCTTTTACTGCAGTTTGATGACATTATCATGACAGTGGGCATTGTCCCCCGCAAGACGCCACCCGGGCCTGATCGCACGCGCCGCGGAATAACTTCTTATAATCCCAGCATCGCCGCCCACATGATGCCTCTATGGACTATCTACTTGCAGCCGTCGATCTGGGTTCGAACAGTTTTCGACTTTCCATCGGCCGCGTCGTACAAAACAATGGCAAAGCACAGATTTACGCCGTTGACAGGTTGAAAGAGTCAGTTCAGCTGGCTGCCGGGCTCGATTCCCATCAGATCCTTGACGAACCCGCTATTGAACGCGCCCTGGCAGTGCTCAAGCGTTACGGAGAAAGGCTGCAGGGCTTTCATCCCAATCGGGTACGGGCAGTTGCGACCAACACGTTTCGCGTCGCCCGCAACGCTGCGGATATTCTCCCGCGCGCCGAAGCCGCACTGGGTTTCCCCATAGAAGTCATTTCCGGAGCCGAGGAAGCCCGTCTGATCTATTCCGGGGTCGCGAACGAATTGGCCCCTTCTTCGCATCGCCGGCTTGTGATTGACATTGGAGGCGGATCGACCGAAGTCATTCTTGGGCGGGGGCACGAGCCCATACATCTGGCCTCGCTCAATATGGGCTGTGCAAGTTTCAGCCGCCGATTTTTTCCAGAGGGCCGTGTCACCGCGCAACGTATGGAACAGGCTCAGTTGGCTGCGCGGGGCGAACTGCAAGGCATTTCGCGCCTTTATCGCAAAACGGGCTGGAAACAGGCCTACGGTTCCTCCGGAACCGCAAAAGGCCTGCTGGCCATCCTCGCTGAAGGCGGCATGTCCTCCAAGGGCATCACTCTGGAGGGCATGGAAAAGCTCAAGGCCAAGCTGATAAAGGACGGCAAGGTCATCATGCAGAACCTGCCCGGCATCAAGGCGACGCGTGCGCCCGTGTTGCCCGGCGGCCTTGCCATCATGATGGCGGCCTTCCAGGAACTCAAGATCGATCTCATGCTGCCCGGTGAGGGCGCGCTTCGAGTCGGTGTACTGTACGATTTGCTGGGCCGCGATTCCGATCACGACAAGCGGGATGAAACCGTAGCGCTTTATCAGAAGCGCTATTTGCTCGATGTAAAGCAGGCCGACCGTGTACGCGACATTGCGCTTAAGCTCTTTGACCAGCTGGTGACATCGGGGGACGAAAAAGAAGAAACGGCTCTGGCTCTTGGCTGGGCGGCAAGCTTGCACGAAGTTGGATTATCCATTACGCAGGCAAACTTTCATCGCCACAGCGCCTATATCCTGCAGCATGCCGACATGCCCGGCTTTTCAAACGATGACCAGTCTCTGCTGGCCTGGCTTGCTTTGGGCCTGCAAGGAAAACTAAGCAAAAAGAACGGGTTTCCTGCCACTGCCATGCAGTGGCGTGCCCTGCTTTGCCTGCGACTCGCCACCTTGTTATGCCGGCGACGCGAAGACCTTCCCGAGCTGCCCATAGCACTGGAATCCAGGGGATCCATGGTCAGGGCAATCGCCGACAAGGCCTGGCTCGAGACCCACCCCTTGTCCGAGTACTCATTGCAGCGCGAGGCCGCCGATTGGAGCAAGACTGGCCTGGACCTGCAACTGATCGAAAGGTAAGGCAGGTTCTTTTTATGAGAAAGCCCCGGTCAAGGCCGGGGCATTTCATTTTCGGGCTCGTTCGACTGCGGTTTTTAGTCGAGTCCGAAATGCTTGCGATAGCGCGGATCGACCTGGGCAATATCAAGCAATACTGGAAAATCGGCAGTATTGAAGTCTGGATCCCAGGCGGGTTCGCCGCAAATGGTAGCCCCCAGGGCCAAATATCCTTTGATCAGCGGAGGCACGCGGGCCGGAAGTTGGCTGTTGAGGCGTTCGACCGGATACCGGTGCAGCGGCGCTACCCGATGCGGACTGCGGCCCGAGGCCATGCTTTTCTTGGCAGCTCGCCATACCTCGGCGGCCGTGACTCCATCGTCGCGCAAGCTGACGCTGGCGCACCCGAGAACGTACTGATACCCGCCCTGTTGCATGAGGGCCGCAATGCCCGACCAAAGCAGCATAATGACCGAACCGCGACGGTAATCCGGATGAATGCAGGAACGGCCCACCTCGGCCAGTGACGAACGGATGCCATCAAGCGATGAAATATCAAACTCTGATTCGGAATAATAGCCACCGGCCTTGATGGCATTGGCGGGAGTAAGCAATCGATAGGTGCCCACCACCTGGCCCGTGCCGGCTTCCGTCACCATGAAATGTTCGCACCAGGGGTCGAAACGGTCAGAATCCAGGCCGTCCACCGCATCCGGAAAAACGGCGTTCATTTCTTTGGTGAACACGTCGTAACGCAAACGCTGAATCGACTCGAGCTCTTCGTTGGTTCGGGCCAGGCCCAGTACCAACCCCCCGGCCGATCGGTCGGACCATGCAACTCCGACTTCAGGTTCGCCGTTGACTCGCGCAAGCTCTAACATAGATATCGCTCCACAAACATTGCGACATTATGGCCGCAGAATGTTTCAAGTATTTGATGGCTACGTTACCGCTTTGTTAAGTCGACTGCAACCAATTCCCGCACACTTTGCCGCGCCAGCTCAAGGTCTTCGGCCTCGACCATCAGACGAAGTTTCGGCTCGGTACCCGAGGCACGGATCAACACCCTGCCCCGCCCGTTCAGTTCGCGCTCGACCCGCTCGCGAGCCTGAATCAGCCCTGGATGATCTTGCCAGGCAGTGTTTGGTTGCAAGGGAACATTGACCATTTCCTGAGGGTACATTTGCAGATCTCCTACCGCCTCGGACAGGCTCAGCCCGTTGCGCCGCATGGCAGTCAAGACCTGCAGGGCGGCAATAATGCCATCGCCAGTAGTATGACGGTCGAGACACAACAAATGGCCGGAGCTCTCGCCACCAAAGAGCCACCCCTTGCGCACGAGGCTTTCAAGCACGTACCGATCACCAACCTTGGCGCGCTCGAACTCAATGCCCAATGCGTTCATGGCTTTCTCGAAGCCGAAGTTGGTCATGAGCGTACCCACTACACCCTGCACCTTGCTCTGGGCGTGCCTGTCGCGCACGATGGCGTACAGGAGCTCGTCGCCATTGTAGATGCGACCGGTTTCATCGACCATCAGCAAGCGGTCGGCGTCGCCGTCCAGAGCAATACCCACATGAGCACCGCGCGCTCTGACTTCAGCCGCCATTGCCTCGGGATGCAATGCGCCGACACCCTCATTGATATTGAAGCCGTCCGGCTGACAGCCGATGGGAAAAACCTCGGCACCCAGTTCGCGGAAGACATGGGGAGCAATCTGGTAGGCAGCACCGTGAGCAGCATCTACCACAATCTTCATCCCCGACAGATCAAGCTCGTTGGGGAAGGTGCTTTTGCAAAACTCAATGTAGCGACCCGAGGCATCGTCAATGCGCCGAGCCCTGCCCAGGTGCTCGGAATCGGCGCAGCCCAGGGGCTGATCGATCACCGCTTCGATACGCTCTTCGATCTCATCGGCCAGCTTCATGCCCTGCGCCGAAAAAAACTTGATGCCGTTATCTTGGTAGGGGTTATGCGAAGCGCTTATGACCACGCCGGCCGCCAGACGCAAGGCGCGGGTCAGATAAGCAATGGCGGGAGTGGGTACCGGACCGGCCAGCAGCACATCAACGCCTGCGGCCGAAAGACCGGCCTCTAATGCGGATTCGAGCATATAGCCCGAAATCCGGGTGTCTTTGCCAATGACCACGGTGGGGCGACCGCGTACAGGATTGTGATGCTGTGCAAGGACCTGACCGGCAGCATAGCCAAGCCGCAATGTGAATTCCGGATTGATGATGGGTCCACCCACCACGCCGCGCACCCCGTCAGTGCCAAAATACTTGCGATCGCTCATGCAGATACTCCGTGTTGTACTGCTTGCCACACCTTGATGGCGTCTACTGTCTGGGCAACATCGTGAACGCGCACCATGGCCGCGCCGCGAGCGATACCCGCAAGCGCTCCCGCGATGCTGCCGCCCAGACGCTCTCCGGGTTCACGACCCGTGACATGGCCGATCATCGTCTTGCGAGACAGTGCCACCAGCAAGGGATAGTCATCGAAAAAAAGATCTTCCAATCGACCCAGCAATTCGTAGTTATGCTGAGCGTTTTTACCAAAGCCAAAGCCCGGATCCAAGAGAACTCGCTGAGGGTGAACCCCTTGCGCCTGGAGTGTGGCCACACGCTCGCGAAGGAAGTCGCGCACCTCGGCAACGACATCGTCATATTGGGGGGCCTGCTGCATGGTGCGAGGCTCGCCCTGCATGTGCATGACACATAGTCCGCAATGCGATGTCGCCACTGCATCCAGCGCACCGGGCATGCGAAAGCCGTAAATATCGTTGATCATGTCGGCGCCTGCGTCCAGGACGCGTCGCATGACTTGGGGCTTGAACGTATCGACGGACAAGGCCACACCCACTTCGCGCAAGCCTTCTATCACGGGCAGCAGCCGTTCGAGTTCTTCTTGTAGCTGAACCGGGGTTGCACCGGGGCGAGTGGATTCGGCACCGATATCAATGATGTCGGCGCCCTCAGCCACCATGTTGCGACCATGGGCAATGGCCTTATCCGTTTCAAGATGGCGGGATCCGTCGGAGAACGAATCCGGGGTCACGTTAAGAATTCCCATGACCAGCGGGCGTTCGAGAGAGAGCTCGAACCGCCCGCAGAGCAACTTGGCGCTCATGAAGGAAATACGGTTAATTTACACCGGCGTAGCGGCCGCATTACCGCCCCCGACTGCCGGCGCACCGGACGACGGGGTTGAAGAGGAATCGGGCGCGTCCAGGTTCTTGGGTGGACGTGGTGGCCGACCTTCCATGATGTCGTCGATCTGGTCGGAGTCGATGGTTTCCCATTCGAGCAGCGCGGCTGCCATGGCTTCCATCTTGTCACGGTTGTTTTCGATGATGTCGCGGGCAACCTTATATTGCTCGTCGATGATCTTGCGAATTTCCTGATCGACCTTCTGCATGGTGGACTCAGAGACATGCGTCGTTTTCGTGACGCTGCGTCCAAGAAAGACCTCGCCTTCGTTTTCGGCGTACACAACCGGGCCCAGAGAGTCGGTCATGCCGTAGCGCGTGACGATATCGCGCGCAATGGCCGTAGCCCGCTCGAAGTCGTTCGAAGCACCGGTGGTCATCTGGTTCATGAACACCTCTTCGGCGATACGTCCGCCAAACAGTACGGCGATCATGTTGAGCAGGCGCTCTTTGTCCATGCTGTAGCGATCACCTTCGGGCAACTGCATGGTGACACCCAACGCACGGCCTCGCGGAATGATGGTGACCTTGTGAACCGGATCGGTCTTGGGCAGACTGCGCGCCACAAGGGCATGCCCAGATTCGTGATACGCCGTATTGCGACGTTCTTCTTCGGGCATGACCAGGGTACGGCGCTCGGCGCCCATGATGATCTTGTCCTTGGCCTTTTCGAAATCGCTCATGTCGACGGTGCGGCCATTGCGCCGGGCGGCAAACAATGCGGCTTCGTTGACCAGGTTGGCGAGGTCGGCACCCGAGAAGCCCGGCGTGCCGCGCGCCAGGATGAGCGGATCGACATTGGGCGCAAGAGGCACCTTGCGCATATGCACCTTGAGAATCTGCTCGCGACCGCGAATATCGGGCAGGGACACCACCACCTGGCGGTCGAAGCGACCAGGACGCAAAAGCGCCGGATCAAGTACATCAGGACGGTTGGTGGCGGCAATGACCAGGACGCCCTGGCCGGTTTCAAAACCGTCCATTTCGACCAGCAACTGGTTGAGCGTTTGCTCGCGTTCGTCGTTACCACCGCCAAGACCGGCGCCGCGTTGACGTCCTACGGCGTCGATCTCGTCAATGAAGATAATGCAGGGAGCCTGCTTCTTGGCGTTTTCGAACATGTCGCGAACGCGTGCAGCACCCACCCCGACAAACATCTCGACGAAGTCGGAGCCCGAGATGCTGAAGAAGGGAACCTTGGCTTCGCCGGCGATTGCCTTGGCCAACAGCGTCTTGCCCGTTCCGGGAGGACCAACCAGCAATACGCCTCGCGGAATGCGGCCGCCAAGCCGCTGGAACTTGGTGGGATCGCGAAGAAAATCGACCAGTTCGGTGACGTCTTCTTTGGCTTCGTCGCAGCCCGCCACATCGGCGAAGGTGATGTTATTGGTGTTTTCGTCCATCATGCGGGCGCGTGACTTTCCGAAGCTGAACGCACCTCCCTTGCCTCCGCCTTGCATCTGGCGCATGAAGAAAATCCAGACGCCGATCAGCAACAACATGGGGAACCAGGAGATGAACAGGCTGGTGAGGAAAGAAGGCTCTTCGCGCGCCTTGCCCGAGACCTCGACGCCTGCCTTGACCAGTTCAGGCACCATCCAGAGATCGCCCGGGGAAGTCAGGCTGTAGGGACGACCGGAATCTGGCGTGACGTAAATGGTGTCGCCCTGAATATCGACCTTGCTGATCTTGCCAGCCTGCGCGTCGGACATGAATTGGGTGTAGGTAACCGTATCGGTAGATGCAACGCGGCCGTCAAACTGTTTGAAAACAGTAAAAAGTACCAGCGCGATCACCATCCATATGGCGACCTTGGAAAATGAGTTGTTCAACGCCAACCTCCTACATAACCTGTATCTGACAAGCCGCCCCGCGTCGTTGGCAAGCGATCAGATGCTCGAATGATTCATTCTAACCCGTCAGAACGAATATCGCTGTGTTTCGCCCCGGCTTTCAGGCCCCGGGCCACTAAAAATGTTTCAGATGATTTATCGCGCGACGCCTTGGGCTTGCGCTCGACGACGCGTCGAAAATGCTTCTTGAAGGTTTCGACAATTTGCGAGAAACCACTTCCATGAAAAGCTTTGACAATAAGCGCGCCGTCAGGTTGCAGGTGGCGACAGGCAAAATCGAGCGCCAGTTCGCATACATGCTGGATGCGCGCCGAATCGGCTGACTCCACACCAGATAAATTGGGGGCCATATCGGAAATCACAAGATCTACCGGCGAATCGCCCACAATCTGTTTCAACTGCTCGAGCACAGTGTCGTCGCGAAAATCGCCCTGTATGAATTCCACACCGGCGACGGGCTCCATGGGAAGCATGTCGAGGGCAATGATCCGGCCCTGAACCACTCCACCGGGCCCGGCCAGGCGCTCACGCGCGACTTGAGACCAACTGCCGGGCGCGGAGCCAAGATCGACCACAATGTCGCCTTTGCGCATCAACTTTTCGGAGTCGAGGATTTCAATCAGCTTGAAGGCGGCACGAGCACGGTAGCCCTTTTGTTGCGCCATTTTCACATATGGGTCGTTGATGTGCTGGTGAACCCAGTTTTTAGAGAATTTTTTTTTGGCCATTCCCGTACAATTCCACTATGCCCAAACTCGACATTACATCTCAAGAGCGCAGTGCGCTACGCGCTGCTGCCCACCCATTGAACCCGGTCGTCCTGATTGGCGACAAGGGGCTGACTCCCGCCGTTCTGAAAGAAATTGATCTCAATCTGAACGCTCACCAATTGATCAAGGTAAGGGTTAACGGCCAAGAGCGCGCCGAACGCGACCTTACGCTTGAAACCATTTGCGAGGAGCTCTCTTGCGCCGCCGTGCATCATCTGGGCAAGACGCTGGTCCTGTACCGGCCCGATGCGGCCAAACTTAAAGCCGAGGAAGAAGCCCGCAATACCACGCGCGCTCAGCGCAAGCCTTCAGACCCCTACATCCCCAAGAAAGCGGCCGCCGCTGGTGTAAAACCCGCGCGCAAGACCGCTCGCAAGGCAGCCGGCAAGGCGTCCGCTCCTGTCTCCCGCCGTGCCACTACACCTGCCCATGGAATTCCACGCCGCAGCGGAAGCTCCCTGACATTGCGTGCCGGGATGCGCCGCAGCGCGTCGCCAGCCGGACGAAAGCGCTCGGGCTGAGGCGGCTTGCCACCCAACGCCACGTAGCGGCAACGCTCGCCACCCCTGCCCAAAACACAAAAATCAACTACAACGCACGGTTTCCAGAACGAGCCATGCAAACAAAAACAAAACGCCCCCAAAGCTGGGGGCCTTTTTTTGCTGCGCACCTGGGCAACGCATCAATAAAAGCGCGAATTCGTCATTTTACGCTGAAATCTGTCGACTACATGTCGCGCCCGGATTCCCGGGATTCGCCGACGTGTGCGGGCGACGCAACTCAATGACGGCCGGGGCGGGACGCCGGCATCGGCCCAGGCGCGCCACTTAGATATAGCTGATATTGACGATTTCGTATTCGCGCACGCCGCCGGGGGCCTGGACCTCGACGACGTCTCCTTCGGATTTGCCGATGAGGGCCCGCGCCACAGGGCTGGAAACCGAAATGCGGTTCGAGCGGATATCCGCTTCGGCGTCACCAACGATCTGGTACGAGAGCCTCTGGCCGGTTTCAAGATCTTCGATTTCGACTGTTGCACCGAAGACGGCTGTGCCCTCGACGTCGAGCGTCGTCGGATCGATGATCTGGGCGTTTGACAAGGTACCTTCGAGTTCCTGAATGCGTCCCTCGACAAATGCCTGACGCTCACGCGCAGCATCGTACTCGGCATTTTCGGACAGATCGCCCTGGGCACGTGCTTCGGCAATGGCGTTGATGACCTCGGGACGCTCGATGGTTTTCAAGCGATGCAGTTCTTGTTGCAAGCGTTCAGCGCCGCTTGCTGTCAATGGTATGGCAGCCATGGTGTTCCTGAATGAAAGTAAAAGACGCTCCGCAACGAGGGAGCGCCTCTGATGGTGAACCCTGGCGACAGACCGCAGCCGGGGTTGATATGTTTTACAAGATTGGGTCTTGAGTTGTTGTTGTGGCTTTGCTTTACACGCCGGGTTTTTCGACGTAATGCAAAACCCCGGCTCTCCTGGAACCGGGGATGTACGAGTTATTGTGCGCAAAATCCCTGCAAATTGCAAGCCCCCTTGCAGGCGCTGCAAATCTGCCTTCAGGACTTTTGGCGGAGGCTCAGCAGGGCATGCAGGATGATTGCACCGAACGTGGCGGTGCCAATGCCGTCAAGCTTGAAAGCACCGAACGCTATCGAGAAGTTGCCGGCGCCAAGCACCAACGTGACGGCAGCAACGATCAGATTCTTGTTGTTGCTGAAGTCTACCTGGTTGACCACCCAAATCCGGGCTCCGGCTACGGCAATCAGGCCGAAGACCACTACCGACATACCGCCCAGAACAGGGCCCGGGATAAGCTGGATCAGAGCGCCAAATTTCGGAGAGAAACCCAGCAAGATGGCGATGCCGGCGGCGATGACAAACACCAGCGATGAGTAAATCCGGGTCACGGCCATAACACCGATATTTTCGGCGTATGTGGTAACACCGGTACCGCCGACAGCACCCGAAACCATGGTCGCCACACCGTCACCCACAAAGGCGCGACCCAGATATATATCCAGGTTCCGACCTGTCATGGCACTGACCGCCTTGATGTGCCCCAGGTTTTCAGCGACGAGAATAATAGCTACCGGCGCGATAATGCTGATGGCATGAAAATCAAACACGGGGCTGGAAAAGCTTGGCAAACCGAACCAGGCCGCATTCGCTACGCCACTGAAATCAAGCGGCGCCCCCAATCCCAGTCCATTGGTCAGCACCCCATAAATCACGCAGGACAGCAGCAAGCCCACCAGAATCAGCAAACGCTGCGTGGTACCGCGCGTATACACGCCGATGCCACCCACACACAGGACGGTAACCAAGGCCATGAGCGCTTCGAATGTGCTTCCACCCATTGCCCCCTTGGCTGCAATCGGGGCCAGATTCAGACCGATTATGGCCACGATGGAACCTGTCACGACAGGCGGCATGAGGCGGTCGATCCATTGCGCGCCATCGCCCGATCGCGCGTTGATCCACCACACTATGAGGCCGATCAGGGTGTAGACAAGGCCACAGATAATGATCGCACCCAGCGCCAGACCGATGTTGGCGTTGGGCCCCGAACCTGCGTAGCCGGTAACAGCAATCACTCCGCCAATGAAGGCGAAACTTGAGCCCAGATAGCTTGGTACCCTTCCCCCGACAAACAGGAAGAAAATGAGCGTGCCAATACCGGACATGAGGATGGCAACGTTGGGGTCAAAACCCATCAGTAGCGGTGCCAGGATGGTCGAGCCGAACATGGCGACGACATGCTGGGCGCCCATGGCAACGCTTTGCGGCGCAGGCAGATACTCGTCAGGCTGCACCACCATGTCGTCAGACCGATTGATAACGGGTTTCCAGCGGGGGAAGTAGGATTGCGACATTTTCTGTATGCCTTTTCTTTATGCCTTGTGGATTATGGAAAGGGGCAATGCTGGGGCAAGAGTTTACGCGTAGGGCATGAAAAACTGCAAGGCCGGCAGAGAAAGCCGGCAGCTCGTTGACGGCTTCGCCTCTTTCGCGAAACAAGAAGGGACAGCGACTTGTGTCACTGCCCCTTATTAGTCCTTGTTCGCAATCAGCCGCTTGCCCAAAGTGGCTGACCTTGCCAGGCTGCGACGCCCGTAGTTGGTGCCGCTGGCGCCTTACTGCAAGCCGGCGTGCAGCTCCTGCAAGGGATACACTTTGAGGCCACCGCCATGGCGCAAGTATTGCAAACCTTCGACGGCAGCGCGGGCACCCGCTATGGTGGTAAAGAAAGCCAGTCGAGCCTGCAGCGCATTGGTGCGAATCATGCGGGAATCCGCGATGGCATTGCGACGTTCTTCGACGGTGTTGATTACCAGTGAGATTTCCTGGTTCTTGATCATGTCGACGATATGCGGCCGGCTTTCGGTCACTTTGTTCACAACTTGCACGGGCAGGCCTTCGGCTTCGATGGCGGCCGCAGTCCCGCGCGTGGCAACCACTTTGAAGCCAAGGTCGATAAGGCCTCGCGCCACTTCGACCGCGCGAGGCTTGTCCTGGTCGCGCACGCTGATAAATGCGACGCCCGACTCTGGCAACGCAACACCCGCGGCCAGCTGCGACTTGACAAAAGCTTCACCAAAACTTTCACCTACTCCCATCACTTCGCCCGTCGATTTCATTTCCGGACCAAGAATGGTGTCGACGCCGGGGAACTTCACAAACGGGAAGACGGCCTCCTTCACGGAAAAATACGTAGGCACCACTTGCTTGGTAATGCCTTGCGAAGCCAGGGAGCGGTCGGCCATGGCCCTGGCCGCAATCTTGGCCAGTTGCAATCCCGTCGCCTTGGAAACAAAGGGGACGGTACGCGAAGCACGCGGGTTGACTTCCAAAACGTAAACATCGCCGTTCTGTATGGCAAACTGCACGTTCATCAGCCCCTTGACGTTAAGGGCACGAGCCATGAGTGCCGTCTGACGCTCAATTTCGGCAATGGTTTCACCGGAAAGCGAATAGGGTGGCAGGCTGCATGCCGAGTCTCCCGAGTGAACCCCCGCCTGCTCGATGTGTTCCATGACACCACCAATAAATACAACTTCGCCGTCGGCAATGCAGTCGACGTCAACTTCGGTGGCGTTGTTCAGAAAGTGATCCAGCAGCACCGGCGAATCGTTGCTGACCTTGACAGCCTCACGCATATAGCGTTCGAGGTCTTGGGGTTCGTGAACGATCTCCATGGCACGGCCACCAAGCACGTAGCTGGGCCGGACCACCAGCGGATAGCCGATTTCTGCGGCATGGGCCATGGCTTCGCCCTCGGTGCGGGCCGTGCGGTTGGGCGGCTGACGCAAGCCCAGCTTGTTGAGCAGTTTCTGGAAGCGCTCGCGATCCTCGGCAACGTCAATGGATTCCGGACTCGTGCCGATGATGGGCACGCCATTGGCCTCGAGCGCACGCGCCAGCTTCAGGGGCGTCTGACCGCCGTACTGAACGATCATGCCTGCGGGGTTTTCCTTGTGCACGATTTCGAGGACATCCTCGAGCGTCAGCGGCTCAAAATAAAGCCGGTCGGAGGTGTCGTAGTCGGTGGATACTGTCTCGGGATTACAGTTGATCATGATGGTCTCGAAACCATCTTCGCTCAGTGCAAGCGCCGCGTGGACACAGCAATAGTCGAACTCAATCCCTTGCCCGATGCGGTTGGGGCCACCGCCAAGAACGATGATCTTCTTGCGATCAGTGGGTGCCGCTTCGCATTCGTCCTCGTAGGTAGAGTACATGTAGGCGGTTTTGGTGGGGAACTCGGCTGCGCAGGTATCGACGCGCTTGTACACCGGGCGCACCCCCATTTGATGACGCAGCTTCCGGAACTCGGTCTCGGACGTGTCCAGCAGGAAAGCCAGGCGGCGGTCTGAGAAGCCACGACGCTTCAGTTGCCAGACCGTGTCGCGGTCAAGATCAGCCAGGGTCTTTTGCTCGAGCGCCAGCTCGATATCGACGATTTCCTTGATTTGGGCCAGGAACCAGGGATCGATATGCGTGAGGGCATGCACTTCTTCGAGGCTGAAGCCCTGTGCGAACGCATCGCCCACATACCAGATGCGCTCTGGGCCGGGTTCAGCCAGTTCAACCTGCAGTTTTTCGCGATCAGTCGTCTTCTGGTTAAGCCCATCGACACCCACTTCGAGTCCGCGAAGCGCTTTCTGGAAAGACTCCTGGAAGGTACGGCCAATGGCCATGACCTCGCCCACCGATTTCATTTGAGTGGTAAGGCGGGAATCGACCTGCGGGAATTTCTCGAATGCGAAACGCGGCACCTTGGTCACGACATAGTCGATGGTGGGCTCGAACGACGCGGGCGTGGCACCGCCGGTGATCTCGTTCTTGAGCTCGTCCAGCGTATAGCCAACCGCCAGGCGAGCAGCGACTTTGGCAATAGGGAAGCCGGTGGCCTTTGATGCCAGGGCCGATGAACGCGACACACGTGGGTTCATCTCGATTACGATCATGCGCCCGTTCGCAGGATTGACGGCAAACTGGACGTTCGAACCGCCAGTATCGACGCCGATCTCGCGTAATACTGCGATCGAGGCGTCTCGCATGATTTGATATTCTTTATCGGTAAGGGTCTGCGCCGGGGCAACCGTGATCGAGTCGCCCGTATGTACACCCATGGGGTCAAGGTTTTCGATCGAGCACACGATAATGCAATTGTCGACGCAGTCGCGGACAACCTCCATCTCGTACTCTTTCCAGCCCAACAACGATTCTTCAATAAGCAGTTCGTTGGTAGGCGAAGCTTCGAGACCACGCCGGCAAATGACTTCGAACTCTTCCTGGTTGTAGGCAATACCACCACCAGTGCCGCCCAAGGTGAAGCTGGGCCGGATCACCACGGGGAAGCCGGCCGAACCGGTTTCTTCGGCAATGCGCTTTTGAACCGCCCAGGCTTCGTCCATGGAATGTGCGACGCCCGACTTGGCGGATTCCAGACCAATCGCGGTCATGGCCTCTTTGAATTTCTGGCGATCCTCGGCCTTGTCAATGGCCACGGCATTGGCACCAATCATCTCGACGCCATGCTTCTCGAGCACGCCATGGCGTGCAAGATCCAGGGCACAGTTAAGCGCGGTTTGTCCACCCATGGTGGGCAGCAGGGCGTCGGGCTTTTCGCGCTCGATGATTTTTTCGACTGCCTGCCATGTAATGGGCTCGATGTAGGTGACGTCCGCCGTTTCCGGGTCGGTCATGATGGTGGCCGGATTGCTGTTGACCAGAACGGTTCGATACCCCTCGGCCTTGAGCGCCTTGCAAGCCTGGGCGCCGGAATAGTCGAATTCACAGGCCTGACCGATTACGATCGGGCCCGCGCCGATGATGAGTATGCTTTTTATGTCTGTACGCTTTGCCATGGTGCTGATTAGGTGTTCTGGGCCATGAGGCTGATGAATTTGTCGAAAAGCACGACGATGTCGTGAGGACCCGGACTGGCCTCGGGATGACCCTGAAAGCAGAAAACGGGTGCGTCGGTTAGTTCGAAGCCCTGCAACGTACCGTCGAACAACGACACATGGGTGACGCGGGCGTTTGCCGGCAAGGTGTCGGCATCGACATTAAACCCGTGGTTCTGGCTGGTGATGAAAACCCGGCCCGAATTGAGCTCGTGGACCGGATGGTTGGCACCATGGTGCCCCGCCTTCATCTTGACGGTTTTGGCCCCGACTGCAAGACCGATGATCTGTTGGCCCAGGCAGATCCCGAACAACGGGATCTTTCGGCTGATGGCGGCACGGGCTGTCTCGACGGCATAGTCACAAGGTTCGGGGTCGCCGGGACCATTCGATAAAAAGATGCCATCAGGCTTGAGAGCGAGCACATCTTCGACCGGAGTTTGTGCCGGCACTACGGTAATCCGGCAGTTGCGATCGGCCAGCAAACGGAGAATATTCGACTTGATGCCAAAATCGTACGCGACGACATGATGAGCACCCTCGCCGATCTGGCGGAAGCCGGAGCCAAGCTTCCAGGTACCTTCGTTCCAGGACGCGATGCTTTTTGTGGACACGGTACGAGCCAGATCCTGGCCGGCCATACCCGGGAAGCTGCGAGCCAGCTCGACGGCTTTCGCCTCGTCTTCCCCGACCAGAATACAGGCGCCCTGGGCACCGCTGTCGCGCAAGATCCGGGTAAGCTTGCGAGTATCGACGCCTGAAATGGCCACCACGCCCTGCTGCTTCAAGTAAGCAGGCAGGGACATCGTGGCCCGGAAGCTGGAAACACGCAAAGAACAATCGCGAACAACCAGACCTGCCGCATGGATGCGGGTAGATTCGACATCTTCAGCGTTGATGCCGGTGTTGCCGATATGCGGATATGTGAGGGTGACTATCTGGCCGCTATAGCTGGGATCGGTAATGATCTCTTGATAGCCCGTCATGGATGTATTGAAGACGACCTCGGCGACAGTATGCCCTTCAGCGCCGATCGAGACGCCCCTGAAGATAGTACCGTCCGCCAAGGCCAGGATTGCGGTAGGAGTGGATTCGCACCCCTCTGGAAGTAATGACGGCAGCAACGCTAAACCCCGGTTATAAAGTCAGTAAGTAAACCCTCCAATTATACCTTGAGATGCGACTCCTCCCTGACCACGCAGGCAATACGCAACCACACGCCTTATGAGGTAAAGCCGACTTTGCCCCTATACTGTAGGGATGCTTGTACGCTTACAGAAACTCTGAACATGACCAATCAACTCGAAGCTCTGCGCCAATTCACCACGGTTGTCGCCGATACCGGCGATTTCGAAGCCATGAAGGCCCATCGTCCGACAGATGCGACCACCAACCCGTCGCTGATCCTGAAGGCTGTGCAAAAGGACGCCTACCGCCCCTTGCTCGAGCGAACGGTGGCCGACCACCCTGGCGCGCCTGTTCAAGAACTGGTAGACCGCCTGTTGGTCGCATTCGGACGCGAAATCCTGCAGATCGTGCCGGGCCGGGTCTCAACCGAAGTCGATGCCCGACTGTCATTCGACACCCAGGCCACCATCATCAGGGCTCGACAGATCATTGAACTTTACCGGCTCGCAGGAATTTCTCGAGATCGGGTGCTCATCAAGATCGCCTCCACCTGGGAAGGCATCCAGGCTGCAAAGGCCTTGCAGGCAGAAGGCATTGCGTGCAACCTGACCTTGCTGTTCAGCCTCACGCAGGCCGTGGCCTGCGCCCAGGCCAAGGTCCAGCTTATTTCGCCGTTTGTGGGTCGAATCTACGACTGGTACAAGAAATCGGCCGGCCCGGATTGGGACGAAGTCGCCAATGCCGGCGCAAACGATCCAGGCGTGAAGTCGGTTCGTAATATTTATCGCTACTACAAGGCCTACGGAATTCCCACCGAAATCATGGGGGCCAGTTTCCGAAACATTGATCAGATTCGTGCCTTGGCGGGCTGCGACCTACTTACCATCAGCCCCGACTTGCTGGCCGAACTGGCCCAAAGCACCGAACCGCTCACGCGCCAGCTTGATCCCGTCAAAGCCGTGCAAAACCCGCCAGAGCAAATTCAGATGGACGAAGTTAAATTCCGCACATCACTCAATATGGATGCCATGGCCAGCGACAAGCTCGCAGAAGGCATACGTATCTTCGCCGCCGATGCAGCCAAACTTGATGCGCTCATTGAACAATTGCGAGCAGGAGTCCCGGCCAACACGGTCTGACCTGGCCGGATGCATCGAGGGCGATGCAGGCAGCCCGGATTATTTACGAGCTTCGTCGCTCCATGAGCGCCCACGCGATCGTTCCGGCGTCCACATACTCGAGCTCGCTGCCCGCAGGTACACCGCGGGCCAGCCTGCTTACTGACAAGCCATGCGAACGCAGGGCTTCGGCCAGATAATGAGCGGTGGTTTCGCCTTCGGCCGTGAAGTTGGTCGCAAGGATCACCTCGCGCACTTCGCCATCAGTGGCCCGCTGAATCAGGCGATCAAAATGCAGTTCGGCGGGCCCCACGCCTTCAAGCGGTGCCAACCGTCCCATCAGCACATAATACAAACCCCGATAGCCGTGACTGGATTCGATCATGTTCTGATCAGCGGGAGTCTCAACCACACATAGCAAAGACGCATCACGCTTGGGGTTGGCGCATACAGGGCAGATCGCTTCGTCAGAGAACCCGTTGCACCGCTCGCAATGTCGCAAATTTCGCACCGCATCGCTGAGCGCCCGCGCCAGACGGTCGGCGCCCGGCAGATCGTGTTGAAGCATGTGATACGCCATTCGCCGAGCCGAACGCACCCCGACGCCCGGCAGTCGGCGCAGGGCGTCGATCAGCGCTTTGAGCGGCTCGGGTTCCGGCAATGATGACGACATGGAGGACTTAGAAAGGCAGCTTCATTCCAGGAGGAAGCGGCAGGCCTGCCGTGACGGAAGACATCTTCTCTTGCGCAGTGGCTTCGGCTTTGCGCAAGGCGTCGTTGACGGCCGCACCCAGCAGGTCTTCCAGCATCTCTTTGTCTTCTTCGAGCAATGACGGATCGATCGAGACTCGCTTGACGTCGTTACGGCAGGTCATGGTGACTTTGACCAGGCCGCCTCCGGCCGCACCCTCGACCAGGATGTCAGCCAAGGCTTCCTGAGCCTTCTTCATGTTTTCCTGCATTTGCTGCGCCTGGCGCATCAGCCCGGCAATCTGTCCTTTCATCATGTTCGTGGTTCCATTCAAATTAAAAAATCATGCCCTGTGATCGTTCGTGACGGCACGAACTGATCCCGGGACAATATGAGCGCC
The DNA here is from genome assembly GCF_029263785.1 of Pusillimonas sp. Taxonomy (GTDB): domain Bacteria; phylum Pseudomonadota; class Gammaproteobacteria; order Burkholderiales; family Burkholderiaceae_B; genus Pusillimonas. Next base: position 39,106 of record NZ_JAJUFE010000010.1, on the reverse strand, counting down.
GAAATCATTGATTAGCGCGCGAACAACCGGATCGGCCTGCACGTCATGTTCGGCCTGTTTTTGACGGGCGGCTCGTTCGGCCTGAGCCACAGCGTGCGCGGTTTCGTCGCCCGTGGCACCAAACTCGACTTCCAGCTGCACGACCTTGCCAAAATGTTCGGAAAGCACGGTACGCAGCCGGGCCTTGCCTGCGGTGGCGGCCAAGGTACGAACCGCCACGCGCAATCGGATGAGATCGCCTTCGACCCCAAGCCACTCGCTTTGGCGCGCCAATTCGGCTGCCAGGCCCGTAACCGGCAATTTCGCTGCCAGCGCCGGCCAGTCGCTGGCATTCATCCTCTCCAGTTTGGGTGAGCGGATCCTGGCAGGCCGAGTTGCAAAAAGCGCCACCCCTGCAGAGTCGGGGGCGGCCGCTTCCATTCCAATCTCGGCACCATCATCGGGCAGGTCAAAAGAGGCTTCAGGACCCGGATCAGCCGAATCCTGATACGGCTCGTAATTGCCAAAGTCGGCGTCGATGGGAATGTCTTCCCAAGCCGGAATATCGCCATCAGCCGAATCTGCAGCGGCGGGATCGAAATTCGTTTGTGAAGCTATTTCAGCGCTATTCGCTGTTTCAATGACATCGGCTACTTCAACGTTACTGACTGCTTCAACATCCCTGGCCACTTCAACGTCACTGGCTGCTTCAACGTCACTGACTGCGTCAACGTCATTGGCTGCTTTAACGCCACTGAGCGCTTCAACGTCACTGGCTGCGTCAACGTCATTGGCTGCCTCCGCGCCGTTGGCTGGTTCGACGCCAACGATTGATGGGGAGACAGGCCGAACAGAAGCCACCGATGCCTCCATGACCCTGGAAGCCGCGCCGGAGCCGGCCGAGGAATCAGCGGGCTCGGACGAAGTGGCATTGGAAGGTTCAGGCCGGCTATCTTCGCGTTCCGCAGGTCTTTTACCCTCTTCGGAGCCTTGTGCTGCGTTCGTTCCCGGCTCGGCAACGGCGCCCGACGGATCGCTGGAAGGTGCCGCCGCACTTTGCGACACCGCCCTGTCATCAATCGTACTATCTGAACCCGAGCCCGTTGCCGAGCCCCCGCTTCCTGTGCCGGCAGAATCAGCTTCGGGTGCAAGCGCCAACATACGCAGACAGGCCATGACAAAACCTGCGTACTCGTCGGGAGCCAGTGACAGCTCGTTTCGACTATGTACTGCTACGGAGTAAAACAGCTGCACGAGATCCGGGTGCATCATTGCGGCCAGTCCGACCACTTCTTCGATCAATGGCTCTTCGGAACCTAGTGCCCCGGGTATGCGCTGCTGAATGGCTATTTTGGAAAGCAATACCGCAAGGTCTCCCAGAGCTCCTGAATACGACAAGCCACGGGTGGCCAACTCATCTGCAACGCCCAACACTTCGGTAGCCTTGCCGGCGGCCAAGGCCTGCAGCAAGCGCACCAGATAGCGCTGATCGATCGTGCCAAGCATTCCCTGCATGGCTTCCACGGTAAGGTTGCCGGCGCTGTAGGCAATGGCCTGGTCCGTAAGAGACAAGGCGTCACGCATCGAACCTGACGCGGCCTGAGCGATCAGACGCAGCGCAGGCACTTCAAACGGAATGTCTTCCTGCGCCAGAACCTCCTGCAAATGAGTGACGATCGACTCGGCGGTCATTTGCTTGAGATTGAACTGCAGACATCTGGATAGCACCGTGACAGGAATTTTTTGCGGGTCTGTCGTGGCAAGAATGAACTTGACGTGTGGGGGGGGCTCTTCGAGGGTCTTGAGCATGGCGTTGAACGCATGCCCGGTAAGCATGTGCACCTCGTCGATCATGTAGACCTTGAAGCGACCGGAACTGGGCGCATAAACAGCCTGTTCAAGCAACTGCGTCATTTCGTCGACACCACGATTCGATGCCGCATCGAGCTCGACATAGTCCACAAAACGTCCGGCATCGATTTCAACGCAGGCCCGGCAGGCATCGCACGGCTTTGCCGTGATGCCGTGTTCGCAATTCAGCGATTTGGCGAGAATACGAGAAAGCGTGGTCTTACCTACCCCGCGAGTACCCGTAAACAGCCATGCATGATGCAGGCGTTGGGTGTCCAGAGCGTGGGTCAGCGCGCGGACCACGTGGTCTTGGCCAACCAGAGTGTCGAATGAACGCGGACGCCATTTGCGTGCCAGCACCAGATATGTCATGCAGGAAGACCCGTACCAGAAGGCAATCGGAGGACAAAGGAAAAGTGTACCGGATTCGGAACGGCTTGAGGTGCAGGCGTGGAACCACTGAAAATGGGGCGGCGAGCCTGACTTCGGCACTGACCCTTAGCGACTATGGCTGCTTCGTTCCCGACCTGACCAGGTTTGCCGCCGGACCATGCGAAGGGGCCCGCCACCACGAAGTTTAACAGGAGTCGCACGAATCTTCAGAACTCCAGCCAAATATCGGCTCTGGGAAAGTACAGGGCTGCGCGCGCGGGGCGGCCGTCGAGCGCGGCAACCTGCTCGCAATACCGTTTCAACTGTTCGCCGTGGCGCAATCTCATGCGTGCCGCGAACTGTTCAGGGTCTTCTGTCGCGGGTGGCATGGAAGTCTTGTAATCAACCACCAGCCAACCCTCTTCGTCGGCAATCGCAAGATCAATCACCGAGACGCGGCCAGAGACATCAAGTAAAGACCATTCCCGTTGAGCTTTGGCAGCATTCAACAGCCACCGCCCTTTCTCGCTTGCCAAGGTAGCACACAAGGTGTGACTGACTACCTGGGCCGCGGCGTCGAGCGCGGACACCGGGAGCCCCGCCCGACCCAATTGTTTGCGTATCACCGGCAGGTGCTCATGTATGCGTGACTCTGACCACGCGTCCAGGCCCTGGCGTCCCAACCGTTCAAGCCAGGCATGAGCCACAGTACCAATTGCCGCCTCGTGGGTAGTGTCGGAAGCCCACTGCCAGACTGATGCCGGCTCGCTTGCGCCCACGGGTGCCGACGGCTGAGATAACCTGTCGGCAGTGACGCGCAGCAAGGGGCGTGGGGTTGACCGGGGGGGCTGTACATTTTGACCTGCAAGCACTTCCGCCAGAGGAGGAGGCTCAGGCTGGCGCATATGCGGCCACAGGCGCCCCAGAAGACTCGAAGCCGATGGTTCCTTGATGCCTCCTTCATCGTCGAGAGCAACTTCCCCGATAAGGTGTAATTGCTGGCATGCGCGCGTAACCGCAACGTATAGCAAGCGGTCTGCCTCGTAAGCGGCGCGTCGCTTTTCACGTTCGGCCAGATAGGTAGAAACAGGGTCGGGATCATCCGATGCCCGGTTCTTGATCGGGCCCAGCAGCAAGCGCCCCTCGCTATGTTCCAGTCGCAACAGGGGTTGCGTGTCAGCGCGGGGCCGGCGATGCATTCCCATCAGGATCACGGTTTCGAACTGCAGGCCTTTGGACTTATGGATAGTCATGACCTCGACCGAGCGCTCCGCCCCCTCGGGTGCTGCGAACAGACGCTCAAGGCGCAGCTCGAGCTCGGCGGGATCCAGCCCTCCGTAGGGCCAGAGCTTTTCGATCAGGCGAAACAGACTTTCGACGTCTGCCCTGTCGCTGGGGCTGGGATAAACCTGTGGCCCGCCCAGACGCTCCCAACAGGACTGCAGCCATGCAGCCAACGGCACACTCCCCGTCGAGTTGGAGGCATCCAGCAACACCGAGCATGCATGCCGCAGGCGTTCGGCCTCGTCCGGCGCGAGCTGGTTCTGGAGGTCGCCTTGCAGCCAGCGCATCAGCAACTCACGCGGCGAAGTGTGATGATCGCTGCCAAAGATTGCGTGCAAGGACGTTAACGTCAATCCACACATCGGAGAGCGCAAAACCGACAGCCAGGCAAGTCGATCAGCAGGATGCGACAAAGCCCGGGCAAGCTGGACAGCATCGCTTACGACTTGGCGGGATTTAAGGGGGGAAAGCTCGACCGCGCGGCAGGGTATGCCTTCTGCTGCAAGCCGGCGAACGACTTCTTGCAGATGGCTGCGTGCACGAACCAGAATTGCGACAGGATGATTACTGTCGGCGTGACGCTTCAGCGCATCGCGCGCAAGCCGGACTGCGATGGATTCAGCCGTTAGCGACGCCGAGGCGGGGTCGATGGACGCATGCGTCCAGACAGGATGCAGTTCGACGCCAACATCGCCCAGGGCGTCGTGGTAGGCGGTAGAAGGCGTATAGGGAATCGCGCCCATGCCTGGATCAGCCTGGCTCGGAAAAAGGGGTTGAAACGAGCGGTTCACCCAATCGACAATGTTGGCCTGGGACCGGAAGTTGTCGGTGAGGTTAAGCGACTCAAGAGCTATGTTGCCAAGCCCTTTTTCCTTTGCGTGCAGAAATAATCCTACTTCTGCTTTGCGAAAGCGGTAAATGGACTGCATCGGGTCACCTACCAGGAACACGGTCCGGCCGTCTCCGGGCTCCCAGCCCGCTGTCAATGATGTCAACAGGCGTATCTGAGACTGGCTGGTGTCCTGAAACTCGTCGACCAGCAAATGTTTGATGGACGCGTCGAGTTTCAGTAGCAGATCGCTTGGATTGTCGGCACTGCCCAGGGCCTGAAGAGCACTTTGAGATATTTCGATGAAATCGACCTCGGACTTTTCGCTGAAGCGAAGCTTGAGCTGTGCTGTGGCCAACCACAAAACGTGGATGAGATCGCCCAGAACTGCCAGCTGTTCGGGATCGTAGCCACCGGAAGGCGCAGTGCGAATGCGGGCAAGGCATTCAACCCACGGCTCGTCGGGATCACATCCGGACAACCACTTCAGGAAAGTGTCTTTGTGGGGCGATTTGGGGTCGAAGCCCAAACGCTTGTCTGCCGTACGTCGCAGCGTATTGGTCTGGGTCAGCAAGGCATTGGCAAGAGCCTGCCAACGCGAAAGCTGGGAGAAGGATGGCTCGAGCGCAGTGCCATCCCATCCGGACAAAGCTTCGAAACTGCAGGGCTTCTCGCTGTTGCGCAATGCTTCGATCGCGGCAGACAGCGGTTGAGATAACGCCTGTGACCATCCCGGCGGCATACATTGCGCAAGCTGAACGAGATCAGCCTGGACTGCCTGGATCAGATTATGCAACAGGCGGCCTGCATCGCTTCCCTCACCCAGCAGTGGCAACCACTGATCGCGGCTGGCCAGCATCGCTGCGATAAGGTCCTGCGCAGCACGCAAGTCAACATCCAGATGGGCGATCAGCCTCGCCACTTTCTCGTCGTCATCCGCCATCGCCAACGTGGCTTTGGCCGCCTCTTGATAATGTTCGTCGGCCTGTTCCGTGACGCTTGGCAATCCGCCCAGTGTGCTGAGCCAGGGAGTAAGGCGCACGAGCCCCGAACAGAACGAGTCTATGGTTCGAATTCCCAACCTTGCTGGATATTCGAGCAAGTTCCACTGCTTCTGGGTGTTGCGGGCCATGGCACTTTGAGCCAGGCGCCAGCTGGCCTGCTTGTGCGGCTCTGGAGGCATTGGCCCTTGGCCGGCCTGGAGCTTGGCCAGCACTCGCGCGTGCATTTCGGAGGCAGCCTTGCGCGTAAACGTTATTGCCAGAATTTCTTCGGGCCGCTCGACTGTTGCCAGCAGAGCAAGAATGCGATCAGTGAGGAGTTCGGTTTTTCCGGAACCCGCCGGTGCCTGAATGAGAAATGAACGACCGGGATCCAGCGCCTGACGGCGCACGGCCGCATCGGATGGCGACTTAAATGACATGGTCGACCTCTTCATTAAGGCGCAGGAAAGGCATTACGTCGCAATAATTGAGATCGTCAGGCCGCAGCACGTAGTTGGCCGCCAGGCCGCTCGCGTACTCGTCAGCAACGAGTTCGACATGCCGACGCCATTGGGCCATCAGGCCATCCCAATCAAGGTGTTCGAAGGCCGGCCACTCGTGTACGTGCGCCGGCCCCGTAAAGCCACAGTCGCCGTCAGCAAGCCCTTTGACCTCGATTCCGCGTGCATGCAGCCGCACCATTAGCAATGCGCTGACCGGAGCCTGATCCTGAGCCAGCACCGCAGCATAAAACGGCAGTTGCAAGCCCACGGGCCGATCACGCATCCAGTCTGAACGTGGGTCGATACTTGCACCGCCGGTTTTATAATCGATGACGGCCAGGGAACCATCGGGTAGCTGATCGATGCGATCCAGACGCAATGTGAGCCGCAAGGGCCCTCGCGTCCATTCGTACGATTGCTCAATCGCCTGAACAGAGAATTCGCCACGATGGCGCTCGAGTTCGAACCAATCGTGCAATATGGCGGCTGCCCGATTGATCTCGAGTTCACGCACTGCCATCCCGTAGTCGAACAGCCATTCATTTGCAGCACACTCGACCGAGTCTTGAATGAGGTCTGCAAGCTTGCCTTGGTCGTGCCAGGTGCGCAGCGTATCGGAATTGAGCAGATTCTTGCAAACCAGTTCCATGCTTCGATGCAGGAAGATGCCACGAGCGCTCTGACTGGCCATTTCGGCGTAGTCACTCATTTGACTGGCACCCAAGCGGTAGCGGACAAACGCCCACAGCGGATTCCGGGCCTGAGTATCGATGACGGCGATTCCCCCTTTTGTAATGGTGTCCGGCGATAGCGCGGGGCCTTTGTCGTCGGTGAGGCTTTCGATTACGGCCACGTGAACATCTGGCCATTGCCAGGAGTGCGTTTCGGAAGGATACGCCGCGATGAGTGGACTGGCTCGAAGTTGGCGTTCGCCCTCTAGAAGTGCATGACTGACCCATACACTGGGAGCAGTACACAATAACGAGTTGAACATGGTACGCGCCCAATGCAGTTCTCGTTCCGGGGTTGCGCGCGGCGCGTTGGCACGCTTCAGGGCGGATAAGGGTAACAGCGGATTGGGCTTGGGAGCAGATGGCAGGACCTCGTCGGTAAGACCCAGAATCCACACTCCGTCCCACTGCCCGCCCTCGGCTTCAAGAAAACCCTGCACGTCGAGTCGTGCCGCCGGATCACGCTGCGGCTGGAACGGCGTTTGCATTGTGATTGTCGACAAGGCCGCTACCGCTTCGAAGAGGTCTACGCGACCCATGACGACAGTCTGTTGCGCCAGGCGCTCGAGCACCCGCTCGAACGCCTCTATGGTCTGGAAGGCGTGACTGGACATTGCGGTCTCGCCGGGAAACCCCAATTGCTGCAGCCAGTATCTGAAGCGCGCCACCCAGGTTTCGATAGTTGCTGCTGAAGAGTTTTCGAGAGCATGCTCGAAGCATGCCGACCAGGCTTGTGCAAGTTGGGGTGTCAGTTGCGCAAGCCGGCGCGCAAACTCGGAAACAGAAAGGCTGACGACGGCGTCGGCGCGCAAAGCAGCATCAATGCGTGCGCGCCCGTCAGCTTCGGCCAAGTGTGCCATGCAGTACCCCAGCAACAAGGCTTCGCCGGCTTCAGCGGGACGACACTTCCCCTTTTTTATCAGCTGGGATAACAGGCGCAACCATGCCAGAGACGCCCGGACGAGCGGCCACTGTGCCAACGGTCGGGCCACGGCAATGTTGTAACCCGGCGCGGAATGCCCGGGCCGGCCCGCAAGCGCTTCGCGAAGGACTCGATGCGCCAGTGCAGCGTCGGCTTCGAGTTGCGCAGCGATGATGGCAAACCGCTTATTGGGATATTCACGCAGCATCCGGGATGCCCACTGCGCGGCAAGTCGCCACTCGGTGTCGGGATCGGGAGCCGGCACACGACAAACATGTGTGGACGGGGTGGCGTCGACGCGAAGGGTAAGGAGTTCGACGCCCTGCTGCTGGAAAGCGGAAACAAGACGCTGCATGCGAGGCGAGATTTCGGCAAAACCTGCCAGAACCAGACGTGCATAGGTGTTTGGCAACAAACCTGACTCAACAGCCTCGCAGACTCGTTCATAACCAAGGGTGGCGTCTTCGGCATCAAGTTCGTCGAGCCGTCTGCGGTATTCGTTGTGCCACTGAATGAACCGTTGGTGATCGGCCGTTTCTTCTTCGGGAAGCACGGCAACGCCCCACTCGGACATGACTTGATCGGCTTCCATGGCCAACCTTGCCGCTTGTGCGGAGTCGAGCAGCGGGTTCTCGGTTTCAAGTTGGCAAATAACCTGCTGCCACAAGCTTCGTGAGCCGAACACATCGATGACATGCGAGGCGAGCCGGGCCTGGGGCAGAAACGACAGTTCGTCGCCCGCTTGCCTGAGCCAGCTGCGAAACGGCACAATGGCGGGCAAGGCCATAACCCTCCGATGTTGGTCGAGCCTGGCCGAGAGGCTGGCCAAGATGCGACGGGCATATCGGTTATTGACGGTGAGCACCAGCGTATCGGCACTTTCGGCAGCCAGGTCGTCAAGAGTCAGGGATGGCAAGGTGTTTTCCATGCCGCAAAGTGTACCGTGCTGTCTCAGGTGGGGGTATGAGTAAAATTGCCTGTTGGGATCCCTCTTGACTTGTACTTCGGGCTTCGCCGTGGATTTTGTTGCACCCGCCTCGATCGATGAATTTCTGGACGCCGTCTGGCTTGAAGATGGGCTGGCCGAAAATACGCTATCTGCCTACCGGCGCGACCTGAGCGCGTTTTCTCGCTGGCTGCTCGAAAATCACAAGAAGGACATCGAGGCGGCCGATACAGCCGATATTCAAGCTTGGTTTGCACACTGCCACCCCAGCTCGAAGGCCACTACCGCCAATCGACGCCTGGCTGCACTGAAGCGGTTTTACTTGTGGGCCATGAGACATGGTCGCGTCAATGCCGACCCTTGTCTGCCCTTGAAGGCCGCCAAGCAAACAGCCCGGTTTCCCAAGACGCTGTCGGAAGACCAGGTGGATGCGTTGCTGCAGGCACCCGATGACTCCACACCTCTGGGCCTGCGCGACCGGGCGATGCTCGAAACCTTGTACGCCACCGGCTTGCGGGTGTCCGAGCTGGTTGCCTTGAATCTGCTGGATGTCAACCTGCAGGAAGGCGTAGTGCGCGTAAACATGGGAAAAGGCGGCAAGGACAGGCTGGTCCCGTTGGGTCAGGAAGCCGCACACTGGATTGAGCGCTATATGCTCGAGTCCAGGCCGCGCTTGCTGGGTTCACGACGCTGCGACGCATTGTTCGTAACTGCTCGGGCCGCGCCCATGACGCGCCAATCGTTTTGGCTGATCGTACGCAAGCACGCCCTGCAGGCAGATATTCACGTGCCCTTGTCACCTCATGTGGTCAGGCACGCCTTTGCCACGCATTTGCTCAACCACGGCGCGGACCTTCGGGTGGTTCAGATGCTGCTGGGCCATTCGGATATTTCCACTACCCAGATTTATACTCATGTCGCCCGCGAGCGCCTCAAGACCTTGCATGCGCAGCATCATCCACGTGGCTAGGGCACAACCTCAATATGGCAAAACACATAACCGAAACCCCTGCAACGCAGTTGCTGCGGCGTCTCAAGGTGAAGTTCGACGAGCACCCCTATGACTACGTTGAACATGGTGGTGCCATGGAATCAGCGCGCCAGTTGGGGGTGGATCCCAACCGGGTCGCCAAGACGCTTGTCATGGAAGACGAGAGCGCGCGTCCGCTGATCGTGCTGATGCATGGGGATTGCGAAGTATCCACCAAGAACCTGGCGCGTCAGATCGGAGTCAAGAAAGTCGCTCCTTGTGCTCCGGCTACGGCGCAACGCCATTCCGGCTATTTGGTCGGGGGCACGTCACCATTTGCCACCCGCAAGAAGATGCCGGTATGGATAGAACGGACTTTGCTCGATTACCCGTGCATTTATCTGAATGGCGGCCGACGCGGTTACCTGATCAGCCTCGACCCCTCGGTACTGGTCCAACTGCTTGATGCCAGGCCGGTAGAGGCCGCGATTCCCAAGCATTAAGGCATCACCGCTTCTGGCCTTATTGGCGATGTCACGCGTCGACCGATGCGTTCGAACAATACAGGCCAACCCCACAGCACCATTGGCACCAGCAAATCATTCATCCGCAGGCATGGGTATGCCATAGGTTTCCAACTGCTGCCCAACCGAACTTTTCCATGCCTCTGCGATAGACTCGGCCGTCCACCCGCCGGAGCGATAGGCACTGCGAATTTCTTGAGGGTGACTCCATAAAGTGAGTTTGTCGCCACCCAGGCCTATGCACTGCCCGGTGATCTCTTGGGCGGCATCGGAAGCCAGGAACACGAACAAGGGGGCCACATCCTCGGGCAGGCCCAGACCCATGCCCGAGCGCAACGATGATGGCAACGGTTTGCCTTGAGCGATCATGTCCACATAAGGGGCCATGGAAGGAATGGTGGCAACCATCTGGGTGAATGCCATGGGCAACACAGCATTGACCGTCACCCCCATTCGGGCACACTCAATGGCCCAGGTGCGCGCAAATGCGGCGATACCCGCCTTTGCCGCGGCGTAATTGGTTTGACCGAAATTGCCCCGCTGGCCCGCTATCGACGACACCAGAAGGAGTCGTCCGCCGTCATTCTGTTCGCGAAACACCCTGACAGCTGCCCTCGCGCAGGTGAAGGTGCCACGCAGATGCGTATCGATAACGGCATCGAAATCGTCGTCGGACATGTTCCAGAGAACCTTGTCACGAAGTATGCCGGCATTGGTACACATGATGTCGAGCCGGCCGAATTCTTGCACTGCCCTGTCGACACAGCGTTGCGCGGCCTGAGACGAGCCTATGGCCACGACCTCCGCCAACGCCTGCCCCCCTTCAGCCTGTATGGTCGCAACGACTTCTTCTGCAGCGGCCTTGTCCACGTCGTTTACCACCACGGCGGCACCCGCGCGCGCCAGCCCTTTTGCTATCTCGCGCCCCACCCCGCGACCGCTGCCCGTAACAACAGCGACTTTTCCATCAAGCTGTATAGCTGTCATGCAAACACCCTTGAACCTTTAATCTTTATTTTGCGCCAAAAAAAGCCTGCGGCTTGCGCATGTTGACATAGCACGTCTGGCTATCGGCCGCGGTAGACGGGCGCCCTGCGCTCCATGAACGCACGTGGGCCCTCGCGGGCGTCTTCTGTCGCCATGACCCGCCTGTAGGCCTCCTTTTCAAGTGCGAACGCCTCAATCGGCGGCACTCCTAGCGACGCCTGAGTGGTTTTCTTGATTTCGACTACTGCCAGTGGAGCGTTGTCCGCGATGCGTCGCGCAATCCGTCGGGCAACGTCCATCACCTCGGGCCCATGCACCACGTAATTCACCAGTCCCAGTTGTAATGCTTTTTCGGCGTTGATTGCTTCGCCCGTCAGCATAAGCTCCATGGCCTGGCAAAACGGAAGTTGTGCCGGCAGCCTTGTCATGGAGCCGGCAAACGGAATAAGGCCACGCTGAACTTCCGGCCAGGCAAAGCGGGCATCCATGGAGGCAACCCGGATATCGGTTCCCAACAAGAGCTCGGCGCCTGCCGCCATGCATATGCCTGTCACTGCGGCCACAACCGGTTTATGTAGCTGGGGATCGCATAGGGAGGACGCTTGCATGATCCCCGGGTCGGTAAGCAGACGCTCATCCCAAGCATCTTCGGGCCGGCGATCGCCCGTCAGAAGTGGAAGAGTACGACCCAGGTCTCCGCCGCTGCAAAAGGCTTTGCCTCCTGATCCTGCGAGAAGGATTGCCCGGACTGAAGGATCGTCGCGGGCATCAATGAGCGCATCGGCCAAAAGGCACAGCATTCTTGGCGTAAGGGCGTTGTGAGCCTCGGGCCTGTTCAGTGTGATGGCCGCGATATGATCTTTTTTCTCGTACAGAAGCGGTTCGGTCGCCATGATGTCTCCCTGTGCGAGACGATCATAGCAAGACCCTTTGCCGTGACCTGTCAGCCTAAAGAACGACTGGCACCCCGGCCTGTCTGGCTTGGCGCCCCCGGCAGGAATCGAACCTACAATCTTCCCTTAGGAGGGGAAAGTTATATCCATTTAACTACGGGGGCAAAGAAGCGAAAGTATAGCAGGCACGCCTGAGCCGGCACCGGGCGATGTACGCGGCTGGTTGTTGTTTATGCGCCAAAAAAAGCTGCGGTTTGACGCCAGACTTCTCGCGGACTGGCATAGACTCAAGCACCACTTTTTTCATCCCGGATAATGTGCGCAGGCCAGTCCCGATCATGAGGGCATGCGGCGCAGCCCCCTTCTGCGCGCATGCATCCCTGCCACCTTCACCCATCACTGAAAAATGCAAAATAGAGCACCTTTAGCAGAAGTTGATGTTTTTTTGGCGAATGAAAGCGTCACCGACGAGCTCGCCGGATACTTGGCCCCCCTTGTCATGCAGGCCGATGAAGGCGGCGCTCGCGGCGGGCACATCCACCTGAAAGGCGATCTTGGGGCCGGCAAGACTCACTTCACACGAGCGCTTCTGCGGGCCTGCGGGGTAACAGGTCGAATCAAAAGTCCCAGCTATGCCCTGCTTGAAAGCTATAAAGTTTCTAACTTATACTTCTATCATCTTGATTTTTATAGATTTGCTGACCCAAGGGAGTGGATCGACGCAGGATTCCGAGATCTCCTGCAAAAACAAGCGGTTGTGTTGATCGAATGGCCGGAGCAAGCGGGCTCCCTCTTGCCCGCACCAGACCTGGAAATAACGCTGGTCTATGAAGGCGACGGTCGAAAGGCCCGCTTGGCCGCCTATAGCAACAAAGGACAAACATGGCTGACTTCACTGGCACCCCACCTCCAGGAATTTCCGCCCAGGGACTCACCCGCCGCCGGATCCTGACCACTGCAGCCACCTTGCTGGTGCTGCCGGTCGTTCCCCGGCTGGCAATGGCAAGCACGATCCTTGCCGTGCGCACCTGGCCGGCCGACGAGTACACTCGCGTAACCCTCGAAATGGACAGCGAGCTGAAGGCAGAACACTTCACGCTCGAAAATCCGCACCGACTGGTCGTTGATATTGAAGGACTCACCATGAGCAACAAGCTCAACGACCTTGTGTCGAAAGTGCGTCCCAATGACCCCTACATTGCGTCCGTGCGGGTCGGCCAAAATCGGCCGGATGTGATCCGCATGGTGCTTGATCTGAAGCAGCCCATCGCGCCACAGGTCTTCACGCTCAAACCGATCGGCGAATACAAATACCGGCTTGTGCTCGACCTGTACCCCCAGGTTGCACAAGATCCGCTCATGGCCATTGCCAACGCGTTTCAGGACGAAGACCCCTTGGCCGATGTCCTGGAAAATCTCGCACAGAACGCTCCGGATGCAGCGCCCATCCCGTCTGTCGAGGGGCAATCCCTGCCAAAGTCTCCTCCGACGGTAAAGAAGCCGGTTCAGCCTTCGCCGCCACCCGCCGTCGCAAAGCCCACTCCGTCAACGCGTCCGATTCTGGTTGCGCTGGATCCGGGACATGGAGGCGAAGACCCCGGCGCCATCGGGCCTCGCGGCACGCGCGAAAAAGACATTGTGCTCAGCATCGCCAAACGCCTTAAAAAGCTCATTGACGCGCAACCCAATATGCGCGCCTATCTGACCCGCGATGCAGACTTTTTCGTACCACTGCATGTACGCGTGCAAAAGGCACGAAGGGTAAAAGCGGACCTTTTCATTTCCATTCATGCAGATGCATGGATCAAGCCCTCGGCCCGTGGCTCGTCGGTGTACGCACTGTCGCAAACCGGCGCCACGAGTACGACGGCACGATTGCTTGCTAAGAAGGAAAACGATGCCGACCTTATCGGTGGCGTCAATCTGGGCTCGCATAACAGGCAGGTGGCCCAGGTGCTGCTCGAGCTTTCCACCACTGCCCAGATAAATGATTCGATCAAGGTGGGAGGCAATGTCTTGTCGGAAATCGGCAAGATCAACCGCTTGCACAAGAAAAGTGTGGAGCGGGCTGGCTTCGCCGTACTCAAGGCTCCCGACATTCCATCGATACTGGTCGAGACGGCGTTCATCAGCAACCCCGAAGAAGAGCGTCTTCTTCGTAGTGCTGCGCACCAGGAACGCATCGCGCAGGCCATGCTGGCAGGCATCAACGGCTACTTTGCTTCCAGCCCCGGCCTGGCCAGGCGTGCCTGAGCCATTCCGTCAGCGAAGTCTGCCATTTTTTATGTACTGACTTCACTCCATATTGCCGCCCTCCCGCCGAGGGCGGCCAGTCGAAAACTGCTACCATAAAGGCCGGCTCAACCACCGACCAGTCCGATGCATTTCAGCGACACCAGTGCTCCCTTGAGCGAAACCCTATCCCGCGCCATCGATGGCATACACGGCGAAACTGTCACCCTTCGAAACCTGATGACTGCCATCGGAGAACAAGGCTTGCTGGTGCTTTGCGCCATCGCCACGCTGCCGTTTCTGATTCCGGTATCAATCCCCGGCGTATCGACGGTTTTTGGCGCAGCCATCGTCCTGCTTGCGGTGGCCATCACCATGAATCGGCTGCCCTGGCTGCCGCAGCGCATACTTGATCGACCGCTCGAGACGGCCAAGCTCCTGCCCGCGTTGCGCAAAGGCGTAAACTTTGTGTCCAGGCTTGATGCATGGGTGTTGCCCAGAATGCCGATGCTTTCCGCAGGGGCATTTGCGCGCTTCAATGGCCTTGTCCTGATCTTTGCGGGACTGTTGCTGATGGCGCCGTTTGGCCTGATACCATTTTCAAATACTGCACCGGCTGTCGCCATCCTGTTTCTGACCATGGGAATGCTTCAGCGCGACGGCCTGTTCATCTTGCTGGGCTACCTTGCCACCATTTTGACCGTAATCTATTTTTCGACGCTGCTGTATGCTGCCTGGCGAGCGGGTGGCGCGCTCCTGAGCTAAAGATGTCAGAACGCCGCTCCATCGCTCCACTGCCCGATCTTCTCGTCAGTCAGATTGCTGCCGGCGAAGTTATCGAACGTCCTGCATCGGTACTTAAAGAGGTGCTGGAAAACGCCCTTGACGCCAAGGCACGCAATATCGAGATTCGACTGGAGGGTGGCGGCATAAAGCGCATCGCCGTCAACGACGACGGAATCGGCATTCCGCCGGATGAACTGTCGCTAGCCCTGACCCGACACGCGACCAGCAAGATTCGATCACTCGACGAGCTCGAGTCTGTTGCATCGATGGGTTTTCGGGGCGAGGCCTTGGCATCGATTGCCTCTGTCTCGCGATTGACTTTGATCTCTCGCACGGCAAATGACGATCACGCGTGGCAGATTGAACCTAACGCCGCTAAACCGGAAGCAGCTGCCGGCTCGATCGGCACTACCGTTGATATTCGGCAGATCTTCCATGACATCCCCGCGCGCCGAAAATTCCTGCGTTCGGAGGCGACTGAATATGGGCATTGTGTCGATGCCCTTGAGCGCATCGCCCTGGCGCACCCGTCGGTGAATTTTCGCCTGTTCCACAACGACCGGCCGCAAAAGAACTGGCGAGCGGGGTCCATACGGCAGCGAATACTCGACGTTGTCGGCAGGGAGTTCTGTGAGCAATCCCTGGACGTGGAACTGGAGTCGGGACTGATCGCCTTGCGCGGCCTCGTGATACGCCCTGCGTTCGCCCGCCCCCGAGCTGATAAACAGTACCTGTACGTCAATGGCCGTTTTATACGCGACAGAGTCGTCGCGCATGCGGTCCGGCAGGCATACGCTGACGTGCTGCATGGCGACCGCCAGCCTGCTTATGTCCTCTTTTTATCAGTCGACCCCGCAACGGTTGACGTCAACGTGCATCCGGCCAAGCACGAGATCCGGTTCCGCGAAAGCGGGGCTGTGCATCGATTTGTATCGTCGGCGATCGCCCACGCTTTAAGTCATGCAGCCGGGGCCACCATCGATAACGGGCCTTCACCGCTCAGTGACAACGCCTTGGAGTCGGGCCTGTCCCAGCGCGATAATGCCCGGCCAGAAATCCGTAGCAGCAGCGAAGTGGGGATGTCTTCACCAAGCCCTGCATCCAGCGCACCTGATTCGTATGCGCCCTTTTTTCGCCAGACTGCCTTGCGCCTGAACGAGCGCGGAGGGCTTTCTACTGAGCAGTGGCACAACCTATATCAGCCCCTGCAGGTGCAGGAGGCATCAAAGCAAGCAACGCCAGATCACCGATCGCCCCACCAGGAAGACGAGTTCCCCTTGGGTATGGCCCTGGGGCAACTTCATGGCATCTACATCCTTGCGCAAAACAAAGACGGGCTGATCCTGGTTGATATGCATGCGGCACATGAACGCGTTGTGTACGAGCAGCTGAAAGCAGCCATGGACGAACGCGACCTGCCCCGCCAGGAACTTCTGGTCCCCGTCGTGATTTCGGTCAGCGACAAAGAAATGGGCCTGGTCGAAGAACACGAAACCAGCCTGACCGAATTGGGTCTTGTGCTTCGACCATCGGGCCCCAACACAATAATGATTCGGGCGGTACCCGCCCTGCTAGCCCACGGAGATCTCGAATCACTGGCTCGCGGCGTGTTAAGCGATCTTGCACAGGTCGGAAGTTCTGCACTTTTAACGGAACAACGCAACATGCTGCTGTCAACCATGGCCTGCCATGGGTCAGTGCGCGCCAATCGCCGGTTGACGCTCGATGAGATGAATGCCTTGTTGCGACAGATGGAGCGCACGGAACGTGCCGACCAATGCAACCATGGCAGGCCTACGTGGATACAGTGGAAGCTTGGCGAAATCGACCGCTTCTTCCTGCGTGGACAATGAGCAGCCCTATCTTATGTATTGCAGGCCCCACCGCGGCCGGCAAAAGCGCTTCGACGCTGGCGCTGGCGCAACACTGGCCCATCGAGATCATCACTGTGGACTCCGCCACCATCTACCGTGGCATGGATATCGGCACCGCCAAGCCCTCGCGCCACGAGCGGGAGCGCATTCCTCACCATCTGCTGGATATTCGTGACCCGGCGGAAAGCTACTCGGCCGCTGCCTTTCGCACGGACGCGCTGACCTTGATCGACCAAATACAGGCACGGGGGAACATCCCGCTGCTGTGTGGCGGCACCATGCTGTATTACAAAGCCCTGCGCGACGGTCTCGATGATCTTCCGCGCGCCGACCCGGCCACTCGGGCTCAGCTCGATGCCGAAGCCCTGCAACAGGGCTGGCCGGCCATGCACCGGGAACTTGCTGCCGTAGACCCCAAAACAGCAGCACGGCTTGCTCCGAATGATAGCCAACGAATACAGCGGGCCCTGGAAATATATCGGCTCACCGGCACGCCTATGTCAGAGCTGCTGGACAAACGCCCGGCAAAGGAAGCGCCCGCACACCAATTCTTGACGATCAGCCTGGAGCCCTCCGATCGGCTGATCCTTCACGAGCGCATCCGGCAAAGGTATCTGGCCATGATTGAGCAAGGCCTGCTTGATGAGGTGGCCGCTTTGCATCGCCGACCGGACCTCCACCCGGGCCTGCCATCAGTGCGATGTGTGGGCTATCGTCAGCTTTGGGATCACCTTGACGGAAAGATCAGCCTGCCCCAAGCCATAGAACAGGCCATCGCCGCTACCCGCCAACTGGCCAAGCGCCAACTGACGTGGTTAAGGTCGCAACCTGATCGAATAGTGGTGGATTGCCTGTCAGACGATGCTGCACAGCAAGTCGTGGAATCAGCCGGCAAAATCTGGTCCGCCGGGTCTGCCACTTGTTGAACGACGCAGATCCCGGCCACGCTGGCAGGTCAAACCGGCTATTCGTGCCAGGGACGGTTGCCCTGCACGAAAGCTGAACAACCTAGATGACGACAGTTTGAGCGGCGTCGCCCACGCGGGGAACAATGCTTCCCAGGCGGCTGACCTGTTCGCCATGACTGCTGAGGGTATCCGATACTGCATCAGCCTGGTCGGCAGGGACAACAATCACCATACCGATGCCGCAATTGAACACCCGGTACATCTCTGCGTCTTCCACGCCACCGTTTTTTTGCAGCCACTGAAACAGCTCGGGCATCGTCCAGGCGTCGCGGTGCAGCTGGGCGGCCAGATTTGACGGCAGAATGCGGGGGACGTTGTCCAGGAGGCCACCACCCGTGATATGGGCGAGCCCTTTTATGGCACTGCGATGCTTTTGCAAGGCGGCCAACACCGACCTGACGTAGATGCGGGTGGGCTCCATGATCACATCGCCCAACTGGCGATCGCCCAACTCTTGCGTTGGCCGCGCATTGGCATGCGTAAGTATCTTGCGAAGCAGCGAAAACCCGTTTGAATGTGCTCCGCTGGAAGCCAGCCCCAGCACCACATCGCCCTCGGCAATAGATTTTCCGTCGATGATCAGGGACTTCTCGACGGCACCTACCGCAAATCCGGCCAAGTCGTACTCACCATCCGGATACATGCCCGGCATCTCGGCAGTCTCGCCACCTATCAGGGCACAGCCGGCAAGTTCACAACCTTTGGCAATGCCCCCGACAACGCTCGCGGCCGTATCAACAGATAATTTTCCGCAGGCGAAGTAATCGAGAAAGAACAGGGGCTCGGCGCCTTGAACGAGGATGTCGTTGACGCTCATGGCGACCAGGTCGATACCCACGGTGTCGTGACGCTGCCACTCGAACGCCAGGCGAAGCTTGGTGCCCACACCGTCGGTTCCGGCCACCAGCACGGGTTCGGTATAGCCTTTGGGCATCTCGAACAACGCTCCGAAACCACCAATGCCGGCCATCACGCCGGCACGCATGGTTCGAGCCGCGAGCGGCTTGATTCGGTCGACAAGCGCCTCGCCGGCGTCAATGTCCACACCGGCATCGCGGTAAGTCAAGGGAGCGGAATTTTTGGTAGTCATGAGAAAAGCCGTGGGATATGTAAGAATTGCGTGTTTAACTGAATCGTTCAGCGCATTTTACGCTTTTACCCCCGGCAATGCCCCGTCAACTCCTCCTCGATCTTCTTCCGCCGCCACCGCCCACCCTGGACAACTTCGTAGTGGGCGATAACGCAGCTGCCATCGACGCACTGCGGAAATGCCAGCCCGGGAGGGCCATCTATCTGTGGGGGTCGCCCGGCTCGGGCCGCAGCCATTTGCTTCGCGCCCTGGGTGAAGCTCCCGACAACCTATATATTGAAGCAAATCACGTATCGTCACGACTGGCGGAAATCAACCAGAACGAGGATTTGAAATTTCGCCTGATTGCCATAGACGGAGTCGAGCTTCTGGACGCTGAGGGGCAATCGGCGCTGTTTGCCCTGTACAATCGCTGGCGGGAAGCTTCCGCAGGAGCCAGGGCCTTCGCCCTGCTGCTGGCCGGCGATCGGGCACCCATGGCCATGCCGTTGCGCGAAGACCTTCGGACACGCCTTGGCTGGGACCTTGTCTATCGCCTTCAACAGCTATCTGACGCAGAACGGGCACAAGCCATGCAGGCGCAAGCCCAGGAGCGCGGCCTTCAACTGACACCGGAAGTCACCAACTGGGTGCTTACCCACTATACCCGCGACATGAATCATCTTAGTGCCCTGGTCGACGCGCTCGACCGCTATTCACTTGAAAAGCACCGGGCCATTACCTTGCCACTATTAAAGGATTTGCTGGCGGCCTCCAGGTCGCCCGACGACACTGCATGACCACTCCAAAGAATCTGGCCCTGTTTGACCTGGACCACACCCTGCTGCCGTTGGACAGCGACTATCAATGGGCCGACTTTCTGGCCCGCACCGGCCGCGCCGGCGACCCGGTTGAAGCTCAACGTCTCAACAACGAACTGATGGAGCGTTACAACGCGGGCAACCTGACTGCCCAGGAAGCAGCCGAATTCATGTTGGGCCTGCTTGCCGCCGCCACGACTTCCGAGTTGATGGAATGGCACCGGATTTTCATGCGTGACGTCATCGAGCCCAACATCCTGCCTGTCGCACGAGCGCTGGTAGACCAGCACCTGCAGCGCGGCGATCTGTGCGCCATCGTCACGGCCACCAACGAATTTGTCACTGCACCGATCGCTCGCGCCTTCAACATCCCCCATCTGATCGCCACCGTGCCCGAAATGCGCGACGGTCGCTATACCGGTGCCATTGCGGGCGTCCCCAGCTTTCAGGAAGGAAAGGTCGCCCGCGTAAACGCCTGGCTGGATTCACAAGGCCTTAGCCTGCACAGCTTCGAGCGCAGCTACTTTTACAGTGACTCGACCAACGACCTTCCTTTGCTTGAAGCGGTAACCCACCCCATCGCGGCGAATCCCAGCCCGACTCTCAGACAGGTGGCCGAGACGCGAGGCTGGCCGATCCTCGATATTTTCAAGGACATGCAGGACGCAAAGTCCTAAAATACACCCATGCTGAAAGAGACAATAAAAAACTTTGTCGGCCGCTTCTTTGCCATACCGGCACCACGCGGTCCAGAGCGCCTTGCGCGCGACAAGCATGGAATAGATCGTCGCAACGTGTCGCGACACGCCATCAAAGTCTGCGAAGTGCTGCAGCAAAAGGGCTTCAAGGCCTATATTGTCGGTGGCGCAGTACGTGACCTCATCATCGGGCTCGAACCCAAAGACTTCGACGTGGCCACCAACGCCACACCCGAGCAGATTCGCCCCTTGTTTCGCCGGGCACGCATCATCGGACGCCGCTTCCAGCTGGTACATGTCGTCTTCGGTCAGGAAATCATCGAGACATCCACCTTTCGCGCGCCGGCTGACGAAGCTGACCAGGTCACGGATGAGCACGGTCGAATCCTGCGTGACAATCTTTTCGGTACTCACGAGCAAGACGCTGCGCGGCGCGACTTCACGATCAACGCCCTGTATTACGATCCGATCAAGGAAGAGGTCATCGATTTCCATCGGGGCGTTGCCGATCTGAAGAACCGGGTCGTTCGCATGATTGGCGACCCCGAGACCCGCTATCGCGAAGACCCGGTCCGCATGTTGCGTGCAGTACGTTTTGCCTGCAAGCTGAACGGCGCCATCGACCCCGCGACATCGGCTCCTATCCGCAAGCTCGCACCACTGATAAAAAACGTTCCGGCCTCCCGTCTGTTTGACGAGATGCTCAAGCTGCTGACATGTGGTCACGCCATGAAGTGCCTGCAACAATTGCGCGAGCTGGGCCTTCTGCAGGGTCTGCTGCCTGTCATCGACGACCTGCTCGATCAACCCGAAGGCGAACACTTCATCGCCCTCGCCCTCGAACGAACCGACTCGCGGGTTCGCACCGGAAAATCCGTCAGCCCCAGCTTTCTATTCGCCGCCCTGCTATGGCAATTGGTCAACAAGCAATGGGTCGATATCACCGCCAATGGCGAACACCCCATCCAGGCCCTTGTCATTGCCGCTGACAACGTCATCGACCAACAGACCCGTACCCTGGCCATCCAGCGCCGCTTCCAGGCCGACATGCGTGAGATCTGGTTCATGCAGCCCCGCTTCGAGCGTGCCACGCCGCGCGCAATCTGGCGTATGCTCGAACACCAACGTTTCAGGGCGGCCGTCGACTTTCTTCAGCTGCGCGCCGAAGCCCGCGAGGTCGACAGCGTGCAGGCACAGTGGTGGATGGATCTGGCCAACGCCGACAGCAACACGCGCATCCAGATGGTTGACGAATACCAGCGCCAGAACACCGGCACGGCGGTTGCAAAATCAAGAAAACGCCGTCGCCGCCGCCGCAAACCCGTTGCCACGCAAGACGTAGCAGCGGGCTGATGCATCGAGACATCCGTTTCGGCTCCCGTACATCCTGCCAATCTCGTTACCTATGGCCAATTCAGACCCTCATACCGGCAAGCATTGGACCACTGCCTACGTTGGCGTGGGGGCAAACCTGGGTGATGCCGGCAAGGCGGTTCAGCAGGCCGCGACACAGCTGGCCCAAGTCGAGGGCATCCGCCAGTTGAAGCTTTCCCCGCTTTACTGCAGCGCCCCCATCGACGCCAGCGGCCCGGACTACATCAACGCCGTCGCAAGGTTCCAGACCTTGCTCGCCCCTGAAGTACTGCTCGATACCCTGCAGCATATCGAGCAACTACACGGTCGCGAACGCCCTTACCAAAACGCGCCGCGCACCCTGGACCTGGATCTGCTGCTATACGGCGAGCAATATATCAATTCGCCCCGACTTGAGGTTCCACACCCGCGAATGCACTTGCGTGCCTTCGTGCTGCGACCCCTTCTCGACCTCACGCCCGACATCCATGTACACGGCAAACCCTGTGCTGACTGGGTCGCGCTGTGCGCGGACCAGGTCCTGCATCGCTTGCCCTCAGCGAATTAGTAGCGCCGGCGGACATTTCGCTACAGCGGCAAATATCTCGCAAGGCAGAGCTTCACACCCGACAAGGTATGCAGATTCGGCACTTTATTTTTCTGCCCCCTGGAAGACTGACGCTCCACAAGCAAAAAATAAGGGCCCGAAGTTCGAAGCCCTTATTCAATCAGCAGAAACCAGCCGGCTGCTTACTGCACAGCCACAGGAATCTCAACCAATCGCTGCCACTGCTTCGGACCGGTCTCGTGCACCGACGTTCCGCTGGCATCTACCGCCACCGTCACCGGCATATCCTTCACGTCGAACTCGTAAATCGCTTCCATGCCCAGGTCTTCGAAAGCCACTATACGTGCTCCGCGTATTGCCTTGGACACCAGATACGCAGAGCCACCCACGGCCATCAGATAGGCCGACCCATGCTTACGAATCGACTCAATCGCTACTGGCCCGCGCTCTGCCTTTCCGATCATGGAGATCAAACCTGTCTTCTCGAGCATCATGTCCGTGAACTTGTCCATGCGGGTCGCTGTCGTCGGCCCTGCCGGACCCACCACCTCATCACGCACCGGATCAACCGGCCCCACGTAATAAATGACACGGTTCGTGAAGTCGACAGGCAACTGCTCGCCACGCTCCAGCATCTCTTGAATCCGCTTGTGGGCCGCATCCCGACCCGTCAGCATCTTGCCCGAGAGCAGCAATGTCTGACCTGGTTTCCAGCTGGCAACCTGCTCTTTTGTCAGAGTGTTCAAATCGACTTGCAGTGACTTGTTGTAGTCAGGCGCCCAGTTCACATCCGGCCATTCCGACAATGACGGTGGAGTCAGATTGGCCGCGCCCGAACCATCGAGCACGAAATGGACGTGGCGGGTCGCTGCGCAGTTTGGAATCATTGCCACCGGCTTTGATGCCGCGTGCGTCGGGAAAGTATTAATCTTTACATCGAGCACTGTGGTCAGCCCACCCAGACCTTGAGCGCCGATGCCCAAGGCGTTGACCTTTTCATAAAGCTCGATGCGCAGCTCTTCGAGCTTGTTGCTTGGGCCGCGGCGCAAAAGCTCGTACATGTCGATGTCTTCCATCAGCGCCTGTTTCGCCATCAGCATGGCCTTCTCGGCGGTACCGCCTACGCCAATGCCCAGCATGCCGGGAGGGCACCAGCCCGCGCCCATCTTGGGAACCGTTTCGAGTACCCAATCCACCAGCGAATCGCTGGGGTTCAACATGACGAACTTGGTCTTGTTCTCGGACCCACCACCTTTCGCGGCTACCTGCACGTCAACCGTGTCACCCGCCACCAGCTCGACGTTTACGATACAGGGCGTGTTATCGCGTGTGTTCTTGCGCGTAAACAGGGGATCTGCCAGCACCGATGCCCGCAATGGGTTGTCGGGGTTCAAATAGCCCTGACGTACGCCCTCGTCGCAAAGCTCTTGCAGGCTACGCTGAGTATCGAGGCGTACATTCATCCCGATCTTCAGGAAGACATTGACAATGCCGGTGTCCTGGCAGATGGGACGTCGCCCTTCTGCGCACATGCGCGAGTTTGTCAGGATCTGGGCGATTGCGTCCTTCGCAGCCGGGCTTTCTTCGCGCTCGTACGCACGTGCCAGATGCTGGATGTAATCCGCGGGATGGTAATAGCTGATGAACTGCACCGCGTCGGCAATCGACTGGATCAGGTCATCTTCTTTGATGATGGTCGTCATAACAATTGGGGTTAGTGAAAAACAAAGCCGGGAATTCTATTTGCCGGTCCAGACGGGCTTGCGCTTTTCGGCAAATGCCCTCGCGCCTTCTTTGGCGTCGGCCGACTCAAAAATGGGGCTCGATCGCGGCCGCTGCAAATCAAACATGTCTGCTTGACGCCAGTCCCTGGATTCCTGAATGATCTCTTTTGCAGTTTGCACGGCCAGCGGGCCGTTTGCAGCGATGATACGAGCCAGCTCGAGCGCACCTTCCAGTGCCTTGCCGGGCTCGACCAAGCGGTTGACCAAGCCAAAGTGATGCGCGCGCTCGGCCGGAAACATTTCACCGGTAAGAATGACTTCGACGGCAATATGGTAGGGAATGCGCTGAGGCAGGCGCAGCATGCCTCCCGAGCTTGGCACCAGGCCACGCTTGGTTTCGGGCAGACCAAAATTGGCGTTGCTGGCAGCAACAATCATGTCGCAGGCCAGGGCAAGTTCGCAGCCCCCCGCCAGGGCATACCCTTCGACCGCTGCAATGAGCGGCTTGCGCGGACCCTTTTCGCACAGGCCTCCAAATCCGCGGCGCCCCACTAACGGACGTTGGCCGGTCGCTGCAAAAGCCTTGAGATCCATTCCTGACGAGAAAGTGCCGCCGGCACCCGTCAATATACCCAGCGCTACGCTGCTGTCTTCATCCATCCGCTCGAACACCTCTGCCATGGCAACAGCGGTTTCGTAGTTGATGGCATTTCGTGCTTCGGGTCGATTGATCGTGATGACAAGTACGCCGTCGACATTTTCTGTCTTGACTAGATCTGACATAGAGGGTCTCCATGTGGCCGCCAATGCGGCTGAAACGGTAGTGGACGATAACCCAGTATCATACGACCAATGCTTCTGTCGCCAAAATGCGTTCCACGCTAACCCGCGATCGAATCAATCTGCCCGGCTCAAGTCCGCAATGGCGAAGCACGTTAAAATTGAAGAATTTTGCGGCTTTGCGCAATTTTCGCTTTACTGGCTTTCATTCATGCTCACCTTTCAGCAAATCATCCTGAAACTCCAGCAATACTGGGACAAACAGGGTTGTGCCCTGCTTCAGCCTTACGACATGGAGGTTGGCGCGGGCACGTCCCATACCGCCACCTTCTTGCGGTCCATCGGCCCGGAACCCTGGCGTGCGGCCTATGTGCAGCCATCGCGTCGCCCCAAGGACGGCCGGTACGGCGAAAACCCCAACCGCCTTCAACATTATTACCAGTATCAGGTGGTGCTGAAGCCCGCGCCGCCCGAAATACTCGACCTCTACATTGAATCGTTGCGTACCTTGGGCATCGACCCTGCGCAGCACGACATTCGCTTCGTCGAAGACGACTGGGAAAACCCCACACTTGGCGCCTGGGGCCTGGGCTGGGAAGTCTGGCTAAATGGCATGGAAATCACCCAGTTCACGTACTTCCAGCAAGTGGGTGGTCTGGACTGCACTCCGGCAACCGGCGAAATCACCTACGGGCTTGAGCGCCTGGCCATGTACCTTCAGGGTGTTGAAAGCGTGTACGACCTGGTCTGGACCTCGAACGCAGATGGTCGCCCCGTTCTCTACCGCGACGTGTTCCACCAGAACGAGGTAGAGCAGTCGACATACAACTTTGAATACGCATCAACCACCATGCTGTTTTCTCATTTCAACGACTACGAGGCTGAAGCCAAACGCCTGATCGAAGTGCCACTGGCCCTGCCGGCCTACGAGGCAACCCTCAAGGCTGCGCACACCTTTAACCTGCTGGATGCCCGCGGCGCAATCAGCGTTACCGAGCGTGCCGCCTACATCGGTCGTATCCGCAACCTTTCTCGCAGCGTCGCCCAGGCGTACTACGATTCACGAGAAAGACTTGGCTTCCCCATGCTTGCGGCGGAGGGCGCGAAATGAGTCAGGTGCGCCCACTTCTTATCGAGCTGCTTACCGAAGAACTGCCCCCGAAAGCCCTGCAGAAACTCGGCCGGTCCTTTGCCCAAAGCATCCGCGATACCCTTGAAAAAAAACGACTGGTCAGCGCCGAGTGTACGGCTATCGACTACGCCACTCCGCGTCGCCTGGCTGTTCTGATCGATGCCGTGCTCGAGCAGGCGCCGGAAGAGCAATACAGCGAGAAGCTCATGCCCGCCAAGGTGGGCATGACCGAAAGCGGCGAAGCCACCCCGGCATTGCTCAAGAAGCTTGCCAGCAAGGGCTTGCAACACCTGGCCCCTGCCGACCTTGTTCGGGAGTCCGATGGAAAGCAAGACTACCTTTATGCCAATGGCGTGGCTCCCGGCGCAAAGCTGGTCGACGGCCTTCAGGAAGCCTTGGACTACGCCATCGATAATCTGCCCATCCCAAAAGTGATGCGATATCAATTGGCCGACGGCGTGACCACTGTCAAGTTCGTGCGGCCGGCGCATGGCCTGGCCGCGCTATGGGGCAGTGATGTCATTCCCGTGCAGGCGCTGGGCCTGACAGCCGGCAATACAACCTCCGGCCACCGGTTTATGGGCGACCAAACCATTGAGCTGAACGATGCTTCAAGCTATGAGTCTGTTCTTCTGAACAAGGGGATGGTCGTAGCCTCGTTCCAGGCCCGTCGGAAAAACATCCTCGAACAATTGCAAGAGCACGCATCCCGTCTCGGGGCCACCTTGGGCGACGACCCCGAAGTCGAGAGCCTTCTTGACGAAGTTACGGCGCTTGTCGAACATCCCACGGTTTATGCCGGACAGTTTGATCCCGGCTTCCTTGACGTGCCGCCCGAGTGCCTGATTCTTACGATGCGTTTGAATCAGAAGTATTTCCCCTTGTTCGAGCCCGATACCGGCAAGCTTACTCATCGCTTCCTTATCGTCAGCAATATGCGCGTGGAAGACCCCAGCAACATCATTGAAGGTAACGAACGTGTCGTGCGCCCTCGATTGGCCGACGCCCGGTTCTTCTATGAAATGGATCGCAAGCAAGCGCTGGCTGAACGTGTCGACGCGCTTTCAGACAGCGTCTATCACAACAAGCTGGGCTCACAGCAACAACGCACAGAGCGCGTCCGGGCCATTGCGCGCTATCTGGCTGATCGGCTCAAGGCCGATGCCAACCTCGCGGACCGCGCCGCGCAACTGGCCAAAGCCGACCTGGTAACCAATATGGTCGCCGAGTTTCCCGAGCTGCAAGGCGTCATGGGTGCCTACTACGCCCAGGCTGACGGTGAAGACCCACGCGTGGTCGACGCCTTGCGAAACCAGTACCGCATACGTCTTGAGCAGGCGGTCAACGATGACACACTCATCAGCGCCATCCTCTTCATCGCCGAGCGAACCGAAACACTGATAGGTATCTGGGGTATCGGCCTGCTCCCAACCGGTGAGCGTGATCCCTACGGCTTGCGGCGTGCAGCCCTGGGAATCATCAGTGCATTCGAACAGCTGAGCGCAGGCGGCTACCTGTCGGTACCCGACGATTCCCGCCTGGCCATCGACGAACTTCTTGAGTTCGCTGCCACCACCTTTACCCCTTTCGATATCGCAGCCGATGCTCCCGAAGCGGTTCGCCAGTTTATTTACGAACGCTGTCGCAACCAGTTCGGAACGGATCACGACAAGCACGTCGTCGATGCAGTGCTTGCCCTGTTTCCTCCGTTGCACGAGGTTCGCGTGCGAATCAACGCCTGCGAAAGCTTCATCCGGATGCCAGAAGCCGATAGCCTCGCTGCGGCGAACAAGCGTATTGGCAATATTCTCAAGAAAAGTACCGCCACACCTGTATCCGTCGATGCATCCAAGTTTACGGAAGAGGCCGAGCGGGCACTTGCTGACGCCATTGACCAAATCCGGCCGGCCGCCCAGGCCCAGTTCGACAAAGGGGACTTTACTGCCTCTCTGGCGACCCTGGCCGATGCACGCACGGCCGTCGATGCTTTCTTCAACGACGTTATGGTCATGGCCGACGATCCTGTAATACGGGCCAACCGGCTGGCGCTTCTGAATGCACTGCACGCCACCATGAATCGGGTTGCAGATCTGTCGAGGCTGGCATCGTGAAGCTGGTAATCCTTGACCGGGATGGCGTCATCAATCACGACAGCCCGACTTTCGTCAAGAACCCGGCTGAATGGGTGGCCTTGCCAGGCAGCCTCGAGGCCATAGCACGACTTGCTCAGGCGGGATGGCGAGTCGTCATTGCAAGCAACCAGTCAGGGCTTGCGCGCGGCCTGTTCAACATGGAAACGTTAAACGCCATGCACGCCAAGATGCGTCTCGAGCTCTCCCAACTGGGTGGTCACGTTGATGCCATCTTCATCTGTCCACACGGTCCCGACGACAATTGCCAGTGCCGCAAGCCCAAACCAGGCATGTTCCACGATATCGCCCGGCGTTATGACATCAGTCTCAAGAACGTTCCGGCTGTGGGTGATTCGCTGCGTGACCTGCAGGCTGCAGCAGAAGCCGGCTGTTCGCCCTGGCTGGTCCTGACCGGCAACGGAGTCAAGACACGCGACAGCGGCGAACTGCCTCCCGGCACCCAGATCGCTGACGACCTCTCGCAAATAGTTGATCGCTGGCTTGAGGCCTGAGGCCTGCTTATGACTGCGTTTCGTTCTGCCGCGTACTTACTGTTCCTGATCATTACTGTCATTCCATACGCGTTTGCGTGTCTGCTATGGGCTCCGCTACCTCTCAAGTTGCGCTACCGGCTGACCATAGGATGGGCCCGGCTGGCTATCTGGGGTGCGCGGGTCATTACGGGCATACGCTGGCAGATCAAGGGCGAAGAAAACCTTCCCGATGCGCCTGCCATCGTATTGAGCAAACATCAGTCGGCATGGGAAACCCTGTTCATGCCGGCATATCTTCCTCGCGAAGTGTGTTTTGTCTACAAGAAGGAACTGAACCGCATCCCGTTCTTTGGATGGGGCCTGGCATTACTGCGCATGATTCCCATCGACCGCAGCAAGGGAAAGGACGCGTTCGAGCAAGTGGTGCGCTTGGGGCAGAAGCGCCTGAATGAAGGCCGGTGGCCCCTGCTTTTCCCTGAAGGAACACGCGTTCCGCCGGGCAAAGAAGGCCGCTATAAAATGGGAGGCGCCTTGCTGGCCACCCGGACTGGCGTAGTAGTGGTACCCATAGCGCACAATGCCGGCGAGTGCTGGCCAAAGAAATCCTTCCTGAAAAGGCCTGGCCTTGTTACGGTTTCCATCGGACCGCCCATCGAGACAGCCGGGAAGGACGCAGAGGAGGTCAACAGACAGGTGCGGGACTGGATTGAAAATGAAATGCGACAGCTCAACCCCGAACGCTATGCCGCTCGAGAATAGGCAACTCAGCCTGTTTGAATCGGGCGACCATGTGTGCATCACTCCCCTGCCTCCCGAGCCCAGACAGCAGCCCAGGCTCAGGCCACTGTCCATCACGCCCCCTCCTTCGCTTCCTCCCCTGGCTCGTTGGCGCGAAGTCGATACTGACACTCAGACCATAGGCTTCGTACTGCGTCGTTCAAGACGCAAGAGTATCGGGCTGGCTATCAACGACGATGGCCTTATTGTCACTGCGCCCAACTGGGTGACGCTTGGCCAGATTGATGACGCCGTGCGCGAAAAGTCGCAGTGGGTTCTGAAAAAGCTCCGATGGATGCAAGAACGCCGCGAACAACTTGCACTGGCTGACACGGATTGGTCTGACGGCACCTCGATCCCGTACTTGGGCAAACGTATACTATTAGGACTGGGTCACTCGGGCACGGCTCATGCCTTTACCGGCCAAGAGCTCGCACCGCAGGATAACGACCAGCTTTTGCTTGCACTGCCGCGCGATGCCGAACACCAGCGTGTACGAGACTCCGTGCACTCGTGGTTGCAGGCACGGGCCATCGAATGGTTTGGTCGTCGACTTGAACATTTCCTCAACGCCAACAACCTCACCATTAATCGCTGGCGGCTATCATCGGCAGCGACGCGTTGGGGGTCCTGCACCAGCGACGGCAACATCATGCTCAACTGGCGCCTGATTCATTTCACCCCAGACATCATCGACTACGTCGTGGTACACGAGATCGCCCATCTGCGACAAATGAACCACAGCAAGGAGTTCTGGAAAGAAGTCGGGCGAATGTTGCCCGGCTTCGAATCGGCTCGCAACGCCCTGCGCCAACACGACCCGGCATCCCTGCCCCTGATTTGAACGGAGAAAATATGCGCTTGCTTCACACCATGATCCGCGTTGGAAATCTCGAACGATCCCTGGCCTTCTACACAGAAGTACTGGGCATGAAACTGCTACGACGCAAGGATTACCCCGAGGGTAGATTCACTCTGGCCTTCGTCGGCTACCAGCCCGAGAGCGAGGGTGCCGTCATCGAACTGACCCATAACTGGGACACCACCGAGTACGACCTTGGCAACGGCTATGGCCATATCGCCCTTGAGGTCGACGATGCGTACAAAGCCTGTGAACAGATAAAGCAGAAAGGCGGCAACGTGGTTCGCGAAGCCGGTCCGATGAAGCACAGCACGACAGTCATCGCATTCGTGGAAGACCCGGATGGCTACAAGATAGAACTGATTCAGGCAAACAGTCGGGTGGACTGACACCTCTCCAATCAGCACATTATCGTCACGCACTCAGGTTGGCGGGGTCGAATTCCTCGCCTGCCCGCCCCCCGTCAACACGGATGACTGCATCCGCCAAGGTAAGGACATCGTCCTCATCATGGGTAATCAGCAATAACGGGATATCAAGGCGGGACAGCAGTTCGTTCAGTTCCTCCCGCAATCGCCGTCTTAAGGGCCGATCCAGCGCTGCAAAAGGTTCGTCCAGCAATAGCGCACGTGGCTCGGTTACCAGCACACGCGCCAAAGCAGTACGCTGTCGCTGACCGCCGGAAAGCTCCTCTGGGTATTGATTGGCGACGTTCTCCAGATGCAGCACCTTTATCCAGCGAGAAACGGTGTCCAGATGCACCGAACGCCTGGGATTCACAAGACCCCGGTGCAGGCCGAAAGCGATATTCTGAGAGACCGTCAGATGCGGGAACAAGGCGTAATGCTGAAACACATATCCCAGCCCACGTCGCTGGGGTGACAGGTTTACACCCTGGATACTGTCAAACAAGGCATCGCCATCCAGGCGGACGTGACCGGCGCTGGGCGTCATCAGGCCCGCAATCATCTTCAAGGCCAAGCTCTTGCCCGCACCCGACGGGCCGAACAGAACCAGTCTGCGGCGGTTGCTGCGAAACTGCATGTCCAGCTCGAAGCTGTGAGTGCTTCCCGGAAAACGGTGCCGCAAATCCACATCCCAGATCATCGCCATCTCAAGATCTCTCCGGGACACGCCCGGGCACAAGTTTTCCGGCTGCCAAAAGTACAGCAATACAGGTAAGCGAAGTAATCAGCACCAGGAAATTCGCCAGGTCATCCTGACCGGCCTGAACCGCTTCGTAAACGGCAATGGACAGCGTCTGGGTCTTACCGGGAATACTTCCAGCCACCATCAGCGTCGCGCCGAATTCGCCGGCGGCGCGTGCAAAAGAGAGCAGTACACCGGCAAGGATTCCACGCCAGGCCAGGGGCAGGGTAACTCGGAAAAAGATCGCTACTTCGCCAATTCCGAGCACGCGCGCCGCCTGCTCATATTGAGGGTCCACCAGTTCAAATGCTGCCCTGGCCGATTTGAATGTCAGGGGCAACGCTACGATGGCTGCCGCCAATACTGCGCCCTGCCACGTAAAGATCAGATGGATGCCAAAGGTGCCAAGCAACCATTCACCAACAGGTCCGTTTCGACCCACCAGCACCAGCAGGTAATAGCCGATGACCGTGGGCGGAAGCACCATCGGAAGTGTCAAGACGGCGTCCAGCAGATCTCTTCCGGGAAATCGTGTACGCGCCAGCAAGTAGCCCAAAGCGACGCCCAGGACCATGGTGATCAGGGTCGCCCAGCCGGCGACCTTGAGGGTCAACGCCAATGGAATCCAGGCCTGTTCCATGGGCAGTCCGTCAGGGCATGCCAAAGCCGTGCTTGGCCAGTACGGCCCGGGCTTCGGGGGAATGAATGAAGTCGATAAAAAGAGCAGCTTCCTCGCGCGCAGAGCTGCCTTTTACCGGAGCAACAGGATACAGAATAGGGCCGGAACTGCTTACCATGAATGCCACGCTGACCTTGTCGCTCATTGCGGCTGCATCAGTGGCATACACGAAGCCCGCATCGACTTCGCCACGCGCGACATAATCCAGCACCTGGCGAGCGCTTTGTGCGCCGATGACCCTCGGCTGAATTGCGTTCCAGAGTCCGGCCTGATCCAAGGCAATTTGCGCATAGCGTCCCACAGGCACACTTGCGGGCCTGGCGATGGCGACCCGTTCAAGTTGTGCGATTTCGTCCAGGGATCCAGGAGCCTTGTCGCCTTTGGGCACAATGACGACAAGCTGGTTCGACGCAAAGTCACGTCGTTGCGTGACATCGATCAGACCCTGCTGCTGCGCGCGGTCCATGGTGGCCTCATCTGCGCAAGCCAGTACATCTACCGGAGCACCTAAAGCTATTTGCTGCACCAGCGCGCCCGAACCCGCAAAATTCAACTGTACCTGCATGTTGGCATGCCGTGCCTCAAATTGCGTTGCCAGTTCTCGAAAAGCGTTTGTGAGGCTTGCCGCTGCAGATACGGTAAGCTCCCCGGCCGCCACACGGCAGCTCAACACCCCCCCCACAATGAGCAGGGCTGCTCTAGCCAAGACCGACCGAATTGGAAAGGGACGACGCATGCCGCAATATACCGCTATATACGACGCTTGTCATCTGATGCTGGCCCGATCCGGGTCCTGATCACTCGCGGGATAGACAGGTGGTCGGGAGTTGAAACGTCATGTGCGCGCAAACGCATCGGGGGCAAAGTCGTCTACCTGTATCACTTGCGTCACGGCCTGCTCGGCTTCTTCCAAGACCTGAGCCTGGGAATCACTGATCGCCCCTTTCGCGTGGGCAACACGCCAATCCTTGACACCACTTTGGCGGATGCTGTCCATCAGAGGCTGTGCTTTGACGACACGATCAAAAGCCAGCTCAAGTTCTTCGACTGCCTTCCCTGTGCAATGGCTCCACACCGCCCCCACCAGACGTTCACGCGCCTCGCTGGGTTCCAGAAGGATCTGTGCACCCGCTGCCAAGGCTGCATCGGTAGGCGGACGGACACGGGTAAAACCCGGCAGTATCAGGAGGCGCAGCACTCTGCCTAACCATCGAACCGGGAAATTATGAACAATGTCGTCGATCCGTTTCTCTATGGTCGAAAAGCCCTGGAAGGCGCATACCTTGACCAAAGGCAGGTCGGGCTCGTGCTGCCCCTCCTCGTGCCAACGCTTCAACATCGCTGACAGCAGGTACAACTCGGCCAGAATGTCGCCCAGTCTGGCTGACAACATCTCACGACGCTTGAGAGAGCCCCCAAGCGTAAGCACCGTCATTTCGGACAGGACGGCAAAGGCGGCCGCGTAACGCGTGATCCGTCGGTAGAATGCAGCACTTCGCCCGACATTTCGGGGAGCCCTTGCAAACAGCGCGCCGGTCCACGCGTGCCCCAGGGCGCGCAGCAAGGTCTTGGTGCTATGCCCAACATGCTTCCAGATGATGCTGTCAAATGCATCTTGACCCGCTTCGCGATCGGGGTCTGCCAAAGCACGCAGTTCTGTCATCAGGTACGGATGGGCACGAATGGCTCCCTGCCCGAAGACGATAAGGTTGCGCGTAACGATATTGGCGCCCTCTACCGTAATTCCAACAGGCAAGGCGCGATATAAGCCGCCCAGATAATTGGCAGGGCCATCGATAACGGCTTTGCCCGCATGGATGTCCATGGCGTCGTTGACCGACTGGCGCATTCGCTCGGTGGCATGCAGTTTCATGATGGCTGACACGACCGAGGGCTTGTGCCCCATATCCAGACCCGCGCATGTAAAGCGGCGCGCCGCATCGACCAGATATGCGTTGGCGGCCATACGGCCCAGCTTTTCCTGAATCCCTTCAAACTTGCCTATGGGAACCCCGAACTGCCTACGCACGCGTGCGTAGGCACCAGCAGTATGTGCCGAAAACACGCAGGCAGCTGCCGCCAGGGACGGCAGCGAAATGCCTCTGCCGGCCGCCAGTGCGCTCATCAACATGACCCACCCTTGCCCGGCTCTTTCGATCCCGCCGATCAACGCATCAAGCGGTACAAAAACATCATGACCTTCGTTCGGACCGTTCTGAAAGGCCTGCATCGCCGGAAGATGGCGCCGGCCGATACTGATACCCGGCAGACTCGTCGGCACCAATGCTACCGATATGCCCAGGTCTGTTCGCTTTCCCACCAGATGGTCTGGGTCATAGAGCTTGAATGCCAAGCCCAGCACCGTGGCGACAGGACTCAAGGTTATGTAGCGCTTGCGCCAATTGAGCAGTATCCCGAGTTGCTCGACACCATCCACTTCGCGCCTGCAGATGATGCCGGTATCGGTCATGGCGGCGGCATCTGAGCCGGCCTCGGCGCTGGTAAGCCCAAAGCACGGGATTTCCTGGCCCGAAGCCAATCGCGGCAACCAGTAATCACGCTGGGCCCTGGTTCCGAACTGCAGCAGCAATTCGCCCGGCCCCAAGGAGTTGGGCACCATAACCGTGACCGCGACGGTTACCGATTGCACTGAGATCCGGCGAACCACTTCGGAATGCGCATATGCAGAAAAGCCCAAACCCCCATACTGCTTGGGGATAATCATCCCGAAAAAACCATGCTCCTTGAGAAAGCTCCAGACATCCGGCGGCAGATCGTAGCGGTTCCAGGAGATATCCCAGTCATCGATCATGGCACACAGCTGTGCCACAGGACCTTCAATAAAACTCTGCTCTTCGTCCGACAAGCGAGCGGGAGGGATGGCCATGAAGCGTTGCCAGTCAGGGCAGCCTGAAAAGAGCTCAGCGTCCCACCAGACATCGCCGGCCTGGATGGCCTCTTGTTCTGTGACAGAAAGCCTGGGCATGGCTTTTTGTGCCATGCGGAACAAGGGATCTGACAACCACCTGCGACGCCAGTGTTTCCAGTCCAAATCCATGAAGCACCTCGACTAAAAGCGTATGAGCCATTATCCAACAATACCATCGCCATAAAGATGCCTGACAAGGCGTAGTCTGCGACAATCCAGTTATTTCACTGCTCATTCACCAGTCACGATGGCCCCTGACTCATGCTAAATACACTGTGGTTCGCATTCTTCATCATCGCGCTGGTCGCGGGCCTGTACCAGTGGATTTTCCTGAACGACCCCGAAGTCTTCACGCGCATCGTAGGCAGCCTGTTCGACATGGCCGAGCTGTCTGTCGAGCTGATGATCCTGCTTTTTGGCACGCTTACCCTTTGGCTGGGTTTTCTGCGCATCGCGGAAGGCGCGGGCCTGATTCAATTACTGTCGAGAATACTTTCTCCGCTATTTCGGCGACTGATGCCGGGCGTACCGGCAGGACATGAGTCGATAGGATTGATAACGCTGAACTTTGCGGCCAATGGCCTGGGACTAGATAACGCTGCCACCCCCATCGGTTTGCGAGCCATGCATTCCTTGCAAACGCTCAA
Organism: Pusillimonas sp.; assembly: GCF_029263785.1. Lineage (GTDB taxonomy): Bacteria > Pseudomonadota > Gammaproteobacteria > Burkholderiales > Burkholderiaceae_B > Pusillimonas. The sequence goes on along the minus strand of NZ_JAJUFE010000010.1, from coordinate 3,658 downwards.
TCCGGAGCCCCGCACGGCCACCAACGCACAAATCCTGTTTCTGGTCCTGAACGCGTCGTCGCTTACCCTGTTGCCTGTAACCATATTCATGTATCGGGCTCAACAGGGCGCCCCCGACCCTGCCATGGTCTTTCTTCCGATTCTTCTTGCCACATCTGCCTCAACGCTAGTCGGACTGCTGTCGGTCGCCTTCATGCAGCGACTCAAGCTTCATGATCCGGTCGTGCTGGCCTGGGTGGGTGGCGCCGTCGTGCTTCTGGGCAGCTTCATGGCACTGCTGGCAACATTGTCTACAGCCGCCATCAGCACCCTGTCCTCGCTGATGGGCAATCTCACGCTTTTTGGCATTATTGCCGTATTCCTGATGGTGGGATACTGGAAGAAGGTCCCGGTATATGAGGCCTTCATCGAAGGAGCCAAAGAGGGCTTCGATATTTCGAAGAATCTGCTGCCCTATCTTGTTGCCATGCTATGCGCGATCGGCGTGCTGCGTGCCTCGGGAGCGCTGGATGCCCTGCTTGATGTCTTGCGCTGGGCTGCATCGTCAAGCGGACTCGACACCCGGTTCGTGGACGCCATGCCAACGGCGCTGACCAAACCATTTTCAGGTAGCGCAGCGCGCGCCATGCTCATCGAAACCATGCAGCATTTCGGCGTGGACAGCTTCCCTGCCCTGCTCGCCGCAACCGTGCAAGGCAGTACCGAGACCACTTTTTATGTCTTGGCGGTATATTTTGGCGCCGTCGGCATTCAACGTGCGCGCCATGCCGTCGGATGCGCATTGTTGAGTGATCTGGCCGGCATCCTGGCAGCTATCGGCGTGTGCTACTGGTTTTTTGGCTAAAGAGCGGCTGCGCCCAGGCAGTCTGACAGCGCAATGAACTGCGCCACGGACAGCTCTTCGGCACGAGCAGTTTCCGGGATGCCGACAACATCCCAGTCGACGTGCCTGGCCCAATCGCCCAAGCCTTTGCGAAGCATTTTTCGGCGCTGGGCGAAAGCCCTGGCAACGACTTGTGAGAAAAACGCCTCATCGTGCGCACGCGCCCGGTCAGCGGGAAGCGGGATCATTCGAACCACGGCTGACACGACTCTTGGCGGGGGATCAAACGCCTCGGGCGGCACATCGAACAATTTTTCCATGTCATACCGGGACTGCAGCATCACAGAAAGACGTCCGTACTCCGAGGTAGATGGCTTTGCCACCATGCGGTCGATCACTTCGCGCTGAAGCATGAAGTGCTGATCAATCACCTGATCGGCCCACGGCATCAAGTGAAACAGCAAGGGGCTGGATATGTTGTAGGGCAGGTTTCCTACGACTCGCAAGCCGGCACCCAGCGTCGAAAAATCCACTTCCAGCACGTCGGACTCTACAACGGTGAGGCGCTGGGAACTATAGGTGTTACGCAAGCGCGCCACCAGGTCGCGATCAATTTCGACGACAGTCAGATGGTCCAGGGCGTTCAGCAAGGGTCTGGTCAGGGCCGACAGACCCGGACCAATCTCGACAACGTTATCGGCGCGTTTTGGTGATATGGCTCTGACGATGGCGTCGATCACTCCTTCATCGACCAGAAAGTGTTGACCGAAACGCTTGCGAGCGTGATGGTGCGCCATGAAGATCCTAACGCGGGCGACGACTGGACTGCGGATCCAGCCTGTTGTCGATATAAGCCTGACCCCGTAGCTGATTGAGCCAGTCTTCGAACGCGGGCTCGACACGACGCTGGAATAGAATCTGACGCGCCTGCATGCGCCGGTACTCATCTTCCATGTCCTTCTCACGTCGTTCGTCCACGCGAATCAAATGCCATCCGAACTGCGACAACACCGGTTCACTGACTTGGCCAGGCTGCAAAGCATTCATGGCCTGCTCGAATGCCGGTACCGTCTCGCCCGGGCTCAACCAGCCCAGATCGCCGCCCTGGGGCGCCGTGACGTCTTCCGAATAAAGTCGTGCCAGTTCTTCGAAGCTCTCGCCCATTTCAATGCGCTGACGCAGTTGCCGCATGCGTTCCAGACCACGCTCCTCGGTCATGGCCGGCGTGATCTTGAGAAGGATGTGGCTGGCGCGCGTCTGAGTCACCATCATCGGACCGTCGGGCATTGGGGAAGCCTGACGTGGATCCGGTGCAGGCCTTTGTGCCGCGGGTTGTTGTTCCTCACCGCGGGTCAGCACCCTCAGGATGTGGAAGCCGTTGCCGCTTTGGATGATGTCACTGATACCACCCGTCGGTACGTTCTGCGTTGCAGTCAAAAACAGGTCGGGCCATCCTTCGGGGGGACGCACTCCCAACTCTCCGCCCTGAAGCGCTTCCGGGGCATCCGACGAAGCTGCAGCAACAGCAGCAAAGTCAGCACCACCTCGCAGGCGCGACAGAATCTCCTCTGCCTTGGCTCTGAGGCGCTGAACCTCGGAACTTGGCGCTCCTTCGGGCACCGCGACCAGGATCTGCGCCAGACCCAGCACGCGCGGCGCAGACTGTTGCGTCTGGCTGGGCTGCGCCAGGGATGACAAGCCTGATTGGCGCTGTTGCGTCTTGAGGAAGGCATCCACATCGGCATCAGAGATGAAGATATTGCGATCTACCGTTCGCTGGCGGATTTGATCGACCAGCACTTCATGCCGCAGCTCTTTGAGGTAAACGGACCACGGCACACCGGACCGCTCAATTTCGGCGCGCAATTGGTCGACGCTTATATTGTTGCGCTGGGCAATCGTCTGGGCAGCCTGCCGCGCAGTGGCTTCGGTGACTTCGATGTTTAGCCGCTTGGCTTCCTGGCGCAACAATTCGTCCATGATCATCCGTTGCAGCACTTGCCTGCGCAATACGTCTGAATCGGGTACCGCTATTTTCTGACGCTCAAGCTGCTGCTGCGCTAGCTTGGCTTCCGCATCCACCTGACGCAAGGTAATGACCTGATTATTGACCACGGCTGCAATACCGTCCACGACCTGCGATGCGGGGGCATCAGACGGGGACTGGGCGCCCGAACGGGGTTGCGCGGCAACCGGAGACGCCATGCCAAACACAAGCAGCAAGGACGCGAGCCGGCGGGCAATGTGCTGACTACGCATTATTCGTACCTCTCGAAGGTGGTTTTTTCGGGTATGGGTTGGGATACCGGCTGATAGCCATAAATATTTCGCGACAAGGTTCCCATCGGGTCGGTGCCCAACGAGCCCAACCCGCTTAATTCAAGCTGGAAGAAAACAGCAGTGTTGGTGTCTTGTTGTGATACGGCATAGCGTTGGTAAACAACCCGCGCGGCCCAACAGCAATCTCCCCGGTATTCCAGTCCCCATATCGACTGGGTAGAGCGCTTTTCCTGCAATGAATAATCCAGCCGGCCCAAGGCATAGAGCTTTTTATGCAGTGGCCATTGACCATACACCGACACCTGCTCTTTGCTTCGATCAATGTACGTCGGCGAATGAACGATGTCAGGGTTGATGATCTGGCTGGGGTCGCGTTCATAGCGGTAATTCGCCGCAAGCATCGCCAGGCGCTGGGGCCGCCACCGCACACCGGCAGACATGCGGTTGCGGTCTCGTGATTCCGGATTGAACTGTGCGTCGAACCGTAGATCAAGTTTGTCAGTCAGCGCGGCGGTAGCTCCAACAAGATAATCAGACTTGGTATCCGTCCGGGGC
>NZ_JAJUFE010000056.1 GCF_029263785.1 Pusillimonas sp. | reverse complement strand
TCAATGGAAATGCATCGGCCTGCGCCGCCGTGCGGTGCTGCCTGATACGGACTGCCCCATCACGTGGCATCAGGCCGATCTGCAAGATCCTGAAAGCCTGTCTTTTCTGGGTGACTCCGCGTTCTCGGACATCACCCACATTCTGTATGCGCCGGCCCCGTCGGCCCGGACCGAGGCCGATTACTCTGCCGTATATGCCCGTGGCCTTCCTTCGCTATTGAAAAGTCTCCCTGCAGGCACACTGAACAAGCTTCAGCGCTGCGTCCTGGTGACCTCGTCGGCGGTATGGGCGCCGACAGACGACTGGGTGGATGAAACAACGCAGGTAGATCCGACGAACTTTCGGGCGCGAGCGATGCTGGCGGCCGAAGATGCACTACATGCCAGTTTGCCCCAACACGTAGCGGTCACTTTACGATTGTCTGGCTTGTATGGCCCCGACAGGGTCTTCCTGGTGAATGGGTTGAAGGCAGGCAGGATCAAAGCGCCTGACGGCCCGGGCCATTGGGGAAACCGGATCCATATCGACGACGCTGCTTCAGCATGCCGTCATTTGCTCGAGCTTGCGACGCCACGAACGCTATATATCGGCACAGATGACCACCCCGTAGCGCTCGGAGACTTTTACGAGGCGCTGGCAAAAGTGGTGGGGGCGCCGGCTCCGGCTCGGGAAATGCGGCCTCCCGGCGGCAAGCGCTTATCCAATGCAAGGCTTCGCGCATCAGGGTGGGTGCCCGAGTGGCCACGTGCATTGGACTGGTATGCGCGATACCATTCAAGCCACAAAGATGCAGGTGAACGGTAGGTTCGAACGTTCCCTGTGTGCGATTTATACATGGAGACCCAATGGACAGCCTGGATATGTTCCGCAAACTTGCCGAGTACAACCGAAAATTCAACGATTCCGTTTACGAGGTTTGCGGCAGATTAAGCGAAGAAGAGCGCCGCCGCGACATGAAGGCCTTTTTCGGTAGCATTCACGCCACGCTCAATCACATTCTGGTGGCCGATACGATTTGGATTGGACGGTTGAACGGTCGTCCCGTAACGATTACCTCGCTTGATCAAGAACTCCATGCCGACTTTGCGTCGTTGGCGCGCGCGCGCAAGCTGACGGACGAGGATCTGGAGCAGACAGTGGCCAATCTTCGACCGGAAGATATCGATGGCTCGATCACCTACAAATCAATCTTTGCCAACAAGGAAAGCACGTCACGTCGCGGCCGGATCCTGATGCATGTGTTCAATCATCAGACCCACCACAGGGGTCAGGTCACCACATTGCTCAGCCAGCTTGGACACGATGTGGGCGTGACAGACTTCATTGCCTTGGTCGACCCCTGGTAGGTTCAGCGTGTGAACCGCGAACCGCGCAGGGCTATTCGCGGATCTCGCGTACCACCCGACACGGGTTGCCGGCGGCGAAGACATTGTCGGGAATATCGCGAGACACGACGCTGCCCGCGCCGATCACGGCACCCGAGCCAATACTGACCCCGGGAAGAATGATGGCACCGCCGCCGATCCACACATCGGCCCCGATGCTTACTGGCCGCCCAAATTCGGCCTGTCGGCGCTCTTGGGCGTTCATGGGATGGAGGGCGGTATAGATCTGCACTGCGGGCCCCAGAAGCGTGTGGCCTCCAATGCGAACTTCGCATACGTCCAGTATGACGCAATTGAAGTTGAAGAAGACCCGCTCGCCCAGGTAAATGTTGCTGCCGTAGTCGCAGTAGAAAGGCGCTTGCACGATGGCTGTGTCGCCTCCTGCGGCGAACAGTTCGAACAGTATCAGCTGATGTTCGGCATCCGATCCTGCAGCGTCGAGGGCGCGGCATAGCTGCCGCGCGCGTTTGCGTGCTTTTGTCAGCTCCTCATCCAGTGGATGATACAGCTCGCCCGCTGTCATTTTTTCTCTCTCGGTCTTCATCATGTGCTCCGGAAGGCTGCACAGAAGAAGCAATTTTGGAGCCCGACGCAAGCTGCCAAGCCTGGATATCCCGAACTAGAACTTATACGTGACGCTGGCGACTACCGATCGACGTGCACCATACCAGCAGTCGCCGCGCTCAAGGCAAGTCGAAACATACACCTTGTCCAACAGGTTGTTGGCGTTCAATGCAAGACGATAATGCTTGGTGTCGTAGGCAAGCATGGCATCGACTAGCGTCAGGCTTGGCACTTCGGGGCCGCTGCCGTCGCGAAAGCTGCTGAACCAGCGCACACCGGCACCTACCGAAAACCCCGGAGTATTGTTGATCGCAAATCGGTACTTGCCCCAGGCTGACGCCTGGTGCCTGGGCTGACCTTCCAGCTGATCGTCTACATCCAAATAGTTGTAGTTGACGATCACATCCAGGTCGTTTGCGAAGGTGGTCTTCAGCTCAAGTTCGATACCGCGATTGCGGGTTTCTCCGGCCTGGATGCTTTGCAGAGGGTTATTGGGGTCTGCAACCAGACGGTTCTCTTCGCGAAGCGTATAGGCGGAAATACCTGCCAAGGTCTTGCGATCTGGCGATTCATACTTCAGGCCGGCTTCCCATTGCTTACCGCGTAATGGCACAAAGGCATTGCCGGCAGCGTCGCGTCCAAGCTCTGGCGTGAACGATTCGCTGTAACTCACGTATGGCGAAAGACCAATCGGAAACGCGTACAGCAGGCCGAAACGCTTGCTGGTTGCCCTGCTGTCATTGCTTGGCGATCCGTCCACCACGTTCTTCGAACGATCTCGCCGCAGGCCGGCCACGAATATCCAGTTTTCCCAACTGATCTGGTCCTGGATATACACGCCCATATCCCTTTGGCGCATTGCAGGGCTGCCAAAGAAAGTTGGCGGCGTGTAGTTGGGATACACCGGGTTGTAGGCATCAATCAGCGGTACAGTCGCCGGATCTTCGTACGCGGTGGATTCTTCATGCTTGGCGTAGGTAAATTCTGCCCCGATCAACAGGTCGTGCCGAAGTGGGCCGGTGTTGAACTTGCCCTGCAGATGCTGATCCGCCTGGGCCATGCGCACGGTGGTGTCCGAGCCCCAGGCGTAACGCCCTATCAAGCGTTTGTTGAGGGGGTCGGCCGCCCAACCGCCCGGTAAAGTGAATGAGTCTCCATACAGGCTTCGGTAATCCACGTGGTTGTATGACCAACGTGCGTTCTGTCGTACTGTCCAGGTGTCGTTGAACGCATGTTCGAACGCCCAACCTATTGATCGGCGCCTGGAATCGTAACGGTCCCAATCCGGGTCACCGATAAATGTGCGCGTATCCAGTTGGCCGTTGGGATTGTCCAGCAATGTACCTTCCCACGGAAAGAACTGCGCCGTCGACCCGGACTTGTCGTCTTGCCACAAGGCCATCAGTGTCAGCGACGTGCGGCTGGAAGGTCGCCAGGTCAAGGAAGGCGCAAACACCAGGCGATCGTCACGCACGTAGTCCACCATGGTGTCGGATTTACGTCCCAGCGCCACAATCCGGTATAGCCAGCGGCCGTCTTCGTCGATGGCACCCGTCAAGTCAGTCTGGATCTGGCGACGATTGTGAGAGCCGTACTGAATCCCCACTTCGCGTGACGTTTCGGCTTGTGGGCGCTTGGACACCATGTTGACCACGCCTGCCGTGCTGCCTTGTCCGTAAAGCATCGAGGACGGCCCCCTCAATACCTCGATGCGTTCGAGTGTGTAGGGCTCGGTTCGTGTTGTGCTGGTGTAATACTGGTAGTTGGTGCGCAGGCCATCCAGGTAGGTAGTGGGCGTGGCGCCGCGCACGGCAAAGTTATCTGACCTGGAGTCGAGTCCATACGCATCAGACCTGACGCCGGCCGCATAATTCAAGGCGTCCTGCAGACCTTGCGCTCCCTGATCGCGAATCTGATCTGCAGTAATTACAGTGACGGACTGAGGCGTTTCAATCAGGGGAGTGTCGGTTTTGGACGCACTGAGCGCCGAGGTCGCCGTATAGCCTTCTACCGGGTCCAATGCTCCCCCGCCGGCGTCGCGAACAGTTATCGGTGCCAGGGTTTGCGCCGAGCCGACCGCGGACGTGGTCTGAGCCGAAGCGTTTGAAGAAGGTATTGAGGCGGCCAGTAATCCCGCCGAGGCCAGAGTGGCCGCAAGGGTAGCGGAACCGCCCGACAATGAGAAAGACATTATGTACTCCGTGATGTGTATTGCGGTAAGTGGACGTGAAAGCCGGACGGCTAAACAGGCTTCTTGTTGCCAGGACGCAGCCAATAGACGATTCCGGTGCCCAGCACAATTGCCAGACAGAGCCAGGAGGCCCAGTGCCAGATTCCTGTACCCAGCAGCGCTGCCAACAAACCGAAGCACGTAAGCACGATCAGGAGGACGGGCGCGCCCCAGATCTTTGAAAAGGATTGTCGCGAGCTCATGAGCGGCCTCCTGATGCTCCACTGCCAAGTGGGTCTGAAGAGCGGGCATGTGCCGACTTGGCCAGCGCGAGGTCAGCATGCTGATGAGCCTGCATCAAGCGGGCTACACGAGCGTCGGTGGCCTTGCGCCTGGCCAGCCACAGGTATAAGCCGCTGACCAGCACCACAATGGTCAACAGATCAAGCAGGGCCCAAAGTATTTTTAGCGGCATCCCGCCGTAATCACCGAAATGCAGGGGTTGCGATAGTGCCAGCATGGTCAGGTACCAGGGAGGGCGGGCCACGGCTGTAACCTCGGCGGTAGCGGCGTCTACAAGAACGGGAATGATCAGATGCGAGGTGAAAGGCGTGTCGCCGTGTGTCCACACCATATAGTGATGTGGCGTGGCAAACATGTTGCCTGGATGACTGAAGCTGATGATGCGGTGGCCCGGCACGGCTTCGGCAGTTGCTCGCAAGGCTGCATCAGCCGAGGCAAGCTGCGCAGGAGGCTCGGCATCCCGGTATGCGGCGGTCAGTTCGACCAGGTCGGTTCCCTGCCATATGGCGAACAGCGGCCGAGACAGCTCATTGATGACCCCGGTGATTCCCACCACCATCATCCACCCGAGCAGAACAATTCCCAACAGATTGTGCAGGTCGAGCCATTTCAGGCGCCTTGAGCGGTCTTTGCGGACGGTTCCGAAGTTGAGTTTCTTCATGAAGGGCCCGTAAAGCACGACCCCTGAAACCAGGGCAATGACAAACAGCAAACCCATAAATCCCAGAAACAGCTGACCGGGCAAGCCCGTGAACAGATCGACATGCAGCGCCAGCATCAGCCCCATGAAGCTGAATTGTTCTTCATGCAAGGTGGGGGCGTCGTGGAGCAGTTCTGCAGTATGAGCGTCAAAGCGCATGTAGTGCTGCTGTTTGGGGTCGCCCGTATGGGAGGGTGACATGCCGATGTAGACCGTGGGGTGGTCCTCGTCGAAGTACACGTATTCGAGAACTTCGTTGGGGTACTGTCCACGTGCCAATGCCATGAGCTGGTCGACTGGTACGCGAGGTGTGCCCTCTTCAACTACGGCATAGGGTTTACCTTCCTCCAGCCAGTGTTCGATTTCTTCGTGAAATACAAGCGGCAGCCCGGTAATGCAGATGACAAGCAGAAAAACCGTGCAGATGAGGCTCGTCCATTTGTGCCACCAATACCAGGTCTTGAGCGATGCAGCGGCGGTCATAGGCTTGTTCCCGTTCCGGTAGTCGGCAAAGCAATGATCTTAATGCAAACCATTATCATTAGTAAATAGCTTTCTGAGAGGTTTTGCCCGCCACGGCGCTGTGTGCACGCGTACAAAGTTGCCGAGATATTCCTGTAAGTTATACCTTGGTAACTAAAGCGGCCATTGTCAGGGGTGCCTCCCTGTCTAATACTCGACTTCAGAAATCACGCTTACAAGTGAGGAGAAAGGTATGAAATTCACAAGAAAACTGGCTGCGGGCCTGATGGCGGTATCGTTGTTTGCCTCTGCCGGCATGGTTGCGGCCAAGGAAGTCTCGGTGGGAGTGGTGGTAAGCACCACGGGTTCGGGAGCCGTGCTTGGCATACCCTACCGGAATGTATTCGAGATTCTGCCCAAGGAAATAGCGGGTAAGCCGGCCAAGTACATTGTCCTCGATGATGCCTCTGACGTTACCACCGGGGTTCGTAATGCCAAGAAGCTCATCGAAGAAAACAAGGTCGATGTTCTTGTGGGATCGAATTCGGTGCCCATCACGCGAGCACTGATGCAGACAGCAGTCGAATACAAGGTTCCCCTGCTTGCACTGGGTCCGGTTGAATTGAACGGTCAGGAGCATCCATGGTCCTTCGGCGTGCCTCAACCCATGCCACTCATGATCAGCGCGGTCCTGGAGCATATGAAGCAGAATGGCGTCAAACGGCTCGGATTCATCGGCTTTGCAGATGCGTGGGGTGACGCGGTATACAAAGCCCTGCAAACCCAGACAGTGATCCCCGACCTGGAAATCACCAACGATGAGCGTTACCAGCGCAATGATGTAAGTCTGACTACACAGGCGCTGAAAGTCATGGCCAACAAGCCGGACGCGGTTATGGTCGGTGCTTCAGGGGCACCTGGGGCCTTGCCGCATATTGCGCTGAACGAACGGGGCTACAAGCGCACCGTTTACAACGGCCACGGCTCGGTCAGTGGAGATTTCATTCGCATTGGGGGCGCCCATGCCGAAGGAACCGTTGCTCCGACGGGTCCATTCCTGTTTGCCGAGCAATTGCCAGATTCGAATCCGGTAAAACCCGTTGCGACCAAATATCTGGCGATGTATGACGAGGCGTATGGTGTCAGCGCACGAAGCCCGTTTGCGGGATACGCCTTTGACGCCTACCTGTTATTGCAAGCGGCCGTACCTTCGGCATTGAAAACCGCTACGCCGGGTACACCCGAGTTCCGTCAGGCACTGCGCGACGCGCTCGAAAACGACGTCAAGGGCGTTGTCGGAACGCATGGCGTTTACACCATGACGCCGGAAGATCACAACGGCCTGGATCATTGGGCTCGCGTGCTGGTCGAAGTCAAGGATGGAAAGTGGGTGCTGATGGACAATTGATCAGGCCGGTCGAACCGGAGGCTGCAGACGTTTCGCGGCCTCGCGCCTGACCAGATCAACCAGGTACTGAGCTGCGGGAGTGAGCGTGCGCGAACGCCGGAATACCAAGGTCAGTTCGCGTCTCCAGTACAACCAGGGCAGATTCAGGCGCTTGATTGTTCCGGCCTGCTCTTCGGCCGCAAATACCTCAAGAGGCAGAAAGCCAATGAAGTCTTGCCGCGTGATCAGGGCTTTGGACAATACGGTCGAACTGGTTTGCACTTGTGGATCCAATGCGGGCAGACCCCGCTGGTGAAACAGTTGATTCAACTGGTCGCGCAGTATTCCCGGTGGTGGGACCAATACCCAGCCGTAATCAAGCAAGGCTTCATCCGGTATGAAATCCATGGAAGCCAGCGGGTGATTTGCCCCCACACAGGCCAGGAACAAATTGCTGCCCAGGGTTTCGCATTCCAGATCGGTTGCCTCTGTTTCGGCCTGGGTAGGCGAGCTGATGATGAAGTCGAGCTCACCCAAGCGCAAGCGGGGCATCAATGACTGGAACAGGCCTTCGCTGACATGAAAATTCAACTTTGGCCGTTGCCGGCAGGCCAGCTCCACGATGTCCGGAATGAAGCGGTGATTAAGGGTGGGCGGCACTCCCATCGAGACATTGCCCGTACGTACGCCGCTCATTTCCTGGAGCTCGTTGCGGGCGGTATCCAGTTCGTGAAGGATGAGACTGCCCCGCTGCTGCAAGATCAGGCCCATGGCCGTGGGGCTGACTCCGCGGGCGTTGCGATCCAGCAGGCGCGCGCCCGCTATCTGTTCAAGCCTGCGGATGGCCTTGCTCAGCGCGGGCTGGCTTACCCCAAGGTGTTTTGCTGCTTGGGCGATGCTGCCAAGCCGGCAGATTTCGATGAAATACTCGAGGTCAGTGGGATGGAAACTGCGCATTTTTAATTTGAAGTGCCTGGTTTCAGTGGTTATACATTATTACGAGAGGTAGGAATGCTGGTTGAACAAGTGGAGAGCAAATGGGTGGACTGCTTTCGCCGCGTCTTCAGGATGTGTGAAGTCAACCCGGGAGATCGCGTCGCAATACTTTCCGAGACCTTATCGCGCCAGATCAATGTGAAGCTTGCTGAATTGGCGCTGCTTGATCTGGGCGCCGCCGTGTTTCACGTTGTGGTGCCCACACCTCCACTCAAGGATCCGGTGGCAGTGCGCTCTACCGGCAGTTCCCCCGCCATTCAGGCCAATGAGTCCGTCATCGCTGCACTGCGTTCCAGCGCCATGGTGGTTGACTGCACCATAGAGGGGTTGCTGCATGCCAGGGAGCTCAAAGAGATTCTTTCCGAGGGTGCGCGTCTGATGATGATCAGCAACGAGCATCCAGAGATACTCGAGCGCCTGATGCCCGATCCCGCATTGCAGAAAAAAGTGGCATTGGGAGTCGACATGCTGGCGAATGCAAGGCAAATGCGGGTAAGGTCCGCAGCGGGTACCGATCTGACCATCGACCTTACTGACGCACCGGCCCGAGGTTCAGCGGGCTTTGTCACCGATCCAGGCAAGGTATCGTACTGGCCCGGCGGGTTGTGCTTGTGTTTTCCGCGCCGACACAGTGTTAACGGAACAGTCGTGCTCGACGTAGGTGATGTCAACCTGACCTTCAAGCGTTACCTCGAAAGCCGCATCGTACTGACAATAGAAGATGATTTCGTTGTGGATATCAGCGGCGACGGCCTGGATGCCGAGTTGATGAAGAGCTACTTCGCGGCGTGGAACGATTCCAACGCCTATGGTGTTTCGCATGTCGGCTGGGGCATGAACCCCGCGGCCCGATGGGATTCACTGGTCATGTTTGACAAGAACGACACCAACGGAACCGAGTTGCGCGCTTTCGCCGGCAATTTCCTGATTTCCACGGGGGCCAATGAGCACGCCGGGCGCTATACCAACGGGCACTTTGATCTTCCGCTGCGTCACTGCGATATCGAGCTCGACGACAAGCTGATCGTATCGCAGGGATGCCTGCAGGAGCCCCTGGCATGAAGGCTGACACTATCCCTCTGGATATCGTGGTTCATCACGTACCCGGTACTCCACGAATTGCCTATGCCCAATGTGGTGCCGGACCACAAACGATTGTTTTCTTGCATGGCATTGGTGGAAACAAAGATAACTGGACAGACCAGCTCTTGTATTTTGGCCGCCTGGGCTACCGGGCAGTGGCCTGGGATGTGCGCGGCTATGGTGATTCTGACGACTATGACGGAGATTTCAGATTTGAGGATGTCAGTTCGGACATTATCCGTCTCATGGACGAGTTGCAAATAGATCAGGCGCATTTTGTGGGTTTGTCGATGGGTGGCCGGATCTTGATGGATTTTGCCTGGCGCCATGGCCAGCGTGTTCTCAGCCTGGTGATGTGCGGTTCGTTCCCGAGCTTTGGAAAGGCCCTGAGTGCCGCGCAACGCGAAGAATATCTGCGTCTGCGCCGTGAACCTATCTTGGCGGGCAGAACCGTACAAGAGCTCGCCCCCGATTTGATTGCTTCTTTGGCGGGACCAGACGTTAGTCGCAAGGTGTATGACGCCCTTTATGCCAGCATCTGCCGGCTGCGCCCAGACTCTTATCTGAAAGCACTGGAGGCGGCTGCGTACTTTGATCGCACTGAAGAGATCCGATCGATCACTGCCCCGACCTTGTTGTTATATGCCCAGGATGATCGCCTCACTCCTCCCGAGATGGGGCGCGAGGTTCTGTCAATGTTGCCAAACGCAAGGTTGCGGATCCTTCCGCGTTGCGGGCATCTGATGAATCTGGAGGCGTCGGATCTTTTTAACGAGACTGTCGATGCATTTTTGTCTGGCAAGATAAGCCGCGGCGAAATATTCGCCAATGAACACGATCAGGAGCAGTAATGATTGAAATCCCGGTACTGATTGCGGGCGGAGCTTCGGTGGGACTAAGCATGGCCGCCGAACTGGGCTGGCGCAAAATTCCTTGCCTGCTTGTTGAACAGCGGCGCGAGGTTAACCCCCACCCTCGCGCGAACGCAGTCGGCAATCGAACCATGGAGTATTTCCGCCGCTGGGGTGTGGACCAGAAACTCTTCAATAAGGGAGTTCCACCCGACTATCCGGCGGATTATTACTGGGTCTCGAGCATGCACGGACGTGCCTTGCACCGGCTTTCCATGTTGTCTTACGAACAGTTGGTACAGGCGCGTAACAGCGGCGTCGCCGACCCCATGGCAGAGATGTACTGGTCACCCTATCTAAAAACCATTGTCGGCCAGCAGCATGTCGAACGTGCTCTCAAGGAATATGTGCAAACGCTTGAATGTGTGGACAGCCGCTTCGGTTGGGCCCTGCGTGATTTTGAGCAGGATGCAGAGGGTGTAACTGCGCAGATTGAGTGCTTGCAAACCGGCAAGATCGAACAGGTGCGCAGCCGCTATCTGGTGGGTTGCGACGGCGGACGGTCGTTGGTGCGCACCCGGTTGAATGTGCCGATGTCCGGCCGCAGCAATATGGCGCGCTTCGTGTCCATCTATTTCCGATGCCCCGATTTTATGGAGGCGCATTCCTTCGGTCATGGCAATATTTATTTTCCCTTGCGCAAGGAATACTCCGGGTTTCTGCTGAACTGGGACGGCGGCACCTTATGGACATATCACCTGATCTTGCCCGAAGGCAAGGAATGGAACGACATCGACCCTTCGCAGGCTGTGTGGGCCTTGCTGGGTAAAGAGGTGCCGCTGGAAGTAATCGAAGTCCAGCCCTGGACGGCACATGCCCTCACCGTCGACCAGTACCGTGTTGGCAACGTGTTTCTCGCAGGCGATGCGGCCCATAAATTCACCCCCACCGGCGGTCTGGGCATGAATACGGGGGTGGGTGATGCCATCGAACTGGGTTGGAAGCTGGAAGCAGTCATAAGGGGCTGGGCCCCCCCTTGCCTGCTGGATACCTATCACATTGAAAGGCATCCCGTCGGCGTGCGCAACACGATGGAGGCGGCAGACAACTTCGATAAACTTTATTCGGTAATGCAGTACGGGCCCGAGCTCGATGCGGACGATGAACACGGCGAGGCCTTGCGCAAGGCCTTGGGGGAAGAGCTTCAACGGCAAGAGAAGATTCTTGCGTCTTCCGGGGTGCTGCTGGGTTACCGGTACAACGCTACGCCCATTTGCGTTCCCGATGGCACACCCGAGCCACCCGATGACCCTCGCCGCTACGTGCCCACCGCAAGACCGGGGCATCGCGCACCGCATATCTGGCTCACGCCCGACACATCGATACTTGACCTGTTCAGTCCCCACTTTACCTTGCTGGATTTCACAGGTCGGCAGGCGGGCCGCCAGTGGGAAAAGCAGGCTACGAGCATGGGCGTGCCACTTACAGTTCGCGAGATCGACCACGCGGGAGCAAAACGTCTGTACGACGCCGAGTTAGTGCTGGTGCGTCCCGACATGATGGTTGCATGGAGGGGCGCTTCCGACGCCGACGCCCAAGGTATCCTGCAGACAGTGACGGGTCGTGCCATGCAGCCGCTTGCTGCGTAAGTAGCTTGTACCCTGGTACTTACCCTGGTACTTGCGCATGGCACCTCAACGGATTTTGCTGAACCCTTGAGGTGCTTGCATATGGGCATTGCCTTTAGGCGACTGGAATCAGCGTCGGCGTGTCTGAGGGCGACTTACTGCTGACTGACCGTAAACGTATCCGCGTAGGTTTGCCGCAGCATGTTCTTTTGCACTTTACCCATGGTGTTGCGTGGCAGTTCGTCGATTTGCACAATCTTCTTGGGCACTTTGAAGTTTGCCAGTTGTTTTTTAAGGCTGGCCTGGAGCGCATCCAGATCGGGTGCCACACCCGGCCGCGCAACGATGACAGCCATGACGGCCTCGCCGAAGTCGGGGTGAGGCACGCCGATGACGGCGGATTCCTGCACGCCAGGAGCCTCATCGATGATCAATTCGATCTCTTTGGGGTAAACGTTATAGCCACCCGAAATGATCAGGTCCTTGCTGCGCCCCACGATGCTCAGGTAGTCGGAAGGGATGCCCTCGCCGCCCATGATGCCGATGTCGCCGGTGCGGAACCAGCCGTCGGAAGTGAATTCTTCGCGGGTTTTTTCGGGCATGCGCCAATAGCCTGAAAATACATTGGGCCCCTTTACCTGCACGTGGCCTGGCTGGCCAGGTTCAAGTGGCTGATCCTGATCGTCCACGACTCGTACCGACACTCCCGGCAAGGCACGGCCTACCGTTCCGGGAATGCGTTTGCCTTGCGCGGGTTCATAGGGGTTGGAGGTGAGCATGACGGTTTCGCTCATGCCATATCGCTCGAGAATGGGCATGCCGATGCGAGCTTCGAATTCGCGGAAGGTGTCCACCAGCAGTGGCGCCGAGCCAGAAATAAAGAGGCGCATGTTGCTGCACAGCTCTTTGGTGAAGCGCGGCTCTTCGAGAATCCGGACGTAATGAGTGGGTACGCCCATCATCACCGTGCATCGCGGCAGGTACTGAAGTGCCTGTTCGATGTCAAGCTTGGGTAACCAGATCATCCTGGCGCCGGCAAGCAAGGCGCCATGTGCGGCGACGAACAGCCCATGTACGTGGAAGATAGGGAGAATATGAAGCAGAATGTCGTCGCTGCGCCAGCCCCAGTAGTCGTGCAAGGTCTTTGCATTTGACGACAGGTTGGCATGCGAAAGCATCGCACCCTTGCTGCGCCCGGTTGTTCCCGAGGTATACAGTATTGCTGCCAGATCATCGGCGTTACGCGACACCGTCTGGAACGCGGGGTTTTGATTCTTGGCGGCTTCCATCAGGCTTCCGCCGCCGTTCGCGTCGAGCGTCAGCACATGCGAAGCGCCGCAATCTCGGGCCAGTGGTTCGCACCACGACTCGGAAGAAGGCGAACATACGACGACGGCGGGTTCGGCGTCTTGAAGGAAATAGCGAACCTCACCTTCGCGGTATGCCGTGTTCAGCGGCAGGTAAACCAGCCCCGCACGAAGCGTTGCCAGGTACAGCATCAGCGCTTCGGGTGATTTTTCAACCTGGACTGCGACGCGCGACCCCAAAGGAATGTTGTAGGAACTGAGCAGCGCCGCCATGCGACCGCTGATGGCATCGATGTCGGCCCAGGTGTAGCTGCGAGCGGGTGTTTCTATGGCAATCGAGTTTCGATCTTGTGGAAACCCGGATTCAAGTACGGAGTAAAGATTATGTTCCAAGGCGTTTTCCCATGGCCGGTCTGACGGCCTGTTATAGTTTTTGCACAGCACGCGCGATACGCGGTTTGCCGGCTTCAAGCTGTGCCCGATTGGTATCCAGCTGATCGGGCTCGTAAAGATAATTGACCATCATGCCGCAAGACTGCTTGCGCCCTTTGGGTGACAGGTCGGCCGCCCAGTTGAGGCGTTCAATGCGTGCACCGTTGCCCAGATGAAAGCGTGCTACCGCGTCCAGCGGCTGGCCGTCCTCAAGCGCGGTCAGGTAGCGAGCAGCCAATCGCATGCCGCAGCGCTTGACCGCTTCGGGCGTTTCTGCGCCTGCTGCTTCTTGCAGCACTTGCCGCCACCAGGCACCGTCGGCATCCTCAGGGCTGTCGGTCTGGCCAGCCAGTGATCCCAACATGGTTTTGACGGCGTCGGCAGGCTGTTGTTCGAGCCACTTCGTGAAGCCGGGAATGGGCGACAAGGTTGCAAACGCCTTGAGCTTTGGAAGCTCGTTTTTCAGTTCTTCGATTACCCGCTTCAGCAGGAAGTTGCCAAAGCTGATGCCCCGCAGTCCGGTTTGCGTGGTTGATATCGAATAAAAGATGGCCCAACGCGCTTTGTGCAGAGGGTCGATCGGCAAGGCAGGGTCGAGCAGCGTCTGAACATCGGCCACCATGTTTTCGGCGAACGCTACCTCGACGAAAATCAGCGGCACATTGCTCATGCGCGGGTGAAAGAAGGCATAACAGCGACGGTCGGCGGCTACTCGCCTGCGCATGTCTTCCCACGATCTGATTTCGTGAACCGCTTCGTACTTGATGAGCTTTTCGAGCAGGGACGCCGGAGAGTCCCAGTTGATGTGACGCAGCTCAAGCATGCCCACGTCGAACCAGTTCGACAGCAGACTGGCCAAAGTGTGTTCAAGGCCCGAGAGCCCGACGTCTTGTTTGCGCCAGCGGAGCAGGTCGGCCCGAAGCTGCACCATCAGCTCGAGACTGTCGCTTTGCGCGTACAGACGCCGAAACAGCCGCATGGCAGACTCTTCGGTTAGCCCCGCTTCAGTGCCGGCCTTGCCCAATGCGCTGAGCATGCTGTGCCGCTGCGCTTCATCCGACTCGCGATAACGTTTCGACCATTCGCGAGCAAGCTGGTTTGCCGCTTCGTCCTTGGGCGAGGCAAGAAACAGGGCTTGAAGTTGTTCGGGCTCGGGAAGCGGGCTGCGTTCGAACCATCGGCTCAACTTGCCAAGCAAAGCGTCAAAGCGGTTGGAATCCGTGGGAGCGCCCTGCTCGCCAACGCTAAGGTTCGATTCCTTGTCTTGGGTCTTAGTGACTTCGGTTTTCGACAGCACCATGCTTTGACTCCTAGTTGGTAACGACCGACGGTTGCTCGATGGCCCCGCTATGCGGCACGGAATCCTGCTCGGAAAGCTTGCGCAAGGCATCGAGCTGATTCATCAAATGTGTTCGCGTGACGGCTTCGGCACGCACCGGGTCTCGGGCCTTTATGGCCTCAAAGATGGCAGCGTGCTCTTGATAGGACTGGTCGATGCGGCCCGGATGCTTGAGACTGCGATGGCGGAAAAGGCTCAGCACCTGACGCAGATTGTTGATCAGGTCGGACAGCCAGCGATTGGCCGCCAGGTCTTGTATGGCAGTATGAATGCGGACGTTGGCCGCGTAATATTGATCGACGTCGCCCTGCATGGCGTAGCGGCGAAGCTCCGAATGAAGGGGTTCGAGTCGGGCCAGGTCGGCTTCCGTGACTTTACTGGCGGCTTCGAAAGCGCAACGACCTTCGAGCATGGCCATGAGGGGAAAGATATCTTCCAGGTCTTGGGCGGTTACCTCGTTGACGAAGCACCCATGACGCGGTTTCATGTACAGCAAGCCTTCGGCCACCAGCACCTTGAGTGCCTCACGAAGCGGCGTGCGAGAAATGCCAAGCGACTTGCTCAGGCTGACTTCGTCCACCCATTCCCCAGGCTGCAGTTCGCCTTTCTGGATCATGTCGCGCAGCCTGTCGGCCACCTCTTGGTACAGGCCTTTTCGTTCGATCCGGATAACCATTTCTCTCGCCCGTGTAATTAATAATGAATAATTATAGAGAGATTGGCATGGAATGGAAGGGTCAGAAACAGCGGATCGCACGCGCTGAAAGCCTTAGGGTACTTGGCCAATGGCTTCTACACTGAACACGGTTATTGCTCCCGTAAGAATTCTTCCACCAGCAATGCCCAGTATCCGATTCTTGTTCATCGGCTCGCAGCTTACGTTCCACGCTTCCTTCCCACACTCGGTCGCCCTTGTGCAGTTGCGCTTCACTTCATTCGCTGTGATCAACTTATGGCGGGACTTGCACCCGCAGGAGTGCGCCCATG
>NZ_JAJUFE010000084.1 GCF_029263785.1 Pusillimonas sp. | reverse complement strand
CCCTCTTATGAAACCTCCCATTCGTCTGATAATTGGCCTTGGTAATCCGGGGCCGGAGTACGAAGCGACGCGTCACAACGCAGGCTTTTGGCTGGCCGATCAATTGGCCGAGGATTTTCGCACTACGTTCACGCTGGAGAAGAATTTTTTTTCATGGGTGGCCAAGACGCGTGTAAATGGCGAGGCCGTATTGTTGGCCAAGCCGTCCACCTTCATGAACCGCTCTGGTCAGGCGGCTGGTGCACTGATGCGGTTCTACAAGCTCAGACCTGCCCAGGTACTGGTGTTGCACGATGAGCTTGATCTTTTGCCGGGGCAAGTCAAGATCAAGCGCGGTGGAGGGCATGCAGGGCACAATGGCTTACGCGATATTCAGTCGGCATTTTCGAGCCCCGACTTCTGGCGCATGCGCATAGGAATCGGGCATCCGAGAACGTTGGGACTGGCCCAGCAGGTGGTGGGTTTTGTGTTGTCACCGCCACGGCGTGACGAGCTGGTCGAAATAGAAAAAGCCCTTGAACGTAGCCGCGCGGTCATGCCTGCGTTGCTTGAAGGCGAGTTTGATCTGGCTATCCAGCAGTTGCATGGCGGTAACAGTGGCTAACGCTTCCGGCCGTCCAAGCTTTCGTCAGGAGGCGGTCGATTTCATCCGCTTCATTGTGAGGCCGTCGGTGGGCCCGCGTTTGCCTGGCCGCAGCGTGGGCCACGGAGAGTGGTTGGACTGGTTTCCGGGCGTGCCAGTGGGGCGTCTGGTGCAGTGGGCCTGCGCGCTATGGGCGGTCAATCTGGTCTTTCTGGGGCCGATCGCGCTTGCCGCGGCTGGCGCCGGCGGCGCCGAGCACCGGCTAAATCTGGGAAACATACCCTGGTTGCAGGCACTGTTCTGGGCGCCCGTGGTCGAAGAGTTGGTGTTTCGTTACGGCTTGCGACGTCCCTTACGTGCGCTTTGGCTGGTGCCCCTTGCTGCATATGCCCTGTTAAGCGGCCCCGAAGCGCATGCGATCGCTCTTGTGTGTGTTGTGGTCCTTTTGTGCTGGTGGCAAGCCTCCACGCGGTCCTTGCTTTCGCAGAAGCCAATGACGTGGCGACTGCAGCGTGCCTATCTGAGTGGATTTCCCTTGCTCGTGCATTCATCATGCTTACTGTTTGCGGCCGTGCACCTGAACAACTTCTCTTTGAATCAGACCCCGTGGTGGCTGATGCCGCTTCTGGTGCTTCCGCAATGGCTGACCGGCCTGGCCCTGGCCTGGCTGCGCGTGCGCCAGGGTATTGGCGCATCAATGCTGTTGCATGGGATATTCAATGGCGGGCCTTTGCTTGTCGTATGGCTGGTCCTGCAATGGATACCACTGCCTCCCGGTTAAAATAGATAGTATTTGCTCGCGGTTTCGCGCCTCGTTTACTTTTTTTGGATTCTCATGTCTTTGCAATGTGGCATCGTTGGGCTGCCCAACGTCGGAAAATCAACTTTGTTCAACGCGCTTACCAAGGCGGGAATCGCAGCCGAGAACTACCCGTTTTGCACTATCGAGCCTAACGTTGGTGTGGTAGAGGTGCCCGACCCGCGTCTGGCGGCGCTGGCCGAGATCGTCAAACCCGAGCGCGTCCTGCCTGCTGTGGTTGAGTTTGTCGATATTGCGGGTCTGGTTGCGGGTGCCTCCAAGGGTGAGGGTCTGGGAAACCAGTTTCTGGCCAATATCCGCGAGACAGACGCCATTGTGCATGTTGTGCGGTGCTTCGAGGACGAGAACGTCGTTCACGTGGCTGGGCGTGTTGATCCTGTTTCGGATATCGAAGTCATCAACACCGAACTGGCACTTGCCGACTTGGCCACTGCCGAAAAAGCCCTGCAGCGCCACCAGAAGACGGCTCGCTCGGGTGACAAGGAATCCATCAAGATGGTGGCCGTGCTCGAGAAACTGATCCCGGTGTTGAATGAGGCGCGTCCCATCCGCTCGCTCTCGCTGGAAGAGGAAGAACTGGCACTCATCAAGCAATACTGCTTCATTACTGCCAAACGCTGCATGTATGTGGCCAACGTGCGTGAAGACGGTTTCGCCAACAATCCGCATCTCGAGGCAGTGCAGAAGTACGCTGAAGCAGAAAACGCACCCGTGGTCGCCGTCTGTGCTGCCGTCGAAGCCGAGATAGCAGAGCTCGACGATGAGGACAAGGCGGTGTTTCTGGAAGACATGGGAATGGAAGAGCCCGGGCTTGACCGCGTCATTCGTGCAGCGTATTCCCTGCTTGGCCTGCAAACCTACTTTACGGCCGGCGTAAAGGAAGTGCGGGCATGGACCATTCGGGTCGGAGACACCGCACCCCAGGCGGCGGGTGTCATTCATACCGACTTTGAACGAGGCTTTATTCGCGCTCAAACTATCGCCTACGACGATTTCATTGCCTTTAAAGGCGAACAGGGTGCCAAAGAAGCCGGCAAGATGCGTGCGGAAGGCAAGGAATACGTGGTCAAAGACGGCGACGTGCTGAATTTTCTGTTCAACGTCTAAACGCAGCGCATTACTGCCGTAAAATTCTTCTGTTCAGTTCGAGCCTTGAAAACTCTTGTTCTCTTGGGGCAACCCCTAGGTGACAGGGGTAGGGGCATCTGCGAAACTGAATTAGTTGAAACATAAACTAATACGGAGAAGACCATGAAAACGCTAACCAAGCTAGCTGGTGCGGCCCTGGCTGTTGGTGCCTTGTTCGCCACGGCGCCTGTCAGCGCAAAAGAAGTCGTGTTGCGGGCAGTCAGCTCATTCCAGCAGGGTTCGCTTATCGAGCGTCCATTTGCGCGCTTTGTCGAAAAGGTCAATGCCGAAGGTAAAGGCTTGGTGCAAATCAATTACCTGGGTGGTCCATCGGCCATGCCGCCGTTCGAAGTGGGCAACTCCGTGTCTACCGGCGTGGTCGACATGGCCTTTGTAACCGCCGCTTTTTACACCAATCTTCTGCCTGCAGGCGACGGCCTGAAGCTTACCGAATACACCATCCAGGAACTCCGTCAGAACGGCGGCTGGGAATACATCAACGAGCTGCACAACAAAAAGATGAACAGCTGGTACCTGGCTCGTACGGGCGACGGCAATCCGTTTCATCTTTACGTGAACAAGCCAGTTGACAAGGCAGACCTCAGCGGCCTCACGCTTCGCGTCACGCCGGTGTACCGTGCCTTCTTCGAAAAGCTCAATGGCAACAGCATTCAAACCCCTCCGTCCGAGGTCTATACGGCACTTGAACGCGGGGTGGTCGACGGTTACGGCTGGCCGCTGCAAGGCGTGCTCGATCTGGGCTGGCAAGAAGTCACCAAGGCCCGCGTCGATCCAGGCTTCTACACGGTCGATGTCAATATCCTGGTCAACCTCGACAAATGGAAGTCGCTCACCGATGAACAGCGCGCCTTCCTCAACAAAATGGCCGAATGGGTAGAGTCCACCAACGCCGAAAATGCCGAAATCAACAAGGCCGAGGCCAAAAAGCAGGCTGATGCCGGCATGGTTGTGTATACCCTCGAGGGTGCAGAACGCGAAAAATGGCTCAATACCGCTCGTGAAGCCGGTTGGGAACAAGTCATCAAGGCCGCTCCTGACGATGGCCCGCGCTTGCGCGAACTGCTGACCAAGTAATTTCAACGTCGCTTCGGAAATCGCATGGCGATATCAAACAATGTGGTTGTGCGGGCCTACGATGGACTCATCGCAGGCCTTGCCGTCATCGGGGGAGCGATCTTCGGCCTGATGGCTTTTTTCATCGGTGCCGACGTCGTAGCACGTAATTTCTTCGGCGGCGGCTTGGCCTGGGTAATCGAAACCCTCGAATACGCGATGTATATCGCCACCGTCTTCGCTGCACCCTGGGTCCTTCGCGAAAAGGCCCATGTCAGCGTCGACGTTGTCACAGCAAACCTGCCCGAAGGCGTACGACGTATGGTCAATACGTTTGTATGCCTGCTGGGCGCCGTCATCTGTTCCATCATCTGCTATTACAGCGCCATCGCCACCATCGCGGCGTATCAGCGCGGCAGCATGATCTACAAGTCCTTCACTATCCCTGAATGGACCATCAATGTTTTCGTGCCCTTTGGCATGCTGCTTGTGGCCATCGAATTTTTGCTTCTCATGCGTAAGGAATTCCACCTCCTGACGCATCGACACGCCAGCTAAACAGGCACTTCCCAATGGATTGGATTTCCTCATTACTGCTGCTGACCGGCCTGCTGATGCTTCTGCTGATGCTGGGCTTGCCGGTGGCGGTCACATTTTTTGGCGTCAATATTGTCGGCGCCATTGTTTTTCTGAATGGCGAGATTGGCCTTATCCAGATGACCCGCAATGTGGTCACCGCCATCACCAACTACAACCTCGCGCCCATTCCGCTGTTCATTCTGATGGGCGAAATCCTGTTGCACTCTGGAATGGCCTTCAAGGCCATTGACGCTATCGAGCGCCTTATCAGCCGGGTGCCCGGACGCATGGCCGTCGTGACCGTTGCGGCTGGTACCGTATTTTCTGCATTGTCCGGCTCCAGCATCGCCAATACCGCCATGCTGGGCCGCTCGCTGATGCCGGTCATGCTCAAGCGCGGCTACCACCCGACGCTATCCATGGGCCCGATCATGGCCACCGGTGCCATTGCCATGCTCATTCCGCCATCGGCTCTGGCGGTATTGGTGGGCAGCCTGGCCGGTATGTCGATTTCGCGGCTCTTGCTTGCCGGCATCGTACCTGCATTGATGATGGCGTTTTTGTTTTTTGCGTACATCGTTGTGCGCGCCAAACGTCGTCCGCAAGACGCACCGCCCGATGATCCGGTCATACGGACGTGGTCCGAGCGGTGGATGCCGTTCCTGATCTATGTCGTACCGCTTTCAGGCATCCTTATCGTAGTGGTGGGCTCGCTCATACTAGGCCTTGCCACACCAACCGAGTCAGCCGGTCTGGGCGTCATTGCCTCGTTTTTGGCTGCAGTGTGCTATCGAAGCTTTACCTGGCAAGGTTTGAAGACCATGCTGGCTGAAACCGCCAAGACCAGTACGATGATCCTTTTCATCATCATGGCGTCGACCACCTTCAGCCAGATCCTGGCGTTCTCGGGCGCAACCAGCGGAGTGGTTTCGCTGGTGACGGGCTTTGGTGCAGACCCGCTTACGGTCCTGATCATGATGATGATCGTGCTACTGATCCTGGGATGCTTTGTTGACCAGGTGAGCATGGTGATGATTACGGTCCCTCTATTCATTCCCATTGCCCAGGCCGTGGGAATTGATCCGATCTGGTTGGGCGTCATTTATCTCATCACGATGGAAATGGCCTTTCTTACACCGCCTTTTGGTTTGTTGCTGTTCGTCATGAAGGGCATTGCACCGCCTCATATCCGAATGTCAGTGGTCTACAAGGCAGCATTGCCATTTCTCGGCATCGAGATGTTGGTATTGATTCTCGCGGTCGTTTTCCCGCAAATCGCCCTCTGGTTGCCAAGCCTGATACGTTAATCGGGGGTTCGGGCCCGGCCGGGGGCTTTCCGCTTGCTTGCGCCTGAACGCATCTCGGCCGAAAATGCCTTCTGGTCGCGTTCAAATGTGGGGAGTCCAATGCGCGTCTTGGTAATCGGCGGAACCGGGTTCATTGGTCAACATGTGGTGGCCCGTCT
>NZ_JAJUFE010000085.1 GCF_029263785.1 Pusillimonas sp. | reverse complement strand
CGATCTCCTGCGTGTAGGCATTGTTCTTCTCGACCAATTCACGCTTACAGCCTTCGCTGGTTTTCTGGACGTCTTGCGCCTGGCCTCAGATTACGGTGGGCAGAGCCGCCAGATTCTGATCAGGTGGTCCGTCATGAGTGTCGACGGCCTGCCGCGAAGGTCCAGTGCCGGTACGCTGCACAGCGAACTGGCCGATATCGATACCAGCGGCGATTTCGATTACATCGCAGTGTGTGGCGGGAACAGTTACACCAACACCAAACTGTCCAAAAAGCTATCCGCCTGGCTGGTCAATGCATACGAAGCAGGCGTGACGCTGGTGGGGCTATGCACCGGCACATTCGCCATCGCCCATGCGGGTTTACTCCGCCAGCATACTGTTTGCGTTCACTGGAATGTGTTGTCCGAATTTGAGCGACAGTTCCCAGATGTTCGATGCCGCGTGGACCATCTCTTTATTGATTCCGGCCGGATGATCACATGCGCCGGGTCAACTGCGGCCATCGACCTTGCCCTGCATCTGCTTAACCGGCATTTTGGTCCAGATAAGGCGAATCAGGCGCTACGCCATATGATGTTGTTCTCCATCCGCCCGGCCCGATTGCCTCAGGCGCATTTCTATATTGACCTGGAGAACGTCACCGACATACGCATCCACAAGGCAGTCAACTATATCGAGCAGCGAATAGACGACTTGCCGCAGGTGGCAGAAGTCGCCGCTCACGTTGGCATCAGTGCGCGCCAACTGGAGCGTCTGTTCAAGCAAACTCTCAACACGACGCCGGCGGCGCTGCATCGTATGCTACGGCTTCAATACGGCAAATGGCGCCTTACCAATACCGAAGATTCGGTCACCAATATCGCGCTGGGCTGCGGTTTCTCGGACAACTCTCACTTCTCGCGTGAATTTAAAAGCCTGTTTGGCCTCACACCGCGCGAGTTTCGGCAGGCCAACAGGGTGCAGCAATGGCGGACATGAAGCAAATACTTCGCAGAATGGATTTCACATCGCTGCGCCTTTTTGTGGTGATCTGCCAGGAAAACAGCATTGCGCGGGCTGCCGAGCGGGAATTCATCGCAGCCTCTGCCGTAAGTCGGCGCCTGGCCGAGCTGGAAACACTTGTCGGTTTGCCCCTGGTGCAACGGCACACGCGAGGCGTTAGCCTGACACCCGCCGGTGCAATGGTCTTGCGCCACGCGCAGCAGATCTTGGCCGGCGTGGAAGCCATGAGCGCGGAACTTTCGCGCGTCTATGCGGGGGTGAACGGGCACGTCCGTGTCGTGGCAAACCCGTCTGCCATTGTGCAGTTTCTTCCAGAGGACATTTCTGCCTTCCAGCGGCTGTACCCGGAAGTCGACATCGACCTGGAAGAACAGCACAGCCAGGACGTGTTACGACTGGTGCGCGACCGCGATGCGGACTTTGGCGTCTGCAACCGGATCGCCGGCATGGATGACCTAGAATGGCAGCCCTACCGTCGAGACCGGCTGGCAGTCGTGTTGCCTGCTTCTCATCCGAAGGCAGATGCGCAGAGGCTGCGTTTGGCAGATATTGTCGACGAGACTTTCGTCGGCATGAGAGAGCCAAGCGCATTGACTCATATGCTGGCAGTTCGGGCCGACGCCCTCGAACGCAAGCTTTCCGTGAAGTTCAGGGTGGGAAGCCTGGACGTGCTCTGTCGCATGGCGCATGTCGGCCTGGGCATCGCCATTGTTCCGCAGAAGGTGGCGGAGCTCTATATAAAGGCCTTGGATCTTGTGCTGCGGCCGCTGGATGAACCGTGGGCTCAACGGGAAATCTGTGTCGTGTATCCGCGGGAAGAGCAGCTTTCTGCCACGGCGGCCGCTCTCGCCCGATTCCTGGGGCAAGGGCGCTAACCGGCCATTGGCGAGCACCGACATCTTGAAACGAGATGGCAAAGGTGCCCAAATGGCGCTTCGGACAGCCCAGATGGTCTTCGTATAGTCCAGCGTGAGCAGGAGCGGGACAGTCCGATCCCGGCGATCCAAAGGAGACCTCCGATGAAAATCACTCGATTCATGGCGAGCTGTGCGCTCGCCATTGGCGCACTGTGCCAAGGCAACGTGGCACTGGCCGATACTTACCCTGAGCGCTCGATTCGCCTGATTGTGCCGACTTCTGTCGGCTCCACTGCGGATGTGGTGGCGCGTGTTGTGGCGGACGGTCTCGCCAAAGACCTCGGCCAGTCCTTTGTTGTCGAAAATCTGGCCGGCGCGGCAGGTATCCCGGGTACGCGTCAACTGGTCAGTGCGCAGCCGGATGGCTACACACTGGCCATCGTATCCTCCAACCATGCGATCAACCCCAGCCTGTACAAAACTGTCCCGTACGACAGCGTAAAGGACATCACGCCAATTTCCGTAATTGGTACAACGCCACTGGTCGTGGTGGTCGCGCCGGAGTCTCCCTACAAGTCGATCGACGAGTTGATTAAGGCCGCCAAGGCGGAACCCGGCAAGCTGAATTATGGTTCATCGGGGACAGGCAGCGTGCTGCATCTAGCGGGAGAGTTGCTCAAATCGAAGGCCGGCGTAGACTTGCAACACATTCCTTATCGCGGTGGTAATGCCCTTATCACCGACGTCATGTCCGGTCAGATCGAGACTGCCTTCCTGGCAGTTCCCTCTGTGATCGGTTCCATCAATGGGGGCAAACTGCGCGCCCTGGCCGTGAGCACGCCCGAACGCGTGCCAGTGCTGGGCGATGTGCCGACCCTGGCCGAAGTCGGGGCGGAGGGTTACGCTTATGACGCATGGATAGCACTGATCGGGCCGGCAAACCTGCCGGAGAACATTGTCAGCAAGCTGCAGGAAGCCACTGCACGAGTGATGCGTGACAAATCCGTGGTCAAGATTTTTGCCGGTCAAGGTTTTGTCCCCAATGGCTCTTCAACCGAAGAAGCACAGAAGGTGCTGATGGACGAAATTTCACGAACCCAGCAGCTGGTAGAGGCTGCCGGTATTTCCGCCGAGTGAGCGTTTATCCACATGAGTGAAGCTTCTGTCCTTGGCCGCCCCGCGCGCATTCTCTTTCTCTCTGCCGACCCGGCCCGGATTTCTGCGCAGTTGGCGGGGACTCGTCTTAGCCTTGCTGAGGCGCTGCCCTTGCGCGACGACATCTCCACCGACGAGATCACACCGCTGCCCATCCTCACGCATTTCGACGAAAAGCTGGGCCGTTACCCTTATACAGGGCTGACTGCAGGCGGCGAACGGCCCATTGGCACTGACGCCATTCACCAGGCCGGTTTCAATGTCGTGGTCGGCGGGAACCGCTACGGCAAAGGCTCGTCGCGCGAGCACAGCCCCATGGCCGAGAAATCGGCGGGTGTCCGCTTGGTCATTGCGGAAAGTTTTGAGCGTATCTATCGCCAGAACGCAGACAATATCGGCCTGTACACCAGCACCAACATGGGCCTGATTGAGCGCTTGCAACAGGGAGAGGTCATCACCGTTGACGAGATCGTGGCGGACAGAGACGAGCTCACTGCAGCCATCATCAGGGCGGGCGGCCTGCTCGCATTTGGCCAAAAGTATCTGGCGGGAATAGCCGACGCGGATGCTGCGGGTGCCCCTGTAAGGCCGTCTGCCGCCGAGCGGCCTCGCACGCTATTCGAAAAAATACTCGAACGCCATCTATTGCAGACACCGGTCAGTGCGCCTGCCATTGAGCAGGGCAAAGGTGCATTCATCCGGGCTGAATGGCGTTTCATTCACGAGTACTACACGGGCATGGCTGCTCATATGCTTCACGCCCGCTTTGGGCGTCCTCTGCGTATTGTCGACCCCGAGCAAGTGGTAGTGTTCGAGGACCATACTTCCTACGTGGCGGAGAGCCCTAATCATGTGCGCGCCGGCATCGTGCCAAACATCATCGCCATGTGCCAGGCTCAGCGGGATTTTGTTGAAGCATACGGCCTGAATAACCATAGGACGCTGACCGAATCTGAAGCTGCTGCCGACGATGGCAGCAACGTGGCCGGGATATCGCATGCAATGATGACCGAGCATTACGCACTGCCGGGCCAGGTCGTTGTTGGTACGGATTCCCATACCCCTCATATTGGAGCGCTTGGTTGTGTAGCCTTTGGTATTGGCACTACCGATATGGCGAACGCCTTTGTTACCGGCGCAGTTAGGCTGACCGTCCCACCCAGCCTGAAAGTCAATCTGGCCGGTGAGCTACCGCCCGGGGTCACGGCCAAAGATATAGTTCTGCATCTTCTGGCCTTACCGGAAATCCGCTCGGGCGCTGGAGTGGGCAAGGTATTCGAATTTACGGGCGAGGCAGTGGCAGCGCTTTCCATTGACGAACGCGCGACGCTGACCAATATGACCGCCGAACTGGGTGGTTTCACAGGAATTGTCGCGCCAGACGACGTGACACTGCGCTTTCTGCGCGAACGTCGGGGCGTGGACGTAGCCATTGAGCCCTGGATGCGCAGCGATCCGGCTGCCCACTATGACGCAGAAATCAATGTGGATTGCGCGGCGCTGGAACCGCTGGTGGCGTCGCCTGGCGACCCGGGTAATGGCCTGCAGCTCTCTGCGCTGGGCCCGCGCCCTCGAATCGACATTGCCTATGGCGGTTCATGCACCGCCGGCAAACGCGAAGACTTCGATTACTACCATGAAGTGCTTGCCTGGGGTTTGGAAAAGGGTTTGAGAGTTCCTGAAGGCGTGACGCTG
>NZ_JAJUFE010000094.1 GCF_029263785.1 Pusillimonas sp. | reverse complement strand
TTCGGCCACCTTCTTGACGGAATCCTCGATAAGGTCCTTGATCTCTTTGGCCGCATGTGCGCTGCGCTGGGCCAGTGCACGCACTTCGGAAGCCACCACCGCGAAGCCCTTGCCCTGCTCACCGGCACGTGCGGCCTCGACCGCCGCATTCAGGGCCAGAATATTGGTCTGGAACGCTATGCTGTCGATGACGCCGACAATATCCGAAATTTTTCGCGAGCTTGCCGATATGCCCTGCATGGTGGAAACGACCTCGCCAACAGCGGTGCCGCCGCGCTGGGCAACCTCAGATGCCGTGACTGCCAGCTGGTTGGCCTGGCGGGCGTTGTCGGCGTTTTGCTTGACAGTGCTGGACAGCTCTTCCATGCTGGCGGCGGTCTGCTGCAAGGCGGCTGCCTGCTGTTCGGTTCGACTGCTCAGGTCGGTATGGCCCGAAATAATACGCTGCGCGCTGTCGCCGATCAGGTCAAGACCCGCCCGCACATTGCCGACACTGCGCGCCAGACTGTCCTGTACACGCTTCAGCAACTGAGCAAGGCCGCCGAGTTCTTCGGGGCGCGCGTCGACCCGGTAGGTCAGGTCGCCGCCTGCAAGCGCGTCCAGTTGTCGTCCGATTACTTCCATGGGGCGCAATGCATTTCGCGAAACCATGCGCAGAGACATGAATGCCAGAATGATAGCCAGCACGCTGATCACGGCAAAGACCCACACAGCCTGATCCAGACGCTGATTGGCCGCATCAGCGGCCGGGCCCTGCAGGGCAGAGGCACTCTCGGTCAACATGTACCAGGCGGCCCCTGAAGAAAGCAGTACGAGCAGACAAAGACATGTCACCAATACCCGTACGCCGACCCGAATTTCCCATTGTGTCGATTTCATCGTTTATGACCCCATATTGAACAGGCTGGTACCCTGAATCTTCTTGAACGCCAACGCCGCGGCCTCTAGTGCGGACCGGCGCAACTCGAGCTGCGTGGTGACGGTGTAGTAATCGACGTCCTCGAGCTTTGACAATTGATTGGCATAGCTGAGACTGCGGGAACTTCCGGCAGCATCGATGGCGTCGATTTCGGCCAACCTTGAGCCCACCGAGGCACGTACCGTAAGAACCTGGTCGTAATTGACGTCGATCTTCTGCATGGCAGACGCCAGCGCGTTGGCAATCCTGGCCTGGGCCGTGGCATCACCGCTAGTGGGTGTCACGAGGGCGGCAATGATGTTGTCCAGGGTATCGAAAACATTAAGCTTGGCGGCCATGCCCTGGCCCGGCTCAACCAGGAATTCGTCGTCAGCGTCTGGGGTTCCGCTGATCGGAACAATCACCCCCGGAAGCGTCAGGTGTCCGACCGACGGATCGAACTCATGAGGACCGCTGATGGGGTTTCCATCAGCATCCTCAACCGTGTATGTCAGGTCGCTGCCATCGTTCTCAAACCTGATGCGAAACGGATTTCCGACGTGCTCGTTCTTTGGATCGGTTATCACCGGCAGGCCCAGGGTTGCATTCCCCGTGTTGTCATCGGCTCCACGAGCTACATAGGCTGGAACACTGGCCGGATGGACCGTGAATTTATCGTTGATGGAGGGCGACCCCGAGAAGGCCACTTGAACACCTCCGGGTAACGACAAGATGGCGGTTCCGGAATCGTAATCGTGGGGCCCGTCTGCTTCCGCTACGCTGCCGTCAGCATGAAACGCCCGAACCGTATATTGCAGCACGCCCGCGGCTTCGGTGAACTCGATCTCGAATGGCTTGCCCACATGAGCACCTTGAGGATCGGTAATGGAAGGAGAGCCGATTACGCCAGTGCCGGAATTGGCAGGATCCGCCTGGGTGATATAGGCACGAGAGCCGTTGGCAGCGCGGGCAAAAACGTCAATACCCAGGTCGCCGGTTTGAATGCGACGGGTCTGATCCGCCTGGATCTCGCGTTGACCAGTATCGCCCGAATAGCTGACTGAGCCGAGTGCATCCTTGATAAACGCCGGCTGAGAAGCTGAAAAGCCCGAAAACAGGTACTGTCCGTTACCGTCAGTGGCGTTGGCCAGCCCAAAAAGCGTTTCCTTGGAATTCTTCAGGACATCTGCCAACGTTGCACGATCGGCATCCGACATGGTGCCATTGCCGGCTTCCACCAGACGAGTCTTGATGTCTTGCAGCAAGGTCGTGATGGAGTTCAAGGTATTCTCTTCGTGCCCCAGGTTCATCTTCAGCACGTCGCGGTTGGCGGCATAACGCTCGTTCAGGGATTGCGACTGGCTGAGGTTGACCGCCTGTGCGGCCGCCAACGGGTCGTCGGCGGGTGTAACCATGCGCTGCCCGCTGGCCGCCTGCCGGTACAGATGCAGCAGGTCGGCCTGTTGGGCATTGATGGAATTGAGTCCGGTCTGAAAAAATAAGGAAGAACTGATACGCATCGTGGCTGTCTCGAATTCTGGGGCGCAGGATTATCTGGGCGCTCAGGCACGCAGGCTGAGCAGGGTGTCGAACAAGGTCGAGCTGACATCGATCAGTCGGGATGCCGCCCTGAACTGCTCTTGGTATCGCTCAAGATTGACGTATTCTTCGTTAAGGTTGACACCCGACACCGCCTGTTGGGCAGCATAGTTCTGCTGAATGAGAGCTGCCTGCGCCTTTGAGGCGGTACCGTTTTGCTGCGTCATCACACCAACCTTGTTGACGATCTGCGAAAACGCCTCGTTCAGGCTCATGGTGTTGTTATTGAGTGTTTTTGCGGTTTGCAGCTCGGCCAGCTTCAGTGCGTTGTCGCCGTCGGCCTCACCGGAGGCGCTACCCGCCGCTGCAATGTGCGAGGCGTCGTTCAGGGCCAGCTTCAGGCTGCCTGCCGCATTGCGCGTGGGTTGGATCACCCAGGAATCGCCTGCAACCGGCGACCCGGAAATATCGAACTGTACGCCGTCGAATGAGGCTGGAAGCGTATCGCCGTGATACACGACCGATCCGCCCGGGACGCTTCGCACCTGGTAGTCGACGCCATCGAACTCAACCCGGTAGTCGAACGCGGTGAGCTTGCCGGCGTCGGTGAGTTGAGCCTTGGCGATTGCACTACCCTTGTTGCCCGCTGATTCGATGATCTTCGGGTCACCCAGCGAAAAGAAATCCTGGCCCGGATTGCCGTTGACGTCGAATCCGTCTCGATGAATTACGTTGACTGACATGGCCAGACCGGCCGCCAGACGGCCCAGGTCGTTCTGAACC
>NZ_JAJUFE010000087.1 GCF_029263785.1 Pusillimonas sp. | reverse complement strand
GGCCTGGCAGGTTCCTATCTGCTTTCCGACGTACGCAAGATCATGTAATGCATGCCGCGCCATGAGCGCGGCCTAATGAATAAACACCATATCAATACGAGGTTGAAACATGAGTTTCGGTCAGGGTCTTAGCGGTCTCAAGGCAGCAGCGCAGAGAATCGACGTCATTGGCAATAACATCGCCAACTCCAACACGGTCGGGTTCAAATCCTCCAGCGTCTCGTTTGCTGACGTCTACGCAAGTTCGCGGGTCGGTCTCGGTACGCAGATCGCTGGTGTGAATCAGGATTTCACCGTGGGCAACCTGTCGGTGACCGGCGGGCAGTTTGATATTGCGATCGACGGCGGCACGGGCTTGTTCCGTGTAGTTGATTCAAGCGGGTCCGTTTTCTTCACCCGTAATGGTGAGTTTTCGCCTAACAAGGAAGGCTATCTGACAAATGCGCAGGGTCACTTCCTTACCGGCTACGTGTTGAATCAGGAAACCGGCGCATACAGCCTCCAGCCTGAACCCATTCGCCTGCCCACCGGCAATATTGCACCCCTGGCCACGGGTTCGAATATTGAGAACAATCCGGAATCCGGGGTTTTGGCCAGGGCGATGAACCTGGACGCAAAGGCTGACCCCATCGACGCCACGATCGTATTTCCGAACCTGTCGACGGCACCGAATGCACCGAAGGTTCCCGATCCTTCCTCCTACAACATGTCTGTGCCCATGACGGTTTACGACTCTCTGGGTCGGGAACACCAGCTTACACAGTACTTCAGGAAGACCGGCGAGAATGAATGGTCAGTGTTCTACCAACTGGGCTCGGAGATTCCGGCCGACTGGCAAGAGCACAAGATCAAATTCAAGTCGAATGGGGAAATTGTTAAGCCCGACCCCGACGCAACTCCGCCCATTACTACAGATACCAGCAGGACTACGCTCACCTTCAACATCACGGGCGCTGAGCCACTCGTGATTCCGGTGAACTACGAGGAAGCCACCCAGTTTGGCGGGCCCTTCAACTATCAGTTCGTACAAGATGGCTACCCCACCGGTGAATACGCCAGCATGGGCGTGTCTGCTGACGGCACAGTCGTCGCTAACTACACCAACGGTGAAATGCTCGAAGTCGGTTATATCGTGCTGGCAGACTTTCCCAATATGCAGGGTTTGAGCCCGGTGGGTGGCAATGCTTGGGCACAGTCCCCGGACTCCGGCGCGCCTCGGCTTGGCCGACCCGGACAGAACGGCCTGTCCAACCTCATGAGCCAGGCACTGGAAGAGTCCAACGTGGACATCAGTACCGAACTGGTGAACATGATCATCACGCAGCGTACCTACCAGGCCAACGCACAGTCCATCACGACGCAAAGCGAGATGATGCAGAACCTGCTGAACATTCGATAGGCGTCTGAATGGACCGCATCGTTTATACCGCCGCGTCGGGCGCTTCTCGGGTGCTGGAGCACCAGAGCATCGTCAGCAACAACCTTGCGAACGCAAGCACGGCAGGGTTTCGCGAGGAATTGGCCATTTACCGTGCTGTACCGCTGCAGGGGCACAATGCGCTGCCCACGCGCGTCAGCACGGCAACGGCCAGCACGGCAAGCAGCTATCAGCAGGGTGCCATGGCCGAAACCGGTCATGCCCTCGACCTCGCCATTCGTGGAGAAGGTTGGTTCGCGGTTCAGACGCCGGATGGCGAAGCCTATACGCGGGCAGGGGAGTTCGGCATTAATGTCGACAACGTCATGGTGACGCAATCAGGGATGCCCGTGCTGTCTGCAGAGAACGCGCCTATCGAAATCCCCGAACGCGGCACGCTCACGTTTTCGGATGACGGCCAAATCTCTGTAATCGGTGCGGGCGATAACCCCAACGACATTCAGAATATCGGCCAAGTGAAGTTGGTGAACCCGCCCGCCGGGCAACTGGTGCGCGGCGAGGACGGTCTGTTCCGTTTGGCCGGAGGGCAACCCGCGCCGGCCGATCCACAAGTTCGGTTGGTGTCGGGTTTCGTGGAACGCAGCAATGTGAACCCGGCCGAGGCCATGGTCAGCATGATTGCCAACGCTCGGCTTTTCGATATGCAGATGCGCGTGATTCAGGAAGCCAAGACCAACGCGGAACGTGCCAACGGCATTCTTTCAGCGCAATAAACGAATCTCAGCTTGAACCGGCCCTGTGGGGCCAGATAGGAAACAGGAAATGATACGCTCCCTCTGGATCGGCAAAACCGGGCTGGAAACTCAACAGACCAGCCTGGATGTGATCTCGAACAACCTGGCCAACGTCAGCACGGCAGGTTTCAAGCGCACCCGTGCGGTCTTTGAAGACCTCATGTACCAAACCATCCGGCAACCGGGCGCTCAAGTGGGTGCGGCCAACCAATTGCCTTCTGGTCTGCAAGTTGGTAGCGGTGTTCGCACCGTCGCCACTGAGCGCATCCACACCCAGGGCAACCTCAACAATACCGGCAACAGCCTTGATATCGCCATTCAGGGCAAGGGTTTTCTGGAAGTTGAACTGCCCGATGGCACACTGGCTTACACCCGTGATGGCAGCCTGCAGGTCAACCAAGATGGTCAAATCGTGACCGCTGGTGGTTATGTTGTTCAACCTCCGCTCAATATTCCCGACAATGCGCTCAGCGTCACCATTGCCCGTGACGGCACGGTTTCCGTTACTCAGGCCGGTGCACCGGGTGTAAACGTGGAAGTTGGCCAGCTGCAGTTGGCTACGTTCATCAACCCCACCGGCCTGCACAGCATGGGCGAGAACCTGTACCTGGAATCCGATGCATCGGGCCCGGTCAACTTCGCTCAACCCGGGCTGGATGGCGCTGGCACCATTCTGCAGGAATACATCGAAACGTCGAACGTCAATGTGGCCGAGGAACTGGTGAACATGATCACCACTCAGCGCGCCTATGAAATGAACAGCAAGTCCATCGAGACCTCCGATGCAATGCTGAACCGTCTCTCGCAACTCTGATGCTTTCCCTTTTCCGCCGTTACGCAGCAATTGCTCTGGTGGCAGCCCTCAGTGGCTGCGCCATGATTCCTCCCGAACCCATTGTGACGGGGCCCCTGACGGCGGAACCGCCGGTACCTTACGCCATGCCCGATGCCGTGCCAAATGGCTCTATTTATCAGCCCACGGCTTATGGCAACTACCCCTTGTTCGAAGATCGTCGCCCCCGCAATGTCGGCGACATTGTCACGGTCGTGATTCAGGAAAAGACGAACGCGCAGAAGAGCGTAGGCACGTCCACTGAACGGACAAGTGGCGCAACACTGGGCTGGGGCGCCGTGCCGACAATTCTTCCGGGCAACGTGAGCCCCGATCAAGAATTCAACGTGTCCGGCAGCAACAATATGGACGGTACCGGCTCGACCCGCGCGAACAATCTGTTCACGGGTACTCTCACCACTACCGTCGTGGGCGTGCTGCCCAATGGCAACCTGCAGATTGCCGGCGACAAGCAAATCGCCATCAATCGGGGTAGCGAGTATCTGCGCTTTTCCGGCGTGGTGGACCCACGCTCTATTTCCGGCAACAACACAGTTGCTTCCACCCAGGTCGCCGACGCCAAGATCGAATTCCGGAGCAAAGGCGTGATGGACGAAGTCCAGACCATGGGCTGGCTGCAGCGTTTCTTCCTCAATGTTTCTCCGTTCTGACATGATCAATCGCTCCAAGCTTCGCTGGCAGAAAATGTGGCACGCCGCAGCCACCGCGCTGCTGTGCGCAGGCCTGGCTGCCCCGGCCATGGCCGAACGCATCAAGGACCTCGCCACCATCCAGGGTGTGCGGTCCAACCCTCTCGTGGGCTACGGGCTTGTCGTGGGCCTGGACGGAACCGGCGATCAGGTCCGCCAAACACCGTTCACCCAGCAAAGCTTGACCAATATGCTTTCGCAACTGGGCATCACGGTTCCCCAGGGCACCAA
Organism: Pusillimonas sp.; assembly: GCF_029263785.1. Lineage (GTDB taxonomy): Bacteria > Pseudomonadota > Gammaproteobacteria > Burkholderiales > Burkholderiaceae_B > Pusillimonas. The sequence continues at coordinate 456 of NZ_JAJUFE010000087.1, read as the reverse complement.
CATGCAGGTACGTAACGTGGCCGCAGTAATGGTTACGGCAAACCTGCCGGCATTTGCGCAACCGGGCCAAACCCTTGATGTCGTCGTTTCCGCCATGGGTAATGCCAAGAGCCTGCGTGGCGGCACGCTGCTGATGACGCCCATGAAGGGTGCGAACGGCCAGGTATATGCCATTGCTCAGGGCAATATTCTTGTCGGTGGCGCAGGAGCAGAAGCAGGCGGTTCTAGCGTGCAGGTCAACTCCTTGAATGGCGGGATCATTTCCAATGGTGCTGTTGTTGAGCGCTCTGTGCCCACCACGTTCGCACGCGATGGCGTCATCCGACTGGAGCTGAACCACAATGATTTCGGTGCTACGCAGGCAGTGGTTAACGCATTGAACAAGCGTTTTGGCCCCGGCACCGCCATGTCTACCGACGCGCGCGTCGTGCAGCTGCGGGCGCCAACCGATCCGTC
>NZ_JAJUFE010000022.1 GCF_029263785.1 Pusillimonas sp. | reverse complement strand
CTGGCCAAGCTCAAGCCGATCGTACGCCCTGATGGCACCATTACCGCCGGTAATGCATCCGGAGTAAACGACGGCGCCTGCGCTTTGCTGCTTGCATCCGAAGAAGTTGCCAAGCAGCAGGGGCTGACCCCCCGCGCACGTGTCGTTGCCATGGCCACGGCAGGTGTCGAGCCCCGGATCATGGGTATCGGTCCCGCACCAGCCTCCCAGAAGGCGTTGGCCCTGGCCGGTCTGACGATCGACCAGATGGACATCATCGAACTGAACGAGGCGTTTGCCTCGCAAGGCCTGGCGGTACTGCGCATGCTTGGCGTCGCCGACGATGATCCCCGGGTCAATCCGTACGGTGGCGCAATTGCTCTGGGTCACCCCTTGGGTGCCAGTGGCGCTCGCCTCGCGCTCACAGCCGTCAATCAGTTGCAACGCACCGGCGGACGCTACGCGCTCTGCACCATGTGCATTGGCGTCGGTCAGGGTATTGCCGTCATCCTCGAACGGGTGTAACGGTCAAGCAGGTTCCCTGAACAGAACCCGACCTTCAGGCGCGACTGATTTTCAGTCGCGCTTTTTTATATGAGCGCAAGGCCAGCCCGGCAGGCCTGGCTGGCTCAAGGCAGACCTTCCACAAGTGTCCCGGCTTTTATCCCGTATCGATCAAACCAGCCCTGGGGCATTTCAAGTGCATATCGCATCGGGCGCTTTGGGCAATGGTCTGCTTCGCTGTACGGCTGCATGTCTCGCAGATTGATGATGCGTCCCGCCTCGTCGATGAAAGCAATGCTCAGGGGCAGTGGCGTGTTGCGCATCCAGAAGCACGTCATGGTCATGTTGTCGAATACGAACAACATGCCGTGGTCAGGGGGGAGGGATTCGCGGAACATCAAGCCGCGGTTTCTGACCTCGGGGGTGGCGGCTATTTCCACATAGGCCGGTATGCCCGCCAAATGCAGCGTGGTCGTGGGTAAAAGACGGCCTTGTGCGCTTAGCGTGGCGGGCACTAAACTTGTCAAAAACGCAGTGAGGGCAAGGCCGGTGCCGACCCTGGCAGCGCTTCCAGAAAATTGGCTGAGACCGCGCCCGACCCAAGCTCTTATGGATAAAAAAAGAGGCCTGAAAGGCCTCTTTGAGGGTGCTAGTTTCAGCATCGGTTTTAGTGTTGTTGTTTACCAGGAGTTGAACTCAAGAGGCAGACGTAATATTTAGCGCCTGTTTACCTTTGGGACCCTGCGCGATTTCGAAAGCTACTTTCTGGCCTTCTTTGAGGGTCTTGAAGCCGTTCATCTGGATGGAAGAAAAGTGTGCAAAGAGATCTTCTCCGCCGTTGTCCGGAGTAATGAAACCAAAACCCTTGGCGTCGTTGAACCATTTGACGGTTCCAGTCAGCTTTTGGGTATCCTCAGAGGAGGGGGTGCTTAGTTCAGACATGCGTACTGCCTCTCGACTATAGTGTAGGGTTGAAACTCGACAGCAAAGGGAAACTACCTAAACCCTTCGATTCTGGGGATGCCATCAAATAGCTGTAACACTCAGAATACTAGGATAATGCGCAACATCACCCGCCATAGTCAACTATGGTAATTACTTAGATTTGACATTGAATCAGACATGGCAATTGATACGGATATTCGCCAAGACACGGTTCTGGACAGCCAGAAAAGTCGGCTCGCTCCGCCGCCGATGTACCAGGTCGTGATGCTTAATGACGACTACACACCCATGGAATTTGTTGTCAATGTGCTGCGCCGGGTATTCGGAAAATCCGAAGAAGAGGCGGCACATATTATGCTAAAGGTACACCATGAAGGACGCGGTGTATGTGGCGTTTACCCGCGCGACATAGCCGCTACCCGGATCGAAATGGTCATGCAGCTGGCTCAGGCCAGACAGCACCCTTTGCAATGCATCATGGAGCCTGCACCCGATGCCTGACCTTTCGTTAAAAGCCAATGATTGAATCTGTTTTTCATCGCCCGCGAGTACGGGTATAGTTAGAGTACGGAACCCCCGGAGATGGCCGAGGTCTGATAACTGTAGGGCCTTTTAGTCATAGAATTGAACCATCGAATGCTAATCCGCTTCGTAATGCAATGGAGGAAGCGTGATCTCTGAAGAACTTGAAGTCAGCCTGCACATGGCCTTTGTCGAGGCCCGCACCGCCAGACACGAATTTATTACCGTAGAGCATTTACTGCTTGCCTTGCTCGACAACGCAGCGGCTGTCGAAGTGCTGCGCGCATGCTCCGCCGATATCGAATCGCTGCGGCAGGATCTGCGCAAATTCATCGCTGAAAACACACCGGTCTTCCCAGGAGAAGAAGAGGTCGACACGCAGCCGACGTTGGGCTTTCAGCGCGTCATTCAACGCGCCATCATGCACGTCTCGTCGGGCAACTCCAACAAAAATACCGTCACGGGCGCCAACGTGCTGGTGGCCATGTACGGCGAAAAAGATTCGCACGCGGTCTACTACTTGCTTCAACAAGGAGTAACCCGTCTAGACGTCGTAAATTTTTTGTCGCATGGTATTACCAAGGCTCCCGAAGAGCCACCGACCGAACCGGTCAAGCAGCAACAGCCGGCTTCCGAAGCCGAACATAAATCCGACCAGCAGAAATCGCCATTGGAACTCTACTCTCTCGATCTCAATGCTGAAGCCCGCCAGGGACGCATCGACCCGTTGATCGGGCGCGAGCTCGAGGTCGAACGCGTGATCCAGGTGTTGTGTCGCCGGCGCAAGAACAATCCCTTGCTTGTGGGCGAGGCGGGTGTCGGCAAAACGGCCATCGCCGAAGGACTGGCATGGCGCATAGTCAAGGGCGATGTCCCCGAAATACTCGCCGACGCGCAAGTATTTGCCCTCGACATGGGTGCCTTGCTGGCCGGTACCAAGTACCGGGGCGACTTTGAACAGCGCCTCAAAGCTGTGCTCAAGTCGCTCAAAGACAACAGCAATGCCATCTTGTTCATCGACGAAATCCACACGCTCATCGGTGCAGGTTCGGCATCGGGTGGAACGCTCGACGCGTCCAACCTGCTCAAGCCTGCCTTGTCGTCCGGTCAGCTCAAGTGCCTGGGTGCCACAACCTACAACGAGTACCGCGGCATTTTCGAAAAAGACCACGCCTTGTCGCGTCGCTTCCAGAAAATCGACGTCGCCGAGCCAACGGTTCAGCAGACCATCCAGATCCTGCGAGGCCTCAAGGGTCACTTCGAATCCCATCACGGTGTTCGTTACTCGTCGGCAGCCATTACCGCTGCGGCCGAACTTTCTGCACGTCATATCAACGATCGCTTCTTGCCAGACAAGGCGATAGACGTCATTGACGAAGCAGGCGCCGCACAGCGCTTGCTGCCACGCTCACGCCAGAAGAAAGTCATCGGCAAGGGCGAAATCGAGGCAACGGTTGCCAAGATTGCGCGCATCCCGCCCCAAAGCGTCTCCAACGACGACCGCAACAAGCTGGCGACGCTCGAGCGCGACCTCAAGACGGTGGTATTTGGTCAAGACGCTGCCATCGAGGCGCTGGCTGCTTCCATCAAGATGGCCCGGTCCGGCCTGGGTCGCCCTGACAAACCCATTGGGTCCTTCCTGTTCTCCGGACCCACCGGTGTGGGTAAAACCGAAGTGGCCCGTCAGCTTGCCTTCACGCTAGGTGTAGAGTTGCTTCGCTTCGACATGTCCGAGTACATGGAGCGTCACGCAGTGTCGCGGCTTATTGGCGCGCCGCCGGGCTATGTCGGTTTCGATCAGGGTGGCCTGCTCACCGAAGCCATCAGCAAGCAGCCGCATTGTGTGCTGCTCCTCGACGAAATCGAAAAAGCGCACCCCGACGTCTACAACATCCTGCTTCAGGTGATGGACCACGGGACCCTTACCGATAACAACGGGCGCAAGGCCGACTTCCGCAACGTCATCATCATCATGACAACCAACGCCGGAGCCGAAACCCTTAACCGCGCCTCTATCGGTTTTGCGACGCCGTCCAAGAAGGGCGATGAAATGGCTGATATCAAGCGCATGTTCACGCCCGAGTTCCGTAACCGGCTCGATGCCATCATCGGCTTTACCCCGCTGTCTCGCGAGGTCATATTGCGGGTGGTCGACAAGTTCCTCATGCAGCTCGAAGACCAGCTGCACGAAAAGCGCGTCGAAGTCAGCTTCTCGCAGGCACTGCGCGACCATCTTGCCAAAGAGGGCTTCGATCCGCTGATGGGCGCGCGACCCATGCAACGGCTTATCCAAGACACGATCCGTCGAGCCTTGGCCGACGAGCTGCTCTTCGGACGTCTGGCAGATGGTGGACACGTTGATGTTGATCTCGATGATCAGGGCAAGGTCAAGCTCGAAATCAAGGACAACAAAGCGCCCAAGGCCAAGCATCGACCCCCGGTCGATTCCGAAGCCGAGCTCATTGACTAAGCGGCGTCACAATGTCTCTGGTCCCGACCGCGGGGCCTTACAGGGCGGGGTCTGAAATGGCCCCGCCCTTAATTGCGTGCCGTCATTGCGATACGTTGCATGAGCGGGTGCCAATCGAGGCTGGAGGCATGGCTACGTGCGTACGCTGCGGCTACGTACTGTATCGGCAAAGCGGTCTTGGCCTGTCGCAATGGTCGGCTTTGGCTGTTGCCGCGGCCATTGTCTTCGCCATCGCCAATTATTTTCCAGTCGCTGTGCTTCGCGTCCAGGGACTCAGTGTGCAGGCGACGCTGCCCGAAGCGATCTGGCTGACGTGGCAGCAGGGGCACATCCTGGTAGCGGTTGCAACGGCCTTGTTTGCGTTTGCATTTCCGTTGGGCCAGATACTGTTTTTGTTCTGGGCCTTGCGCGCCATTGTTACAAGACGACTTCCCGCCGATTTTGCCTATGGCATGCGCATGCTCGACGTCATTTCCGTCTGGAGCATGTTCTCGGTTATGTTGCTGGCGATTCTGGTGGCGATGGTCAAGCTGGTGGACCTGGCCACCGTGGATTTTGGCGTTGGCTTGTGGGCCAGCGTCATATCCGTGTTTTTCTTGACGGCCCTGAGCCGGGTGTCAGCCCAGCGTCTTTGGCGCTACGCCGAAGACGCCGATATTGTTGAGCGGTCCGGCGCCAATTTGCGCCTGGAGCAACCCTATGCCGCATGCGAATCCTGCGGTTTTGTCCAGAACCTGCCGGCAAGGCAGTCCTGCGATTGCCGGCGCTGTGGCGCTTCTGTTCATAAGCGCAAACCGGCCTCGTTCTCTCGCACTTGGGCATTATGTATTGCGGCAGCCATTGCTTATATCCCCGCCAATGCCTTGCCGGTCATGCACATATTTGGTCCCACCGGCCAGTCCTCTCATACCATTCTCGGAGGCGTGGTCGAGTTCTGGCGCATGGGGTCCTGGGACCTGGCCATTATTGTTTTTGTGGCCAGTGTTGCGGTCCCTATTACGAAACTGCTGGCCCTGGCGGTGTTGATGCTTCGAGCCCAATGGCGCGGCCCGGTTGTTCAACGCCAGCGCACCCGGTTGTTCGAGCTGGTCGAATTTATTGGCCAGTGGTCGATGCTGGATGTCTTTGTGGTAGTGCTGTTGACAGCCATGGCGAATTTTCCCGGTTTCTCGCAGATCCGCGCGGGAGAGGGCGCCGTGGCATTTGGCGCGGTAGTGATTCTGACTATCTTTGCAGCCATGAGCTATGATCCTCGCCTGGGATGGGATGCCGATCCGCAAGGGTCGGGTGAACCATCACCGGCGTCAGAGACCAATAATGAACCAGCCACTGCGCTCGCCGATCCTGCCGGACGCAGTGCATGAATGGGTACCCGCATGAGCAGTGATCACCAATCACCGAATTCTGCTTCATCCGAAGCCAGTCGCCCTGCAGGCAACACGCCTTCAGCAGCGGGCGCCGCGCAGCCTGCCTCGCCCACGGTGAAGCCCCGAAAACCCACCCGCATTTCATGGATCTGGCTGGTGCCGCTTGTGGCAGTACTTGTCGGAATGTCCTTGCTGGTACGTGATTGGCTCAGTGCCGGCCCCGTGGTCACGATCAGTTTCGAGTCTGCCGAAGGCCTCGAGGTAGGTCAGACAAAGGTAAGATACAAGGATGTGGTTGTGGGCCTGGTCAAGGACATCCGCATTGCAGACGACCGCTCAAGCGTCCTGGTCAAGGCCCAATTGAGTCGTGACGGTGCCAAGTACTATACGCAGGAATCCGCCCGCTACTGGGTGGTGCGTCCACGGCTGGGCCTAAGTGGGGTGTCTGGTCTGGGAACGTTGCTGTCGGGTGCATATATCAGCGTCGATGCGCCCAATGATCTCGACGACGGCGAAACGGTCACATTCTTCAAGGGGCTCGAAACTCCACCGGAAGTCACCACCGGCCAGTTGGGCCGCCGCGTCACCTTGCTGACGAAGGATCTGGGCTCGCTCGATATTGGCTCACCCGTTTATTTCCGGCGCATACAAGTAGGCCGCATCATTGGGTACAGCTTGGCGGAAGACGGCAGCCAGGTCATGATCCAGGCTTTCATCGATGCTCCTCACGACCGCTTCATCACCAGTGATACACGTTTCTGGAACGTTAGCGGTATCAATGTGTCGCTGGATGCCTCGGGCGTCGAGGTACGCACAGGGTCTTTGGCGGCGGTCCTTGCCGGAGGCGTGGCGTTCGCGTCGGCCAACCCGTTCAATACGCAGCCGGCACCCGAAGATGCCACGTTTGCGCTGGCCGAATCTGAAACCGAGGCCATGGCAGAGCCCGACGGCCCCCCGTTCCGGGTGGATATGATCTTCCGCCAGTCAGTACGTGGTCTGAAATTGGGTGCCCCCATCGACTTTCGCGGCATGGAGCTGGGCGAAGTCTACGACATCGATCTGGAGTTCGACGAGGACGAAAAGCGCTTTCATGTTCTGGTCAAGGCGAATCTCTATCCGTTGCGTTTCGGCGGAGCCTACGACCGCTTGTCAGACGAGCAGAAGGCCGACAGTTATCCGGCACCGCACTTGTTGGGTCCTCTTATCAAGCATGGACTTCGGGCGCAGATCAAGGCGGCCAACCTGTTGACCGGCCAGCAATATATTGCGCTCGATTTCATGAAGGACGTCGAGCCCGCCGAGATAGATCTCAAGGCGTATCCGTTTACCATACCCACTGTGGCCGGCAGCTTCGACAAGCTTCAGGAACAGTTGAGCAGCGTGGTTGCCAAGATCGACCGGGTACCGCTTGATCAGATCGGCAAGGACCTGCAAGGCAGCCTGGCGTCGCTGCACCGGGTGCTGGATGGCTTGAGCAATGTGGGTCCGCAACTGGGTGATACCCTGAAGACCCTGAAGCTTACTCTGGGCAAGCTTGACGGCATGCTGGACGCAGACTCGCCCATGAATGCGGGCATCGAAGATACCATGCGCGAGCTTCAAAGCGCCGCCAGATCGCTGCGGGCCTTGGGAGACTATTTGCAGACACATCCTTCGGCACTGATTCGGGGTCGATCAGCAGATGTGCTGCCGGCACCATAAAACACAAATCATGAAACGCTTACTGTTGATTCTCGCCGCCTCCATTACTGTCACCGGGTGTGCCAGCACGCCGCAAAGCCAGTACTACACCTTGTCTGGCGCGGCGTTGAGCAACCCGCCGGCAGCGCAAGCAAGCTTTGTCATACACCTGTCGACCGTCAAGGTGCCACAGCAGGTCGATCGTCCTCAAATTGTTCTTGGTCGCCAGGGCAGCACCGAAGTGACCTTGCTCAACGATTCTCAGTGGGCGGCGCCCCTTACTTCAGAGATACGCGATGCGCTGTCTCATCAGTTGTCTCAACGGTTGGGCGCGCTGGAAGTCGAGCCCAGGGCGGCACCCAAGGATCTTCCCCTGTGGATGCTCAGCCTGACCGTAAATCGTTTCGACTCGATATATGAGCGCGTGGCGGTACTTGACGTGACTTGGCGCCAGGCACCGCGAAACGGTGCCAAGGGGCCGAATGCCATCTGTAGCGCCACCATCGAAGTCCCCGTCGGGCCGGGAGTCGAGAGCCTGGTGGCCGGGCACCAGCAGGCCTTGAGCGAGTTGGCCGGCCTGATGGCGAATAAGCTGCGGGGCCAGCCGTTGGAAGCCGGCGAGGGCGTCGTATTGAAAGGCTGCGTCTAACCCCATAAGGTGCCTGCTCATTGGTCAACCGACGCTTTATGCAGCCGTCAGCTTTTTCCCGTACTTCCGAAACCGCCTGCGCCTCGCTCGGTTTCAATTGAAAATTCATCCACGTAATGCAAGGCGACCTGCGTCACCGGCTGGAACATGAGCTGGGCGATGCGTTCGCCCGGCTCGATCACATAGGTGGATTCGCCGTCGTTGGCCAGGATCACGCCGATTTCGCCGTGATAGTCGGCGTCGATCACGCCTATGCCTTGTGCGACCCGAACACCGTGTTTTAATGACAGGCCCGAGCGGGAGGCCACTATTGCTACCAATCCAGGGTCCATCATATTGATGGCAATTCCAGTCTTGACCAGGACACGGCCGCCAGGTGCCAGTTCGACCGGCTCTTCGATGCAGGCACGCAGATCCATGGCTGCGGAGCCTTCCGTGGCATAAGCCGGCAAAGGGATCCTGGTTCCCAGCAGGGGGTTCACGATACGGGTTTCTATACGTCTGAACACAAGTCGATCCTTGAGCAGATGAAGGGTAGAGAAGGGGTGAGGCGAAGGCGTCTAGGCCCGATCGGGCAGCCGCTTTGCGATGGCGTCGATCAGTCTGCGTGCGGCCTCGATTTTTGAGAGCCGGGGCAGTTCTTCCATGCCGTCATCATCGAACAATACAAAGGTCGTGGCATCGCCGCCCATCGAATCCTGAGCCAGATTACCTACCAACAGGGGCACACCTTTGCGCTGCCGTTTTGCCTGAGCGTTGTCGTGCAGGCTTTCGGTTTCGGCCGCAAAGCCGACGCACCAGGGTCCGCCCGGCATTTGCGCTACCTCGGCAAGAATATCCGGGTTCGGCGCAAATTGCAGAGCAGGAGGCTGGTTGGCCGCTGTTTTCTTGATCTTGTTATCGCTGGCATTTACCACGTGCCAATCTGCCACGGCTGCAACGGCGATAAAGACGTCACAGGAACGCGCCTGGCTCATGACTGCTGCATGCATCTGGGCAGCGGTCTCAACCTCGATTCGGGGCACGCCGTAAGGTGCCGGAAGCGCAGTGGGACCCGATACCAGTATCACTTTCGCGCCGGCTTCATACGCCGCTCGGGCAATGGCGTAGCCGGTTTTGCCGGAAGAACGGTTGCTGATGACGCGAACCGGATCAATTTTTTCGGCGGTAGGACCCGCTGTAATCAGAACTGTCTTGCCCGCCAAAGGTTTGGGCTGAACGAAGGCAATGATCTCTTGCAGCAATTGCTGCGGCTCAAGCATGCGCCCGTCGCCGACTTCGCCACAAGCCTGATCGCCGGTGCCCGGGCCCAGTATCATGACTCCATCAGCGCGCAGTTGCGCGACATTGCGTTGCGTGGCGGGATGTTCCCACATTTCGCGGTTCATGGCCGGCGCAATCAGCAAGGGGCAGGCGCCACGAGCCAGGCACAGTGTCGAGAGCAGATCGTCAGCCATGCCATGGGCAAGCTTGGCGATGAAATCGGCACTGGCCGGGGCGATCAGTACAGCGCGGGCACCACGTGTAAGGCTGATATGCGCCATGCTGTTGGAAACACGGGAATCCCAGGCATCGGTATACACCGGCCTGCCCGACAACGCTTGCATGGTGGTGGTGGTCATGAAGTGGGTGGCGGCTTCGGTCATGACAACGTCGATGTCGGCGCCGTGATCCTGCATGCGACGCAGCAGTTCGGCACTTTTATAACAGGCGATGCCGCCTGTCAGGCCCAGCACGAAGCGTTGTTGGTCAAGGTCGGGCATGGTGTTTTCCTGGGTACTAAGCCGTCTTGCGTCGGCGCTCGCGCCGTATCCGCAGGATTTCGTCAAGTATAAGCAGGATTGCGCCGAACGTTATGGCCATATCGGCGACGTTGAACGCCGGGAAGTGCCAGTCGCGCCAGTAGAACAGCAGAAAGTCCACGACATGGCCGTGAAGCACGCGATCGATCAGGTTTCCTATTGCACCGCCCAGAATAAGGGAAAGGGACGTACCGAACAGGATTTGCTCCGGATATCGGCGAAGCAAATGAAGGATGAGCCCGACGGCACCGACTGCAATAATGGTAAATAGCCAGCGTTGCCAGCCCTGCCCACCCGCAAGGAAACTGAAGGCGGCCCCCGGGTTGTACAGCAGCGTGAAGTCAAAGAACGGCAGCACAGGCCAACGTTCCCCGTAGCTCATATTGCCATCGAAATATACTTTGGTCAGCTGATCAACAATGATGATCGCGATGGCAACGAGTAACCAGTTCCAGAACCGTCGTGGAATCAAGGTGGATCTGGCACTTGCGGTTTCGTTGGACCCGCGCTGGTCAGGCATGGCGCCGCACCTCTCCAGTCGAGAACAAATTGCTGACACAGCGGCCACAAAGGGTGGGGTGCTGTTCGTCATGTCCGATGTCGGCACGATGGTGCCAGCAACGTTCACATTTGGCATGCGCAGTGGGAGTCACCTCGATCCGAAGCTCACCGGAACCGCGATGTACGTTGGCCCTTGACACGATCAGCACAAATCGCAGGTCGTCCTGCAGCGACGTCAGCACTTCGTAATCATCGCCGTCGGCATGAAGGTCGATCTCCGCATCCAGGGACGAACCGATATGTCCGGCGCTTCGCACTTCTTCGATCCGCCGCATGACCTCTGCACGTATGGCACGCAGGCGAGCCCATTTGTCAATGAGGGCCAAGGAGTCAACCTGATCGGGCAGAGCGTGAAAGAGTTCGGTGAAGATAGTCTTGACCTTGCCTTGGTGCAGATCCTTCCAGGCTTCTTCGGCGGTAAACGACAGGATCGGAGCCATGAGCTTGAGCAGCACGTGAGTGATATGAAACACGGCTGTTTGGGCTGAGCGACGCGCCACGCTATCTCGCGCCGTGGTATAGAGCCTGTCCTTGAGAATATCCAGGTAGAAGGCACCCAGATCTTCGGAGCAGAATACCTGCAGGCGCGCGACAGCAGGATGAAACTCAAAGCGCTTGTAGTTTTCGAGCGTCTGGGCCTGCATCTGCGCAGTCATGGCCAGCGCGTAGCGGTCGATCTCGAACATGGAATCGAGCCCAACCGAGTCGCGTGACGCATCAAAATCACTCAGGTTTCCAAGCAGGAACTTGAGTGTATTGCGAATGCGACGGTAACCCTCTACTACACGCTTGAGGATTTCTTCGGATATGGACAGCTCACCGGAGTAGTCGGTGGACGCCGTCCACAATCGCAGGATCTCGGCGCCCAGTGTGTCAGAAACCTTCTGGGGTGCAACGACATTGCCTACCGACTTGCTCATCTTGCGCCCGTCACCGTCCACCACAAAACCATGGGTGAGCAACGCCTTGTACGGCGGACGGCCATAGAGCATGCAGCTTGTCAGCAGCGAAGAGTGGAACCAGCCCCGGTGCTGATCCGAGCCTTCAAGATACAGGTCGGCGGGCCACTTCAGGAGGTCGCCGTGCGAACCCTCGAAGTCGTTGTCCTGGCCGCCCAGAACGGTGGCGTGCGTGGTGCCGGAATCGAACCACACGTCCAGGGTGTCGCGATTCTTGACGTATTGATCCGCTTCGTCACCCAAAAACTCTCTGGGGTCCAGCGACTGCCAGGCTTCGATACCTTCCTTCTCGACGCGCTGCGCAATCTGCTCGAGCAGTTCGATGGTGCGTGGGTGCAGTTCGCCTGTTTCCTTATGGACAAAGAACGCCATGGGGACACCCCATTGCCGTTGACGCGACAATGTCCAGTCGGGACGGTTGGCAATCATGGCATGCAGGCGCGCACGACCCCAGGCAGGATAGAACTCGGTTTGTTCGACGCCTTCAAGTGCCGCTTCGCGCAGCGTCTTGCCTTGCCGGGGTACGCGGTCCATGCCGGCAAACCATTGGCTGGTCGCACGATAGATGATGGGCGTCTTGTGGCGCCAGCAATGCATATAGCTGTGCGACAGCATCTTGATGTTCAGCAGCGAGCCCGCGGATTCCAGCGCCTTGACTATCTCGGGGTTGGCCTTCCAGATGTGCAGGCCGCCGAACAGGGGAAGGGTTGACGCGTAAACACCGTTGCCCATGACCGGGTTGATGATGTCTTCATCCCGCAGTCCGTGCGCCTTGCAGGAAATAAAGTCGTCTACACCATAAGCGGGAGACGAGTGAACGACGCCGGTACCTGCCTCCAGCGACACGTAGTCTGCAAGGTAAACCGGGGCCGTGCGTTGATACCCCGCGTCGACATCGTAGAGAGGATGGCGGAATTCGAGATTGGCCAATGCTGCACCCGGAGCTTTGGCGATGATCTTGCCCTCGAGCTGCCAGGCGTCCAGGCAACTTTCAACCAGCTCGGCGGCTACAAGCAGCAGAGAGCCGGTAGCGCGAGGCTGGTTCAGCCTGACCAGGGCATATTCAATTTCAGGGTGAACGTTAAGGGCCTGGTTGGCCGGCAAGGTCCAGGGAGTCGTGGTCCAGATGACGACCGCTCCGTCTTCGATCTCGGACAATCCGAAGGCATGCGCGACTTTCGCCGGCTCATCGAATCGGAACGCGACATAAACGGCCGGGTCTTTACGATCGGCATATTCGACCTCGGCCTCTGCCAGAGCGGAGCCACAGTCGAAACACCAGTTGACGGGTTTGAGGCCGCGAAAGACGAAGCCTTTTTCCATGATGCGCGCCAGAACGCGAAGCTCGTTGGCTTCGTTGGCATAGTTCATGGTCAGGTAAGGCTTGTTCCAGTCTCCCAGAACACCCAGACGCTTGAAGTCGGCTTTCTGGCGTTCGATCTGTTCCAGTGCATAGGCCCTGGCTTTGGCCTGCACGTCTGCCACGGGCAGGTTCTTGCCATACTTCTTTTCGATCTGAATTTCGATCGGCATGCCGTGACAATCCCAGCCCGGCACGTATTGCGCGTCGTAGCCCGCCATGTTGCGGCTTTTGACAATGATGTCTTTCAGAATCTTGTTGACTGCGTGACCAATGTGAATGTCGCCGTTGGCGTACGGAGGACCATCGTGCAGCACGAATCGGGGTCGGCCCTGACTGGCTTGGCGAATGGCTTCGTACACTTTGTTCTCTTCCCACTCGGCAACCCAGCGTGGTTCACGCTTGGCAAGGTCGCCCCGCATCGGAAAAGGGGTTTCGGGCAGATTTAAAGTGTTTCTATAGTCCATGGAGCGCAAAATAATCTCGAGCGCTTTGCGCATCGTTATCGATGGCGGCGATCATTGCAGGAAGGTCGGGGAATTTTTCTTCGTCCCGTAGGTACTGAAGGAACTCGATTTGCGTGAGTTTACCGTATGCATCGATATGCCGGTCCAGCAAGTGGACCTCGAGCATGATGCGTCCCGAATCGGTAACCGTGGGCCTGACCCCCAGGCTGGCCACGCCGTTCAAGGGATGGTCTGCCAGGCCGTGCGCGCGGACGATATAAACACCCGATCGCGCGGCGCAAAGGGTCGGAACGCGAATGTTCAGGGTGGGATAGCCCAGACTGCGACCCAACTTTTGGCCGTGAATCACGTGGCCGCTGATTCGGTAAGTGTGTCCCAGCAGCCGTTCGGCACGTTCCAGGTTGCCTACCGCCAGAGCGGTGCGCACTTCGGAACTTGAGATACGATAGCCGTGCTCGTCCACCACGTCCGACAGCGTTTCCACGATGAATCCGTAGCGGCGGCCCGCGCGGCGCAACAGAGCGACATCCCCCATGCGCTTGTGACCATATCGGAAATCTTCACCCACCAGAAGCCAACGGGTTTGCAGGCCGTGAACCAGCAGCTCTTCAATGAAGGCCTCCGCAGGCATATCGGCGAGGCGCTGGTTGAAGCGCTGCAGCACCAGTTGCCGGACCTGCAGCTTTTGCAGGGCCCAGGCCTTGTCGCGAAGACTGCTGATCTGGGTGGGAATCAGCTCGGGACGTTGCCCGCGTTGTGCGAAATACGCACGGGGATGCGGCTGAAACGTCATGACAGTCGGAGCAAGGGATCTCTGCTCGGCCTCTTGCACGACCCGTCGAATGATTGCTTGATGACCACGATGCACCCCATCCATATTGCCGATGGTGACGGCGCTTGGACGCTGGGTGTCGTGACGGGGAAGGTGCCGGTAAATCTTGAATGAGGGTTTCACACCCGAGAGTTTACAATTTTACGTTGCGTTACTCTGGAAAAACGACCTTGTCTGCATCAAATACTTCTTTGCGCCGCCGTTTTGTCGTGCTGGTGTCGGGCCGCGGCAGCAATATGCGGGCCATCGTGCAAGCGCTGCGTGATCGAAAACTTCCCGGCGAAGTGGTGGCCGTAGTATCGAACAATACCCAGGCTGCCGCGCTGGACTGGGCACGGGAACAGGGGCTTGAGGCGGTAGCGGTGCCGCATAAGGAGTATGCTTCGCGTGAGCAGTTTGACGCTGCCCTGGCTAATGCCATTGACTCTTACAAACCTGATTACGTATTGCTTGCGGGCTTCATGCGGGTTCTGACCGAAAGTTTTGTCGAACGATTCAATGGCCGGCTGGTAAACGTACACCCATCGCTGTTGCCTGCGTTTCCAGGCCTGCATACGCATCAGCAGGCGTTGGCCACTGGTGTGCAGTGGCACGGATGCACCGTGCATTTCGTGACACCTGTTCTGGATCACGGGCCGATCATTGCCCAAGGCGTGGTTCCCGTCCGTTCGGGCGACACGCCTGACATGCTCGCAAACCGCCTGCTTGAACTCGAGCACATCGTCTACGCCGATGTGGTGCAGTGGCTGGCTGAAGGACGAGTCCGACTGGACGCCATGCAGCGGGTTCACGTCGATGGTGTTGACTGTCGCGCATTCACTTTGCCGTCATGAGGCGGCAAGACGCATTAAGGTAGATATGAACAAAGCACGTAAAGGCCCCAAGGGGAAGGCCGACTCTCGCTCCACCTCAGCCCGCGCGAGATCGGGATCGCCGGGTGCATCCAGACCGTTTGTCATTGCCGGTGCCCGCATACAGCAGGTGCAGGAGGTGCTGGGCGAGATCCTGCAGTGGCAGTACCCGGCCGATGCCATTTTGTCGCGGTGGCTTCGAGCGCATCCCAAACTGGGCGGGCGTGACCGGGTCGAACTTTCAGATGGGGTTTTCGACGTTCTCAGGCATTTGAGGCGGTATAGGCAGTATGCGCAAAGTGGATCGGGTGCATCGACCCGGCGCCTTGCCATTCTCGGTCTCAGCACCGTGTTCGATCCTGCCAAGCTGGACGAGGCGTTGACGCCGGACGAAAAGGACTGGCTGGCGCACGTACGCAGCATCCGCGTGGAAACGCTGGCGCCCGAGGTGCGCTGGAGCGTGCCCGACTGGCTGATGGAGCGGATGGCCGTCCTGGATGATGTCGAAGGACTGGTTGAGGCACTGAACCAGTCGGCACCTCTGGATCTTCGCGTCAATTCCATCAAGGCTGAGCGGGATGATGTCTTGCGAACGTTGCAAGAAGGTCCGGCTGCCAGGTTTGATCCCCAGCCGACGCCGTTCTCTCCGTGGGGAATCCGTATACAGGGCAGGCCACCGGTCAATCGCTGGGAGCTGTTTGAGCGCGGCGTGATCGAGGTGCAGGACGAGGGCAGCCAACTGCTGACGGCCTTGATGGGGCCGCGGCGTGGAGAAATGATCATTGATTACTGCGCGGGCGCGGGTGGAAAGACCTTGCTTCTGGGTGCGCTCATGCGGTCTACCGGACGCCTGTACGCATTCGATGTGTCCGCGGCGCGCCTGGCTCGCGCCAAACCAAGATTCGCACGCAGCGGCCTGTCGAACATTGTTCCGGTGGTCATCAGCCCTGAAAACGACCAGCGGGTGAAGCGCTTGCGCGGAAAAGCGCATCGTGTGCTGGTGGATGCGCCCTGCAGCGGATTGGGCACATTGCGACGCAATCCCGACCTCAAGTGGCGACAACATCCGGAGTCGCTTGAAGAGCTCAAAGTGCTGCAGGCACGCATTTTGCGACAGGCAGCCGCCTGTGTGGCGCCCGGGGGCCGCCTGGTCTATGCCACCTGCAGTGTGCTGCCAGAAGAAAATCAGCATCAGGTCGAAACTTTTCTGGCTGCAAATCCAGCCTTTGAGTTACTGGATGCCAACGATATCCTGAAGGACCGTTGCAAGAACCTGACGTTTGAGGGCCCGTACTTTTCAATGCGTCCCGACATTCATGGCACCGACGGGTTCTTCGCTGCGGTCATGCAAAGGGCCGGATAACGGCTGTAGCGGGGCTACATGGGCGCTGTGAAGGGATACCCTCGTGGACCCGACAGTCGTTTCAGTGCGTTTCGTTGCCGCGTCGTGAGGCCATGTCCTTGATTTTCCTCAAAAACTATTTTGAAACTTTCCTGTCAGAATACTCGCATCTACGTTAGAATCTACTGGATATTCAACTAGGGGCCTTACGAGGTCTTATTTAAGCGGTTATGGACACTATTCTTTCTTTTCTGGCGGGCGGTCTGCTTCAGTATTCCTGGTGGCAGGTTGCGCTCGTTACCCTTGGTCTTACCCATGTCACCATCCTGGGCGTCACGCTGTTCTTGCATCGCAGCCAAACGCACCGGGGGCTCGACCTGCATCCGGCCGTCATGCATTTCTTCCGGTTCTGGCTGTGGCTCACTACTGGCATGGTTACCAAAGAATGGGTGGCCATTCACCGCAAGCACCACGCAAAATGTGAACGCGAGGGCGATCCGCATTCGCCAATGGTTTACGGCATTGGCAAAGTGTTTTTCCGTGGTGCCGAACTGTATCGCGAAGAAGCCGCAAACGCCGAAACCCTCAAGCGTTTTGGCTACGGTACTCCCGACGACTGGCTCGAGCGCAATCTGTACTCCAAACACAGCCTGCTTGGCATCATGATCATGCTGGTCATCGACATTGCGCTGTTCGGTGTCCTGGGTCTTACCGTCTGGGCCATTCAAATGGCATGGATTCCGTTCTGGGCGGCAGGGGTCGTCAACGGCCTGGGCCATTACGTGGGCTATCGCAACTACGCCAGCCCCGACACCAGTACAAACGTTTTCCCGTGGGGCATCATTATTGGTGGTGAAGAACTCCACAACAACCATCATGCGTATGGCACATCGGCCAAGTTCTCGGCCAAGTGGTGGGAACTCGACATCGGTTGGGGCTATATCAAGGTGCTCAGCTTCTTCCGCCTGGCCAAGGTCCGCCGCGTGGCACCCAAGCTCAAGCTCGAGCCGGCCGCCCAATCTGTCAGTCTTAAAACGCTCGAAGGCGTCATTCAACACCGTTACGAGATTCTTGCGCGCTACACCGACGTCATCAAAAAAGCCGCGTCTGACGAACTCGCCAAGTTGCGACCCTTGCGCAAGAAAGGCAGCGAAGACTGCCGCTGGCGCCAGCTCAGCCGCATCAAACGCGTTCTTGGTGCCGACGACGAATACCTCGAGCCAGCCCAACGTGCCGAAATCGACACCGTCCTGGCCCAGAACCAGGCCCTTTCCACTGTCGTACAGATGCGTCGCGAACTGGTTCGCCTGTGGGAAAGCTCCAGCGCCACCAGCGAACAATTGCGTAACGACTTGCAGGCCTGGTGCCAGCGCGCGCAACAAAGCGGCATTGAAGGACTCGAGCAGTTCGCATATCGTCTCCGCCGCTACGCGGCATGATCGACCAGCTAAACCCCGAACAAAAAGCCGCAGTCACCCTCCCTCCCCAACACGCGCTGGTACTTGCCGGCGCGGGCAGCGGCAAGACCCGCGTACTGACCACTCGCATGGCCTGGCTGATTCAAACAGGCCAGGCCAGTCCCTATGGATTGCTGGCGGTTACGTTCACGAACAAGTCTGCACGCGAAATGCTGGCGCGCCTGTCTGCTCTATTGCCGCTGGATACGCGGGGCATGTGGGTGGGCACTTTTCACGGGCTCTGCAATCGATTGTTGCGGGCGCATCATCGTGATGCGAATTTGCCGCAGACTTTTCAAATCCTCGATACCGCCGACCAGCTGTCGGCAATCAAGCGCCTCATCAAGGGCGCCGGCATCGACGACGAAAAATATCCCCCGCGTGATGTGCAGCGCTTCATAAACGGAGCCAAGGAAGAGGGCCTTCGTCCCGACGTAGTGCCGGCGAACGACCCGCATCACCGACGCCTGGTCGAGATCTATAGCATGTATCAGGCACAATGCGAGCGAGAGGGCGTGGTCGACTTTCCCGAGCTCTTGCTGCGGGCATACGAGCTGTTGCAACGTAACGGCCCGGTGCGCGAGCATTACCAGCGCCGCTTTCGCCATATTCTGGTCGACGAGTTTCAGGACACCAACACGCTGCAGTACAAATGGTTGCGCCTGCTGGCTGGTGGAGGCGCCTGTGTGTTTGCCGTTGGTGATGACGATCAGTCCATCTATGCGTTTCGGGGCGCCAACGTTGGCAATATGTCCGAGTTCGAGCGCGACTACGCACACGGAGCGGTGATACGGCTCGAGCAGAACTATCGCTCGCATGGGCATATTCTCGATGCGGCCAACGCACTCATTGCGCATAACAGCGCGCGGCTGGGCAAGAACCTCTGGACAGCCCAAGGTGAGGGTGAGCCTGTCCGTGTCATCGAGCAGCCATCCGACTTGATGGAAGCCCAATGGGTGGTCGACGAGATCAAGGCCTTGATCAACGACGGCAGCCTGCGCCACGAAATAGCGGTTCTGTATCGGAGCAATGCGCAGTCCCGGGTCATCGAGCACACGCTTTTTTCAAGTGGGGTCCCGTACAAGGTCTACGGGGGACTACGCTTTTTCGAGCGGCAAGAAATCAAGCATGCGCTCGCCTATCTGCGCCTCATGGACAATCCGCACGACGACACCTCGTGGCTGCGTGTGGTGAACTTCCCGACTCGCGGCATCGGTGCTCGAACACTCGAGCAGCTGGCCGACCTGGCTCGCGAACGAGGCACCAGCCTGTACGGTGCCGTGCCATATATGTCGGGTAAAGGCGGCTCCAATCTAGCCAAATTTGCCGAACTGATTGCCGGCATGGCTCACGAGGCGCAGATCCTGTCGCTGCCCGAACTGATCGAACATGTCATCCACCACAGCGGACTGCGCGCCCATTATCAGGCCGAGAAAGAGGGTGCAGAGCGACTCGAGAACCTTCAGGAGCTCATCAACGCCGCCACAGTGTTCTGCGTCGAAGAGAACATAGAAGGACTCCCTGCAGGCTTGCTGATAGAACGCGCACTTTCCACCGCCGCGGTATCAAACGTATCGGGTGCCGGCATTCCAGCCTCGCAAACATCCGGGTCACAAGCATTCGATTCACAGACGTCCGATTCACAAACTCCTGATTCGCAAGAACTCGGTTCGCAAGCCGTTTTGGGCACTGCTGCTGCGCTGCCCGAAGTCGAGCTGGCGATGTCCCCGCTTGCAGCATTTCTTTCTCATGCATCGCTCGAAGCCGGAGACAATCAGGCTCAGCCTGGTCAGGACGCGGTTCAGCTCATGACGGTACATGCGGCCAAAGGGCTCGAGTTCGACTCTGTATTTATCACCGGACTTGAAGAAGGTTTATTTCCGCACGAAAACAGCCTTCTCGAGGCAGCCGGACTGGAAGAAGAGCGGCGCCTGATGTATGTGGCCATCACAAGGGCACGCGAGCGCCTCTATCTGACGCTGTCGCAAAGCCGGATGCTGCACGGGCAGACCCGATACGCGATGCGCTCACGGTTTCTGGACGAGATTCCCGAGCAGCATCTGAAGTGGTTGTCGCCCCGTGAAGCTTCTACTCTGCCTTCCGAGGCCTGGGGTCAGGCCAATTGGCGCCGTTCCGATGCCTACGGTCGCCCCCCAACCGGAGGGATTGCTCCACGGGCACCGCGTTCGGTTACCAGTGGGGTAACTGTGGGCGACAAGCATTTCCGAATTGGCCAAAGCGTAAGTCACGCCAAGTTCGGCGAAGGCATCATCATCGGGCTCAGCGGCGCGGGGCAGGACTCGCAGGCGCAAATTCAGTTTCGGGACGTCGGTACCAAGACACTTGCGCTGGGTGTGGCAAAGCTCGAGATAAACCCGTAATCCAGATGAACCCTTAGCTCAGGGACTCGAGCTCTTCCTGCAGTTCAAGCCAGCGCTCTTCCAGTTCGTGCATCCGCTTGCCTTGCTCACCGTGTTCGGCCAGCAGGGCGGGTCGCTCATCGCGATACGCGTCAGTGTAGAACTCGGGGTCGGCAATGCGTTCGTCTAGTTCGTCCAGCCGTGCCCGGATCTTCGACATTTCGTTCTCAATCTTCGAAATCGATGCCTCAATCGGTTTGCGAAGCTTGGACAGGCGCTGCCGCTCTTCAGCCTCGAGTCGGCGCTGAGCCTTTCGGTCTATCGCTGTTCCGGTCGCGTCGCTTGTCGCCTGATTCGCTCTTGATTCGGTCCGTCTTGCCGATGCGCGCTGGTTGAGCCATTCCCGATAATCTTCCAGGTCGCCATCAAATTCATGTACCCCGCCGTCGGCCACAATCCAGAATGTGTCTACGGTGGTACGCAATAAATGACGATCGTGGGAAACCAGCAATACGCTGCCCTCGAATTCGGCCAATGCCGTTGCCAAGGCTTCGCGAGTGTCCACGTCAAGGTGGTTGCTGGGCTCATCGAGCAGCAGCAGGTTTGGCTTCTGCCAAACGATCAGCGACAGCGCCAGGCGTGCCTTTTCACCCCCGGACATCGGAGCAACCAGGCTGTTTACACTATCACCACTGAAGCCGAAGCCGCCCAGATAATTGCGAAGTTCCTGCTCTCGAGTCTGGGGAGCAAGACGCGCCAGGTGTTGCAAGGGAGTCTCGTCCAGCCGGAGCATATCAAGCTGTTGCTGTGCAAAATAACCGATGCTCAAACCCCTTGAGCGTTTGAGTTCGCCGCAAAGCGCTTGCAGTTCACCTGCCAGCGTCTTGATCAGGGTACTCTTGCCGGCGCCGTTGACGCCCAGCACGCCTATTCGGCTGCCGGCTCGTACCATTAACGTGACGTCCTTGACGACAACCTTGCCGATGCCGGCATCCGAGCCATCACCGGATATGCTTGCATCCGTTGGGGCGTTCTGTGCCGTTTCCTGGGGGCAGGAGGAAGGTGGCGGGTATCCTGCTGCCACGTTACGCAGGGTCAGAAGCGGATCCGGCATGCTTTCCGGTGAGGGAATGCGTATATCTATACCGGCTTCAGCGTGGATGGGCGCAAGCTTTTCCATGCGTGCCAAGGCCTTTACCCGACTTTGCGCTTGCTTGGCTTTCGTGGCTTTGGCCTTGAACCGATCAATGAAGCTTTGCAGGCGGGCGGTCTCGCGAGTTTGCCGCTCCCAGGCCAAATTGGTTTGACGCAAGCGCTCGGCGCGCTGCAACAGAAAGTCTTCGTATCCGCCCTTGTAACGTATCAGCTTGCCCTGATCAAAATGCAATATCGAGCGCGCCACGGAATCCAGAAACTCCGTGTCGTGCGAAATGAGCAGTACGGTACCCTGGTAGGCGGACAGCCAGCGCTCCAGCCAAAGCATGGCATCCAGATCCAGGTGGTTTGTAGGCTCGTCCAGCAGCAGAAGGTCGGATGGTGCCATCAAGGCCCGCGCCAACGCCACACGCATCTGCCAGCCGCCCGAGAACTCTCCTACGGGGCGCATCCACTCGTCTGGTGCGAATCCGAGCCCAGCCAATAATTGCTCGGCTCTTGAGGGCGCACTCCAGGCGTCAGCCTCGACCAAGGCGTTCTCGAGTTCTGCAATGCGATGCCCGTCGCCAGGTGATACGTCCTGACGCTGGGCCTGCAGATTACGAAGCCGCCGATCGCCATCAATGACGAACTCGCGTGCCGGCCGGTCGTGATCGGTGATTTCTTGCTCTACACTGGCGATTTGCCAGCCTTCGGGTATATACAGGGTGCCAGCGTCCAGGTCCAGCTTTCCCTGGAGAAGCGAAAACAAGGTGGATTTTCCGGCGCCGTTCTTACCCACTATGCCCAGGCGTTCCCCGGGGTTGACAACGAATTCTGCATCTTGAAGCAGTACCTTGACGCCGCGCCGCAACGTCAATCCAGAGGCCCGTATCACGACTCGAGTTGCTCCCGCGTCAGCAGCAGTATCTGGTCTTCGGCGTTGGTGGTGTTCAGCCAGACCGGTTCCAGGTCGGGGAAGGCATTGACGAAATTTTCGTATTCATGGCCGATTTCCAGAACGAGAATACCGTTCTGGCTCATGAACCTCGGTGCATCCTTGAACAGCCGGCGTACGATGTCCATGCCGTCGTCTCCGCCTGCCAGCGCCAAAGTCGGCTCATGGCGGTACTCTGGAGGCAATGACTCCATCGAACTGTTATTGACGTACGGCGGGTTGCAGATAATGACCTGGTACTCGCAGTGCGGCAACTGCTCGAAAAGATCGCTTTGGTGGGCGGTTACGCGCCCGTCCAGGCCAAACTGCTCGATGTTGACGTTGGCTACTTCCAGGGCATGTTCCGACAGGTCCACCGCATCGACCTGGGCGTTGGGGAAAGCCAATGCGGCCAGTATGGCCAGGCAACCGGAACCGGTGCACAGGTCAAGCACATAGTCTACGTCTTCCGGGTCTGCGACCCAGGGGTGCAGCGCGTCGACCAGCAATTCCGAGATTGGCGACCGCGGCACGATGACACGAGAGTCCACGACAAAACGCTGCCCCTGCAACCAGGCTTCTCCAGTAAGGTAGGCGGCTGGAATACGCTCGGTCAAACGGCGTTCGACCATGTCGAGGTAGCGTTTTTTTTCTTCCGTAAGTAATCGAGCATCCAGAAACGGATCAAGGGTATCGAGAGGAAGATGGAGAACATGCAACAGCAGATACACCGCCTCGTCCCATGCGTTGTCACTTCCATGGCCAAAGCAAAGCTGCGCGGCATTGAATCGGCTCACGGCATAGCGAAGCAGGTCGCGGACCGTATGAAGTTCTTGTAAGGCTGTTGCGTTCATTCGGTGTCTCGGTCGATCAGCAGCAGTTTCTCTAGCGTTCGACGATATATTTCTTTGAGGGGTTGCAGGGTATCGACCCGGATATGCTCGTTGGTCTGGTGGATACTGGCGTTGATTGGGCCGAACTCCACAACCTGCCTGCACATCTTGGCGATGAATCTTCCGTCGGATGTTCCGCCCGTGGTCGACAGTTCGGTTTCCACACCGGTTTCCTCCCGGATCGCGGCGCTTATTGCCTGACTCAGCTCGCCCCGAGGCGTCAGGAAGGGCTCGCCACTGAGCGTCCAGGTTAGATCGTACTCGAGATTATGGGCGTCGAGCACTGAAGTGACTTTGCGCTTTAGCTGCTCGGGCGTACTTTCGGTGGAGAATCGAAAGTTGAAATCCATTACCGCTTCGCCCGGCACCACGTTGCCGGCCCCGGTACCGGCGTTCAGATTGGAAATCTGGAATGTCGTCGCAGGAAAATATTGATTTCCGTTGTCCCATTGCATGGCTGTCAGTTCAGCCAGGGCGGGTGCAAGCAGGTGGACCGCGTTGCGCGCCAGGTGGGGATAGGCAACGTGTCCCTGCTTGCCTTTGATGACCAATCGTCCCGACAGCGACCCTCGTCGTCCGTTTTTGACAGTGTCGCCCAGTTGAGACACTGAAGTCGGTTCGCCGACAATGCAGTAGTCGGGAATCTCGTCGCGAGACTGCAGCACTTCGCACACCTTGACCGTCCCGTTGATGGAAGGACCTTCCTCATCGGAAGTGATCAGCATGGCAATCGAGCCCGGATGGGCGGGGTGAGCCGCGACGAACTCTTCCGCGGCAATCGCAAATGCCGCGATAGAGCTTTTCATGTCGGCAGCGCCACGACCATAGAGCAATCCGTTTCGTTCGGTGGGTGTGAAGGGGTCGCTGTGCCAGTTTTCGACTGGACCGGTGGGCACGACGTCGGTATGGCCGGCGAACACAAGCAGGGGCCCTGTATCGCCGCGTCGTAACCACAGGTTGGCGACGTCGTCGAACTGCATGTGTTCGGCCTTGAAGCCGCTGCTAGCCAGGCGCTGGGCCAGAAGTTGCTGACATCCGGCGTCGTCAGGTGTGACCGACGGCCGGCTGATCAGGGCTTCGGCGAGGGCGCGTACGGAGCATTCTGGCATCAGGCTCTCAACAGATCGTTAATACTGGTTTTGGAGCGTGTCTGGGCATCAACCCGCTTGACAATGACGGCGCAGGCAAGGCTGTGCGAACCGTCGGCAGCCGGAAGAGACCCGGGAACCACTACCGAGCCCGCAGGTACCCGACCATAGCTGATCTTGCCCGTGGCCCGGTCGTAGATCTTGGTACTTTGCGACAGGAATACGCCCATGGCCAGTACCGAGTTCTCTTCGACGATCACGCCTTCGACGATTTCGGAACGCGCTCCGATAAAACAATTGTCTTCGATAATCGTGGGGTTGGCTTGCAAGGGTTCGAGCACACCGCCAATTCCGACGCCGCCCGAAAGGTGCACGTTACGACCGATCTGAGCGCAGGAACCCACGGTGGCCCAGGTGTCGACCATGGTTCCATCACCGACATACGCGCCAATGTTTACATAGGAGGGCATCAGAACGACATCCTTGCCGATATAAGTGCCACGCCGGGCGGCAGCGGGCGGTACTACGCGGAAACCGCCCTGGGCGAAATCCTGCGCCGTGTAGTGGGCGAACTTCAGATCCACCTTGTCATAGAACTGCAAGGGGGCCTGACCCATTGGCTGGTTCTGCTGCAGGCGGAACGACAAGAGCACAGCCTTCTTGATCCATTGATGGGTCACCCACTCGCCGTTCATCTTTTGGGCAACGCGCAGTGTGCCTTCATCCAGGTCCTGAATCGTCTGGTCGACAGCTAGCCGGATTTGTTCGTCAGCAGATCCTGGATCGATATGGCTTCGATTGTCCCAGGCCTTTTCAATAAGTGTTATACGCTGTTCAAAATTCATCATAGGAAGTGGAGTGATGGCAGAGAGTGCCGATTGAGGAAGCGGGATGTGACCGACCATGAAAAAAGCGGGGCGCCTGCGCCGATCGGTATATGTGCAAGAAGAAGAGGAGGGCGTCTGGACGTGATGTCATGTGCGTTTCGCCGAAGTGAGGCGACGATTTTAACAAGCCTGGCGCATCAGCGTCGTTTGCTGGGGCTGCAGAATCTTGCTAAACTTTCTGGCTTGCCCTGAAATGCGAACGTGGCGGAATTGGTAGACGCACCAGATTTAGGTTCTGGCGCCGAGAGGTGTGAGAGTTCGAGTCTCTCCGTTCGCACCAGCTGGCAATTGAACATCCAGATCAAGGCCCCGTTGCGTGGCCAACTCCCCAATTAAAAATATAAGCCTTGCTGTGCATTTGGCGGGAGTATTACGTCTGCCTGAATGCTTTACGCGACCAGCAGGATTCGGTTCGACGAGGCGGGCACCTGGCCTGCCGGAAATCCGGTGAAAGGCCGGTGTCCGTGGCTTGTTTTCGTGACTCCGGGCTGGGTCTGCGCATATACAATCGGGATGTAGGAGGCATGTTAATTTCGGCTGCCCGACTTTCCGGTAAAATATCCTGTTCATCTATCCATTTACCAACTTATATATAGGTCCCTAATGCAGCAGCCCGTGGTTGAAACTCTGTCCGGCCTGGAGCGTCGTATCGATCTCTTCGTTTCGGTTGCCGATGTCGAAAAAGAAGTCCAGTCCCAGCTAAAGCGTGTTGCGCGCACGGCCAAGGTACGCGGCTTTCGTCCGGGCAAGGCTCCGTTGTCGGTCATCGAGCGCAGTCACGGCCCAGGCATTCGTTACGATGTCATCAATAGCGAAGTCGGTCGTGCGCTTGACAAGGCCATTTCCGACGCGAGCCTGCGCATTGCGGGCACGCCCAATCTCGAGCCCAAGACCGAAGGCGTCGAAGAGGGTTACATGGGCTTCTCGGCTACCTTCGAGGTTTATCCCGAGTTCGATGCCCCCGATCTTTCCACCCTGGCGGTCACCCGTAGCAACGTCGAAGTTGGCGATGCCGAAATTCAGCGCACGATCGATATTCTGCGCAAACAGCGCGCCACTTACGAACCGCGCGAAGATCGTGCCGCCCAAGACGACGACCGCGTCACGATCGATTTTGTCGGCACAATCGACGGCGTCGCGTTCGAAGGCGGATCGGCAGAGAACTTTCCGTTTGTTCTGGGTCAGGGCCGCATGCTGCCCGAGTTCGAAGCTGCGGTTCGTGGGCTCAAGGCCGGCGAGTCCAAGACTTTCCCGCTCGAGTTCCCGGCTGATTACGGCGGCCAGGAAGTCGCCGGCAAAACTGCCGAATTCAAGATCACTGTCAATCAGGTAGCCGAACCCATTCTTCCCGAGGTTGACAGCGATTTCGCCAAGGCGCTCGGTCAGGCCGAAGGCGACGTCGACAAACTGCTCGAAGACGTGCGTGCCAACATCCAGCGCGAAGTCAAGGCTCGTGCCCAGGCCCGCACCAAGGCAAGCGTAATGGAAGCCCTGGCTGCTGCCTGCACCTTTGATGTGCCCAAGGCGCTTGTGGACAACGACACTGCAAACCGTGTCGCACAGGCTCGCGAAGAGCTCAAGCAGCGTGGCGTGCCCAATGCCGACACCATGCCGATTCCCCCCGAGGCGTTCTCGGCCGAATCCGAGCGTCGCGTGCGTCTTGGCCTGGTTGTGTCCAAGCTGGTTGAAAGCAACGATCTTCGTGCCAAGCCCGAGCAAGTCCGTGCGCGTATCGAAGAACTTGCGCAGAACTACGAGCAGCCCGCACAGGTTGTGGCTTACTATCTGTCCGACCGCGAGCGTCGCGCAGAAGTAGAGGCTCTGGTGCTCGAAGACAACGTTGTCGAGCACATATTGTCCAAGGCCCAGGTCACCGATGAAACCGTCGCTTTCGACGAACTGATGGGAACAGCATAAATATGCAGCGATTCACTGACTTCTACGCCTCGATGCACGGGGGCGACTCCGTCGTGCCCACAGGGTTGGGCTACGTGCCCATCGTTGTCGAGCAGTCGGGCCGCGGCGAACGTTCGTACGACATTTACTCGCGCCTGTTGCGTGAGCGCGTTATTTTCTTTGTCGGTCCGGTCAATGATCAGTCGGCAAACCTTGTTGTGGCCCAGTTGCTCTTTCTCGAGTCCGAGAATCCCGACAAGGACATCTCGCTGTACATCAACTCCCCCGGGGGTTCGGTGTACGCGGGCATGGCAATCTACGACACCATGCAATTCGTCAAACCCGACGTCTCAACGCTTTGCACGGGCTTGGCAGCAAGCATGGGTGCCTTCCTGCTGGCGGCAGGTGCCAAGGGCAAGCGTTATACCTTGCCCAATTCGCGCATCATGATCCATCAGCCATCGGGCGGAGCACAGGGTCAGGCTTCCGACATTCAGATCCAGGCAAAAGAAATCCTCAGTCTTCGCGAGCGCCTGAATTCGATACTCGCCCAGAATACCGGTCAGCCGGTTGAGCGCATTGCTGTCGATACCGAGCGTGATAATTTCATGTCGGCTGAAGATGCAGTATCGTATGGCTTGGTGGATAAAGTTCTGGTCTCACGCTCCGACTCCGCCGAGGCGTAGGCCAGCCGGTCGACGTGTGCTTCAAGGCACGGTCGATTATTACCGACAGAGCGACCTCGGCGGGCCGCGCTGTCATAGGAACTGAAGTTTTATGCCCGAGAAAAAAGGATCGGCAGACGAAAAGGTTTTGCATTGTTCGTTTTGCAATAAAAGCCAGCACGAAGTACGCAAGCTGATCGCGGGACCTTCCGTGTTCATTTGCGACGAATGTATCGATCTTTGCACCGACATCATCCTCGAGGAAACGCAGGAGGCTGCTCGTGATGCAATCCGCAACGAGCTTCCCACTCCACGCGAAATCAAGGCCTTCCTCGACGGCTACGTCATCGGGCAAGATATTCCAAAGCGTAATTTGGCGGTGGCGGTTTATAACCACTACAAACGGATCCGCTACGGCGAAGTCAAGGGCGATGACGTTGAATTGTCCAAAAGCAATATCCTGCTGATCGGGCCCACGGGCTCGGGCAAGACATTGCTGGCGCAGACTCTAGCTCGCATGCTTGATGTTCCTTTCGTCATGGCCGATGCCACCACACTTACCGAAGCCGGATACGTGGGTGAAGACGTCGAAAACATCGTGCAGAAGCTGCTGCAAAATTGCAACTACGATGTCGAAAAGGCGCAGCGCGCCATTATCTATATCGACGAAATCGACAAGATCTCCCGTAAGTCGGACAATCCTTCGATCACCCGCGACGTGTCCGGCGAAGGTGTACAGCAGGCCCTGCTCAAGCTGATCGAAGGCACGGTGGCCTCGGTGCCGCCCCAGGGTGGACGCAAGCACCCCAACCAGGATTTTGTACAGGTAGACACCACCAATATTCTGTTTATTGTCGGTGGGGCCTTTGACGGTCTCGAAAAGATCATCCGCGACCGGACCGAAAAATCCGGTATTGGTTTTTCGGCCTCGGTGCGTGCCAAAACCGAACGGGGCGTCGGCGAGCTTTTCTCCGAAGTCGAACCCGAAGATCTCATCAAGTTTGGCCTCATCCCCGAACTCGTGGGTCGTTTGCCGGTGGTCGCCACCTTGCAAGAGCTGGACGAAAATACCTTGGTGCGGATTCTTACCGAACCCAAGAACTCCCTGATCAAGCAGTTCCAGAAACTGTTCGAAATGGAAGACGTCGAACTCGAAGTTCGTCCGCAGGCTCTGAGTGCCATTGCGCAAAAAGCCATCAAGCGACGAACCGGGGCACGCGGCTTGCGTTCCATTGTCGAGCAGGCGCTGCTTGGCACCATGTATGAACTTCCGTCCCTCCAGAATGTCAAACGTGTCGTGCTGGATGAAAACGCAGTCCACGGTACCGGCGCGCCGTTGCTTATCTATGGCGACGAAGACGAAGCAGATGAAACTCCTGAAAAGCCCGCTGTACCCAAGCTTCAAGGTGCTGCCTGAACCGCTCGTTGAATTCCCTTTAGATTTGTGGGTTTATCGGGGCGACAACTTGAAATTTCCGTTATCGTCACTACATACACTCACATGTAGTACTCAAAAAGGGGGGCTAGGCTTCCCTTTTTGTTTCTAAAGCAGCTTTTTAAGGAAATTACTATGTCTGCGAGCCCGATTCTCTCTACAGAACCCATGGACTTGCCCCTGCTGCCTTTGCGGGATGTGGTGGTGTTTCCGCACATGGTGATTCCGCTGTTTGTAGGACGTCCCCGCTCGATCAAGGCGCTCGAAATGGCCATGGAGGGCGGCAACAACATCATGCTGGTGGCGCAAAAGTCTGCCGGCAAGGATGATCCGGCCCCCGAAGATCTCTACGAGATTGGATGTGCGGCCAGCATCTTGCAGATGCTCAAGCTGCCCGACGGCACCGTCAAGGTCCTGGTCGAAGGCTTGCAACGCGCACGTCTCAACAGCGTCACCGAAGGCGACAATTACTTCATTGCCAATGTGCAGGCAGTGGCTCTCGAGCCTGAACAAAACGCCGAATCCGAAGCCTTGCGCCGGGCGGTGGTTGCCCAGTTCGAGCAATACGTCAAGCTGAACAAAAAGATTCCCCAAGAGATTCTTACCTCTCTCAGCGGTATTGACGACGCCGGGCGCCTGGCCGACACCATTGCTGCGCATTTGCCGCTCAAGCTCGAACAGAAGCAACGCATGCTCGAAATCACCGAGATTTCCATGCGCCTTGAAAATCTGCTGTCGCAGCTCGAATCCGAAATCGACATTCTTCAAGTCGAGAAGCGCATTCGCGGCCGCGTCAAGAAGCAGATGGAGAAAAGCCAGCGCGACTACTACCTGAACGAACAGGTCAAGGCCATCCAGAAAGAGCTGGGTGAAGGCGAAGAGGGCGCTGATATCGAGGAACTCGAGAAAAAGATCGAGGCGGCCCAGTTGCCTAAAGAGGCGCTCAAAAAGGCCGAAGCCGAGCTCAAGAAGCTCAAGCTCATGTCGCCCATGTCAGCCGAAGCAACCGTGGTGCGCAACTATATCGACACCCTCATCGGTTTGCCCTGGCGCAAGAAAAGCCGCATCAACAACTCGATCTCGAATGCCGAGCAAGTACTTGATGCCGACCACTATGGTCTCGAAAAGGTCAAGGAACGCATTATCGAATACCTGGCAGTTCAGCAGCGTGTCGATAAACTCAAGGCTCCAATCCTGTGTCTGGTCGGGCCTCCCGGCGTGGGCAAGACCTCGCTTGGACAGTCCATTGCCCGCGCGACCAACCGCAAGTTTGTTCGCATGGCCTTGGGCGGAGTCCGGGACGAGGCCGAGATTCGCGGTCACCGTCGGACCTACATCGGTTCCATGCCCGGCAAGATCCTGCAGAACATGGCCAA
The DNA here is from genome assembly GCF_029263785.1 of Pusillimonas sp. Lineage (GTDB taxonomy): Bacteria > Pseudomonadota > Gammaproteobacteria > Burkholderiales > Burkholderiaceae_B > Pusillimonas. Next base: position 1,421 of record NZ_JAJUFE010000022.1, on the reverse strand, counting down.
AGTAGGCGTGCGCAACCCGCTTTTCCTGCTCGACGAAATCGACAAGATGGGTGCGGATTTCCGCGGTGATCCTTCATCGGCGCTGCTCGAAGTGCTGGATCCCGAGCAAAACCATACCTTCCAGGACCACTACATCGAGGTCGACTTCGACCTGTCTGATGTCATGTTCGTGGCAACCAGCAACACGCTCAATATTCCACCGGCGCTTCTTGACCGCATGGAAGTGATTCGCCTTTCCGGCTATACCGAAGACGAGAAGGTACATATTGCCTTCGATCACCTGCTGCCCAAGCTGATGAAGAACAACGGTGTGCGCGAAGGCGAGATGTCCATCGAGGAATCTGCAGTGCGTGACATCGTGCGCTATTACACCCGGGAAGCGGGTGTGCGTGCGCTCGAACGCGAAATCAGCAAGATTTGTCGCAAGGTGGTCAAGCGTACGCTCGAAACCAATCCGCAGGCGGCAGGTCGTTCACGTCGTCGGGCGGCTCCTGAAGATATCGTCAAGGTCGAAGTTACCTCTGAAAACCTTGCTGATTTCCTCGGCGTACGCCGGTTCAGCTACGGCATGGCCGAAAAGGAGAACAAGGTTGGTCAGGCAACCGGTCTGGCCTGGACCGAAGTGGGCGGCGATCTGCTGACGATTGAAGTGGCCGATATGCCCGGCAAGGGCCAGGTGCTGCGCACAGGGTCGCTGGGTGACGTCATGAAGGAATCGGTCGAGGCAGCTCGTACGGTGGTTCGGGCACGTGCTCAAAAATGGGGCATACCCAATACGGCATTCGAAAAGCGAGATCTTCACATCCACTTCCCGGAGGGTGCCACGCCCAAAGACGGCCCCTCTGCAGGTATCGCCATTACCACAGCCACGGTGTCTGCGCTTACCGGCATTCCGGTCCGTGCTGACGTCGCCATGACCGGCGAAATTACCCTGCGCGGCGAGGTCCTGGCCATTGGTGGTCTTAAAGAGAAGCTTCTGGCTGCTCATCGGGGCGGCATCAAGGTAGTGCTCATTCCCGAAGAGAACGTCAAGGATCTTGCCGAGATCCCCGACAACGTCAAGAACCATCTCGAGATCATTCCCGTACGTTGGATAGACCGCGTGCTCGAGGTTGCTCTGCAAGACATGCCGACCCCGCTGTCCGACGAAGAAGTGGCTCGCCTCGCTGCCGAGGCAGTCGCCAGCACCAAGCCTGCTGGTGAAGCGTCCGGAGGCGTCTTCAAGCACTAAACCGCTTGCCGGCCCGAGGTTCAGGCCGGCGCTAATGGCGTTTTTTCAAAGACCAAGCCACAAACCATTACCCCCTGAAAGTTGGGTTGTGCCCGACTAACAGGGGGTAAATTATTTAAGGCGCTGCTTTATTGCGCTGCTTTTCCTCGATTTCTTGCACGGGTGTTTGTCGATTCCTTGCACCGGTGTT
>NZ_JAJUFE010000042.1 GCF_029263785.1 Pusillimonas sp. | reverse complement strand
GATTTCTCCCCAGCCATAAGCAGAGAAACGCAGTGGACGCCCTGCGGTAATGCGCGGGTCGAGCTGACGCAGGCTACCTGCCGCGGCATTGCGCGGATTGACGAAAATCTTGTCTCCGCGTGCTTGTTGCGTCTGGTTCAGGGTGTCGAAGTCACTTCGATACATGAACACTTCACCGCGTACTTCAAGCACGCCGGGCGCCTGGCCGCGCAGCTTCAGGGGAATGGAACGGAGCGTGCGGATATTGCTGGTGACGTCTTCTCCGACCTGGCCATCGCCTCGTGTGGCAGCCCGAACAAATTTTCCGTCCTCATAGCGCAGGCTGATGGCCAGGCCGTCAAACTTGCACTCGGCCATGTATTCAACCAGGCTGCCATCCCCCAACATGCCGGCCGCGCGCAGGGTATCGGTCACGCGTTTGTCAAAGGCAACGATGTCTTCGGGATCGAAGGCATTTCCCAGTGACAACATGGGCACTGAGTGCCGGACGCTGTCGAAGGCGGCAAGGGGTGCGGCGCCGACGCGTTGCGTGGGGGATTCGGGGGTAATGAGGTCGGGGTGCTGCTGCTCGAGCGCCTGCAAGCGCTTCATGAGCTCGTCGTACTTCGCGTCGGAAATTACGGGAGCATCCAGTACGTAATAACGGTGATTGTGTTCGGCTATCTCTTCACGCAGTTGTTGAAGTTCTTGCTGAATATCTGCCGGAGAATTGCGATCTGCACTCACGAAAAAAGCCTGACAGTCCGTGGTTCGGCGGCAGGAAAGCCCGCGCGCTCAAGATTCTTGTAAAGCTCGTAGATTTTTTCGTCTACAGCATGGTCGGCAGCCTCGTTCACAGCCTGGCCCTGCTCATCGACCAGGGTGGCATCGAGGCGAGTCGCCAGGTCTCGTCCAACACAGGCCATGCGGCTGAATGCGTGGTCGTCAGGCTGGCTTCGCGGCACGTCCAGCATCAGATCAAGACGGTCTACGCCGGCAGAACTGAAATCGGCAGCAGGTACGCCCGCATAAAGCAAGGTAAAGCGCGGCACACCCGACTCTGACATCCACGCGAGCTGATTTCCAAAACTCACGAAGCCCGCATCCTTGACGACCTGGGTAACTTCACCGACAGGCAGTGCCCGTCCAAGCTTGAGCACAAGGACAACCTGAGCATCCAGACTCGCGCAAAGCTCATCAAGCGTGCGGGCACGCTGCAGTACCTGTTCCTGCTCGGGGCCTTCAACAGAGCCTTCGAATCGTTCGGCCAGCTCCTGAGCGGTGGTCCAGAGGTGCGACCACTCGATATCAGTCAGCGCACCACTTCGGTTGGCAAGCAGTACGGCCAGCTGCACTGAGAGATAACTGCTGTTCTCGCGCACGCGCACAGTGTGTCCGCCTTCGTGCTCAACAAGCGCCCTGACGGGCTTTTCGCCCGCCATCTGAATGGGACGCAGGGCCGTCAGCAGGTCGGCACCGGATACCGGATGTGCGAAGACGACATCTATGACAGCCTCGCACATGGCATCTGCCTCGGTAAGCTCGTCAGGGTCAGTATCGGCCACCACACCAATGCCAGGCTCGCGTCTGCCCCCCGGCACGCCTACGTTCCCCATCAACGGATCTTCTTCGGCTTCTGGAAAGTGCTCTTGCATGCGCTGCCTGACGCGCCTGTCCTGCCACCAATTGAAGCACACCAACACCAGAATCAAGATTACGCCCAGCGAAATCAAGCCTATCTGCAAGTCACTCATTGTCCGCCTCGTAGCGTCCGTAAACTGTTATCCACTCAAAACCTCATGCCTCGGCCAATTGCAGGGCCGAGTCGATATCAACTGCGACTATGCGGGAGACACCTTGTTCCTGCATGGTGACACCAACCAGCTGCCGTGCCATTTGCATGGCAATTTTATTGTGAGAAATGAATAAAAACTGGGTCTGGTCGCTCATGCTGGATACCAATGCAGCATAGCGCTCGGTATTCGCATCATCCAGAGGCGCGTCCACCTCATCCAACAGACAGAATGGAGCGGGGTTGAGCTTGAACAGCGCAAACACAAGGGCAATTGCAGTAAGCGCCTTTTCTCCGCCCGAAAGGAGGTGAATGGTGCTGTTGCGCTTACCCGGCGGCTGTGCCATGACCTGCACTCCGGCGTCAAGAATTTCTTCTCCGGTAATGACAAGCCTGGCTTCGCCCCCACCAAAGAGACGCGGAAAAAGTTCGCCGAAATGAGCGTTGACCGTGTCGAACGTTTCTTGAAGAAGTTCGCGAGTTTCCTTATCGATCTTTCGAATCGCGTCTTCGAGCGTATTGATTGCATCGCAAAGGTCTCGATGCTGGGCATCAAGAAACTCACGACGCTCGCGAGCAGTAGCCAGCTCGTCAAGTGCGGCCAGGTTTACAGGGCCCAGGGCCTCGACCTGACGGGAAATTCGCTGCACCTCTGATTGCAGCCACGCGGTGCGACGCCAATCGTCGGGGCGCTCGGCCAGCAACTTGCGCAGTGCATCGCGATCGACTTCATGCGCATCCAGCTGCTCGGAGTACTGCTCGACAGCCAGCCGGGCAGCCTGCTCTTCGAGCTGCAATTGAGTGATGCGCTGGCGTTTGGGGTCGAGCGAACGTTCGTTGGACAACCTTTCTTCGTCGGCCGCACGAAGTTCGGCCGCCAGGTTGTCGAGCTCGATGCGCGCCAGATTGAGGGCTTCTTCACAGCGGGCACGCTCTTCGAGTGCATCCTGCAATCCTGCCTGGGCAGCGGAAGCGTCCAGCTCAAATAATTCACCCTGCAAAGTTTCGAGCTCATCGCGCGCGCGGGCAACCTGATCTTGCGCCAGTTGCAGATTGCGCTGCAGATCACTGATGCGCGCCTGCAACGAGCGCTGGGCGAACTCGGCCTCATGAACGGCAAGTTCGCGGTCACGCAAATGCTGGCGAGCTTGCTCGGCTTCTCGCGCAAGGTCTTCACCCGACATTTCGACATCAGAGTATTTTGTCTGGTGTTCTGCCAGTTCCTGGTCCAGGGCTTCAAACCGGGCCTCGGATTCTTCTCGCGCAGCCTGAAGCTCTTCGGCCTGAACCTCGATTTCGGCCAGCTCTTCCCGAATTCGTGACATGCGTTCGTCAACTTGCCTGGCTTGCTGCTGGAGGCGCGAATGCTCCAGGCGCAGGCTATGGACACGCTGGGTGAGCTCGCCGACACGCGTGCGGGCTGGTGCCATCGACTGGGACACTTGCTGCCACGCCGACTCGGCTTTGGCCACCTTGTCGATAGCTTCGTCCGCCAGCATCTGGCGCGCCTTTACTTCGCGCTGGAGGTTGTCGATTTCGCGTTGGCGCGCCAACAGGCCGGCCTGCTCGGTATCGGGCGCATAGAAGCGCACGCTGTGGCGGTCTACCATGTGTCCGGCCTTTACAACGAACACCCCACCCACGGGCAGGGAGCTGCGCTTGGCCAGGGCAGACTCAACGTTGTCAGCAAGATAAACGTCGCGAAGCCAATCATCAAGCAGGGTGCGCAAGTCGGCATCGCTGATACGCAACAACGACGCCAGGGACTCGAGTTCGACCGGGCCGGCGTGACCAGGGGCGGCGGGCGGCATTTGATAAAACGCCAGCCTTGCCGGAGGCGGATCGGCGGCAAAGGCGCGTGCATGCTCAAGCTGCCGGACCTCCAGGGCAGCCATACGCTCGCGAAGCACAGCCTCGAGAGCAGATTCCCAACCCGGTTCAATTTGCAGCTTTTGCCACAAGCGCCCCAAGGTAGTGAGTTCGTGTTGTTCGAGCCATGGCTGCAACGCGCCCTGCTTCTGAACGTCTTCCTGCAAACGGATCAGCGCCGACAGCCTGGCCTCAAGTCGCGCCAGCTCCTGAGACTCTTCACGCGCCTGAGCGTGCGCCCGCTCGCGTTGTGCATCAAGCTCGGGCAATTGGTCTTCGAGATGAAGCAACTGTCCCTGCGCTTCTTCGAGGTGCTCTTCGAGCATGGCCAGTTCGCCGGCCAGACGCTCAAGGTTGCCAGCATCGGGGGCATCCAGTTCGCGCATTTCGAGTTGCAGCCGCTCGCGCCTTTGCTCAAGCAATGAAAGCTGACGGTCGGCGTCGCGCTGGGCCTGCGCCACCAAAGCGAGATTTTGTTCGACCCGCGCCAGCACGGCGCGAAGCTCGTCCCGCGAGGAACCTGCCGCGCGAACCCGCGCTTCGATTTCCGGCAAGGCGGCTGCGGCGTCCTCGGCAAGCGCGCGACATTCTTCGATTCGGGCCACTGCGGCCTGCAGCTCGTCTTCACTGTGCGCGAGCTGCTCGGTGCAATGGGACTCCTGATCGGCCCATTCCTGGATTTGCTGTTGCAACTGCCCGCGCCTGGCCTGTACCCGATTCCGGGACTCTACAACATGACGGATTTCAGCTTCCAGACGACTGACCTGAGCTCCGGCCTCGAACAAGCGGCCCTGGGCTGCGTGTACGGCATCTGAAGCGGCATAATGAGCCTGGCGACGCGACTCAAGTACAGCCTCGCCGGCGCGCAGGCTCGCAATGGCCGCTTCCAGATCAGTTTGCGCTTGTTCGATGGCAAGAAACTTGGCCTGGCGCTCTTCGCGCGCACTACTTTCTTTCAGCAGCCATAAGGCATGCTGCTTTTGCTCGCCTTCTTCTTGCAAGGCCCGATAGCGCTCGGCAACTTCGGCCTGTGACTCGAGCTTTGCAAGCTGCCCGGTGAGTTCCTGCAAAATATCTTCGACCCGCGTGAGATTTTCGCGCGTGTCGCTCAGGCGGTTCTCAGTCTCGCGGCGCCGCTCTTTGTAGCGCGAAACCCCCGCTGCCTCTTCTAGAAAAATTCGCAGTTCTTCGGGTTTGGCCTCGATGAGGCGGTTGATCATGCCCTGACCGATAATGGCGTAGCCTCGGCTACCCAGGCCCGTTCCCAGAAAAATATCGTGGATATCGCGCCGGCGAACTTGCTGATTATTAATGAAGTAACTGCTGGTGCCGTCACGGGTCAATACGCGGCGAACCGCGATTTCGGCATAACTGCTCCACTGCCCTGCCGCCCTGCCCTCGGAATTGTCAAATACCAGCTCAACGGAGGCGCGCGCCGCGGGTTTTCGATTGCCCGAGCCATTGAAGATAACGTCCTGCATGGATTCGCCACGCAGTTCGGACGCCCTGCTTTCGCCCAACACCCAGCGAACAGCGTCGATAATATTGGATTTGCCGCAACCATTGGGGCCAACAACGCCAACCAGTTGACTGGGCGTGGGTATGACCGTCGGCTCGACGAACGACTTGAAGCCGGCAAGTTTTATTTGAGTCAGGCGCACAATGGATAGACAGAGAGGGTAAGCGGCACAATGCGAAAACGAAGTAAACGCCAAGGGCAACTGGCTTGTATGATACCGCACCGTGGTGCTGTCACAACTGCGATTTTGCCCGATTTAATACTGGCGGTTCCATACAGACCCGAGTATCCCGATGCGCGCCGGACGCTATACTCTCTAACTCTTTTCGCGATTTGTTTCGATATTTGCAGTATCTGTCCACCTCCTTCACTTAACCGGGGCGACGTTTGAAGAAAGGGTTTTACCTTGTAATGGCAGCTCAGGCATTGTCCTCGCTCGCGGACAATGCTCTTCTGATTGCAGCCATCGCGCTCATCGTCGACCTGCAAGGTCCTGACTGGATGGCGCCAATGATGAAATGGTGGTTTGCACTGGCCTATGTCGTGCTTGCCGCCTTTGTGGGCGCCTTTGCAGACTCTTACCCCAAGGGTCGGGTCATGTTCATGACCAATACGGTAAAGATAGCAGGGTGCCTGCTGATGTTCAGTCACCAACTGCTTGGACTGGACGTACAGGGTCAATTGGTACTGGTGTTTGCCGCCTACACACTGGTTGGCATCGGTGCTGCGGCCTACTCACCGGCAAAGTATGGAATTGTCACCGAGATGCTGCCTCCCGACCAGCTCGTCAAGGGCAACAGCTGGATCGAAGGACTCACCGTCCTGTCGATTATTCTGGGTACCGTTCTGGGGGGAGTCCTGGTCAACCCGACGGTTTCCGAAAAACTTCTGGGTCTTTCGTGGATGCCGGGCCAAGTGGCGACCCGGGCCGAAGCCGCCATACTGATCATCGGCATTGTGTACGGTCTGGCGGCCCTATGCAATCTGCTTATTCCCGAGACTGGCGTCAGTTATCCAAAGCAGCAGACCAATCCATTCAAACTGATCGCCGAATTCGGGGGTTACGTACGCATCCTCTGGACAGACAAGCTGGGCCAGATATCGCTCGCCGTTACGACCCTGTTCTGGGGCGCCGGTGCCACCCTGCAATTCATTGTCATCGAGTGGGGTGCCCAACACCTTGGCTATCGTCTCGACCAGGCTTCCATCCTGATGGGCGTGGCCGCCCTGGGAACGGTGTTCGGCTCCATTCTTGCCGGCCGGGTCCCGCTGCGAAAAGCTTTGTCCGTATTGCCTCTGGGCGTGGCCATGGGTTTGGCCGTCCTGCTCATGCCTTGGGTAAACAAAACCTGGGAAGTCTACGGACTGTTATTGCTTGTCGGTGGGCTATCCGGCTTTTTTGTGGTTCCCATGAATGCGTTGCTCCAGCATCGAGGTCATGTCCTGCTTTCTGCCGGACACTCGATTGCCGTACAGAACTTCAACGAGCAACTGAACATTCTGCTGATGCTCGCCGTGTATAGCCTGATGCTCTGGCTCAATATACGCATCGGCGCGATCATTGTGTTTTTCGGCCTGCTGGTTGCCTCGTTGATGTTGCTGTTCATCAACTGGAACCGGCGTAACCACAAGGCTGACCCCGACCTGCACAAACAGATCGGTCAGCACGGGCACGGCCAGGCATTACGCTGACCACGATTTGCCCAGGTCGCGAGCCAGATTCAAGTCTCGCCAGCTGGCGCCCTTATGGCGCGGGCGAGACAGCAGAGACGCCGGGTGGTACGTGACAACCACCGGAAAAGTGCCCACACCAGTCAGGGTAAAACTTTGAACCTTGCCGCGAAGCGCTTCGAAACCAGGATTTTTTTGTGTTTCGGTTGCCAGCAGGGTCTGGGCTGCCAGTCGACCCAGGGCGAGAATTCCGCGCGGCTTCAACAAGGCGATCTGACTGTGCAGATGCGGTAAACACGAAGCAATTTCCTGCGCAGTCGGCAATCGGTTGCTTCGCGGCCGACATTTGACGAGGTTGGTGTAGAAGATCGCTTCGGAAGGATCAATGCCCGCCGCATGCAACATTCCCTGCAGCAACTCACCGGCCTTGCCCTGGAATGGCTGGCCCAATCTGTCGTCGCGCTCGCCCGGAGCCTCGCCGACCACCAGCCACTGAACGTTTTCGAGGGCACCCGAGCCCGCCACGGCACGCTGGCGACCGGCGTACAGCTCGCACGCCTCGCAAGCCTGGATGCGTGCTTCGAGCGAGGCCCAGTCTGTTGGCGACTCGACCGCCGCTGGTGGCTTCACCGGCACCGGTTGCGTTTTTTGGTGAGGTTCGGCGGCAGGCACCGGCCGCCTGAGCAAACTGGTTGGTTCCACCGACGGCTGAACGGCAACTGCGCGCTCGCTCGGGGGTGCCGGCCGGGGCTTCTGAATATCAAACCTGGCCAATAGTGGCTTCTCTACCCCCAGCTCAAGCAGCCACAAGCGTTGTGCACTGCTGATTCGAGGCGCACGGGGGCCCTGGTCAACCACGGTTTGCCTCGCCTGCAATCAGCTTTTTCTCCATGACCAAGGCGTCTTCACGAGTATTGCGCTCGGCAGGATAGTAGTCTTTTCGAACACCAATCTGCGAAAAACCGCGATTACGATAAAACGACAAGGCCCGGGCATTGGAGGGTCGTACCTCCAGAATCATCGCCGGCAAACCACGTGCCAATGCCTGACCTTCGCAATGACGCAATAAACCGTGGCCTACGCCGCTACGCTGGGCGTCAGGCCTTACGGCAATAAGCAGCAGATGAGCAACATCGGGCGCGAACATCATCAAGGCGAAGCCCAGGATACGTCCGTCGAGACACGCCACCCATCCTCCATAGCCGGCTTGCAGGGCATCGCGAAAATTGCCGGTCGTCCATGGAAAGGCCTGTACCCCGCTTTCAATTGCAGCAGCCTCCGGGATGTCCGCCTCGGTCATGCTTCGTATGGTGAGTGCTTGACGGGCGCGAGGATTACCGCCCATGCCCTGTTCACGCTCTGCCACGGTATAGGCAACCTTGTCCCGGACATATAAGGGCGCTGCCTGATGCGGCGCTAAGGTTCGGCCTGCCAGAAATGCTGGCCAGGCGAGTCGCGCAACCGCTTCGGCCGACGCCCGCCACGGCCCGCCCCGATGTATGACCAGATCGTCGCCATGACGCTGGGTCGCAGCTGCGAGCGGCTCCTCTCCCAGGACCAGTGGGTAGGCATCCAATGCATCGCCCAGCAACTTGATGGCCGGGGCATTGCCGTGAGTCCAGTGACGTGCCTGATCAATAGCCCACGGTACAAGATCGTTGATATCCAGCAACACCGGATCATGCAGCGTATGCCAGCCTGAGGGGTGTTCGGCGGCCTTGCCATACACTGCGGCATACACCTCGGACATTCGGGCATCCTGGGCGACCACACGCAACGGCTCGTCTCCACTTTCGCGCAGCGCGGCCGCATGCAGTGACACCACCGGAATAACTGGAAGATCCAGCGCAAACGCGATTCCTTGAGCGACCCCGCAGGCCACGCGCAACCCCGTGAACCCGCCGGGTCCTTGACCAAAGGCGACAGCATCCAGATCGGTGCGACGCAAGCCAGCCGCGTCAAGCAGTTCGTCAACCATGGGAAGCAGGCGTTCGGCGTGCTCGCCGGTGGCGTCATGTGAAAGGGAACGCAGATCCATCTCGCTGCCGCTGGCTGACAACAAGGCTACATCGCACACGCTGGATGAAGTTTCCAGTGCAAGAAGATGGTGTCGGCCGGTGCTCATGCCCCTCCAGAAAGTACACGTTGCCCCAAATAGTTGCCGACCATTTTAAGACCAATGGTGCTAAGCTATGCAGGTTGTATTAGATGGGTCTGATTCTACCAAACGCTTAATATGTAATTTCTTGCTACAAGCCCCTTTTCGGCTTCATCCCAGCCTGTTACATTTTCGACCATGAATACACAAAACCAATCCCTCGTTCGAAAAATCCTCGTTGTCGACGACGATCCTCGTCTTCGAGATCTGTTGCGGCGCTATCTCTCGGAACAAGGCTTCAATGTTTTCGTGGCCGAAGACGGCAAAGAGATGAGCAAGCTCTGGCAGCGCGAGCACTTCGATTTGCTCGTGCTCGACCTCATGCTTCCCGGCGAGGATGGGCTGTCCATCTGCCGTCGTCTGCGCGGCGGGCACGACAACACACCCATCATCATGTTGACAGCCAAGGCCGAAGAAATCGACCGCATCGTGGGCCTTGAAATGGGCGCCGACGACTACCTGTCCAAGCCATTCAACCCGCGAGAACTACTGGCCAGGGTCAACGCCATCCTGCGCCGCCGGGGCACCGAAGAGCATCCCGGCGCACCCAGCCAAGAAAACGAATCCATCGAATTCGGTCCTTACGTACTCAATCTGTCCACCCGCACCCTTACCCGCAATAACGAGCCGGTGCCCATCACTACCGGCGAGTTCTCGGTACTCAAGGTCTTCGCACGTCACCCCAAGATCCCGCTGTCCCGTGACAAGCTCATGGAGCTTGCCCGAGGCCGCGAATACGAAGCCTTCGATCGAAGTCTCGACGTTCAGATCTCGCGCCTGCGCAAGCTCATCGAGCCCAATCCCTCCAAGCCTGTGTTTATCCAGACGGTCTGGGGCCTGGGCTACGTGTTCGTCCCCGACGGCGGGCGGTAACGTCCCCCCGGCGGGGCGTTGTCGGTAGTTTTTGGCTTTTGCCTGCATGCCACGCCTTTCCAGACAGTTCAAAAAAGTCACGTCCAGGCTCCGCCTGGGCTTGTTCAGCCGCTCGTTCCTGCTGCTGGCTGCCCTGATGCTGGTCAGTCTGGGGGCATGGCTACAGGTCTTCTTCAGCATGGAAGAAGGCCCACGAGCCACCCAGATGGCACAGCGGGCCGCAACCTCGGTAAGTATCACCCGTTCGGCACTGGTCTATGCGCCCACGCCCGTACGGCCGGCCCTGCTGCTCGACCTTGCCACAAAGGAAAGCCTGCGCATCCAGCCTCGTGAAGACACCGACCAGCTGGAACCCCTTCCCAATTCCAATTACTGGAATCATGTCGCCTCGGAAATCAAGAAAAGACTGGGGGCCGGTACACAGGTAATGTGGTCAGTCAACCAGATACCTGGGGTTTGGGTCAGCTTTGAAATCAACCGCGACCAGTACTGGCTGGTGTTTGATCGTGAACAACTGGGTCTTACTGCCGGCATCGAGTGGTTCGGCTGGGGCGTGACTGCCCTTCTGCTGGCACTGATTGGCTCGGCCATCAGCGTGCGATTCGTCAACCGGCCCCTTGCCCAGCTAGCCAAGGTGGCCCAGCAGCTGGCCCGAGGCGAGACACCCTCTCCGTTGCCCGAAAAGGGACCGCTCGAAATCCGCGAAATGAACATAGCCTTCAACCGGATGGCGCGAGATCTTCGACAGGCCGAAGCCGATCGCGAAATCATGCTGGCCGGCATCTCGCACGACCTGCGTACGCCGCTTGCGCGGATGCGACTCGAAATCGAAATGAGCTCGGTCAGCGACGAAACACGCCAGGCCATCGATGAAGACCTGGCCCAGATCGACCACAGCATCGGGCAATTGATGGAATATGCGCGCCCCGCGGGCGTGGTTCCCAGCAAGGGCATCAACATTTCCAACGTCCTGAACGATCTGTTTGACCGTGAGCGCACTCACACCGAATCCCTGGGCGGTCATCTTTCGGCGTCCATCCAGCCCGACCTTTACGCCAAGATCGCCGCACATGATCTTAAACGGGTGGTCAGCAACCTGATCGAGAACGCACGCCGCTACGGTCGATCTCAAGCCGATGATCGCGCCTATATCCAGCTGCTGGCGCGTCAGGAAGGCAGCACAGTGGCCATCGAGGTTACCGACCAAGGTGCAGGAATACCGGAAGCCGATATCGAGCGGTTGCTGCGGCCGTTTTCGCGGGGGGAATCTGCGCGCACCGGCGTATCGGGCGCGGGTCTCGGGCTCTCTATCGTCGAGCGCCTGCTGGGGCAAGTGGGCGGGCAACTCAAGCTTTTGCGGCGGCCGTCGGGCGGGCTTATTGCGCGTATCGAATTGCCACGTGCCAGAGGCTGAGACCCTTCAGGCATAATTTGCTTATTGCAAATGTGCACAGGAGAAAAGATGAAAACCGTTGGCGACAAACTTGAGCCGTTCAAGGTTACGGGCGTCAAGCCAGGCTTCAATTTGCCCGAGGAAAACGGCGTCTCCGCCTTCGAAGACATCACAGAAAGCTCGTTCCCGGGAAAATGGAAGGTCCTTTACTTCTACCCAAAAGACTTCACCTATGTGTGTCCTACCGAAATCATAGGCTTTAACCAGCTTGTCGATCAGTTCGAGCAGCACGACGCAGTACTGCTGGGTGGCTCAGTCGACAATGAATACGTGAAGCTTGCCTGGCGGCGCACCGACCCCGAACTCGACAAACTTGGCCACTATCAGTTTGCCGACATGACAGGCTCGCTTATCGACCAGCTTGGAATACGTCGCAAATCCGAAGGGGTGGCGCTGCGCGCCACATTCATCGTTGATCCGGACAACATCATCCAGCATGTGTCGGTCAACAACTTTAACGTGGGGCGCAATCCCGAAGAGGTATTGCGTATTCTTGATGGGTTGCAGGCAGAAGGCCTGTGTGCCTGCAACCGCCAGATTGGTGGGGCCACCCTGCTTTGACGCGTGATGACCTCACCCTGTTTCACAGCACACTTACCGACGTGTAGCCTTACGAAGACGCTCAAGCAATTCTTCTGCCAGTTCGGGATCCTCGAAGGGGGACGCAGGTTCCTCGCGAGCTGCACTGACTGCAACGTCTGAATTATCGCGTGGCGCAGCAGGGTCGTCAGGAAGCCCCTTGCCCACGCACTCGATACGGCGTTGTGCTGGCGCCTTGCCCAACAGGTAATCAGCTACCGGAAGATCAACGCAACGTGTCTGGTACAAGAAGAGTCCGTGACCGCCTTCGTTACTGACATACACCATATGTGCGGCAGGAAGCTGTTCGAATGTTTCCATCGCGCCTGCCAGCGGTGTGGGAACATCGTATTGGCTTTGCACCAGCAGCAACGAAGCATCCTTGAGGCTGTCTATTGACGGCTTGCGGATGTCCGTTCGGTAATCCCAATATATGCAAGCCTGAGCCGATAAGCTGTTGTCGACTACCGGCGCCTGTCGAGCAAGCTCGAACCCCTTGTTTATCCAGAATTCCTGATTCTTGTTAGGTAACGGTTCGTCGTTGCATTGCACCGCCCGATACACGGCATCTTCATTATCCAGATACACTGACTCGGGCCGGCTGTAAAAATCACGTTGATTGCGCATCTTCAGGTGCGCGATCATCACCCTCACCTTCTCCACAAATGCCTTGGCGAAGTCCGGGTCCGAGATGTCCGGCGCCGCAGTAAGAGTAAGTATCTGCTCGATTTCATCCGGCGAATTCACATCGTACAGCTTCTCGATTTCGACAGCAGCCTTCAGCGCACCAACATAGCCCTCAATAGCGTCGCGGTCGGCCCGGAACGGTGCCGACGAGCTCAGCATCGCCTGATTGACTTCACGGCGGACATTCTCAAGATCGCTGATGATGTCGTCGACATTGTCACCCATATGAAATACATCATCCCGTCGCGCGATATAGGGAACGACGTACTCGCGGAACGAATGAATCACGCCCGTATCGTAGGTAATATCTGCGTCCGGCAGGGAGGCAGTGAAGTTTACATTGCTGTCGAGCACCATCGGGCCAACACGCTCGGGGAACAGGCCCGCATACCAGAAACCCAGCCATGTGCCATACGATGTGCCGAAATAATGCAGCTTTTCGTCGCCAAGAAGATGACGCATGAGATCCATGTCCCGTGCCGTGGCGTCGGTATTGATGTAATCGATGATCGGATTCTTCTGACAGCTGCTCGCGCTGTAACGTGCCCTGTCATTGATGCGTTGAATATTTTGGGCAGTGTCTCCCCAGCGGGTATCGTCTATTGGGTATACCAGCTCGTTTCCATAACATTCGATAGTAGTGCTGGCCCCGACGCCGCGCGGCGAAAATCCGACGAAGTTGTAAGCGTCGCCAAGCTCTTTGTACTTGCGACCCAATGTGGAATCCGTATTGCCCAAAGAGAGCAGACGCGAAAACCCCAGGGATTCTTCCAGCCCGTCACCACCCGGGCCACCCGGGTTAAAGAACAGGTTCGGCTTGCTGTCTGCGTCTTGCGGTGCCTTGACCCGCATGATGGACACCACAATTTCCTGGGCGTCTGGGGCGTTGTAATCAAGCGGTACCCGGATGTCCGCACACTGCGCCCGATCACCGAGCTGTCTCAGGTACGGAGTATCAGGGTTGTCGTCGCTGAAGTATTTCAGGCAAGAACCCCAATTGATGGTCTGATTCTTGTAGCCGGCCAGCGGGTCGGGCGGAGCATTGTCACCTGAACTGCTGCCACCGCCACAGGCGGCAACCAACAACGCCACCGCAAAAGGCACCAGATTTCGAGACACGCGGTGTTTGGACTTGAAAAGCGTGACAGTCAGCCTTTTCATAGCGCAACAGCCTCTCTGAGTTGATTGAGAAGTTCTTGAGCCTGCGCCGGATCTGTAAAGGGCGACGCAGGTTTATGATCCTTGGCGGCCACGCTTACGGGTTTGTCGCCAGACGGCACAGACTCGTCAAGCGGCAAGGGGTTGCCTTCGCATATCGTTTTGCGTTGAGCGGGATGGCTTCCCAACAGAAAGTTCATTACCGTCAGATCGACGCATTCAGTCTGGTGCACCATCACGCCGTGGGTGCCCTCGCCCCAGATGTACACCATGGCCGCGGCCGGCAATAAATCAAAAGTCTGCATGGCCCCTTGTACAGGTGTGGGCACGTCGTACTGGGTCTGTACCATCAGGACTTTGGAGTCGTGCAGATCGGCCATGGTGGGCTTCTGGACGTCTTGCTTGCGCTGCCAATATAGACACGGCTGCGATGCGAGCCTGTTATCGAGGACAGGTGCTGCCCGCGCCATTTCAAAGGCCTTGTCCACCCAATACTGAAGGGGATAGTTCAGCATGGGTTCGTCGTTGCAGACCACCATCTGCCATACGGCAGCAACAGGCGGCAACGAAAATGGCTCGCTGCGGGTATCGTAATCGGGAGAGTCATAGTCACGAAGCCGGTCGATCAGCTGGGCAGCCTGCTTTTTGTATGCTTGCTCAAACTTGCTGTCGCTCATTGGAGGCTCATTGTCGAATTCCAACTCCACCTGATCCAGGGTGAGTCCTTGCTCAAGCAGCTCGTTTGCCTTGAGCGCAGCCTTGATGGTTCCTACGTAGTCGGGAACGACAGCGACTTCGACCCGGAAATTCTGGCCAATATCGAGCATGGCCTGACTGACGTCCGCACGCAGGTTACTCAGGTTTTGGTCTATTAGGTCTGCGTCTGTACCAAGTCCAAAAACGGCATGATGCCGAGCGATATAAGGAAGCATCAGGCCCGTGTAGGCCTGCGCCTGTCCCATTTGGTACGACACAGAAGCCTCGTGGAAGGACTTGGAGAAATTGAGGTTGCTGTCCAGAATCATGGGACCAACCTTATCGGGGAACACGCCGGCGTACCAGAGCCCCAGCCAGGTTCCGTACGAAGTACCGTGATAGTGCAGCTTTTCATCACCCAAAAGGTGCCGCATCAGATCCATATCTCGTGCCGTCGCATCGGTATGAATATGGGGCATCAGCGGGTTCTTGGCGCAATTGCTGGCCGTGTAGCGGGCTCGGTCGTCCAGCCTCCTGAGGTTCTCGGCGTCGTCACCGTGTTTGGTGCCGTCCACCTCGTACATCAGTTCGTTACCACTGCATGACGCCACCGTACTGGCTCCCACGCCGCGCGGTGAAAATCCGACAAAATTATAGGCATCAGCGACTTCTCGATACTTGCGGCCCAGCGCGGATTCCGGGTTCCCCTGGGAGAGCAGGCTATGGAACACCAGCGAGTATTTTTGGCCATCGCCTCCTGGACCACCAGGGTTGAAGAACAAGTTGGGCTTGGTATCGGCAGATTCCGGCGCCTCGACTCGCAACATGGACAACGTTATTTTCAGCCCGTCGGGCTTGGAATAATCGAGAGGAGCCATGATGTCGGCGCACTTGACCCGGTCGCCCAGCTTGGCAATCAGAGCAGACCCTCTATCATCGCCTGAGAAGTATTGATTGCAACTGCCCCAGTTGACTGGCTGGTTTTTGAATTCAGCCAGCGGATCGGGCGCGGAATCGTTACCTCCACCACCTCCGCCGCAGCCCGCCACAAGCACCGCAGCAACGCACGATAGCAAAACTCCACAGGTTCTCATCGCCCTATCCCTAAACGTACAAATTTGTAACCAAAAAAGTACAAAAATAACCTTGAATCATACAGTGGGAATACTGTTTAGGTAATAGGTTTTTTCGATAGATCAGGAGCCGGGTCGGTAAACAATCAATCGCCGCGTCGCGCAACCAGGGCCACCACAGTCGCTGCAATGCCTTCTTTGCGACCGAGATATCCCAAGCCTTCGTTCGTTTTTGCCTTGATATTGACGTCTGCGACGTCCAGCATCAGATCCGACGCAATATTGGCGGCCATTGCGGCCGCGTGTGGGCCAATTTTGGGGGCTTGGGCGTGTACCGTCGCATCAATGTTGACGGCCTGCCATCCAGCAGCCAGAACCTTGGCATAGGCAACGCGCAGCAAGCGCCGGCTGTCTGCTCCCTTGTAAGCAGGGTCGGTGTCCGGAAAGTGCCGGCCAATGTCTCCGAGGCCCGCTGCGCCCAACAAGGCGTCCGTAAGGGCATGCAGCAGCACGTCGGCATCCGAGTGTCCTGCAAGGCCTTGTGTATGTGGAATTGTGACCCCACCTATGATCAACGGGCGTTCATCAACCAGAGCATGAACATCAAACCCCTGACCCACTCGAAAAGGCAAACTCATAGCCATCGTTCCATCAACTCAAAATCTTCGGGCCAGGTCACCTTGAAGTTCCGTATGGAGCCGGGTATGAGTCTCGGCTTGATGCCTATTGCTTCCATGGCGGATGCTTCATCCGTTAGCGTCCAACCCGCCCGGTCGGCCAGCTCCAGGGCCTGCAACAGCTTTTGGGCCGGAAACATCTGCGGAGTCTGGGCCGCCCATAATCCCTCTCGGTCGACTGTGGCCTGTACGACTAACCCCTCTTCGCCTGATGAGGCTCCGGTCAACACACAGTCCACCTGCTCACGACCCGCCGCGCGCTTCAGGGTGTCTGCCACCGGCAACGCAAGCAGGCCACCTGCGCCATGGGCGAAACAGGTATCTATCAACCGGGAAAGTGCTCCCGCCGGCAGTCCCGGCCTGGCAGCGTCGTGTACCAATGCCCAGTCATTCGGCCCGGGAACGAGTTCGCGCAGCGCGCCCATTACCGTCTCCGAACGGGTAGATCCACCACAGGAACGGATACTTACTCGGGGCAGACCTTCCAGCGCAGCGTGGGCGGCGGAGTCGCCGGGCGCCACCGCCACAAGAATTCGTTCGATGCGCTCGTCGGACAGCAAGGCGCGTACAGCATGACGCAGCATGGGCTCGCCCCGCAGTTGGCGATACTGCTTGGGCTGTGGAGGCTGCTCTGGCCCCAACTGCTGCGCGCGCTGACCCACTCCGGCGGCCGGCACGATGGCAATCAATTTATCTGGCATCCAAAGATTTTATAATGAGTCTCAGAAATGGCCACAGATACTCACTCCCCCTCCTTGCTTTCCTCGACAACCCCCTTGCTCAAGGCGCTCAAACCGGGTCGGCGTCATGCTTCGCCGACTCCGCCCGGCTCGGGCGATGCGTGGCTGCTTGCCGATCTGGCGCGCCAGGCCGCCAAGCCTATCGTCGTGTTGTGTGCCGACCCGCTCACCGCACAACGCCTGTCCGAAGAGATTCGGCTGTTCGCACCGCAATTGCGGATTCGACAGCTACCAGATTGGGAAACACTGCCTTATGACAGTTTCTCACCGCACCACGACCTGATCTCGGAACGACTTCAGACCCTGAACGCGCTATTGCACGAAACGGTCGATATCCTGACAGTGCCGGTCACGACCGCTTTATATCGCCTGGCACCGCCGGCATTTCTGGCCGCGTACACGTTCTCGTTTCGCCAGGGCGACAAGCTGGATGAAGAGGCTTTGCGCCGTCAGCTTACCCTGGCCAACTACTCACACGTCACGCAGGTGACGGCTCCTGGTGAGTTCTGTATTCGCGGGGGCTTGATAGACCTGTTCCCGATGGGCTCGGTACTGCCCTATCGCATTGACCTGTTCGACGACGAGATCGAATCCATACGCAGTTTCGACGTAGACAGCCAACGCAGCCTGTACCCCGTCAAGGAAGTGCAACTGCTGCCTGGCCGCGAGTTTCCGATGGATGAAGAAGCCCGCAACCGCTTTCGCGCGCGTTTTCGGGAACACATCGAAGGAGACCCTTCGCGCGCCGTACCCTATAAGGACATCGGCAATGGCATCGCGTTCGCAGGAGTGGAATATTACCTTCCCCTGTTCTTCGATGAAACCGCCACCCTGTTCGACTATCTGCCGGCTGATACGCTGACCGTCACGATCGGTGATGTCGACGAGTCCATTCGCCGCTTCGCGCAAGACACCCATAGCCGCTATCAGTTCTTGAAAAGCGACCGTGAGCGCCCTGTCCTGCCACCGCACATGCTTTTCCTGGATGCGGAAGCCCTGTTCCTGCATCTGAAGGCGTTCGCACGCCTGGCGCTCACCTCCGAAGGCTCCCACCCTGAATTCGCGCCCGTACCTGACGTTGCGGTGGCACGCCGTGCCGACAACCCCCTTGCCAAGCTGCAGGCTGCGCTGCACCAGAGCGGAACACGCATGGCCCTTTGTGCGGATTCGCCAGGGCGCCGCGAAACCCTGGTGCAGATGCTGGCCGAACATGGAATCCGGCCCGATGCCGGCGCCGACACGCTTCAGGAGTTTCTGGAACAGGACAACCATTTCAGTGTGGTCATTGCGCCATTGGCCGGCGGCTTTCAACTGCCCGAAAGCCGCCTGACACTCCTGACCGAGAACGACCTGTATCCGAATCAGGCCCATGCTGTACGACGCCGCCGCCGCGCGCAAGAGCGGGCCAGCGACGTCGAGGCGATGGTCCGGGATCTGTCGGAACTGCGGGAGGGTGACCCGGTCGTTCACGCTCAGCACGGCATAGGTCGCTACCAGGGTCTGGTCGACATGGATCTGGGCGACGGCAAGATGGAATTCCTGCATCTCGAGTACGCTAACGGAAGCACCCTGTATGTGCCCGTCTCTCAGTTGCATGTCATTGCCCGGTACAGTGGCGCCGATCCGGAAACGGCGCCCTTGCATCAGCTAGGCTCCGGACAATGGGACAAGGCAAGGCGAAAGGCAGCCCGACAAGTGCGGGACGCCGCGGCAGAGCTTCTGGCGCTTTACGCCTTGCGCGCTGCTCGTGAAGGGCACGCCTTCAAGCTTCCGCTGAGTGATTACGAGGCTTTTGCCGAGGGCTTCGGCTTCGAAGAAACTCCGGATCAGGCCGCAGCCATTGAAGCGGTCATCGCAGACATGACATCGGGCAAACCGATGGATCGCCTGGTCTGCGGAGACGTAGGCTTCGGAAAGACAGAAGTCGCCCTGCGTGCTGCCTTCCTGGCCGTAGCCAACAACATGCAAGTGGCATTGTTGTGCCCCACTACGCTTCTGGCCGAACAACACGCCCAGACGTTTGCCGATCGTTTTGCAGACTGGCCTGTCAAGGTCGTGGAACTGTCGCGCTTCCGCTCCAGCAAGGAAGTCAACGCCGCCGTAGCGGGACTCAAGGACGGCACGGTCGACATCGTGATCGGCACACACAAGATTCTGTCGAAAGAGGTCTCCTTCAAGCGATTGGGGCTCGTCATCATCGACGAAGAACATCGTTTTGGTGTGCGCCAGAAAGAGGCTTTGAAAGCGTTGCGTGCAGAGGTAGATGTGCTGACCCTCACGGCTACCCCTATTCCCCGCACACTGGGCATGTCGCTTGAAGGAATACGCGACTTTTCGGTTATTGCCACTGCACCGCAAAAGCGTCTGGCCATCAAGACATTCGTGCGCCGAGAGGACAACGGCACCATCCGCGAAGCCCTGCTGCGCGAACTCAAGCGCGGCGGGCAGGTGTATTTCCTGCACAACGAGGTTGAAACCATACACAACCGCCGCGCCCGACTCGAAGAGCTGGTACCCGAAGCCAGGATCGCAGTTGCCCATGGCCAGATGCCCGAACGCGAGCTCGAAGAAGTCATGAAGGGTTTTTATCAGCAGCGCTATAACGTCCTGCTGTGTACGACCATCATTGAAACCGGCATTGACGTCCCAACGGCCAACACCATTGTGATCCACCGCGCGGATCGGCTGGGATTGGCCCAGTTGCACCAATTGCGTGGTCGGGTGGGACGATCGCACCATCAGGCTTACGCCTACCTGCTCACTCCGGGAGAGGACGCGATTACCAATAACGCCAAGAAACGACTCGAGGCGATTCAGGCCATGGAAGACCTGGGCGCGGGTTTCTATCTGGCCATGCACGACCTCGAAATACGTGGAACCGGCGAGGTATTGGGCGAATCACAATCCGGAAACATCCATGAGATCGGATTCTCGATGTACTCCGAAATGCTCAACACGGCAGTACGCGCCTTGAAAGCCGGCGAAGAACCGGACCTGGAAACGCCGTTCGCTACAAGTTGCGAAGTGAACCTCCACGCCTCGGCGCTGTTGCCACCCGATTATTGCCCGGACGTCCATGCGCGCCTCAGCCTGTACAAGAAGCTGTCCCACGCGCGTAACGAAGACGATCTGATCCTGATACAGGAAGAATTGATCGACCGATACGGCAAACTGCCCCAGGCGGCCCAAACGCTGCTGGCAACGCATCGCCTGCGAATTCTTGCCGAGCCTCTTGGAGTCAGCAAAATAGACGCCGGCGAGAGCCAGGCCATGATACAGTTCACCGCCAAGCCGAACATCGATCCCATGCGCATCATCCAGCTTGTGCAGACCCGACGCGATGTCAAACTCGCAGGTCAGGACAGGATCAAGATAGACCTTGACCCCACAGGACGAGTCCACAAGGAAAAAGGCGCTGCAAAGATACCTGGTGACGAACACGAGACAGCTGCCGGCGCCCCGGTTTCCGCCCGTATTGACGCAGTTCGTGCCGTCCTGAGGGCCCTCGCCTGACACACATCACACTCCGGTGCCTTGGGGCATCTGGAACCACATACATTTCATATCACTTCACCATGAGCCAACTCATTCTTCAGTCCCCAAGCCTGCTCTCTGAAAACGTAGAGCGTATTGCTGCCCTGGCATGCTCGCAGGGGGTGCGCAGCCTGGGTAATACGGCGGCGCATTTGCTTGACGTCGACTCCAGCGCAAGTGCTGAAGTCGCTCGCTAATGCGAACGACTGCAGATCGACTACGCGTTCATAGATGAGCTGCGCAGCCTGAGTGATTGCAAGATTCTGGCCATGGACATGGACTCCACTCTCATCAACATCGAATGCATCGATGAAATTGCCGACATGGTAGGCAAAAAGGCCGAAGTATCGGCCATTACCGAGGCTGCGATGCGGGGCGAAATCACCGATTTCTCCGAGAGTCTGCGTCGCCGGGTTGCCCTGCTGAAAGGCGTTGCGGCCAGTGACCTGGACCGGGTCTATGAAGAACGCTTACGTCTTAACCCCGGAGCCGAACGCCTGATCGAAAGCGCTCATGCGGCCGGCCTGCACACCCTGCTGGTATCGGGCGGATTCACCTTGTTCACTCACCGGTTGCAAAAACGGCTTGGCCTGCATGAAACGCACGCCAACGTGCTGGAAATTGAAAACGGCGTCCTTACCGGAAACGTATTGGGTCCGATTGTGGATGCCCAAGGCAAGGCGGACCACCTGAGTGCCCTGGCAGCGCGGCTGGGCGCCCGCAAGGATCAGATCATCGCCATGGGCGACGGTGCCAACGACCTGAAAATGCTTGCCCTGGCCGGCTATTCAGTGGCGTATCGTGCCAAGCCGGTTGTACGCGAGCAGACACGATTCGCCATCAATTTCAGCGGCCTGGATGCTGTCCTGAACTGGTTCAAGTCGTAATTTTTCCACGCCGGTCCGCCGTGGTCGGCACGTAGCCCGGCATTCCGAAAGCTCGATTATTTACTGGGCCGTTTTGCGGCGTCGGCCATGCTGGCGTCGCAGCAAATATCGCAAGACGAATCCAGGATAAGCCAGCACCAGATACAAGCTGAGCGTAATGGCGTAGAACTCCCAGCCCTGCTCAAAAGGGTTTCCGATATTGGTCTC
>NZ_JAJUFE010000043.1 GCF_029263785.1 Pusillimonas sp. | reverse complement strand
GTATTTATAGGGCCCCAAGCTTTGGTGTAATGTGACCAGGTGCCGAATGCTCTCACACCGTGCGTATGGGTTTAGGAACTTTGAAAATTACCGGCTTAGGGTCTTGGCCCTGTGCGGTGGGATGGTGTAATGCTCCGTACTTGATGAGTGCCCTTCCCCCGATTATGGGGAAGAGCCCCAGAGCGTTTATGGGGTAGAGCCATGGGCATCCCCCGTTTATGGGGTAGAGCCCGGTGGGTTCCCGCAAGGCGTTGATTACGTTGAAGTATTCTGTGGTGCCCCCCCCGTGAGTCGAACACGGCACCAACGGATTATGAGTCCGCTGCTCTAACCAAGCATGAGCTAGAGGGGCAAGCCGGCAATTATGACATAAAAATGTTAAGTGGGCAGCAGGCTGGCGGCACTCAAACGCTTGCCTTCACACGGGTGTCATCGCGATGTGCTACGGTATACGCATGATCGTGGCAAGGTCGCAAACGCTCCCTGACCCACGAATTCAAACCATAACGAAGCCGAAATCATCGGCAACATCGAGGAGATCAATGTTGAAACGTTTGCTTTTTCATGCTCAGCAGCTGCATCAACGGCGCATGAGCGTTTTTTGGCTATTGCCCAAGCCACTGAGCGAAGACGACGAGTCTGCGATGGGCCAGTTGCGTTTGAAGTCTCTGCCCGAACATGAAGATCGCCCTCGCACCTTGCGAGAAATGTTCAGTGATCAGGAATACGACGAGAATGAGCGCCCGGGCTAAGACCCTTCATCAGGCTTCCAGGCCTCTGTGGTAATCATCCAGATACGGCTCGACCAGCGCCGTTTTCTGTTTTTCATTCAGGATTTTTCCGGCCATCTGGAAAAAAATCTGTTCTTCTTCATCCAGATGGTGCTCCACCTTTTCGGTAAGTTTCTTCGCCACTGCAAGCCATGCCGGACTTGAAGGATCGGTTTCTTCAAGTTCTTCAATCAGCTCATCGATTTCGTGATGTTCGGCGATGGCGTGTCGCGCAGCTTCGACCCCGGAATCGCTATCCATGATTGGAATGTAGAAGTGACGTTCTTCGGCGGTGGCATGGGCAGTAAGCACCGACTTGTAGTTTTCGAATAAATTGTTGCGCTGATCGGACGCGCCGCTTGTATTGAGGATCTGCGCCGCCAGATCACGTTGAAGATCGTGGTTCTCGCGAAGGGCTTCAAAGATATTCATGGTTCTGCCTTTTAGTTTTGCCTGATTCATCTTATGTAATCGGCCGTTAAGCAATTGACGTGCCTGCCAGTGGGTACGACACCCGTATCGATGGGCCAACCTTTGCCTACTTGCGCAGAATTCCTTTCATTCCTGAGAAAGGTTTGAGTACACTGCACTCAATTCACAATACTCGCACGAGGGGAAACCATGGGAAGGGGTGGTTTGTCGGCACTGGCGTTGGTGATGGCGTCTGCGTCTGCGTCGGTTTATGCAGCTCACATAACTCACTTCTCTCCTCAAGGAACTGTCGCGACGATAGAAAGCGTGCAGGCGACGTTCAATGAGCCTGTTATTGCTTTTGGAGACGCGCAGGCCCCAGCGCCTCTACGCATAAGCTGCAGTGATCCAGCACTGGTCGGTGATGGACGTTGGACTGACGCTCGCAACTGGACCTGGGTGTTCAGAACGCCACCCGGACCGGGAGTGCAATGCACGGCGACGCTCGAAAACAGTTTTCAGACGCTGAAGGGGAGCGCTCTTACCGGGAAGGCAACCTATACCTTCAGCACGGGCGGACCGCAGGTAGTCAGCAGGCAACCTTACGGCGATGTTATCGACGAAGACCAGGTTTTCATCCTGCAGTTCAACGGCGCTGTCGATCCCGCATCCTTGATAAAGCATTCTTACTGCAGCGTCCAAGGTCTGGGTGAGGCGGTACCGGTACGTCTGGTCGACGAACAATCGCAACGCAAGGCTGTTCTCGAGTCGGTCTACCTGTCAGATAGCGTCGGCGATGCATCAGTGCAACTGGTTCAGTGCAAGCGACTATTGCCCGCCGACGCACGCGTGCGTCTCGTGGTGGGTAAAGGGGTAGCTACGCCCAATGGTGTGGCATCGGCCAAACCGCACACTTTCAATTTCAAGGTCCGGCCTCCGTTCAAGGCGTCTGCCTCATGTCAACGAGAGAACGCCAAGGCAGACTGCTTGCCCGTGCTGCCGATTGTTGTGCGCTTCAACGCGCCGGTCGCTGCAGAGCACGCGGCGAAGGTACGCTTGGACATTGGCGGTGAAGAGGTTCTTCCGGATGCGGATGATCAGGGCGATACACAATCCCTGGTTCAGGAAGTTGTATTTTCGGGACCGTTCGAACCCGAAACCGAGGTGAAGGTTCAATTGCCCGCCGACCTGCAGGACGATGCCGGACGCCGGCTTTCCAACGCGAATCAGTTTCCGCTCACGATACGCACTGCGGCTTACCCCGCTCTCGTAAAGTTCGCCTCAGGCACCTTTGGCACGGTTGAGCGCTTTGCGAACGTGCCTCCGGATGGAAGCGAAGATGAATATCCACCTGCCGTGCCGCTGACGGTCCGGAGTGTTGAAGCTGAACTGCTGGCTCGCGATCTGAAACAGCCTCTGGGAACGGTGCGTGATTACGTGGCACGTGATGACGCGGAAATATTGCGCTGGTATGCGAGTTTGCAGCGGCTGGACGGGGGGCTGTGGACGCGTCAGCAAATACGACGTGTGCTCGCTGGCAAGGAGCCGGGTGAAGGCGGCAAGGACACCATTGATGTACGCGGTTATTCGCTGCTCCGTGGGCGTGAGAGCATCCGAACCCTCAAGCTGCCGGGTGCAAGTCAGGCCGATGAGCGGCCGATGGAAGTCATCGGCATTCCGTTGCCCGAGCCGGGCTTTCATGTGCTTGAAGTTGAATCGCCGCGGCTGGGCAAGGCGCTGCTGGATTCTGCATCGCCCATGTATGTACGTACGGGTGTGCTGGTTACCAATTTGGGCGTGCACCTGAAGCAGGGGCGCGACGATGCGCTGGTGTGGGTGACAACCTTGGACGACGGGCAGGTTGTTTCCGGGGCGGATATCCGGGTACTGGACTGTTCTGGACAGCTTTTGGCCGAAGGACGAACAGACGATAACGGGCTTTGGCATCATACGGAGGCCCTGGCGGCTCCAGATTATTGTGACGATACAGGCCTGAGTGGTCTATATGTATCGGCGCGTATTGACGAAGACCATCCTTTGGCACATGGAAAAAACGATTTTGCGTTTGTGCTGTCGGATTGGAATCGTGGCATGGAGTCCTGGCGATTCAATGTTCCGACGGATACAACACCCGAGCCGACGGTGGTGGCCCACACGGTGTTGGATCGCAGTCTTTTTCGCGCCGGCGAGAAGGTCTCGATGAAGCACTTCGTGCGAACCGAAACCCGGGACGGCCTGGGCCTGCCTTCCAGTGACGTCCTTCCTGACAAGCTGTCGATTGTCCATTCGGGTTCAGGTCAGAGCTTTGAGCAGGAACTGAGCTGGGAGCAGACGCCGTCAGGGGGGCTAAGCGCGTACAGTGAATTTGAGCTTGGCAGATCGGCGAAACTGGGTGAATACCTGGTCACCCTCGAACGTGAAGGTAACTACACTCCGCCTAGCGGTCGGTTCCGGGTCGAGGAGTTCAAGCTGCCTGTGCTGGGAGGCAGCCTCAAGATCAGCAATGACGAAGCGGAAAGGGTGCTTGTGGCTCCTGCCGCGTTAAACGCCGATATCCAGATTTCTTACGTCGCTGGTGGCGCTGCGGCAGGGCTTCCTGTCTCGCTGTCTGGAGTGATCCGGGACAAGTTTGTCAGCTTTTGGGACTACGAGGCTTATTCTTTTGAGGCGCCTCAAGCCCCCGAGCCTGAAGAACGAGACGGCCAACGACTGTTTCTGGACAAAATGCAGATGGTGCTGGACGACCAAGGCGGGACAAGGGCGCGAATCGATTCTCTGCCAGCCATCACACGACCCAGCGAACTTCGCCTGGAAGTCGGCTTTTCTGATCCGAACGGACAGGTCCAGACAATCAGCCAGGTGGTCACGGCGTGGCCGGCAGACGTAGTTGCGGGGATCCGGAGTGAAAGCTGGATTCAGCAGGGCAAACCTCTGGGGGTGGATGCGATTGCGGTCACGCCAGATGGGCAAGCGCAAGCCGGTGTCCAGATGGATGTTCGCGCCGTAGCACATAAAACCTATACCGTACGTCAACGCCTGGTCGGCGGTTTCTATAGTTACCAGCACGAGACCCGCAGCGACGACCTGGGTTCGGTCTGCAAGGGCACGACCGATGTGCGGGGCAGCCTGCACTGCGATATCACTATTGATCGCTCTGGATCGATAGAGCTCATCGCCACAGCAACCGACGAAAGAGGCCGGCGCAGCGAGGCGGCCACCCGTGTATGGCTCACTGGTACCGGAGAATTGTGGTTTGATGCCGGCAACGATGACCGCATTGACATTGTTCCGGCACAGAAGAACTACAAGCCGGGCGATACTGCCGAGTTCCAGGTACGCATGCCATTTCGCCAGGCCACTGCACTGGTAACGGTGGAGCGCGAGGGTGTGTTG
Organism: Pusillimonas sp.; assembly: GCF_029263785.1. Taxonomy (GTDB): domain Bacteria; phylum Pseudomonadota; class Gammaproteobacteria; order Burkholderiales; family Burkholderiaceae_B; genus Pusillimonas. The sequence continues at coordinate 15,802 of NZ_JAJUFE010000043.1, read as the reverse complement.
CACTCCGAGATTGTTGAGCTCGATGGCAAGGACCCGCGCGTACGCATACCGGTGCGGCCTGAGTGGGGCCCCAATGTGTATGTGTCGGTGCTTGTGCTGCGTGGTCGATTGCATAAAGTACCTTGGTATTCCTTTTTCGATTGGGGTTGGAAACAGCCCGCGGCCTGGTTGAATACTTACCGGAATAAAGAGGCCTATCAGCCACCCACGGCACTGATCGATTTGTCGAAGCCGGCATTCCGGTTTGGCTTGACAGAAATTCGGGTGGACGACGGGCGGGCTCGACTGAAAGTCGAAGTGATTCCTGAACGGCAGCAATATCAGGTGCGTGAGGAAGCAAATGTGAAGCTTCGGGTGACGACGCCTGATGGGGCCCCTGCGGCTCATGCACAAGTGGCGTTTGTTGCCGTGGACGAGGCCTTGCTTGAACTGGCTTCCAACGGCAGCTGGAATGTCCTTGAGGCGATGGGCCAGCGCCGAAGTTACGGTGTGCAGACGGCAAGTGGACAGACGCAAGTAGTGGGGCGTCGTCACTACGGCCGCAAAGCCTTGCCTGCCGGGGGCGGAGGGGGCAAAAGTGCCACGCGCGAGCTGCTGGATACACTTTTGCTATGGGCGCCCCGGGTACAACTGGACGAACATGGCATGGCGACGGTCGTGGTTCCGCTTAACGATTCAATCAGCTCGTTCAGGCTTGTTGCCTTGGCCGACCACGGAGCTGGAAGTTTCGGCGAGGGATGGGCCAGCATCTCGGCAACCCAGGACTTGCAGCTCATATCCGGGTTACCCGCGCTGGTACGGCAAGGCGATTCCTACCTTGCCCAGGTGACCGTCAGGAACACGACAGCGCGAGACATGCGGGTTGATGTCGAAGCCAGTATCCCGGGTCAGGGGGAGGCGAAAGCGTCACTTCCACCGCAAACTGTGGAGTTGGCAGCGGGTAAAGCAGAGACTCTGGTGTGGAACGTGACGGCACCACAGGTAAATCAGGCCGATCCGAACGTCGAGCTACGGTGGGAGGTGCGAGCGATTGAGGTTGACGGGGGTGAAGCTTCAGACCGGCTCGCCGTGACTCAAATGCTCGCTCCTACGATTCCCGTGACAGTACATCAGGCCGCGCTGCATTCAGTAAGTGAAGCCAGCCCCTTGACGCTCGAATTTTCCGCCCCGGAGGGTGCTCAGACGGCGGACAATGGAACTGTGCGGGGAGGGCTGCAGATCACACTTCAATCCACCCTGGCTGGTGGACTGCCGGGAGTTGCCCAATGGTTTGCCGATTATCCGTATACCTGCCTCGAACAGCTTAGTTCGCGCGCCATCGGCATGCGTAGCGTCGATCAATGGAACACGTTGATGCAGACCCTGCCCGATTATCTGGATGACGATGGCTTGGCGCGGTATTTTCCGGGCGATGGTCAGGGCAGCGAGGTTTTGACGGCCTACCTGCTGTCGGTGAGTCATGAGGCAAAATCATTGGGCCTCGAGTTCACGATTCCGGAATCGTTTCGTGATGCCATGCGGCAGGGGCTTGTCGAGTTTGTTCACGGACGCCTGATGCGGCAACGATGGGCGCCCTCGAGCGACCTGCCTTTGCGCAAGTTACTTGTGCTTGAAGCCCTGGCTCGCGAAGGTGCCTTGCGACCGGCGATGCTCGACAGCATACAGATCGCTCCAGATCAGTGGCCGACTTCCTCTGTTATTGACTGGTTCTCGATCCTGAGCCGTGTTGCTGATATTCCTCATCGTGCCGAACGCCTGAATCAAGTGCAACAGATCCTGCGCGCCCGCATGCTGAATCGGGGTGGCGAGCTTGTATTTGCCGACCGTGATGAGCAATGGTGGCTGATGCGCAGCTCGACCACTGAAATGGCCAGGCTGCTAAGCCTGGTCGTCGAGCGTGAAGCATGGAAGGAAGCTGCGCCGCGGTTGGCTCAAGGTCTGCTGGGCATGCAAATCAATGGAGCCTGGCGTACAACCACCGAAAATCTGCTGTCGTTCCTGGCAATCGAAAAGTTCTCGCGAGTATTCGAAACGGCTCCGGTAAATGGACAATCCCGGATAGACATCAATGGGCATACCGTGGGCACCATTGACTGGGCGGCCGTGTCTTCCAATGCTGAGGTGTCCGGTACAGAGAAGGCCGATAAAGCGCGTCCTGACGGTGCGGACGAAAAGCAAGTTCTGGTGGGCTGGCCAGAGGCAGGGCAAAGCGTGCTGGACATTCATCAACGGGACCAGGGCAAGGTGTGGGTCTGGACTCGTTCGCTGGCGGCGGTGCCCATTGTGGAACCGCTCGTGGCGGGTTTTGAAGTCAGGCGAAAGATCACTCCGGTGGTGCAGCGCCGTTCAGATGTCTGGTCGGTGGGTGATATCTACCGCGTCACTCTTACTATTGATTCGCGCAGTCCGGTTGTATGGGCGGTCGTCACTGATCCGGTACCCGCGGGCGCAACGATTTTAGGTAGTGGCCTGGGTAGAGATTCAGCTATTGCATCGCAGGGCGAAGCAATGCCCCACGGTGCGTGGCCGAGCTATATTGAACGCCGTTTCGGCGAGTATCGGGCCTATTACGATTTTCTGCCACGGGGTACCTCTACAGTCGAATACACGGTGCGGCTGAACACGCCGGGCGAATTCCACTTGCCGCCAACCTATGTCGAGGCCTTGTATCAACCCGACGTACGAGGGGTTGTCCCGGCGGCCGGAACAATTCAGGTCGTCCCAGATTAGTTCTGTGGCGGGGCGACAAGAGCTACGATCGGGCATGAAGCCAAGAAGAACCGTCCGCACTTTTTTGCTACGCGTGGCAGCGGCGTTTGCCGTGGTCAGTGCGGCGCAGGCCGCCCCGTTGCTGGTGCCGGACTTTCATGACGTAAAGGAAGGGTATCGGGCGTCAGACGTGCTGGTCATGGACCGTAATGGCCTTCCGCTGCAACGGGTTCGTGCCGACTACACTGGCCGTCGTGGTGACTGGCTTGCCTTGCCCGAGATATCGCCAGCGCTGATCGAGGCGGTCATCCAGTCGGAAGACCGCCGGTTTCGCGATCATAACGGTGTTGATCCCCTGGCCTTGGCCTCTGCTGCGTGGTCCTTCGTATGGGGGGGAGCACGTCGGGGTGCATCGACGTTGACCATGCAGTTGGCGGGGCTCATCCAGGAAGAATATCAACGCCCTGCGGATGGGCGGGGCATTATTCAAAAACTGGATCAGGCCCTATTTGCACAGGCTATTGAACGACGCTGGGACAAAGCCCAGATACTCGAGGCTTACCTCAATCTCGTTCCGTTTCGTGGAGAATTGATTGGCGTTGATGCCGTGTCGCGCGTTATGTTCCAGAAGCACGCCAACGGCCTGGATGCGCGTGAGTCTGCATTGATTGCGGTGATGCTCCGTGGTCCCAACGTTGCGGTCGAACGGCTTGTTTCCCGTACGTGCAAATTGCTCAAACAACTGCGCGACACAACCGACTGCATTGGTCTGGATCTGTTCGTGAAATCAAAACTGAAGAATCGTTCGCGGCCCCTGTATGATCGCGACGGCCTGGTCCCGCATTTTTCGCGTTGGATAGTAGACAAGTTGCATCCTGAGGCGGGGCAGCGTGTGGCGACGTCCATCGACAAGATTTTGCAACAGGAAGTGCTGCGTATTGTCAACTCGCGGCTTCGGGAATTGGCGGACGCCCACGTTCGAGACGCAGCGGTGGTGGTGCTGGACAATCCAACGGGAGAAGTGCTTGCATATGTAGGCTCATCGGGTGCGTTATCCGATGCTCCGTGGGTTGACCACGCCATTGCTCATCGGCAGGCGGGCTCCACGCTAAAGCCTTTTCTTTATCAGCAGGCAATCGAAGAACAGCGGATTACGGCTGTGTCCCTGCTGGAAGACAGCCCGCTGAACCTGCCCACCGGAAACGGCCTGTATATTCCACGCAATTACGATGAAGGGTACTCCGGGTGGGTCAGTGCACGTACTGCACTGGCGTCTTCGCTCAACATCCCTGCGGTACGGGTGTTGACGATGGTAGGACCGGACGCCTTCCGTAATCGCCTTGTGGATCTGGGTTTGCCCCTGACCCGTGCGGGAGACTATTACGGATATAGTCTTGCACTGGGCAGCGCTGACGTCACCCTGGTTTCACTGACCAACGCCTACCGCAGTCTGGCCAATACGGGTCTATATTCGCCCGTTGGCCTGTTTCCAGGCATTGCCTTGCCGGTCCGTCGCGTCATGGACGAAGGGGCTGCATGGATAGTCGGCCACATGCTGTCCGATCCCAATGCCCGCGTCCGCACTTTCGGAGTTGACAGTCAGTTGGTGACGCCATTCTGGACTGCAGTCAAGACGGGAACCAGCAAGGACATGCGGGATAACTGGACAGTGGGGTGGTCAGAACAGTACACAGTAGGCGTATGGGCGGGCAACAGTGCCGGCCAGAGCATGCGGGATGTGTCGGGCGTGACAGGAGCCGGCCCAATCTGGCAGGACGTCATGAACTATCTGCATCGCAGGTCGGGCAGCCGAGCTCCTCAGGTGCCGGGCACGGTACGTGCTGGTACAGTGAAATTCGATAATGATCTTGAGCCTGTACGAACAGATTTTTTTCTGGGGGACACCGGAGTGTCGAACGTGACGATCGCGCCAGATGTGGGTGTGACGGACAGCGACTCTATTACCGTCGTCGCACCGGTGGATGGTGTGATTCTGGCTTTGGACCCCGATATTCCGCCAGCGAACCAGAAGCTCGTCTTTCGCGCATCGGTATCAGGGGGTGATCAGGCCTTGAGCTGGCGAATAGGACGCGAGGTTCTTCACGGTGACGAAGTGTACTGGCTGCCCAGGCCGGGCAAGCATCGGGTACAGCTTTTGGGAAGGGGTGAAGTGGTACTGGATACGATAAGGGTGGAAGTCAGGGGAGCGGCCGAGGCGTCCCCTGAACATGACGAGTCTTAGTTGGCTTGTGTGGCAACGGCAGCGTCATGCTGATGGAGCTCGCCGGTGCCCTTGACCATAACAATGGCGAAAATGACAATCCAGGCCAAAGTTACGATGCCAGTGACCAGGCCAGCTGAAAAACGGGGCTTATTGGAAGTTGTGTGATTGGTGTGTTTTGTATCAGCCACGAATGGGGTCTCCGCTGCGAGTTGAATGGGGGAAGCTACCGGCGGTACATGCCGGGTAACGTATCCTTGTAATTGAACCATAAATTGACAATTGTTGGCGTGCCTGTTTCGGGCTTCCTGTTAGAATTTTAACCTTGTAACAACCAGAAGAAGGGGTATTACATGAACGCAGTACGTACGTTGGGTCGAATTCTGTTGCCAGCGAGCTTTGTCTTGTTGGCAGCTTGCCAAACTGTGCCGGGTACGAAAACCACCGAGGCCGAACCCCAGGCTCCGGCCGAGACCTCGGTCCAGGCTAGCAGTCAGGGTGCGCCAGTGGCGGTTTTCCTGGCTGATACCGTCAGCCAGCAAGGCTGGACGCCCGTACAGATTCAGTCCGGCACGCTGTATGTGAACCCCCAGCCCGTCATCACCCGCGATGATCTCGTTGGCGTTCAGGCTGGAAGAAGCCAAGACGGCAAGGGCCTTCTGGCGCTGGGCCTGAATAACGTTGGTCAAAAGAAAATCAACGACATCACCACCCAGAACCCCAATAAGCGTCTTGCCCTGGTAGTAGGGCGCACCATGCTGGCCGCTCCAAGCTTCACCACCCCAGTAGATACCGACCAGTTGGTGTTTGCTGTTGGGACCGAACAAAATGCAGCAGCTGCGGCGCGTGCCATTGCGGGGGTCGATGAAGACGGTAACCCGATTGCTTCTCCCGCCGATCAGGGGGCACCGGCAGGTAATCAGGCTCCCGCCGCTGTAACGCCGGCAGGCAATTAATTTAACTGAATATCTGCGTTAATCTTCGCAGTATCCAGTTTTCCGGAGCGACACCCCATAAGCTGGAAGTAACCAGCAACTGGGGTGTCGGTTTTTATGGGAAATGAATATAAGGCGGTTCACGAGATAATTGACGAGCCGGGTTCATCGACCGCTGTGCGTGGGGACACCAGCATGCCACAAGTGCTGATGCTCGGATTCCGCTACCTGGCGTGGCTTAATGGCGTCGGGGTTCTCTTGATCGCATTAAGTGCGCTAGGGGTCATACCCACCGAGGTTCCCTCTTATTTGCTGCGTTTGCCGCTCATCGCTTTTCTTTGTGGCCTGGCGCTGACTGGCCTGGGATTGCTGTGGGTATATATGGTGCAGGCAAGCCTGTTGCTAAGAGCCCCCGCGCGGCGGCGCCACCATTGGCTGCCGGTGATATGTGTGCTGGGCTGTTACTGTGCGTCGATGGCTGTCTTTATTGTTGGATGCTGGATACTGGTGGGAATGGGCGGACTGGCGACAGATGGGTGGACACACGATTTCGGGTGGCTGCCATTGTTGTTCACAGGTTGAGACTTGAAACGCGCGGAGCATCCATTCCAAACGTTGGTTTTGGACATCGTTTGCTGCACGATTATTCCAGTTCTGTCTAATGCTGCCTTAAAATATACGCAAAGCGTACATTTTTTCAGGGGGCGTCATGTCGGTATCGCAACAAGTATTTCTTCGCGACGCAATGCGTCGACTCAATCTCACCCGTGACGTCTTCGCCGCGCGAATAGGCGTAAAGCGTCGGGCTCTCGACACCTGGTTGTTACCTGAAGGTTCGCAGGAAGCCCGGACCATGCCCGAAGTGGTCGCACGATTCGTCACCGAGATTGTCGAAAACGAAGCCCTGCTGCAAAAGTACGCGCAAAGCGCACAGTCGGGACCGCTACGAGATCGAATCGCATATAACGGTAAACATCAGCTCTTGTCGGTAGACCAGTTTTCTCGGGAATCGGTCGAAGAACTGTTCCGCGTTGCTGATTTGATGCAGCCAATCGCTCGCCGTCAGAAGGTGTCTCGCGTCCTCGAAGGGGCGGTTTTGGGAAATCTTTTTTTTGAGGCAAGTACCAGAACGCGTGTCAGTTTCGGAGCCGCCTTCTGCCGCTTGGGCGGTTCGGTATGCGACACCACCGGCTTCACCTTTTCGTCTATGGCAAAGGGCGAGTCCATCTACGACACAAGTCGGGTAATGAGTGGTTATGTCGATGCCCTGGTGGTACGCCACCCGGAGCAAGGCTCGGTGGCGGAGTTTGCTGACGCGACGAATATCCCGGTGATCAATGGTGGCGACGGCGCCGGCGAACATCCAAGCCAGGCATTGCTGGATCTGTACACGATCCTGACTGAATTCTCGCGCCTGGGCAAGTTGCTGGATGGTGCGCATGTCGCAATGGTTGGCGATCTCAAGTATGGCCGCACTGTGCATTCGCTAATCAAGTTGCTGGCGCTATACCGGGACCTGAAATTCACCCTGATCGCGCCCAAGGGGCTTGAGATGCCTGACTATATCCTTGAACAGGCGGGCAAGCGTGGTCATGTGATTGAGCAGACTACCTCTCTGGAACAAGGTCTGGCAGGTGCTGATGTAATTTATGCCACTCGGGTGCAAAAGGAGCGCTTCTCGGATGAACAGCTGGAAGGTTATACGGCCGACTTCCAGGTGAACAAGGCAATAATCGACCGTTACGCCAAGCCCGACACCATCATCATGCACCCTTTGCCACGCGACAGCCGCGAAGGGGCGCATGATCTGAGCGTCGACCTGAACAGCGACTCAAGGCTTGCTATCTTCCGGCAGGCCGACAACGGCATCCCCGTGCGGATGGCAATATTTGCCGTGCTGCTGGGCGTCGAAGGTCTGGTCCAGCATTCGATGCGCGACGTCACATGGAGCCCGCCATCTCATATTGGACCAGAAGACAGTATTTTTCACGGCATCGATTGACCGGGCGCCGGCCCTTTGCATTGCGCCCGGCTGCGTGAAAGCAGTTACGCCGCCATCTTCTTTTCGCCGCCGAGGGCGTCTACAAGATGGTTCAGCAATTGGGAAAGCTCACCTGTCATCAAGGCCAGGTCGGAGTCAAGCCGGTCCGCCTCGTTCAGCGCGGTCAGATCCTGATTTTCCTTGAGAACGTCCAGCGGGGCGACACGCTTGATATCAAGGTTGTCAGTCAATACAAATGACACGCGGTCTGCCCAGGTCATCGCCAGACGCGTGCATTGCTTGCCGGCCTGAACGTGCTTGCGCACGTCTTCGATATCGACGCTTTGTCGTACATAACGTACGGCGGCCCGACTTTCGCTGGTTGATCGCAGCTCGGTGTCTTGATCAATCGAAAAATTGACGGGTGGTTCATCTTCGATCAGCCAGTTGGTCATGCTGCTTGCCGGCGATTGCTCGACATACAGTTGAAGGACGGGGAAGGGGTCGATGGTTTTGGCCAACATGCCCAGTACCTCGTCGCTTTTAGCTGCAGCCGCCGCGTCGACGACCAGCCATCGATTTTGCGTATCGATCCAGACCTTGGTGTCACGGTACACGCTGAATGCTTTGGGAAGCAGCTCGTCGGTGACCTGTTCCTTCAGTTCTTTCAATTGCCGGCGGCCAGGCTTGAATCCCTGCTGTTCTTCGATTTCCAGTGCCTTGGCGCGGGTCACCTGATTAATCACAGTGCTTGGCAACAGCTTTTTTTCGGCGCGCAAACTGAGGAACACATGCCCTTGTACGGAGTAAGCCAACCCCGATCCTTCAAACGGGGGCACCCAGCCGAGCGTCTGCATCTCAAGGCTGTTGCCGGGCCGATAGGCTAATTTTTCAAGTGCGGTTTCCAGGGCGTCCAGCGAGACGGACCAGGAAGGAGCCAAACGAAAGACTTTCAGGTTTTTGAACCACATTATGGATAACAACTTATATAGGTCGGCAGGCGTCAAGGCCGCGAAACGGGGGCGACGCATGCGTCGGCCGCGTACGTAGCGCCGCCAGGCCTGCGGGTGAACGGAGCGTCGATTGTAGGGTGTTTTTCGTAGGCGCGGCGATGCGGTAAAAAAAGGCCCGAGTGCTAAGCACCGGGCCGATATAACACATCGGCACGCGCATACTACAGTTCGCGGGGCGCGCTATGCCGATGAGATAGGAGCAAGGGGCGGGTGGGCGTAACCCTTGGGCTTGGCGCCCGACCCTTGCTGTCTACGTTGCCGATTGTAGGGACTACACCTGACGCAGGCCTGAAAGAGAATCAGGCATTGATATCGTTGTGTCGGGTTTCTTTGACAAACAGCATCCCGATGACCAGTGACATGGCTGCGATGGCAATCGGATACCATAAGCCGTCGTAGATATTGCCGGTTGCCGCAACAATGGCGAAGGCGACGGGGGGCAGGAAGCCTCCGAACCATCCGTTACCGATGTGGTAGGGCAAACTCATCGACGTATAACGTATGCGTGTCGGGAACATCTCTACCAGCATTGCGGCTATCGGCCCATAAACCATGGTGACCAGGATAACCAGGAAGGTCAGCAGTACCACCACCATGAAATAGTTGATCTGGGTCGGGTCCGCTTTTGCCGGATATCCATGCCCTCGAATCGACTGTGTCAGTGCTTCACGCAGTTCCGTCGACTTTGCTGTGAACTCGGCTTTGCTCATGCCGCTGCCATCGAACGACGTGAATTCCTCATTGCCGATTCGCGCAACCGCGACAGAGCCGGCGGGCGCTGCCTCGTTGTTGTAGTTCACTGCATTGCTTGCCATGAATGCCTTCAAGATATCGCAGGAGCTCGTAAAGGACGCGGTACCCACCGGATTGAACTGGAAGGAGCAGGTAGCCGGGTCGGCCACGATTGTCACCGGTGCGGTGGCTTGCGCACGCTCCAGGGCCGGATTGGCAAAATGGGTGAGGCCTTTGAACACGGGGAAGTAAGCCAGTGCAGCAATCAGGCAGCCCGCCATAATTATGGGTTTACGACCGATCTTGTCGGACAGGGCTCCAAATACGATGAAGAATGGGGTACCCAGCAGCAGACCCAATGCAATGAGGATGTTTGCCGTATTGGCTTCAACGCCCAAGGTCTTGGTCAGGAAGAACAGGGCATAGAACTGCCCGGTGTACCAGACCACCGCCTGGCCGGCAGTCAGGCCCAGCAGTGCCAGTATGACAATGCGCAGGTTCTTCCATTGGCCAAACGATTCCTTTATGGGCGCTTTGGATTGCGTCCCTTCCTCTTTCATTTTCTTGAAAGCGGGAGACTCATTCAAGCGCATCCGGATCCACACGGAAATAATCAGCAGCACGGCTGAAATCAGGAAGGGAATTCGCCAGCCCCAATCCAGAAAGGCTTCTTCGCCCAATGCACTGCGGATTCCAAGGATTAGCAGCAGCGACAGGAAAAGTCCCATGGTGGCTGTGGTTTGGATCCAGCTCGTGTAAAAACCGCGTCGGTTTTGGGGGGCGTGCTCGGCAACATAGGTAGCGGCGCCACCATACTCGCCACCCAGGGCAAGACCTTGCAGCAGTCGCAGAATGATCAGGATAACGGGAGCCGCCAGACCAATGGAGGCATACGAAGGCAGGACGCCCACCAGAAAGGTGGAAAGGCCCATGATCAGGATGGTGATCAGAAAGGTATATTTGCGACCGACAAGGTCACCGAGGCGACCAAACACCAGTGCCCCGAATGGGCGCACGGCAAAACCTGCGGCGAAGGCGAGCAGGGCGAATATGAAACCAGCGGTGGGATTGACGCCCGAAAAAAAGTGCGTCGCAATGATTGCGGCCAGCGATCCGTATAGATAAAAGTCATACCACTCGAAAACAGTGCCCAGGGAAGAAGCAAAAATGACTCGTCTTTCTTCGGCAGTCATCGGGCGATTCGTGGCCGCCGGCGCGCCGGCGCTACGACTTGGTGGACCTGGGGGAATCGACGCAACAGTGTCTGTTGTGCTCATGGTGTCTCCTTAAGTTTGGCCGGGTTCGACTCTTGTTGTGCCCGCCGTGGGGATAGCGGATAGCCGTACGGTAGAAAACGAGCCTGACGTCAAACTTACGCAGACACAGCTAAAACACGGGTTTTTGTAAAGAAAGGTAAGCGATTTTTGTCTGCGCTTCGGCGGCGTTGCGAAAGGTGCGGGTGAGCTGGACAAGCAGTCGCCTACGTGTGGGTGGGGGTAACGCGACGAAATGAGACACGGAAGCAGGTAGTAGCGCCGCTACCAGGAGTGGGCTCCATCAGGATGACATGGGCCTTATGCTGGTCGGCGATCTCTTTCACGATGGATAAGCCCAGGCCACTGCCGTCGGCGCTGTTGCCCCAGACACGAAAGAAGCGATCAAAAATGCGATCGTGGTGTTCTGGTGCTATGCCCTGGCCGGAATCTTCGACCTCAATGGCGGCGGTATCGGCGTCGGCCAAGATTCGCACGGTGGCCCAGCCGCCTTGGGGTGTATAAAGCAGGGCGTTCTCGATGAGGTTGTTCAGCAGCTCGCCCAGCATCAGGCCGTGTCCTTGAATCCACACGGGATCGGACGCAGGTTCGAAGCCCAGATCGACACCATGTTGCATGGCGGTATCCACGCACTGCTGCGTCTGCCGTTCTGCGAACGCGTTCAATTCGATACGTTCAAGAACAAACAGCCCCGGACTGCTTGAGTGCTCGGCGCGGGTCAGGGCAAGGAGCTGATTGACCAGGCGCGTTGCCCGCTGAGCACCTTTTACCAGTTGCTCCAGACTTTCGCCCATTTTCTCGGGGTCCTTTTCGCGCAGGGCGAGTTCTGCCTGTGTTCGCATGCCTGCCAATGGAGTCTTGAGCTGGTGCGCAGCGTTTGAAACGAATCGTCGTTGGGTTTCGGTAGTGGCAGCAAGCTGTGCGAGCAGTTCGTTCATGGCGGCTACCAGAGGAGCAATTTCTGCCGGCGCAAGGTCTTCGTTGATCGGGGAAAGGTCGTTTGCGCGGCGGGCGCGGATCCGCTCTTGCAAGATGCTAAGAGGCTCCAGGCCCTGGGTCAGCCCCAGGCCCGCCAACAGCGCAGCCAGCGGCAACACGATAAGCTGCGGAGTCAGCATTCCGGTAAGAATATCTTGTTGCAATACACCGCGTCGATCGTTGGTTTCAGCCACCAGGGTTAAAAAAGACTCCCCCTGACGGTCGCGGGCACCCCATACATAGGCCACCCGTACGCTTTGTCCGTCTATCGTTTCGTTATGAAACTTGAACTTGTCCTTTTCGTAAGACCAGTTGTCGGGTAGCGGAATGGTCGCGTTTCCTGCCACGGAATCGCCGTTGGCGTCGCGGATCTGCCACCGCGCGGCGCGTCCGTTTTCTCCACTCAAGATCGTCAGCGCCGAGACGGAAAGCTCGACCCCCTTACGTACATCCTGCTGTTCTATTTCGTATTTGAGGAGGCGAAGGTGGTCGGTGAGTGTCCGGTCGTAGGGTGCATTCGCAATGTTCTGCGCAATGAAGTAGGTAATGACAATCCCGATGGACCACAGCAGGAACAATGGTCCGAACATCCAGATAAGGATCTTGCCAAGCAGTGTCTTGTTTTTTTGCGAGCGAACCTTTCTGCGTTCAAAGAATCGACGCAGGGCTGGACCGTTTTGAGTTGGGGCTGCGTCAGGCATGCGTTGCTAGGCCGCTATGGTATCGCTGGTGTCGGGTTCGAGGCAGTAACCCAGCCCGCGTATCGTGACGATGCGAGCCCCGCTGGGCTCCAGTTTCTTACGCAGCCGGTAAACGTATACCTCGATGGCATTGGTGGTGACTTCTTCGCCCCATTCACATAACAGATCGACCAATTGATGCTTGCTGATCATGCGGCCTGAACGGGAAAGGAATATTTCAAGGAGGCTGGTTTCGCGGGCGGAAAGCTCGAGCGGCTGATTGTCGATACGCGCCGTGCGCCCATTAAGGTCGAATGTCAGTTTCTTGTGACGCAGGATTGCCACACTGGTGCCCGCTGTGCGGCGGGTGAGTGCCCGGACCCGGGCTTCGAGTTCTGACAGGGCAAATGGTTTGGCCATGTAGTCGTCTGCACCCAGATCGAGGCCTTCCACACGTTGTTCAATGGAATCTGCGGCCGTTAAAATGAGCACGGGCAGGCCACTTTTTCGTTGCCTCAGCTGCCTCAAGACAGACAGGCCGTGCAAGCCGGGCAGATCGAGGTCGAGAATCAGCAGATCAAAGCTTTGCAGTTGCAAGGCAGAATCGGCGCTGGAACCGTCACTTACGACGTCGACGGCATAACCGTCGTAGCGCAAGGAGCGAGAAAGTCCATCCGCAAGAATACTATCGTCTTCGGCGATCAGGATTCGCATTGGCTGTGGCCCTGGAAGTCGCGGCGCTCATAAGAGGCGGGTTGCAAATTTAAATTCTGACACCCGTCATGTCGCTTGCCACTACGGGTTAATACGGCATTTTCTGGATATCTGTATTTTTATACAGTATAATTTGATGCCATAATCGCCCTCAACAGGCCGGGCCCGGAATCAATGCGGGCACGCCGTAACCAACACCTTTTTTGTTTTCTCAGCCAAAGGATCCGTATGGACGACAAACAAAGCAAAGCCGCCGCGGCCGAACGAAGCAAGGCGCTTGCCGCCGCCTTATCGCAAATCGACAAGCAGTTCGGCAAGGGGTCGGTAATGCGGTATGGCGACAACCAGGTCGAGCACAACATCCAGGTGGTGTCCACGGGCTCTTTGGGCCTTGATATTGCCCTTGGTGTCGGTGGCCTGCCCCGGGGGCGCGTCATCGAAATCTACGGGCCCGAATCCTCGGGCAAAACCACGCTTACCTTGCAGGTCATTGCCGAGATGCAAAAACTCGGAGGCACCTGTGCCTTCATCGATGCCGAGCACGCCCTTGATGTCCAGTACGCATCCAAGCTGGGGGTCAACCTGACAGATCTTCTCATCTCTCAGCCCGACACCGGCGAACAGGCTCTCGAAATCACCGACGCTCTGGTGCGTTCCGGGTCTGTCGATCTCATCGTCATCGACTCGGTAGCCGCGCTGGTACCCAAGGCCGAGATCGAAGGCGATATGGGCGATTCCTTGCCGGGTCTGCAGGCACGCCTCATGAGCCAGGCCCTGCGCAAACTCACGGCCAACATCAAGCGCGCCAACTGCATGGTCATCTTCATCAACCAGATCCGCATGAAGATCGGCGTCATGTTTGGCAACCCCGAAACTACAACCGGGGGTAATGCGCTCAAGTTCTATTCGTCCGTGCGTCTCGATATCCGTCGTATTGGTGCCATTAAAAAAGGCGACGAGGTCGTCGGTAACGAAACCCGGGTCAAGGTGGTCAAGAACAAGGTGGCCCCGCCATTCAAGCAGGCCGAGTTCGACATCATGTACGGCGCCGGCATCTCGCGTGAAGGCGAAATCATCGATCTGGGTGTCCAGGCCGGTGTGGTCGACAAAGCTGGTGCGTGGTACAGCTACAACGGTACGCGTATTGGCCAGGGTAAAGATAATGTGCGCGAGTTCCTCAAAGAAAATCCCCAGATGGCACTCGAAATCGAGAACAAGGTGCGCGAGCAGCTGGGTGTGGCGGCTCATGTAGGTGGGTCAGCCGCTCCAGTGCAGGCATCTGGCCCCGACGAAGACGAACTCGTCGAATAATTCCTTGCAACAGGGCTGCGGGCCCACTACTCGCGGCCCTTATTTCTGTGGTTGATGATGGCTGCCTTCGACGACGACGATTTCGAGCAATTGGCACCTAAGCCAAAACGTCCGGGGCCCTCGCTTAAAGCCAGGGCAATAGCCTTTTTATCGCGTCGCGAGCATTCTCGCTTCGAACTGGCTCGTAAGCTCAGCCCGCACGTCGACCCCAATAACCCCGATCAACTCAACAAATTGCTCGACGAGCTCGAGGCGGGCAACTGGCTTTCGAATACGCGATTTGCCCAAAGCCTGGTGCATCGACGCGCCGGGGGCAGGGGCACTGCTCTGGTCATGCAAGAGCTGCGCCAGCATGGTCTCGACGACGATCAACTGGTCGAAATTCGTCAACAACTACAAACGAGCGAAATCGAACGCGCTACAGAAGCGTGGCAGAAAAAATTCGGCACACCTCCCTCCGATCAAAAAGAGCACGCCCGCCAATTGCGATTCCTGGCGTCGCGGGGGTTCTCACCGCAATGCTTGCGTCAAATACTGGCCCAATACAAGGAATAACAGCCCAAGGCAAACCTAGCCTGTTTTTTGGGGGCGGGCGGCTTTTATGCCATTCAAGGTCTTGAAGCAGATTTCGTGTGCCTTTTCGATGAAGGCTTTCAGATAATGCGTGTCTGCATCTTCAGTGCGTACTGCCGCGTACAGTGTGCGCCATACGCCCTGTTCGCCCAGATGACACACACGTAGCCAACCTTGCCCCAGATATTCGGTCAAGGCCCAGTTGGGCAGGGCGGCAACCCCTCGCTGGCTGGCCACCAGTTGGGCAATCACCGGTGTCAGTTCGGCAGTTCGCAGCCCCGCCGGCTCGACGCCGGCGGGATCGAGAAAGGCGGTGAAGACATCCAGACGTTGTTTTTCAACCGGATACGTTATGAGTATTTGGTCTTCGAGCTGCCACGGCTCGATGAAACGATATTGCGCCAAGGGGTTGGCCGAAGCGACTGCAAGCACCAGCTCGTATTTGAACAATGGAAGATACTGCACCGCTTCGAGCGCTTGCGGATCGGATGTGATGACAACATCCAGGTCGCCGCGCACCAAGGCGGGCAGGGGGGCAAACGAGAAGGCCGCCGAAAGATCCAGCGTGACGTCCGGCCATTCCTGCCGGAAGGCGTCCATGGCGGGCATCAACCACTGAAAACATGAGTGGCATTCGATGGCCAGATGAAGACGCCCGGTTCGTCCGGCTGCCAGGCGCTG
>NZ_JAJUFE010000052.1 GCF_029263785.1 Pusillimonas sp. | reverse complement strand
CCTTCACACGGCAGGGGTCACTGGTTCGAACCCAGTACCGCCCACCATCTATACGCGAACGAAAAATACCAGCGACATGACTGCGCCGGCTGCAACAATGCACCAGCGCAAGTATTTGACAGGCACACGCCTGGAAGCCCGCGCCCCGGCATAACCACCGGACGTTGCGCCCACCATCATCCATACAGCCTCGGGCCAGTAAATAAGGCCACCGGCAATATAGACAAGTACGGCAATAGCCGTAAGCAAGGCTGAAACCAGATTCTTCAGGCCGTTCGCCGCATTGATATTGCCCACGCCCAGCGCTCCAAAAGCTGCCAGCAGCAGTATTCCCAAGCCTCCGTTGAAATAGCCGCCGTAAATGGCTACGGCCAGCACCACCACGATGACCAGCCTTTTGGAAGCCGGCGAAGTGCTCTGTGCAGTAATAAAACCTGGTGCAAGCGCAAACAGCATAGTGGCGGCCAGTAATAACCATGGAATGACGATGTCGAAAACCGGCGCCGGCGTCCATAAAAGCAACAGGGCCCCAAGCGTGCCTCCGATCAGCGACGCGATTGACAAGATCGGGAGTGAGAAACCTCTTAGCTTTTCCATGTCGTCGCGCAGAGCCCAGGCGCCCGACAAATACCCTGGCAATAGCGCTAGGGTGCCCGTGGCGTTGGCCGCGAGCGGGGGCACACCTGCAAACACAAGCGCTGGAAGGGTTAGAAAGCTGCCGCCGCCCGCGACGGCGTTTAATGCGCCAGCCAAAAAGGCAGCTACAAACAAGATCGAGGCATCGGTTAACAATTTCGGCAGTCCCGCTTACTTGCTCAATACGCCGACGCGCATTGCGTTTGAGTTCATTAATTGATTCTGTTGATCGAATTCTAAGCGTGAAAGGCACTCTTCGTTCTGAAGCCCAAGCGAGCGGAATCGAGCATGGCCGGGTTTTGGGAGGGATCCGCGCCGCAGCAGTCCTACTTGCGTCTGGATGTATCGCTTCGAACAATTCTTAAAATTCAATGCTTTGCGTCTAGGCACGCAGTCAAATAGATCCGGGTCTTTCTTTGTGGAGTCCGCCATGTACCGGGATCTTCAACACTATGCGTTGGCTGGCGCGACGGGGGAGGCGGCGGATCACTACAACCGTGCAATTCACGCCTTCCATATTTACCGGGGCGATCCTGTTTTTGAGGTTGATGCAGCGATTCGAATGGCGCCGGATTTTCCGATGGCCCATATTTTGAAAGCGCACTTGCTTACCCTCGCCACCGAACCTGAACTGACAGCTGCGGCGGTACCCATCGTTCGAAACCTGCGCAACATGAAATTGACAGAGCGCGAAACGTCGCATGTCGAAGCATTGGAAATGCTTCTGCTGGGAAGATGGACCATAGCCGCGGACGCTTTGTCCATGCACAGCAGCCGATACCCGCTAGACATTCTCGCGCTGCAAGCTGGCCATTTAATTGATTTTTATCGTGCCAATTCGCGAGAGCTGCGTGATCGTCCTGCGCGCGTACTGCCTCAGTGGTCCTCTGACATACCTGGTTATTCCCTTGTGCTTGGCATGTATGCGTTCGGACTTGAAGAGACGGGCGAATACTCGCGGGCGGAAGAGTCGGGACGCGAGGCTGTGGAGCTGTTGCCGCAGGATTGCTGGGCCCATCATGCGGTGGCCCATGTCTATGAAATGCAGGGGCGAGCCAGGGAAGGGGTGGACTGGATGCAGCGCAATGAGCCACATTGGACCGGCGATGACAATTTCTTCCAGGGCCACAACTGGTGGCACTACGCTGTGTATTGCATCGAGATTGGCGACTATGCCAGGGCATTGGAAATTTACGATCAACATATTGCCCAAAATGGCAGTGCTATTGCTCTTGATCTGGTCGATGCATCGGCCCTGCTTTGGAGACTTCATCTGGTCAATGTGGACCTGGCAGCCAGATGGGCATCAGTGGCGGATAGATGGGAGCTGCATGTTGATGGCCGTTCTTACCCATTTAACGACTGGCACGCGGTGATGGCAAATTTGGGTGCCGGCCGGCGACAGCGTGTCCAAGAGATCATCGGGTATCTGCAGCGAGCGAGTAGCGACGACGGTGAACCGGAAGAATGGGCGCGACGCTATGGGTTGCCGCTTTCCAAGGGGTTTGCAGCTTTTTGGGATGGTGATTTCAAAACCGCAATAGCGCAACTGAGCAGTACCAGAAGAATTGCGAATGGATTCGGAGGCAGTCATGCTCAGCGGGACATCATCGACCTGACATTGCTGGAAGCGGCTCTACGGGGTGGCGACGCCTATTATGCACGTGCACTGGCCAATGAACGGTGCGCCCTGGTTCCTGGCGGGCGCCTGAACCGGGATTTTCTGGCACGTAGTTTTAGCAGGCTTGGGCATGGAGAGCCGGCCCGGAACAACGGCGCATAACGCGCGGTGTAATTGAAGCGGCACCTGCCCTGCAGTATACTGTGTTTTTATACAGTATTGTTCAGCCATGCAGCGCACCCCCATCAAAGGAAGGGGCAGCATTTCAAATCGCACGTCTCGATTCGAGCAATACGAACGAACTGCGGTAGTCGATGATTGGGCTCAGATCCAGGCGCAACAGATCGAACCACAGCTGCCTCGTACCACGGTCCGTTCTGAAACCGCCAGAACCGTCATCACGCGCAATAGCTCGCCCGATATCTCGTTCGACCGCTCCATCAATCCCTATCGTGGCTGCGAACATGGTTGCATCTACTGTTATGCACGCCCTAGCCATGCTTATTTGAATCACTCGCCAGGTCTCGATTTTGAAACCATTCTTTATTCCAAGGTGAATGCAGCCGGGGTCTTGCGCGCCGAACTTTCCAAACCCTTGTATGTGCCGCGGGTCATTGCCTTGGGAACCAACACCGACCCCTATCAGCCAATCGAGCGCAGGCTGCGCATCACCGCTGCACTGCTCGAGGTGTTCGCAGAGTTCAATCATCCGGTAGTCATCACAACCAAGTCGGCGTCAGTCACTCAAGACATTCCTGTGTTGCAGCGTCTGGCAGAGAAGAACCTTGTCAAAGTGATGATGTCGGTGGGTTTTTTAGATGCTGACATCGCCCGCAAGCTCGAGCCACGCGCCAGTTCTCCCAGGGCGCGAATCGAAGCCTTGCGCAAACTGGGGGCGGCCGGTGTGCCCACAGGCGTCATCGTGGCGCCGATAATCCCGGCGCTCACCGACCACGAAATCGAAAAAGTGTTGTTCAGTGCAAAAGATGCGGGAGCCGGCGAGGCTTCGTATGTACTCATAAGGCTGCCGCGCGAAGTGGCAGGCCTGTTTCAAGAGTGGTTGCGCGGGCATCATCCATTGAAGGCAACGCATGTCATGAATCTGATTACCCAAATGCGAGGCGGCAAAGCGTACGATTCCAACTATGGTACGCGAATGAGAGGTACGGGCGTTCATGCCCAACTGATCGAACAGCGTTTCAAGAAAGCGTGCGCAAAAGCCGGACTGAATCAAACCCGTCACACCTTGAATACCGCACTTTTTCTGCGGCCGTCACCCGGCACAACACAGCTTTCCCTCTTCTAGCGTCGCATCGGGTAACGCGGCAGCATAAAAAACGGAGTTCTTTTGGTGGCGTTCTGACTTAAGCTGTTATCGAGTTAAGCATTTTCGGAGCATGGGTCATGCCTACCGCCGCCGCTGGACCATCCAAGCACAAAATTGACACTGCCACTTCTACCGGCACCGCCGAACGGGCTGCCAGGGTCGAGCGAATCTGTCGATTGATTGAACACTCGGACACCCCGCCAACCCTGAAAGAGCTGGCACGCCAGGAAGGGATAAGTCCGCATCATCTTCATCGAATTTTCAGGGCGGAAACAGGGCTGACTCCCAAAGCCTATGCGAACGGTCATCGTGCTCAACGCTTGAGGCAACAGCTGATCTTATCCGAAAGCTCCATCACCGATGCCATTTACAACGCGGGTTTCAATGCCACCAGCAGGTTTTATGAAAATTCCGAGAAACTGCTCGGCATGCGGACCAGGCAATATCGGGCCGGGGGCGAAGGAGCAATCATTCGCTTTGCAGTCGGACAGTGCTCACTCGGCGCGATTTTGGTGGCCCAAAGTCAACGTGGCGTCTGCGCCATATCGTTGGGCGACGATGCCGACGTGCTCACGAAGAACCTGCAAGATAGCTTTCCGCGTGCCGAACTCGTTGGTGCCGACCCGGTGTTCGAAAAGCTGGTGGCCCAGGTGGTCGGGTTCATCGAGCAACCTGCGCGCGGACTCAAACTGCCGCTTGATGTGCGAGGTACGGCGTTTCAGCAGCGTGTGTGGCAGGCGCTGTGCGATATTCCTGCCGGCGCCACGCTTAGCTATACCGAACTGGCCGAGCGCATCGGCTATCCGGGGGCTGTGCGGGCGGTGGCTGGTGCCTGTGCAGCCAACCCTATTGCCGTTGCCATTCCATGTCATCGGGTGGTGCGACGCGATGGTGGATTGGCGGGCTATCGCTGGGGCATAGAACGCAAGCGAGAACTGCTGCGCCGGGAATCTGAAATTTTTTTGGGTGGTCAGACCGTTTAGCTATTGGGGCTGCTCGCCTGAAAAGAAAAAGGGCAGCGCTCTGGCGCCGCCCCATTGCTGCGGGATGACCGTTTAATGTCCTGAACTGTGGTCGATGGGTTCCGTCGAATGGAAGATGCTGTGATCTTCATCGCCGGTTACCACCAGCGTACCAGCCAGGCCTTTTTCAGCTCGCGACAGGGCGTGGTCTACCAAAGTGTAATTACCAGGAACGTCGAGCTTGAATTCGACAACCGTAGCGCCTCCCGGAGCAACCAGGGTGGTCTGGACGTCTTTCAATGGCGGGCTGGTAAGCGAAGCCTGATCGTAGACGCGATCAAAAATCTCGCCAATGACATGGAAGCTGGAAATCAGGTTAGGACCGCCCACGCCGAAGAAGATTCGGACGGTTTCGCCCACCTTGGCCTGAAGCTTGTAGCGATCGGTAAGAGCTCCCATGGCGCCGTTGAACATCAGGTGTTCAGGCTTTTCGTCCAGCAGTTTTTCAAGCGAGAATTCCTGATGGCCCATGGTGCCGTGTTTCTCGGCTGTGTACAGTTCGCCTTGCATGATGTAGAACTCTCGGTCCACTTTGGGCAGGCCGCCTTCGGGCTCGACCAGGATCATGCCGTACATGCCATTGGTGATGTGTTGCGCCACCATGGGTGTTGCGCAGTGGTATACGTACAAGCCGGGCTTCAGGGCCTTGAAGGTAAAGCTCTTGGTTTGACCCGGAGCAGCCTGGGTGACTGCAGCGCCGCCGCCGGGGCCGGTTACCGCATGCAGGTCGATCGAATGGATATGCGCTGATTCAGCGGCGTTCTCCATGTTTATTGTTACGGTGTCACCCTCGCGTACGCGAATGAACGGACCGGGAACCTTGTCGTTGAAGGTCCAATATTTGTAGGTAGTACCGTTTGCGAGTTGACCGACGACTTCGGTGGTAACCAGGTCAACCGTAACATGCTCGGGTCCGCGGTCGCCTACCGGCGTGCCTACAGCGGTGGGGTCTTGCACGATGTCGAGTGCCGTGCTTTCTGCAGATTCAGTGGGCTCGCCGACGATCAGTTTGCCAAACATGCCCGCAGCCTTGTGGCCTGGAAGCGTGCATAAATATTCAAAGACGCCGTTTCTATTGGCACGGAACACCACGGCGGTTGATGAGCCGGGGCCCATGAACTGGTCGGACTTTACATCGAACTCCGGCACAGCGATGTCGTGGATGGCGCCGTCACCATTGATGACGTTGATCTGTACGACGGCGTTTTCAGGTACTTGCAGGTCGGGATTAATCTTGCCCTTGATGGCTCCTGCGTCGCCAATGTAGACGAGTCTTCCGTCGGCAATGCTGGTGCGGAGGGTAAAGGTAACATCAGGGCGATAGGTTACCGTACCCTGAGGTTTCGCCTCGGCGGCGAAAGATGGTCCGGCGAAGGAAAGTGAGGCGATCAGGGCCCACAGAATCAGTAGTGTTCGCATAGCATTCCTCGGAAGTTTGTACTTTGAACGGGAACTGCACTTCCATTATGCGACAGAAGACACTGTTTTGCGTTGTTTCGTATCAATTTGAACGGTATCGGTTCAGACGACTGTCCGACTTCGCTCAGAAGCCGATGGCCAGGCCATCTTTTCGTGGGTCGGAGCCGGCCACATACCCGTGTGCCGTGCGCTTGATGATTTGTGCCCCCCCAAAGGAGAACGCCGCTTCGCCACGATCAGTCGTGATATCGTGCCCCATGTCGGAAAGCTTCTGGATCACATCGGGCGACATCGCCGGTTCGACCATTACCCGCCGTCCATTCACGACCTGCCAGCGCGGAGCGTCACATGCCGCCTGCGGGTTCTGTCCGAACAGCTGTACTCGCAGCACCATCTGAACATGCCCTTGCGCCTGCATCGGTCCACCCATCACTCCAAATGTCATCAGGGGTTGACCGTTGCGCATTGCAAAACCGGGGATAATCGTATGGAATGGGCGCTTGCGAGGGCCCACCTCGTTTGGATGCCCGGGTTGAAGGCTGAAACCCATTCCACGGTTCTGAAGGCTTATGCCGGTGCCTGGTACCACTACGCCAGAGCCGAAACCTTCGTAATTTGATTGAATGAAAGACACCATCATTCCGCTGTCGTCGGCCGCTGCGACATAGACGGTTCCACCTTGTGATGGCGCGCCGGGGCCAAAGTCACCCGCCCGGTCCGGGTCGATCAGCTCTGCACGCGACTTGAGATATTCGGGGTCGAGCAGGCTTTGGGCCGGCACGGCCATGCTGGTCGGGTCGCTGACATGTGCGTGAAGATCCGCAAATGCAAGTTTCATGGCCTCAATGCTCAGGTGCGTCGTCGGCAGGCTGTCGGGGCCGTATCGGGCAAGGTCGAAGTGCTCCAGAATGCCTAGTGCAATCAGCGCCGCCAGGCCTTGGGTATTGGGCGGGATCTCGTGAATCTCGGCACCTGCAAAAGAATGCTGAATGGTGCCGCACCACTCCGGCTTGAACTGCGCCAGGTCGTCGTGCGACATCAGGCCTCCGTTTGCGTCGCAATGTGTCAGCAGTGCCTCGGCAAGCTGTCCGCGGTAGAAGGCATCACCGTTGGTGGCGGCAATCTGTTGCAATGAGTCAGCCAGGTCGGGGTTGCGGAACAGTTCGCCGGGTGCGGGGGTTCGGCCCTGGGGCATGAAGTAGTCGCGGTAGCCCGGTTGGTCCTTATACTTTGGCGCGATGGTGGCCCACAGCCTGCTGATGATGGGGCTCACGGCAAAGCCTGCGCGCCCATAGTTGATGGCAGGCTCAAACAGACGCTCGAAGGGAAGGCGGCCCATGCGATGGCTAAGCTCGTGCCAGGCGGCAACGGCTCCGGGCACTGTCACACTCGCCCAACCGCGCGCAGGCATTTGATCCATGCCGGCGAACACATCACGGTTCCACGCGGCAGGGCTGTACCCGGAGGAATTCAGCCCGTGCAGGGCTGCTCCGTCCCACACAATGGCGAATGCATCGCCGCCCACGCCCGTACCTGTTGGTTCGACTACTGTCAGGGCAATGGCGGCGGCAAGTGCAGCATCGACTGCATTCCCCCCGTTCTGCAACATGTGTAATCCGGCCTGAGCTGCAAGCGGTTGGGAGGTCGCCACAATATTGGCAGCACACACTACGGGACGCCGCGATCCATAGGGCAGGGAAGGGTCAAATGTGTTCTGCGTCTGTGACATCAAAATGGACACCTGATTAAGAAGCGATCTTCATCAAGATCAGGCCGGAGACAATGAGTCCCGCAGCGATAAGGCGCATGAGGTGCGCAGGTTCGCCCAGAATGACAAGCCCAACCAGAAAGGCGCCAACTGCGCCTATGCCGGTCCAGATTGTGTAGGCGGTTCCAAGGGGCAGGCTGCGCATCGAAAAAGCCAGCAATGCAAAGCTGGCGACCATTGCCACCAAAGTGATAAGGGAAGGTCCCAGCCTGGTGAAACCGTGGGACTGCTTCATGTAGAAGGCCCAGATAACTTCCAGAATTCCTGCAACGAATAATGCGATCCAAGCCATGCGGCTCTCCTGTTTATGTGAGCCGGGCCGTCCCGAGTGGAATAAGCGAGTGGGGTCGTCCCCGCTGCTTGGGAAATGATACTTGAATTCGTTTGGGCCTGGCTCACTGGCCAATATCAGACAGTGCGTGGAGCGAACTGCCACAATGCATGAAGCTGGCTTTTAACATGTCGTGTTGACCTTGTGCAGGGGCGTTCCTATACTCGTGCCCGTTTGCAGCCATATCATCACAAGGGCATTGTCGATGTACGAGTCCAAGCGCGAGCCGTTATTGCCGGCTGCCCGGTTCTACAGGCGTCTCATCAATCATGTGTTGTGCGCGGTATTGTTGATTGTGATTACGCTGGCTATCGGCCTGGTGGCGCACCTGTGGTTCGAGCCTGTGAACTGGCACGATGCATTGCTTAACACGGCCATGATCGTGTCGGGCCTGGGGCCATATATTTTGCCTGCGACCGTGGGGGGCAAGATATTTTTCACCCTGTACAGCATTGTGGTCAGCCTGATGTTTGTCGCAACTTTGGGTCTGATTCTGGCACCCCTGGCGCATCGCATCGTCCATAAGCTACACCTGGACGAAGAATAGGAGTACCGACACGATACAAGTGTGGGCGCGCCCCGTGCCCACCCTGCTGCTGCTTACTGAGCAAGAGTCCGTCAGGCGGGTGCGCAACCATCCTCGTCCAGTATTTGCTTGAACAATTCAACGAAGGCCCGTGTACGTTCGGGTAGCAGACGGCGGCCGGGCATGACGCACCAGGCTGTTACGGTAGGCAAGGTCCAGCCAGGCAACACGGGAACCAGCATGCCTTTTTCAACGTTCTTGTGGGCGAACCTTTCTGACAAGCCCACGATGCCCATGCCCTCGATAGCCAGGGCCTGTTGCAATCCCAAGGCGTTGGATGAAATGACATTGTCTGGAAGACCTTCCCATCGTTCGCCATCGCAAGACAATCGCCACGGTTCGACCTCGCCACTGCTGGGGATGATGACCAGCCCGGTGTGATGAAGAAGATCCGCCGGTTTGTCGGGTATACCGTGCTGCGCCAGGTAGTTCGGGCTCGCATACAAACCATTGCGCAGCACGGCTACTTGTCGTGCAATAAGGGTACCGTCGTCGGGCAACCGTCCGGCAATACGCACAGCCAGATCGAACCGCTCGGCGATCAGGTCGACGCGCCGCGCGGAAAGGTCCAGCTCAAGCTTTACCTGCGGATAGGCCTCGTGAAAACGGCGGATCAGGGTTACGACGGAAAGCTCGCGATATTCAGGCGGCATCGAGATCCGCAACGTGCCTTGGGGTACCACTTGCCGATGCAGGGCCAGCGATTTCGCAGCTTCGGTTTCTTCAACCAGCCGGCGGGCGTGCTCGAGGATGCGTTCGCCAAAATCGGTGATGGTCAGCTTGCGCGTGCTCCGGGTAAGCAGGCGTTCTCCCAACTGGTTTTCCAGTTGGGTTATGCGGCGCGACAGTGTGGATTTCGGCAGACCGATACGGTCCGCCGCACGCGAGAAGCTTCCCGCTTCGATCACATGCGCAAAAAGTATCAGGTCGTTCGCAGTCAGAGCCATTGAGCGTTCCAATTTTGGGAATATATTAACTGAAATAGGGTCTATTTATCATGAAAGTAAGCCAATAAAATACCTATATCAAACTTCTGGAGATTGTCATGTTGACGATTCGGCGCAGTAACGAACGTGGTGTTGCAGAGCATGGATGGCTCAGTTCGCGGCACACTTTCTCGTTCGCAGAGTACTACGATCCCCGACACATGGGGGTAGGACCGCTGCGAGTGATCAATGAAGACCGGGTGCAGCCAGGCAAAGGCTTTGGAACGCACGGTCACCGCGATATGGAAATCATTTCCTATGTGCTTGATGGACAGCTCGAGCATAAGGACAGCATGGGCACCGGTTCTGTCATTACGTATGGCGATGTTCAACGCATGAGTGCGGGCAGTGGTGTCAGACACAGTGAGTTCAATCCGTCTGACACCGATCTGGTCCACTTCCTGCAAATCTGGATCATGCCGTCCCAGGCGGGAATCGAACCAAGCTACGAGCAGAAGCGTTTCGAGCCTGATGACAAGCGCGGTCGCCTGCGACTTATTGCGTCTGCCGACGGCAAGGAAGGGTCGGTACGCATACATCAGGATGCATCGCTCTACGCTACTATTCTCGAGGCCGGCGATCCTGACTTGAGCTTTGATGTGTTACCGGGCCGTATCGCCTATGTTCATGTGGCTCGCGGCGAAGTGAAGGTGAATGGTGAGTCGCTGGCGGCCGGCGATGCGGCGCACACGGGCGGAGCCGCACAAGTGGTGTTGTCTGGCGCGAGCGGCGCTGAGGTGTTGCTGTTTGACCTGCCGGAATAAGCCCGGCGGTGGTGCATGCCATGGTTGCAAGCCATGGCCAGGCACTGGCTGAATCTAGTCGGCGGATTCGTCGTGGTTGGCGACGCCTCGGCGCACGACAATGGGAACACCGCCGAGTTGCTTTTTGGTTACCCACTGCGCCAACGAAGCATCGAGGTAGTCGGTATGGCCGGGAAACCAGCGCGAGAGCTCGACGGCCAGACGCCGGGCTTCGCTGGGGGCGCCGCCTTCTTCGAGATAGGTGGCGACTTCGCGCATCGACGTCAGAACGGCGGCGTGTTCATTGGTGTGGCATTCAGTTGCCGGAAACTCTGTCTTTTGCATCCACGCTTCTTCTTGGGAAAAGTGGTGTTCGCTATGCGTGATGAGGGCCTTCAGATGGCCGAGCAGGGCATCATCTTCGGCCTGCAGCATTGCACCCACGATGTCGACGAATTCGCGGTGGGTGTCATCCATGGGAGGAAAGCCGACCAGAAAGGCATCGGTCCAGCTCAATTCATCAGTGGTGATCATCACAGTCTTACCAAAAGCAAACGCATAGTCGCCTTATCATAGCAACATTTATCCCTTGTCGCCGAAGGGCTGTGGACGACGAAATCGCTGCGATGCGTCACAATATGCTTTTGGCCGTTAGCTTTGGAAGGCATATGACTCGTATTGTTCTGTTTGAGAATATCCATGCAAGCGCCCGCGAAGTTTTTGAGGCTGCGGGCTTCAACGACATCTCGGTACACAAGTCGGCTTTGCCGCCCGAAATGCTGCGCGACGAGCTTCGCGATGCACAACTGGTCGGCATCCGGTCGCGTACCCACCTTGATGCCGCCTTGCTTGCTGATCTGCCCGAGCTGCGTGCCATTGGATGCTTCTGCATCGGTACCAACCAGGTTGACCTTGACGCGGCGATGATGCGGGGGGTTCCCGTGTTCAATGCTCCCTTCTCCAATACCCGTTCGGTGGCCGAAATGGTTTTGGGGCAAGCAATTTTGCTTCTGCGACGCATTCCCGAGAAGAACGACCGCGTACATCATGGGTTTTGGGACAAGACTGCCGATGGCGCCTACGAGGCGCGCGGCAAAACCCTGGGCATCATCGGCTACGGCAATATCGGCTCACAGGTAGGTACCTTGGCCGAAGCCGTCGGCATGCGCGTGCTGTTTCACGACATTGAAGCCAAGCTGCCACTGGGCAACGCGCGCGCCTGCACCACGCTGAAGCAATTGCTGGCGCAGTCCGATGTGGTCACGCTTCACGTGCCAGGTGGACGCAGCACTCGCAATATCATTGATGCCGAGGCGCTTGCAGCCATGCGCAAGGGGGCGATACTTATCAACGCCTCGCGCGGTACGGTGGTCGACATCGACGCCCTGCGAGAAGCGCTTCTGGCCGGCCACCTTTCCGGTGCCGCGATCGATGTGTTTCCCACCGAACCCAAAAGTGTCGACGAGCCCCTCGATAGCCCGCTTATCGGTATGCGCAACGTCATTCTTACGCCGCACATCGGTGGCAGCACGCAAGAATCGCAAGAGAACATCGGTAGGGAAGTCGCTGAAAAACTCGTGCGCTTTGTAAAAAGCGGAACCACCAAGGGTGCGGTCAACTTCCCCGAAATCCCCTACGTCGAGCCGGCCGGGGCCGCACGCATCCTGCACGTGCATCGTAATTTGCCTGGTGCCATGGGTACGCTTAGCAGCTTGATGGCCGAACACGGGCTGAACATTGCCAGCCAGCAACTGCAAACGCTGGGCCAGATCGGATACGTGATTACGGATGTGGAAGGCAAGGTCGACGACGCAGTGATGGCAGACCTGCGTGCCCACCCCATCACCGTGCGCTGTGATCTGATCACCTGATGTCTCAGGCATCAATCCGGCCCCGGGGGGGCCGGTTGATGCTGCTTTGATCAGCCGGCTTACTTGACCCAGTTGACTACCTTGGGTTGCTTCGTCGGCGGCGCCATCGCCGAGGGCCCCGTAGCCGGGGGCGCCGAAGGCAAGATGTCGGCCAAGGTGTATTGGTCGAAGTATTCAAGAAACGCCTGCAAGGCGCCGTGTACGATGCCGGTCAGTCCGCAACCGGTAGAAAGTGAACATCGGTTGTTTGGCCCGAGGCATTCGACCAGCGCCAGATCGGTTTCGGTGTCGCGCAAGACAGCGCCTAATCTTATGTCCTTGGGCGGCTTGGCCAAACGCATGCCGCCGTTTTTTCCTCGAATGGTATCGATCCAGCCGTTTTGGCCAAGTCGATGGGTTACCTTCATCAGATGGGGCTCTGAAATATCGTAGGCGCGGGCAACCTCGGAAATCGTGCAAAGACGATCGGGGTGTTGGCCCACATACATAAGCAGGCGCATGGCGTAATCGCTGTGCTGAGTGAGTCTCATAGACGAGGTCGAATAAGCATTGGGACGAAACGCCACAAGTACAACGCGAAAGCCAGCGACCAAGCCGTGGCGGACGCGTGCAGCAGAGCTTGCATTGCAGCGGTGGGCGCAAGAGCGGCCAGGCGCAAGACTACAGCAAAAATGACCAGCCAGTAGCTGACGACCATACTGCGGTCCAATTGCAAGGGGCGCCCCAGGTGGCCAAGGGCAGTGCGCGTGACCATGCCGATGATCAATATGGAAAACCCGGCCATGCCTATCAGGTGCACATAGACCGCAGAGCGCTGCAGTACGCCCGTGCCCCAGCCTGCCAGGTGACCCGCTGCAAACAGTAATCCGACCCCCATTGCGGCATAGCCAAGATACAAGATCCATAGAATGGGTTTATGTATGACGGCCTGGGGCTTCCAGCGAATGGTCTGATACAGGCTGATCAGGCCCGTAACTGCCAGGGCAGCCGCCATGACGACAGGCTGGCCGGCCAGCCCCAGGGCAATGGCAGTCACACTCAACACCAATTGAACTTGCCCGCTGCGTGTAAGCATGGGAATGCTCAGGCCCGGTATGGCGCGCATGGCGAAAAACGGCACGACCCGTCGTGCAACCAGCAGGGCGATGACAGCCATGCAGATCAAGCCCAACTCGAAGTGCTGCATCAGAATCAGGTAATCGCCGGCTCGGGCGCTGTGCAAGAACAGGCAGTTGGCCAGGCCCAATCCCAATACCAGAAAGGGAACGCCGTAATTGCGTTTGCTTTTACCCTTGAGCATGACTTTCAACAGAACCACAGCGCTCAGAAGAAACAACAGGGATTCGGCTGCGGCGGCGACATAGAAGGCCGGTACGCTACCCGCCAGGTAGCCCGCGCGGGCTACCATCCACAAAACACAAGCCATAGCAAGGGGGATGCCCTTCAGGGGATTGAAGCCGGTCCATGTTGCGCTGGCGGTCAGGAGGAAACCGATAGCGATGGTGGCCACAAAGCCCCACAGCATTTCGTGCGCATGCCACGCGACACCGTGCAATGGACCTGACAGCCACTGCGGCGCGAATATCCAGATCAGGATGGAAACTGCGGCCCAGGCGCAGCCTGCAATATATAAGGGACGAAAACCGAGATCGAGGAAGGCTTTCCAACCGGGATCTTGCCTTGCCGGTTCTTGCGGGTCGTGCAACGACACCGGGATGGCCCTGGCATTAGCCATGGAAGACCTCGGTGACGGGCTGATCGGGCTGATTGTGAAGTTGGTACCCATACCAGAGGCTGCGAGCGATGCGGTGGGCGAACTCTTCGGCACGTTCAGCAAACGGGCGGTTTGGCAAGGTTTGGGTAGTGTCGTGAAACAGGGCTAACCAGCGTTGAAACAGTTCGGCGCTTAGATTGGGAAGCGCGATGTGCTTGGGCATGGGAGCACCCTGATAGGTTGCCGTACCTCGCAACAGCGACGACCAGAAACTCACCATTTTTTTCAGGTGGTGATCCCAGTCGTCGATATGGGCATCGAAAATGGGGCCAAGAACCGTATCGGCCCTGACACGAGCGTAGAAGCTATAAACGAGCGTGGAGACTTCTTCTTCGGTACAAAGTTCGTCGCGAGTGGCCATCGGGCCTCCGGTAAAGCGGTAGGGATTAAGACTAGCCTAGCAACGAGTCAAGATGCCGGGCAGGTTTCGAATGCTTGAAAGACTTAAAGATATATATGTAATGAATCTTATAGAATCGGCGCTTGTCGGTCAAGGAGCTTGCCCGGAATCAGTGGAAGAGAATGTTCTTGGTTACGTTTTGTGGTGGCATGCATACAGACTAACCCTAGTTCAGTTCGTTTTTCATTGCATAGGCCGGTGGGCTGATTTACATTTCCACATACATTGTTGATTTAGCAGTTAACTTCCCCTCCGCGTAGTAACAATTCACTACGCCGCGCCGATGCCAGACAAGACACTCGACCAACCTTCTACCATCAGTTGCGTGGTGCCTTGCCTTAACGAGGCTGAAAACCTAGGCGTTTTGATTCCCGGTCTTATCGCCGCCGTTTCCTCGCTTGCCTCCGCCTATGAAATCATCGTCGTCGATGACGGCAGTACCGACAGCACGCCGGATGTTCTCGATGCATTGGCACGCCAGCATCCGCAAGTGGTGTATATACAGCTGTCGCGAAACTTCGGCAAAGAGGCGGCTCTCAGCGCAGGTCTCGAGGCCGCTCGCGGGCAGGTGGTAGTGACCCTCGACGCCGATCTGCAGCACCCTCCTGCGCTCATTGCCCCCATGCTCGAACGTTGGCGGCAGGGCATTGATATGGTGTATGCGGTACGAGCCACACGCGAAGACGAATCCGTATTCAAGCGTGTGGGTACCAAGTGCTTTTACCGCTTGATGCGAACCTCGGGCGGCATCACGGTGCCCGAGAACGCCGGTGATTTTCGTCTGATGGACCGCAAGGTGGTCGATGCCTTGCTGCTGCTGCCCGAGCGTAACCGCTTCATGAAGGGATTGTTTGCCTGGGTGGGGTTCAAGACCGAGCCCTTTACCTATACGCCGCCACAACGGCTATACGGAGCCACCAGCTTCAAACCCTTCAAGCTGTTTCATTTTGCCCTTGATGGCCTGACGGCTTTCACTACCTGGCCGTTACGCCTGTTAAGCATGTGCGGCATTGTCTTGTCACTGCTGTCTTTCGCCTATGGCCTGTTCATTATCGTCAAATACTTTATGTTCGGAGATCCGGTTCAGGGCTGGGCTTCGCTCATTACTGTCGTCCTGTTTTTTGCGGGCATCAATCTGATCTCCATCGGCGTACTGGGAGAATACATCGCCCGCATTTTCGGCGAAGTGAAGAACCGCCCCCTGTACCTTGTTCGCAATCAGAAGGGTCAGGGCCTGGGGCAACGAATGTCGCTGACACAACCAGAATTCTTTGCAGCCGAAAGGCGCCGCCAAAGCGCCAGTCGCGTCATTAATCAATGATAAAGCGCGGCAGTCTCTGCCATATCCCTTCGCCGCAGCATTGCGCGGCATCGACCTGCGCTATGGGCGCAGCACCAACGCCCCTGTAGCCGTTCACACATAACCTTGATCATGCAGCCGCCAAAGACTTTGACGACTACGCTTCTTCGCGTCCACTCCACCTGGCTTGTCGCCAGTCTTGCGTTTATATGGTTTGCCGCCTCAACGTGGTCGTGGCCCTTGTTGCTGCCCGACGAAGGCCGCTATGTGGGCGTAGCCTGGAATATGCTCAACCAGGGTGAGTGGGGCGTGCCGCTTCTGAATGGATTGCCTTTTTTCCACAAGCCACCTCTGTTTTATTGGCTTACGGCGACTTCCCTTTGGGCTTTTGGTGCCAATGAATGGGCGGCCAGGCTGGCATCAGTCGCGGGAGCCACGGTAATGGTCGCCAGCATCTTCTGGTTCCTGAAGGCACATGCAACTCGCTTGCACGCTGCCATCGCGGCATTGGTTCTGGCCGTGCAGCCCTTCGTATTTGGCGCGTCTCATTACGCCAACCTTGACATGCTGGTGGCAGGCATCATTACCGCCACCATAGTGCTCGCGTCCTCGGCTGCCCTGCGTTGCGAGGCAGGCAAAGCGTATAAGGGCGTTCTGGCCCTGGCCTACGTGGCGCTGGCTCTGGGATTTCTGGCTAAAGGGCTCATCGGTATCGTTCTACCGGTCGGGGTGGTGGGTGTGTGGCTGCTGGCCAGAGGGCAGTTTCGCCTGATAGTGTCCCTGCTGTGGCTACCCGGCTTTGCCTTGCTGCTTGCCGTTGCCTTGCCCTGGATGATGGCCATGCAGGCGCGGTACGAGGGCTTCTTCGATTACTACATTCTTTACCAGCACTTCCATCGCTATCTTGAAGGCGGGTTCAACAACGCGCGACCGTTCTGGTTTTATTTGCCGATTCTGCTGGTACTTACCTTGCCTTGGTCATCGCAGCTGTGGCGCCTGTTTCAACGTAAATATTGGGCCGCCGAAAACGGCCCTGCGCTGCGCAGCTTGATGGTTGTCTGGTTTATATTGATCTTGGTGTTT
>NZ_JAJUFE010000063.1 GCF_029263785.1 Pusillimonas sp. | reverse complement strand
TTGTTGTTGTAGTTGTTATTGTTGTTGTAGTTGTTATTGTTGTTGATGGGGTTGTTAATGTTGTTGGAGTCGGCGTTGGTTGCCAGGGTTCCCGGTTTGGACAGGTTCTGTGCTTGGTGCCGGACCGCGGGTGACTATTGCTGTGGCCTTGTGTATGCAAGTCGGGGCGAAACCGATCACGAGGCTACGAGGCCGGGTTCAGGAATGCATCCAGAAATTCGCGGGTTCGGGCTTCTCGGGGCTGATTAAGAACTTGCTCGGGCGGACCTTCTTCGACCATTCGGCCTTTATCGAAAAAGCAGATTCGATCTGAAATCTGTTTGGCAAACTGCATTTCATGTGTCACAAGCAGCATGGTCAGGTCATGCTTTTCGGCCAGGCGTTGAATGACGTTCAGGACTTCGCCGACCAGTTCGGGATCCAGTGCCGAGGTGGGTTCGTCGAACAGCATGATGCGTGGCCGCATGGCCAGGGCGCGTGCGATGGCAACGCGTTGTTGCTGTCCTCCGGACAGCTGGCTGGGGAACTTGTCGGCATGCTCACTCAGTCCGACGAGTTCCAGGTATTCGTCGGCGCGTTCGCGCGCTTCCTGTTTGGAAAGCTTGAGAACATGTACTGGAGCTTCGGTAATGTTGCGCCGCACAGTCATGTGGGGGAACAGGTTGAATTGCTGGAAGACCATGCCCATTTCCTTGCGCATGCGCCGCAGGTGAGCTTCACTGGCGGGGACCAGACTGCCGTTGCGCTCTTCATGCCACAAGGGTTGACCGGCGACATGAATGACTCCGTCGTCGATGGTTTCGAGGGTCATCAAAATTCGCAGCACGGTTGACTTGCCAGAGCCGGAAGGGCCGATAATGGTGACTTTTTCGCCCTGATTGACGTGGAAGTCGAGCTCGTCCAGGACAGTGACGTCTCCAAAGCGCTTTACCACACGCTCGAAGCGGATTATGGCTTGTTCGTTCATTTCAGCGGTAGTCCTTGTTTGGGCAGCCGGTTATCGAGGTATCGCACACCTGCCGATGCGACAAGGGTCATGATCAGGTACAAGACGCCGACCATCGATAGTGGAATGACGTAATGGAAGCTGCGGTCGCCGATAATTTGCGCAACGCGGAGCATCTCGAGAACCGACACTACTGAGAGTACCGGTACGTCTTTCATGATGGACACGAGATAGTTGCCCAATGCGGGGACAATGCGCGGGATGGCTTGCGGAAGAATCACGACGGTAAAGGTGCGCAGGGGAGACAGGTCCAGGGCCCTTGCAGCCTCTGTCTGGCCATGCGTCACGGATTCGATGCCAGCGCGATACACCTCCGACATGTAGGCGCTGTACTGCAAGCCCAGGGCCAGGGCGCCTGTCAGAAAGGCAGGCAGCAATATGCCGTACTCGGGAAGCACGTAATACAGAAAAAACAGCTGCACCAAAAGCGGGGTGTCCCTGAGGAACTCGCTGATGGCGCGCGCCGGCCACGAAATGACACGCAGTCGGGCTGATTTCAAGCCCGCAAGAACCAGCCCCAGCACCGCAGCAACAGCAAACCCGACAACCGTCGCCTGGATGGTCACGACCATGCCGCGCAAGAGTATGGGCAAAATGGAGGCTGCGAAAATCCAGTCGTTGCTGGTGTCCCACTCTATGCCAAATAACATCAGGCTCTCCCCGCACGCCAGCGCCCGACAGAGCGCTCAAGCAGCTTCATGATGGCGGTCAGCACCAGGGCCATGCCGAAGTACATCAGTAGCAGGATGGAGTAGATGGTGCTGCTGTCTTGTGTGAAGTTGCGGATCTGTTCTGCCTTGAAAGCCAGATCGCCGAGGCTGATCAATGAAACCAGGGCAGTGTCCTTGAGGTTCTGTATTGCGAGGTTGCCGAAACTGGGCATCATTTCGGGAATGGCCTGGGGCAAGCTGATGCGCCAGAGTGTCTGTCGCGGCGTAAAGTCCAGGGCCTTTGCAACTTCGTGCTGCTCGCGTGGCACGGCCTGCAGTGCACCGCGAACCACTTCGGCGCCATATGCGCCGATATTGAGGCTAAGCGCCAGGGCTCCGGCGGCCACTGGCGGCAGGCGCAGATTGACGCCAATAGCCTCGCCTATCAGGGGCAGGGCAAAGTACAGCCAAAAGAGCTGCACCAGCAGAGAGGTCCCGCGGAATATTTCGATAAGGCTGATGCAGAGCCAGCGCGTGGTCCGGCTGGAGGATAAGCGTCCAATGCCGAAAAGAAAGGAGAAAAAAGCCCCACCCAAGGTCGAAATGACGGTGAGCTGAACTGTTACCCACGCGCCTTCAAGAAGCGGAACGATATAGTTCATCCAATGCATGTCGCGCTCTCAAGGCCGGCTGCCTGCGGCGGTATATGAAGACAATGAGGGGTGGGGTGCCTGTACATGGACATGGGTCAATCGGACGCCGAGCACAACTGCTCGCGGGTACGTTTGAAAGATTCGTCGGCATCAAGATCGCTGAATTCATACCGCGACATAATCTGCCGCCACGTGTCAGTGTTCTTGAAACGCCTCAGTTCCTCATCGACCGCATTTACCAGTTCGAAAGAATCGCTATTGAACGTGAATGCTCCCCAGCTTCTTACCGGCTCTCCGTCAATGACAGGATCAGCAAAGTCGGCAGCAGCTTCGACACGGTTGTCTTTGGCGGCCAGTTGATGAATTGTGGCGCTGGTTGCCGCATACGCGGCTGCGCGACCGGTGGCCACAGTCGAAATGGCGTCGGAATTGCTCGAGATCGTCACCATTTGTTCGTGGGGCACGCCCAATGACTGAAGGATTTCGAGTTGGTCGGCGCCCGCCATGATGGCAACCTTATCCGCCGATTCTGCGAAATGTTCAAAGGAGTTGATGTTGCTGGGGTTGCCCTTGGCCACAAGCAGGCCTTCGCCATACGAGCTGTTGGGTTGGGAGAACAGGACGTGCCCGCAACGCTGCGGCAATATGGCCATTTCCGCTGCCACCATGTCAAAGCGCCGGGCGCGCAAGCCGGGGATCAGGGCACTGAACGTCGTGCTTATCCATTCGATCTTGGGGATGCCCAATTGCTTGACAATATGAATGGCAACTTCTGGACCGACTCCACGGGGACGGCCTCGCAAATCCATGTATCCGTACGGGATTTCGTTGGCCACGGCGATGCGAATGACGCCGCGCTCCCTGATGTGTTCCAGGGTGGCAGTGTGGGCCGAAGGAGCCAAGCCTACGCAGGCGAAAACTGCGATTGCCAGGCAGAGAGCGGAATTCCGCCATTTTCTGATTTTTTGGTATGTGCCGACCACGCCCTTACGCTGTGATGCGCCCATTTAATTCCTGTGGCAATGATACCGTACAAAATCATTTCACTTCAAACGAATTGGGCAGGAATCCAGATATCCAGAAACCGCAATTTGTCAACTGTCTTGTCAAGTGTCTGAGGCCTGTGGTAACATGCTTCTCATGATTCGTGCCGTCTACGCTTTCTTCTTTTATTTTTTTGCTTTTCCAACACCGCTGGTGGAGGAAGGGAAGCGTCGTACGCACTGAACCCCCCAAATTCCTGAAAAGCCGCCAGCAAAAGAAGCTAGGCGGCTTTTTTTGTACCGTCTGGCAGTTGGCAATAACCGGAGTAGCTTGTGTCACACAATACCGATGATTTACGTATCCGAGAAATCAAAGAACTAAGCCCGCCCTCGCACGTTATGCGCGAGTTCGCCAGCACCAGCGAAGTATCGAGCACCGTTTACGCCGCCCGCAAGGCAGTTCATGACGTCCTGCATGACAAGGATGATCGTCTGGTGGTCGTGATTGGCCCGTGCTCCATTCACAATACCGAGGCCGCGCTTGAATACGCGAGGCGTCTGAAAGAGCAGCGAGACCGCTTCAAGGACAACCTTGAAATCATCATGCGGGTGTATTTCGAGAAGCCGCGGACCACGGTTGGCTGGAAAGGTCTCATCAACGACCCCAACCTGGACGGCAGCTTCAACATCAATCAGGGCTTGCGTGCCGCCCGACAGCTGTTGCTGGAAATCAACTCGATGGGCTTGCCGGCCGGTTGCGAATTCCTTGACATGATCACGCCGCAGTACATTGCCGACCTCGTCTCATGGGGTGCCATCGGAGCGCGCACCACCGAAAGCCAGGTTCACCGCGAGCTGGCTTCCGGGTTGTCGTGCCCGGTGGGTTTCAAGAATGGAACCGACGGAAATGTGCGTATTGCGATCGATGCCATCAAGGCGGCGTCTCAGCCTCACCATTTCCTGTCAGTGACCAAGGGTGGTCACTCGGCTATCGTATCGACGGTAGGCAACGAAGATTGCCATGTCATTTTGCGCGGGGGCAAGACGCCTAATTACGATGCTGCCAGTGTCGAGTCTGCCAGCCAGGACATGATCAAGGCGGGTCTGAAGCCGCGCATCATGATCGACGCCAGCCACGCCAACAGCAACAAGGACTACACTCGCCAACCGCTGGTTATCGAAGATGTCAGCAGTCAGATTTCTGGCGGCGATCAACGGATCTGCGGGGTGATGGTCGAAAGTCACCTGGTCGGCGGCCGTCAAGATCTCGTCGCCGGAAAGCCATTGGTGTACGGTCAAAGCATTACTGATGGATGTATCGATTGGGAAACGTCGGTACAGGTGCTGGAGCGCTTGTCTGAAGCGGTACGGGCGCGTCGCCAGGTTTCGGTGCAGACCAGCGCTGCATAATGCATGCAGGCGGCGAATTTCGTCGCCGTCATCTTCAAGGCCCAGTGTCCCATGAATTCGCCAGCTGCTCACGCAAATCGTCGATTGATTCCACCAGGTTTTCTCGAGACCCTGGCCGAGCGATTCGGCTCGGCGTTTTCAGTGGCCGAGGCGGTCCGGGCGCATCATGGACGCGACGAGTCGCCGTATCCGGCCATGTTGCCGGATGGTGTGGTTCACGCTCGAAGCATCGGTGACATCGCGTGGGTAGCTGAGCATTGCCATCGCCATAAGGTACCGCTTATTCCGTTCGGGTCAGGTTCCTCGCTGGAAGGGCATATTCTTGCCGTGCAAGGTGGGATCAGCCTTGATCTTTCCGGCATGGACAAGATCTTGTCTGTCGACATCGATGACCTGACAGCGACGGTTCAGCCCGGTGTGCGTCGCAAGCAACTTAACGAACATCTGCGCGATACCGGTCTGTTCTTTTCAGTGGATCCAGGGGCCGATGCCACGTTGGGTGGCATGGCAGCCACCCGCGCCTCGGGCACCAACGCGGTGCGCTACGGAACCATGCGTGATAACGTCATGGGGCTTAAAGTGGTAGCCGCCGACGGCCGCATTATTCAGACGGGTTCCAGGGCGCGCAAGTCCTCTGCCGGTTACGATTTGACCGGACTGTTCGTTGGTAGCGAAGGTACGCTTGGCATCATTGCCGAGGTCACTGTGCGACTTCATCCTCAACCGGAAGCTGTTTCGGTGGCTACGTGCAATTTCCCGACTCTGGAAGACGCGGTCAATAGCGTCATCGAAATTATCCAGATGGGGGTACCCATTGCACGCGTCGAGTTCATGGATACTGACGCGGTCAAGGCCACGAACGCCTATAGCAAGCTCGAGCTGACCGAGTCGCCTCTCTTGCTTTTCGAGTTTCACGGGAGTCCGGAAGGGGTAAAGGAGCAGGCAGCCACAGTAGGCGAAATCACTGCAGATCATGGCGGTACCGATTTTCAGTGGGCAGAACATCCTGAAGACCGCACCCGCCTCTGGACGGCGCGCCATAATGCGTACTTTGCCGGCATACAGCTCAGGCCGGGCTGCCGAGCCACCACGACCGATGTCTGTGTCCCTATCTCGCAACTGGCTAATTGCGTCAGTGAAACTGCGAAAGATCTTCGCGAAGCCAGCTTTCCGCATACCATACTGGGGCACGTGGGCGACGGCAACTTTCATGTCATGATGCTGATCGACCCGGACAACCCCGCAGAATGGGCGGAATCCGAGCGCATCAATCGCAGTCTGGTTGAACGTGCGCTGACGATGGGCGGTACGTGTACCGGGGAGCATGGCATTGGCCTGCACAAGATGGAGTTCATGGCGGCCGAGCACGGTGACGAAGCACTGGACGTCATGCGCGGCCTCAAGGCCACGATGGATCCGCACAACATCCTTAATCCCGGCAAGACCATCCCTGTTGCAAACTCAGTTGTGTCCGCTGCCTAGCCACCGGGTGCATCTTCAACAAACTAAAGGCGGCAGGCAATTGGCAGGGACGGATCTGATCAGTGCACCATGCGCGATTAAAATAGCTTCATGACTTCATTTTCAAAATCTAAAGGGCGGGTCGTGGTCGGCATGTCCGGCGGCGTAGATTCCTCGGTAAGCGCCTGGCTGCTGAAACAACAGGGATATGAGGTTGTCGGCCTCTTCATGAAAAACTGGGAGGACGACGACGACTCCGAATATTGCTCGACCCGGCAGGACTGGCTGGACGCAGCGAGTGTGGCTGATCTGATCGGTGTTGATATCGAAGCCGTCAATTTCGCTGACGAATACAAGGATCGCGTCTTTGCCGAATTTCTACGCGAGTATTCTGCCGGACGCACTCCCAATCCCGATATTCTTTGCAACGCCGAGATCAAGTTCAAGGCGTTTCTTGACCATGCCATGTCCCTGGGTGCCGAACTTATTGCCACCGGGCATTATGCACGGGTGCGCGAAGTGGTTTCCGGAACGAACAGTCGATTCGAACTTTTGAAGGGGCTGGACGCAAGCAAGGACCAAAGTTACTTCCTGCATCGCCTGAACCAGGCGCAATTGTCCCGCACCTTATTTCCCTTGGGTGAGTTGCCCAAGACCGAAGTGCGGCGCATAGCTCGCGAGCTGGGGTTGCCCAACGCGGCCAAAAAGGATTCGACTGGCATCTGCTTTATTGGCGAACGACCGTTTCGCGAGTTTTTGAATCGCTATCTGCCCACGCAAGAAGGTCCGATCATGACGCCGGAAGGCCAGGAACTTGGAAGGCATATGGGCCTGGCTTTTTATACGCTGGGTCAACGAAAGG
The DNA here is from genome assembly GCF_029263785.1 of Pusillimonas sp. Classification (GTDB taxonomy): domain Bacteria; phylum Pseudomonadota; class Gammaproteobacteria; order Burkholderiales; family Burkholderiaceae_B; genus Pusillimonas. The sequence continues at coordinate 6,771 of NZ_JAJUFE010000063.1, read as the reverse complement.
GTTTGGGTATCGGGGGCGTAAAAGGACGGCAACGTGCCGATGGTACGGCAGAGGCCTGGTACACCGCGCGCAAGGACATCGAAAACAACACCTTGTTTGTCGTTCAGGGCCATGATCACCCCTGGCTGCTGGCTGATCAGCTGCAAGCACAGGATGCAAGCTGGATTGCGGGTCGCCCACCTGCACCGGGTAGCTATGCCGCCAAAACGCGTTATCGGCAGCCCGATGCTGCCTGTCGCATAGAGAGCATTGATTCAGAGGGCAGGTTTGCTTTGAGGTTCGACGAACCGCAATGGGCGGTCACACCGGGCCAGTCGGCGGTCGTATACGACGGTGATATCTGCCTGGGGGGCGGAATCATCGCAAGATGATCCAGCCGGCCTCGCGTCGCGGTGCGAACGCGAAAGGCCGGCGAACGCTTATTTATTTTTATTGGTCCAGGGCGGCGTTCTGAGCTTTAGGAGTGCTGCTTTTCAGGGCGCTGGCGACGAACGAGGGACGTTCGAAGATTTTTTCGGCCAACATGGCCAGCTTGGGATAATTGTTGCGCCAGGGAAGATCGCTGCAGCGAAGATCCAGATACGACAGCGCGCAGCCAACTGCGACATCAGCCAGACTGAAATTGACACCCATGCAGAACGAGTTGGGCTCTAGCCCTTGTTCCATGAACTCGAGCGCGGCATTGATCTTGCCTTGTTGTCGGCGGATCCAGTCGGCACTGCGCATGTGTTCGGGGCGCTGATTGTTTTCTATCTGAATGGCGACAGCCGCGTCGTTGATGCCGTCGGCAATGGCTTCCCAGCACTTGGTTGCCGTGCGATCACGACCGCCTTGGGGCAGGAGACGGCCGACCGGCGAAAGGGTGTCCAGGTACTCGACGATGACTCGCGAGTCGAACAAGCTGCCGCCGTCGTCCATGACGAGACAGGGCACTTTGCCCAAGGGGTTGTATTGCTGTATTTGGGTAGCTTCCGACCACACGTCGTCGAGAACGAATTCGTACTCAAGCTTTTTTTCGGCCATTACGACGCGTACTTTACGCACGTAAGGGCTGGTCAGCGAACCGAAAAGTTTCATGTCAGCCAGAATAAGTTGCGGTGTGCAAAGTATAGCAGGGAAGCACCCGTCTACTGCGGGTTTTGAATGCGGGTGACGCTCATCGTTATGGGGTCGATATTGACGGCGCTGGTAAAATGGCGTGTTTTTCTTTTCTATTTCGGTTTCCGCCATGCACATTGCTTCCGACCTGACATCCCTAAACGCTCTGTCACCCCTGGATGGGCGTTATGCCTCGCGCACCCATCCTTTGCGCGGGCTGCTGTCCGAGGCCGGCTTCATGGCGCATCGGGTGGAAGTCGAGGTTGAATGGCTTATCGGTCTTGCCGGAGCCGGCTTGCCCGAGCTGCCTGCGTTTTCGTCGCAGGCAATCGAACATCTGCGCTCGCTGGTCGCCAGCTTTTCCGAAGCCGATGCCCAGCGAATCAAGGAAATCGAGCGAGTGACCAATCACGATGTCAAGGCAGTCGAGTATTGGTTAAAAGAGCGTGTGGCAGATCACTCCGAACTGTCGAAGGCGGCCGAGTTCATCCACTTTGCGTGTACATCGGAAGACATCAACAACACTTCGCACGCACTGATGCTGACACGTACGCGCGAGCAGGTGTTGCTTCCCATGTTGACGCGGCTGCACGACACAATTGCCGACCTGGCCTCCAGCTACGCCGACCAACCCTTGTTGGCGCGCACGCACGGCCAACCGGCCAGCCCAACCACCATGGGCAAGGAGTTTGCAAATGTGGCACATCGACTGTCGCGTGCAATTGCCGATATTCGCTGCGTCGAGCCCCTGGCCAAACTTAACGGTGCTACCGGAAACTACAACGCTCACTTGTCGGCTTATCCGGACATCAACTGGCCTGCGTTCAGTGCAGCTGTGCTTCAGCAGCTCGGACTGACCCAGAACACGCACACCATCCAGATCGAACCTCACGACTGGATGGCGGCCTTGTTTGACGCAGTAGGGCGCGCGAACACAATTTTGCTGGACTTCAATCGAGACATCTGGGGCTACATTGCCTTAGGGTATTTCAAGCAGCGTCTCAAAGAAGGCGAGGTGGGGTCTTCGACCATGCCACACAAGGTGAACCCCATTGATTTCGAAAACTCCGAAGGAAACATCGGTCTGGCCAATGCCATGCTGCGTCATCTGGCAGAAAAATTGCCCGTATCCCGCTGGCAGCGCGACCTGACCGATTCGACGGTGCTGCGTAACCTTGGGGTGGCATTTGGCTATTGTGCAGTTGCCTGGGACGCCTGCTTGCGGGGATTGGGCAAACTTGAGCTCAACGCGGCAGCTATTGATGCCGACATCGACGCCTGCTGGGAGGTGCTTGCCGAGCCGGTTCAAACGGTAATGCGTCGCTATGGGCTACCCCAGCCCTACGAACAGCTGAAGGCTCTGACCCGGGGCAAGGGCATTACGCAAGAGGCCTTGCGTGAGTTCGTGAGCCAGTTGGACCTGCCCGATGATGCCAGGCAGCGTCTGCTGGATATGACGCCCCGGAGCTACATCGGGCTGGCGGCCAAGCTGGCAAAAGAGGTCTGAGCGGCATCTGAATCAGAAATTGCCGGGTGTATTTGCAGTGCTATTCCAATGCAAAAACTCTGCTAAAATTCCGCCGGGGCTTTAGCTCAGTTGGTAGAGCAGAAGACTCTTAATCTTTTGGTCGAGGGTTCGAGTCCCTCAGGCCCCACCAAAATACTCTAGCAGAATCAATGTGTCAGGCCGCGGTCATCGCGGCCTTTTTTCATGGTGCGCGGCTCTAGGCTTACGGCTCTACCCCAGGCTCTAGGCTCTACCCGGCTCTTCCCCATAATCGGGGGAAGGGCAGGCTCTACCCCATAAACGGGGGATGCCCATTCACTAGACACGGTTGATCACACCTGAAGAGCCCCGCCAGCTGGAGTTATGGTGATTTGATATTGGGAAGTAACTGGAACCCGCCCGGGCATCCCCATTTGTCTGTATGACTTACCCATAGCGTGTTGCATTCCACGCAGCGATAGTTCGTGTCAAAGCTTCCGTCGGCATTAACCGTCGGCTCGCCTTCGACCTGCAGATGCTGATGCGGCACCGTGTTTCCCGGCGACGTAGCAATTGTTGCACAGGCGTCACAGATAACGGGCGTCTGTTCTGTCATACCCCTCCCCCAGGGGATTGAACCAGTAACAGAATTACACGTAATGCCTGGGTGCCGATATAGGATGGATGTCGGAGAAACCCACAAAGACAGTCTGCAGCGCAGGTTCGTTGAGCAGGCAGCCTACGAGACCGGACAATTGGAATCTGGCAGTTGGTAGCGGCTGTTTCCAACCTTTGTGCTTACCTTCCACCATTGAAATGCGGACTCGGGCCTGGGTGTCGACAATATCTGAAGTGCTTCGTCTGCGGGCGCAAAAGGGTCGAGCCAGGCTTCTGCGTCATCGGGAGTCAAGCAGACCGGCCGGCGATCGTGGATGTCGACCATGCCGCCGGCCGCATCATCGGTAATTACCGCGAACCCGGTTTCGGCCAGGATTTCACGGCCTGGCAGCCAGGCGGTGAGGCCCGCGATAAGGATGGGTGCGCCGTCTTTGGGAGATATATACCACGGCTGTTTTGCGCCTTTGGAGCCTGTCCATTCAAACCAGCCGTCGGCAGGCAGGATTATCCGGCGGGCAAGCAAGGGGTTCCAAAAGGGAGAGCCTTTAAGAATTGTGGCCAGGCGAGCATTGCTGACGGGGCCGCGTTTATACCATGGAGGTTTGTATCCCCAGAACAGGCGGCTGGCTTGTACTGACTCTTTTTCCAAACGATGGAGTACGATGGGCCGCGTTCCGGGCGGAACGTTGTACTTGATTCCCTCGTCGAGAATAGTGCTGATATTGGCACGTATGGTCTCGCCGTAATCAATGACTTCTCGCGCCTGCCGGATGCGTCCGCACATGTCAGCCTTCAAAAAATATACGCCACGTCTGATAATAGCGGTGCCCTTCGATTTCCTCAAAGCCCTTGACCGACAGGACCCGGTCGCTCATGAAGGCCAGGATTTCCGGATCGTACAGATCTGGAATAGGGGAACCCTGGTCGGCACCGAAATAGCCGCGACGAATGACGGTTAGCCGAGGCGTGCCGCGTTTAAGTTCGGGGTGAGGCATCCAGTAAAGCTGCACAGGCCCCGGAACTGGCGGCCCCCATTCGCGTTCTGGAAGAAGTTGGCCCAAACGATGTGTACGAACAACGGTGACTTTCATCTTTTGCTGTATGTTTATACAGTATTCTAGTCGAAAAAAAAGCCTGACGGGCAGGCTTTTTTTTGGATACGAAATTGGAAATTAAGGCGCGTTTCGCTCTACAACGACCAATGACATATCAGAAGGATGAGGCATTACCTCGATCTTTAACTGTTCGGCGTGGGCTGATATCTCCAGCAGCCAGTCTTCACCGCCCAGTTTTTCGATTTCTGACAGTGGAATCACCACAGTGGATTTTTCGCCAATTGCATGACGGATGTAATTAAAGAGTTCATTTGACAAATTGACACCTGTTGATGGCGACCCCGAACGGGATCAAAGTGCGGACTACGAGCACGGTGTGGGTTGGTCTGCCTGAATGAATTAGTTTTATCAGGTGACCAAGCTGAGGAAGGAGGCCCGAAGCGAAATGGGCGCAACTGGTGTGTGCGTAAATCGGTGCCTAAGACCACTGTACGCGAAGACCCGCCCGATAGCCCGAAGTCAATTGAAACGATTTGAAACTGTTGTGCCGCATATAGGTTGTAAGATGGCGTAGCCAGCCGGCTTTCGAAACGTTTGATGTCCTGCAGGGCAAATCTTTATGCGTATTCACACCCTCGGTCGTTACTCCGCCACTTTATTTCTGGTTGGGCTGCTCTCAGCATGCTCGTCCAGTGATTCAGCGCGATCCGGAGCTGTGGGCGGTGCCGCTTGGCGCAGCAGCGACTGTTTTGGGAATCGTAATAGCTGCTTGTACGAAGGGCGTTATGAATCCGATGAGCGCAGTTATGCAGAAGAAGAAGCGCGACGTCTAAACCGCGCCGCGCTGCAACGGCTGCGTCGCGGAGGCTAGGCAGGGCCCTTGGGGCTGCGTTTCATGCTCCGCCGCATCCAGGAAAGTCCTTGGAACCAGTGTTTCTTGAGCCCACGCTGACTCATGGGTTCAAGAAAGGCATCTGCATTTTCGGGGTCAAGTACCTCGTTCTCGGCCAAATACTCTTCCAGGGGCCCCGGCGCGACGAGATCAAGCTCTTCAAGCGTTCTGCCCTGGCCTCTCAGTTTTTCGATGGTTGCCAGCAATGAGCCGCATTCTGTCAACGTTTCAGCGACCGTGTCGGGCTCGGAGCCAAGGTGTTCCGCCAGCAGGGTGTTGCGCAAATGGGCGATCGTCCTGCTTACATGCTGACTTGAACCCAAAGCGGCATCGATGATCACGTCACACTCGCTGTCCAGTCCCAATGAACGGTTGTTGAGATTCGACGAGCCTATGCGCAGCAGACGGTCATCCACGATGGCGACCTTTGCGTGAACATAAATATCAGTGCCTTTTTCGGTAACGGGCACAAAGATCCGAAAGCGTTTTCTGATATCTTTTTTTGCGATCTGGCGAACCAGGCGGATGCGGGCCGCATCCATGGCCATTTGCTCAAGCCAGCCGTCTGCGCTGCGGGGCATCACCAATACGAATTCGGGCGGGTCGGGTTCTTCCAGACGCTTGGCGATGGCTCCGGCAATTTTCGCCGAAGTGAAATACTGGTTCTCGATATAGACAAAGCGTTGCGCAGAACAGACCATGTCAAGGTACAAGGCCTCGATCTCGCGGATTTCGGGCAGGTCCTGATATTTTGCGCGGGTGCGCGCGATGCCGATGTCGACGTTCTCAAAATGAACCTTGAGATCGTCTGGCCACAGTCTTTGACCATTTTCGGGTATTGGTTCAAGCTTCCGGGAGGTCGCTTGAAGCCATCGGTCGATGCCGAGTTGCCCAAGCGCGCTTGCCACTTTTCCAGTCAGCATCATCGTCACATCGTGCCAGGGCGGATAACTTTTTCCGTCTGGCAATCGGCGATAGGGATTATCGTCGTCGTGGTCCGGTGTGTCCCACCGTGCCGTGGCGATATCAATACCCCCACAAACTGCGAGCTTGTCATCGAGCACGACAATTTTCTGATGATGACTGCAACCAGGAGGATGGGCAGCATCGAAACGGAATTCGATGGCTTTGGTAAGAGCCCATCGCCATAGCATCCAGGCTGCTGCCGGATGCAAGAACTGCTTTTTGGCGCCAAAACTCCACTTCAGAATATCGATACGACGAGCTGGATCTTTTTTTGCGAGGTCCAGAAAGAAAGGCCCCAGAGTTTCATCTTGGCGAACCGTTGGCTCAAGTAGTGTTCGCGTGTCAAAATCCCAGCCGATGATGAGAATTCTTTGTTTTGCAGCCGCCATTGCCTTACGGATATGGCGGTAATACGCAGCGGCATCGATGATGACCGAGGCACGTTCGCAGTGTTCGATCCGCCAGCAATTTCTGCCGGGCACGAGTATCGGTTCCATCGACTCGCCTCCTGAAAACAGGGAGTTCTATTTTTTGCCAGGTATTCGTGACTGCCACCGCATCGGGTGCGCTTGTGCAAGCTTACCTCAGGCGCGGGTATGAGGTGACCCTGTAACGAACAGGCTCGCAAGACCCCTCTATAGGGTTTACATCGACTA
>NZ_JAJUFE010000072.1 GCF_029263785.1 Pusillimonas sp. | reverse complement strand
GCGCATTTGACGAGCAGCCTCGGCAAAGCTTTGAGTGCGAGCAACCAGGGTGAAAGTTTCTATGTTTTTTAGCAGCGCCATGGGGGCAGACCTGTCGATACCGCTGGAACTGCCGCTCATGGTAGCATCGCCTCGCGCCGGGTGGGCGTAATTGACTCAGGCTTGCGGGGGCTCGCCTGCCCAGGCCCGTCGAATCAGTGCGCGGATATCCTTATCGGTTAACGGTCGCGGATTCCAATAAGGGTTTTTGAGCGCCAGCTCGACGGCTTTATCTATGCCTGACTCGGGCATGCCTATGTCCTTTAGTGCGCGCGGCGCTTTTACCCGTTCTGCAAGCAGCCATAAGCCGTCGGCCACATGGTCTGCCTTGAGTGCGCGAGCGGCACGATGCATGGCTTCGGGCGCTTCGGGGGCATTGTAGGCAGCAGTGTGAGGCAACATGATGGCATGGGTTTCGGCGTGGGGCAGATCGAATGTGCCACCCAGTACATGGCACAGCTTGTGGTGCAGGGCCATGCCTGCGGAGCCCAGGCAAATGCCGCAAAGCCAGGCCCCGTATTGCGCCCTGGAACGCGCCTCACGATTCTGCGGATTGGCGACAACGGCAGGCAATGACTGCCCCAATGCGGCGATGCCTTCTTCGGCCATCAGTGAAATAATGGGGTTGCGGTCTTGAGCATACAGTGCCTCGACCGCATGCGCCATGGCGTTCAGGCCACTGGTTGCCGATAGTGCTGCCGGCAGGGTAAGCGTCAGTGAGACATCATAGATAACGGTCTTGGGCAATACGACCGCATCACGAAGCGTGGTTTTGACACCGTTTTCGGTCTGTCCAAGTATGGGTGTCATCTCGGAGCCGGCATACGTGGTGGGCACGGCAATTTGGGGTAGACCGGTTCGCAGGGCGATGGCCTTGCCCAAGCCGATCGTCGATCCGCCACCAAGGGCAACCACGCAATCAGCTTTTACATCAGTGAGGTACTGCATGGCTTTTTCGGTGACCTCGACCGGGGTATGCATGGTTGCTTCGCTGAATACCCCCACGCATGTGTCGCCCAGAATGCCCGCCACCTGTTGCGCCCATATTGCCTGTGGCGGCGTGCTCAGTACCAAGGCCCTGGAGGCACCGAGCCTGGCGATTTCTTCGGGAAGGACAGCCATTTTTCCGTCTCCGAAAATGACCCGGGTCGGCAAGGCTTCGTAGATGAATTCGCGTTTCATGATTGTCTCTTGTTGTAGGCGAAATTGTGACTGTCCATAAAGTTTACTCGCGGCGCTCGAGCGCGTCTTTATTTCTGAGGTAACGATTTATGCAGCAGCGTGCGAAGAACCGCGTCGGCATTGGCGCATGTATCGCCTCGCCACGCCACAATCTGGTCAGGCCGGATCAACGCATAATCGGCTTCGTACAGGTTGTGAGCCTGCGGCACGTGGATGACGGTAAGGTCTATGTCGTGCTTTCGGGCCGCCTCGACGAAGGGAAGCGCCGCAGTGTCGGCACCGGTGCAAAGCACGGTCCATTCAAAACCAAATGCGTCGTATAGCGACCGGTTTTCGTCCAGCCACAGGTGCGGCGGCCGACCTCCTGGGCACGCTGTGGCCGTATAGCTGTTGGCGCTGTCGGGGGGCGGTGTTGTGCCATCTGAAATAATGGCGCAAGAGCCGTCATAGCGTCCGCCAAATGTAATGCCGGGAATATTGAACTCGGCGCGGCCATGTGCATTCATATGCTCGCCCGCCACCTTGCGCGCTGCTTCGCCTGCCGGGCTGTCGTCTTCAATTTCGGGCGCGGGGACGAACAGGCCGAGGGAATCTGCAAAGCTTCGCGCGTAGCCGGTGTTTCGAATGGCCAGTGGCTTGCGTTCGGCTTCGTAGGTGTCCAGCAACGTTGGATGTGCTTGTCCTTTTAATACGGCGGCCAGCTTCCACCCAAGGTTGACGGCGTCCTCGACGGCCGTGTTGTATCCGAGGCCGCCCGTGGGCGTAAATAAATGTGCGGCGTCTCCGCCGATAAACACGCGACCTTTTTGCATGCCATTGGATACCAGGGCATGACCGGCTGTCCAGGTGCAGTGCGACAGGACTTCTACGGGAATGTCGGCGCCGACACCTTCGCGGAACATGCGGCGCGCGTCATCGTCGGTAAGTGTACGTTCGTCTTCGCCTTCTTTTAACTGGGTATGGAAGGCAAATTCGCCCTTGCCGTCTACAGTGGCCATGAAGGCGCGCCGCTGCGGATTGACGCAAACGTTCATCCAGGCCGGAGCATGTGGTACCACCTTGTAGAACTCGGGAGCGCGTGCATATACCGCGTACATGCGGCCGCCCATGAAATCGCGCTTGACACCCGTTTCGCCGGTGTAATGAAAGCCAAGTTGTTCGCGCGTGCGACTGCGCGGACCATCGGCGCCGACCATGTAATCGGCTTCAATACGATGCCGGCGGCCGTTTTCAAGACACTCAACATCAATGACGACCTTGCTGCCAGTGTCTGTGAAGGCCTTCATGCGCCAGCCATAGTTGATGCTGATGCCCGGCAACTTTTGCGCGTGCTCGCGTAATACCTGCTCTACAAATTTTTGCGAGACACGGTGCGGAAGCTCGGCCGCGCTCCACGAGCCTGATAACGAGTGAATGCGCTTTTTGGCTTCGGCAGCCGAGGGCAGGCTGAAGCGCGCCAGTTCATATTTGGAATAGCGTGTGAAGTAGGCGATGTCGGTAGGAAAGTCCGAGGGCAGACCCAGATCGCGTATCTCAGATGCAAAGCCCAGTCTTCGGAAGTGCTCCATGGTGCGCGCCTGGGTAGCGTTGGCCTGAGGATTGAATGCGGTGCTGGGCTTGTCGTCGAACAGAACGGCACGGATGCCGCGCCGCCCCAGTTCGTTGGCAAGCATCAGGCCGCAAGGACCGCCTCCGATAATGACGACTGGAACCTGGTCTGGAAGCATGTAAGCATCTCCGAAGTTGAAGCAATTTGATTAATAGTAAGGATGCCTGACTAAATTGTCAATTGGCGACGAAGCCCGCTTTATCAGGGGAGTCTGCAAGTGATTGTTGTCCTGGGCGCTGCAGAAGAGCTGCAACCCTCAGACGGACGGCCGGAACGATACGGCGTCTATCGGTAGACGATTCGAGTGGCGTTGCGCTGAAGGTTGCACGCAGGTGCAGCGCCTGCTTTTACGATGGCGGCGTTGTATGGGTTTACCAGGACGATGTCGTACGGGTTTACTACGACGATGTCGTATGGATTTACTACGACGATGTCGTATGGATTTACTACGACGACGTTGTATAGGCCTTCAAGGATTCCTTCAGGGCCTTGTAGCGCGCGTGACCCAATTCAGTGGCCATTTGTTCTTCGGCATGACGCAGCGCCGCCCCGAATGCCTCCAGCCAGTCAAGCCCCGCCTGCGTGAAAGTGACTATTTTGGCGCGTCCATCGGCCGGATCAGGCTTGCGCTGGACAATACCGCCGGCTTCCAGCTGATTGATGAGCTCGCTGATGGATTGTTTGGTGATGCCGGCGCGTCGGGCCAGTTCGGTGGCGCGGGTTCCCGCAAGGTCGAGATTACGGGTTACGGTAATGTGGCTGAGCGAGAAGCCGTGATAGCCGGCTTCTTCCATCTGACGAAGAATGTTGCTTTCGAAACGCGCAATGGCTTCATTCAACAGGCGACCAATGTTCTCGCGGCGCCAGGACGGGTCGGCTGCATGTGGCCGGGCTGAAGACGCCGGAGCCGACCCGGTAGCGACTCTGGCTGCGCCTTGCTTTTTCTTCTGGGTGCTGGACATGGGCTGATGCTAGATACCACTGGGTACCGGAGGTTCGTCGAACGCCGAGTCGGCGCCATCGAGCCACTTTTGACCGCGCTGGTACAAGGCCTCAACGATCGGCCCGGTCAGCTCTGGCATATCGGGCTTGATTTTGAAGCCCAGCCGGGATTGGAGATAGGCCAGATGGCGGTAGCCATGCGGAAACTGCTGCAGCAGGTGCTGATCAAGGTCGAGTGTCGCGCCGGGATCAAGCAGATCCATGCGGTCTTTTTCATAAATGGGTTGACGCCGGACAATACGCCATTCGTCCTTGCCGTCAATAAGGCGCTGCTCGAAAAAATCATAAAAGCGGCCGGTGCACAGCACGTCAACTCGCTGCCCGTCGACATCTGCACGCTGGCTGATGGTCATTTTTGTCTGGGCAATGGCGCGTTTGCCTTGCACATCGATACTGGTTCCGCCCAAGAAATGCAGAATCGATACCCCTTTTTCAAAGCCGGCACGGCTGACCTCGATGAACTGTGCAGCGGGGCCTTGAAACCAGGTTGCAGACATCCATCCGTCGTCGTGCCAGACGGTTGCGAAGCGATCCCAAAAGCCGGCGTCGCGCCAAATGGCCCAATTTTGTACAACCTCTGCAATTTCCAGCTTGCTCTTGAAATCCTGATCCATGCGAGAACTCCGTTAGTGAAACCAAGCACTGGATTATGCTACATCATTGGCGCAAATGGCTTGGCCTGTACACCATAACTTGGTGGTAAGCCATGGGAAAAACGCCTGGGAAGGAAGTATGAATGGGATATGAATGCGTCGCGCCGGATGGGCGAGCAGCGCACCAGCCGGCGGGAGGAAGGCTCGGGTCGGCATGCGACCCGAGCGAAGTGCCCAATTACAGGCCGGGGTCTTTTACGTCTTTGAACGTTTCGAACTCGACGTTGTAGATCTCGCCGTCGATCATTTCAGAGCGACGGATATACACGTTTTGCACGATGTCGCGGGTTTCGGGGTCGATTGAGATCGGACCGCGCGGGCTGGTCCAGCTCATGCCCTTCATGGCTTCGATAAGCTGATCGCCGGTGGCGTTGGCACCTGCTTTCTCGAGCGCGGCGTAAATCAGGTGCATGCCGTCGTAACCACCCACCGACATGAAGTTGGGCCGCATGTTGTTGGATGCTTTGCGGAAGGCCTCGACGTATTTCTTGTTTTCGGGGGAGTCGTGCGCAGCCGAATAGTGCTGGGCGGTAACGATGTCGAGCGCCTCGGGGCCCATGCTGGGAAGCAGGTCGTCGTCGAGGACGTCGCCAGTACCGATCAGCTTGATACCGGCATCTTTGAGGCCTTTTTCAAGGAACTGCTTCATCAAGGCAGTGCCTGCGCCTGATGGCACGAAAATAAAGACTGCATCGGGCTTGCTGTCTTTGACGCGCTGCAAGAAGGGGGCGAAGTCAGGGTTCTGCAGGGGAACACGCAGGGATTCGACGATTTCACCGCCGTTTTTGGTGTATTCCTTGACGAAGACCTTTTCGGAATCGTGCCCCGGGCCGTAATCAGAGATGAGGGTGGTGACGCGCTTGATACCAGAATCGGGGCGAGCCGCCCACTGCGCCATGGGGGTGACGATCTGCGGCACAGTTTGCGAGGTGCGCACGATGTAGGGAGACTTTTCCATGATGGACGACGTGGCGGCGGCCATGACGACCATCGGAGTCTTGGACTGGGTGGCCACGGGCGCGGCAGCAAATGCCAATGGTGTCAGGCCAAAGCCTGCCAGCACGTTGACCTTTTCCTGTACAACCAGTTCTTGTGCCAGGCGACGCGTGATTTCGGGGGCCAGGCCCGTGTCGTCTTTGAGAATGACCTGGATTTTGCGACCCGCCACGGTATCGCCGTGTTGTTGCATATACAGTTTGACGGCGGTGTCGATTTGCTTGCCGGTAGAGGCGAACGGCCCGGTCATGGGCAGAATCAAACCGATCTTGAATGGCTCGGCGGCGTGGGCAGTAGCTGCCACGGCCAGCAAACCGGTTGCAAGCACGGTTTTTAAAATGCGCTTCATATTGTCTTCTCCAAAGTGGGACTGGGTTTTTGCCGACCTGACCGCGTCCAGGCGGATTGTTGCTTTTGAATATTTTTTCAATATTAGCAACGTATGGGCACAAAAGAAATTGGCGCGCGACAGGATCTTTGGAAGTTTGTCACATTCAGTACACTTTGTCTTTAGGTGAAGGCCCTAGGTACACGGCAGTTTTCAGGCATGAAAAACGGCTTGCCCTAGATGTAGCAAGCCGTCTGAAGCTTATTTCCAAAGTGGGGCACCAAGCATCCGCAATCGAAAATTGCGTGCTCCCCTGCCTTTTTTTCAGTGTACTGATTTGGTCTGGCGCCGTTGCGCATTTCAGTGACGGTGACGGTGGTGCTTGGGACCCTTATGATGATGACGCTTGTGGACGTGGCGATGGGGCGGCCCATTGTAGTGATTGCGTCCGCGGTTCCAGTCCCGGCGGTGGTAGCGGGGTTCTTCGGTCAGGATATTGCCCAGCAGGCCCCCTGCTGCTGCGCCACCAATGGTGTATAGCGGGTCTCCTTGCGAGATGACAGCGCCGGCGGCGGCACCCAGGCCCGCACCGATAAGCGTGTTGTCGGTCTTGCGATCGCGAGCTGTCGCGCAGCCGGCCATGGCGAACGCCAGCGTTCCGATGGCGGCCAGTTTGACGAGGTTGAGCGGCTTGTTCATGTGATGTGCTCCATTTGCCTAAGTGATGAGTCAAGCGTAGCCAGCGGTCCGCGACGCGGCAAGTCTCATATCGCGTTTTGCAGCCGACTGAAACTTTTGAAGCATTGGTGGGTGTTTTCAGTAACTTTTTTGTTTCGAACGCCCATGTTGATGTCACAGTTGGTACAGTTCGTGAGTACCTAAAAAGGATGGAACACGATGCAGGTCTTGGGCAAATGGGTAACCGCCGCGCTGGCTGCGGTGCTGGCCACGTCGCTGGGCGCACAGCCGCTGCCCCCGCAGCACCTCAATCCCGAGGGCGGAAGCGGCTATACAGAAAAATCGCTGGTTCGCGCAGAACATTTCATGGTGGTAACCGCGAACCCCTTGGCTACCCAAGCCGGTTATCAAATGCTCGAGAAAGGTGGCAGCGCCATGGATGCGGCCATCGCGGCCCAACTTGTCCTGAACCTCACCGAGCCCCAGTCGTCGGGAATCGGCGGTGGAGGGTTCGCTGTGTATTACCGTCAGGCTGACGGCAGTTTGACCACGTATGACGGTCGTGAAACTGCTCCCGGGGCGGCAAGGGCGGACCGCTTCCTGCGCGATGGAAGGCCTCTTCCATTTGGCGAGCTGGTGAACAGCGGCATATCGGTTGGTGTGCCTGGTCTGGTTCGCATGATGGAGCTTGCTCACCGACATGAGGGAAAGCTTCCGTGGGCGGAGTTATTCGAACCTGCTATACAGATTGCCGAAAACGGGTTTGCCGTCTCGCACCGGCTTCACACAATGCTTGCCCGGAGCCGATCGCTGGCCAGGCAGCCTGCGGCGGCCGCGTATTATCTTGACCCCAACGGCGAGCCTTGGCCGGTGGGCCACATATTGAAGAACCCCGAGTTTGCCGAGGTTCTTCGAGAGATTGCAGGGCATGGAGCCGACGCTTTCTATACGGGGGAGATCGCTCGCGACATCGTGGCTGCCGTAAACAATCACAGCAGGCCGGGTGATCTGGCTCTGGCTGATTTGTCCAGCTATGAGGCCAAAGAGCGCAGGGCAGTGTGCGCCGGCTACCGCGAGTACGAAGTATGCGGCATGCCGCCACCCAGTTCGGGAGTTGTGGGGCTGCTGCAGATGCTGGGAATTCTGGAGCAGTTTCCGATGAGCAGTTATGGACCTACCAGCGCGCAGGCGGTTCATTATTTCTCGGAGGCGGGACGCCTGGCATTTGCGGACCGGGACTATTATCTTGCCGACCCTGACTTTGTGGATGTCCCGGTCGAGGCGCTGCTTGACCGTGATTACCTCAAAGCTCGCGCCGGGCTGATCAACGCCGAAACCAGCATGGGCGTGGCGCCCCCGGGTGATCCCGTCTCGCGTCTGCCTGAACTGGGTCGGGATAATGCGCTGGAGCTCCCCTCGACGACCCATATCGTGGCTGCAGATCGCGAAGGGAATGTGCTGTCCATGACCACCAGTGTCGAGTCGGCCTTCGGAAGCAAGATTTTTGTGCGCGGTTTCTTGCTGAACAATCAACTGACGGATTTCTCGCTGCTGCCTGCCGATCAAGAAGGCAGGCCGGTTGCCAATCGGGTTGAGCCCGACAAGCGGCCCCGAAGCACGATGGCTCCGGTAATTGTGTTAAAGGATGAAAAGCCGTTCTTGGCGGTGGGGTCGCCAGGGGGAAGCGCGATCATGAATTACGTCGCCAAGGCATTGGTCGGTGTCATTGACTGGGGCCTGGATATTCAACAAGCCATTGCCCTGCCCAATTATGGCAGCCGGAATCGCGAAACCGAACTCGAGCGTGGCACAGAGCTTGAGCAACTGGTACAGCCTTTACGACGAATGGGCCACCAGGTGAGTGTTCACGAGTTCCCGAGCGGTTTGCATGGGATCGTGATTGACGACGGTCGCTTGTGGGCGGGCGCTGATCCTCGCCGCGAAGGGGTTGCCATGGGTCGGTGATGCTGTTGCGATAGGCCTGGATATTGCGCCGCAGCGAGTATCGAATTTCTAAAAAAGAGTCATGCTGTGGTCGGTGAATAAAATCGGATGCGAGACATCCCGCTAAATTGGCTTGAACATGAACTACAACTGGAACTGGATGGTTTTTTGGGAAGCGTCGCCAGACGGCTCGGGAACCTATCTCTACACATTGATCCGTGGCGTGTACTGGACGCTAGGTGCTTCAGCCGCAGCGTGGGTCATTGCGCTGATATTCGGCATAGCAGTGGGGGTGCTGCGCACGAGTCGTATCAAATGGGTAGAGCGCCTTTGTGCAGCCTATGTCGAGCTGTTTCGCAACATCCCGCTCTTGGTGCAGATCTTTCTCTGGTATTTCGTGATGCCCGAGATTGTGCCCGCAGCGTTGGGCGACATGATCAAGTCGGCCGACCCGACCTGGAGCACGTTCTGGACTGCAGTAATTGCCCTGGGTCTGTTTACCTCCGCGCGCATTGCGGAGCAGATTCGCGCCGGCATCGAGTCTTTGCCGCGCGGACAAGAAATGGCCGCAACGGCACTGGGGCTGACGCGGCCACAAACGTACCGCCATGTGCTCCTGCCCATGACAGCACGCATCATCATGCCTCCGCTGGCTTCCGAGGCGCTGAACCTGATCAAGAATTCTTCGGTGGCCTTTACTATCGGCCTTCTGGAGCTGACCGGTGCCGCGCGTGCCATGCAAGAGTTCACGTTCCAGATCTTTGAATCGTTCGCGGCCGCCACAGTGCTGTATGTGATCATCAATATTCTGGTAGTGGCCGGCATGCGCCATATCGAGAAGCGCATGCAGGTACCCGGGTACCTGGGCGCGGCCAGGTAAAGGGCGTGGCATGACAGAGTTCGATTTCGAAACCATTGTCCGTACGGCGCCCTACGTAATCCAGGTGGGGCTGGTGTTTACACTGAAGCTCACGCTGTTGTCCACCGCGGGTGCCATCGTGCTGGGCACCTTGCTGGCCTTGATGCGCCTGTCTTCCAATCGCCTCGTCTCGGGCCTGGCCGGAAGCTATGTAAACCTTATGCGCGCTTTGCCGTTGATCCTGATTATTTTTTGGTTTTATTTTTTGGTGCCCTATATAGTGGGCTGGGTGACGCAGGCCGGGCAGCCCGTGCCTGTGGGCGGGTTTACCTCGGCGCTGATCACCTTTATTTTGTTTGAAGCCGCCTACTTTTGCGAAATCATGCGGGCCGGGATTCAGTCGATTCCCAGCGGCCAAGCCGCAGCCGCTTATGCACTGGGACTCAATTACTGGCAGGTCATGAGAAAAATCGTGTTACCCCAAGCCTTTCGTAACATGACACCATTGCTCCTGACGCAAATGATCGTGTTGTTTCAGGACACGTCCCTGGTGTATGTGCTGTCGCTCACCGACTTCCTGGGGGCTGCCAATAATGTGGCGCAGCGCGATGGCCGTCTGGTAGAAATGTTTGTGTTTGCCGCCGTGGTCTATTTCATTATCTCGTACACCGCGTCCCGTCTCGTCAGAGTCGTCGAGCGACGCATGGCTATCGCTCGTTAGGCGCAAGGAGTTTACCGTGATTGAATTCAAGAACGTCAGTAAATGGTACGGCTCGTTTCAGGTCCTGAAGAACTGCTCGACGTCGGTGCAGAAGGGCGAGGTGGTGGTGGTTTGCGGACCATCCGGCTCGGGGAAATCCACGTTGATAAAAACTGCCAATGCCCTCGAGCCGTTTCAGGAAGGCGAAATCTGGGTAAATGGCGTGTCCGTCGGAGCTCGCGATACCAACCTGCCCAAACTGCGCTCGCAAATAGGCATGGTGTTCCAGCATTTTGAATTGTTCCCGCACCTGTCAGTGATGGAG
>NZ_JAJUFE010000069.1 GCF_029263785.1 Pusillimonas sp. | reverse complement strand
TGACCAAACTGAAGCACTTATGATGGGTGACTGACACGGCGACATGCCATATCGGTGATGTGCAGCAGACCATCGATACCACACAGGTCGACGAACGCGCCGTAGTCGGTGAGGTTCTTGACCACACCCTTGACCACTGCGCCTTCGTGCAGGGTTTCGAGCAGCTTTTCGCGCTCTTCGCCCATGCTGGCCTCGAGCACGGCACGGCGGGACAACACAACGTTGTTACGCTTGCGATCGAGCTTGATGACCTTGAATTCGAGAGTTTTGCCTTCGTACGGCGTGGTGTCCTTGACCGGACGCAGATCAACCAGCGAACCAGGCAGGAACGCGCGGATGCCGTTGGTCATGACGGTAAGGCCGCCCTTGACCTTGCCGGTGATGGTGCCGTTGACCAGCTCGCCGGACTCGAGCGCCTGCTCGAGCTGGAGCCAGGCCGACAGGCGCTTGGCGCGGTCACGCGACAGGATGGTGTCGCCGTAGCCGTTTTCGAGCGAATCGATGGCCACCGACACAAATGCGCCGGCTTCGACTTCGAGCTCGCCTTGGTCGTTGAGGAATTCTTCGACGGGGATAAGGGCTTCGGATTTGAGACCTGCGTTGACCACAACGAAGTTGTGATCGATGCGCACGACTTCGGCCGAGATGACCTCGCCCGATTTCATATCCTGATTCTTGAGGCTTTCAGCAAAGAGATCAGCGAAGCTTTCGCCGCCGGTGGCGGCAGTGGTTGGGATGGAAGACATTAAAGTTAGTCCATTAGCCAGGATGGCTGTTAAAAACACACCTGGGCTTACGCCCCGGTGGAGTGGAACAAACCCGAAACAAAAACACTAGCTTCGGGGACTGATTGTCGATGCGGGGTGCTTGGACCACAAATCGAGTACTGCATTGACCGTTTCATCGATGCTTAAATTCGATGAATCGATCAGATTCGCATCAGAAGCCGCACAAAGCGGCGCATTGCTGCGAGACCGGTCGCGCGCATCACGCGCTTCCATATCCTTCATGAGGTTTGCTAGATTAGCAGAAAAACCCTTTTCCTTCAACTGCTTACATCTTCTTTCAGCACGCGCCGCGACGTCAGCCTCAAGAAATATTTTTAGTTGGGCATCGGGGAATACGACGGTACCCATGTCACGGCCGTCCGCCACCAGGCCGGGGCCGCAGCGAAAGGCCCGCTGACGGGCAAGAAGCGCATCGCGCAAAGGCTGTTGGGAAGCGATGCTGGAGGCCAGGTTACCCACTTCTTCGTCGCGGATGCGCGTCGCAACGTCGCGCCCGTTGAGCAGTATTTGCGGCCCCTTGAATTCGACGTCGAGATTGCGCGCCACTTCGGCTACAGCGGCCTGGTCTGTCGTGTCGACACCCTGCTCCAGGCAGGCCAGCGCGCTAAGCCGGTAGAGTGCCCCGCTGTCGAGCACCGACCACCCCAGAATCTGGGCCACACGATGTGCAACGGTGCCCTTGCCGGACGCAGTAGGGCCGTCAATAGTTATGACGGGGGTGAGTGATTGGGTGGAGTTCATGCTGACACAACCCCTTGAAACACCGAAAAATAGTCAGGAAACGTCTTGCTGACACACTCCGGATCTTCGATGACGATGGGCTTTGGGCCAAACGCTGCCAGTGAAAAACACATGGCCATGCGGTGATCGTCATAGGTGGCGATGCTGGCTTCGCGCCAGTCTTCCCGGGCAAGCGGGTGCACACGAAGCCAATCACTGCCCTCTTCCACTTTTGCCCCCAGCTTGCGCAACTCGGTAGCCATGGCGTGAATACGATCGGTTTCCTTGACACGCCAACTGCCAATATTGCGCAAGGTGCACGGACCGTCTGCATACAGCGCCAGGGCAGCAGCCGTCATGGCAGCGTCGGGAATCAGATTGAAATCCTCATCGAAGGCCTTGAGGCGTTCGCCTTTGGCGACATTGACACCCGACACTTCAATGGAGTTCTCATGCCAGGTAATGTCGGCTCCCATGGTTTGCAAGGTGTCGGCAAAGGCAACGTCACCTTGAATGCTGCGCGACCCGACACCGTGTATATGCATGGGGCCGCCCCCTATGGCACCCAGGGCCATGAAATACGAGGCAGACGACGCGTCACCCTCAACCGCAACGACTCCTGGCGCGCGATAGACAGCCGAGGCCGGTATGGTGAACCGCTGCCAGCCTTCGCATTTGACGTCAACACCGAACCGGGCCATCAGGTTCAGGGTAATCAGGATATACGGGCGAGAGATCAGTACCCCGTCAACTTCGATCACCAGGTCGCGCCCCGTGGCGGCCGTATATATGGGCCCGGCCATCAATAATGAAGTCAGGAACTGGCTGGAGACCGAACCCTTGATACGCACGGGGCCGTCGGTGCCAAGTGTTGGCGGCGAAATGGCCAGGGGTGGGTAGCCTTCGTTTCCCTGGTAGTCGATATGGGCACCCGCCTGACGCAACGCATCGACAAGATCGCCGATGGGCCTCTCATGCATGCGAGGCACGCCGGACAGGCGAAAGTTTCCCTGCATGAAGGCCAGCGCCCCGGTCAGAGGACGAAATGCCGTTCCGGCATTGCCCAGAAAAAGCTCGGCCTCCTGGGCCGGAAACGGGCAGCTTCCATCGATATCCAATGAATCGATATCCACTTCAGTCAGCGACACACCCAGTTTTTGAAGCGAGTCGAGCATGACACGGGTGTCATCGGAATCCAGCAGGCCCTGTACGCGCGTCGTTCCTTGCGCCAGCGCCGCCAGCAATAACACACGGTTCGAAATACTTTTGGACCCCGGCAGGCGTACATCGCCCTTGGCAGAGACGAGAGGTTGCAACAAAAGGCTGGTGTCAGCGGTCATGTACGGCTCCTGCTACCCCAGAAACGGCGCGCAAGCGCCGCGCGTTCTAGAAAATCATACAGCCCCTGGGAGTCATCGTCGCGCAAGGACTGTTCGGCCTGCTCAAGTACCCGCCGAAACTCGGCCAACTCGGCTAGCACTGCCTCGCGATTGGCCACAAAGATATCACGCCACATTTCCGGCGAGCCGGCAGCGATACGGGTGAAATCCCGAAAGCCGGACCCGGCCAGGCTCATGCGCTGATCGGAATCGACCGCCGCAGCCACCTGTGCCATGAATACCGCCGCAAGAAAATGAGGCACGTGGCTGACCGAGGCCAGGGCTGTATCATGCGCCGCGGGTTGCATGTTTACCACGCGGGCTCCACAAGCTTCCCAGACGTGGCGAAGCAATGTTCTGTCAGATTCGGTGTTTTCTGCCAGCGGCGTCAGCACCACCGTGCAGCCTTTATACAGATCAGCGCGGGCGGCTTCCGGCCCTGATGCTTCAGCGCCAGCGATCGGGTGTCCGGGAATAAACTGGGAGATGCGTTCTTTTAGCGCTTCGCGCGCCGCTGTGGCAACGTCAGCCTTGGTACTGCCGGCGTCGGTAATCAGGGTTCGGGCACGCAAGTGGGGTGCCATGCGAGCCAGAACCTTGCCCGTCGCCCCTACGGGCACGGACAATAGAATCAGGTCTGCGGTAGCGGCAGCCTCTTCAATGGAAACGGCCTTGTCAATCAGGCCGAGCCGCTGCGCACGCGCCAAAGTCGGCTGCTGACGTCCGGCACCAAGAACCGTCTTGGCAACCCCGGCTTTTTTCAAAGCAGCGGCAAAAGAGCCCCCTATCAGCCCGACACCCACAACTGCCACGACATCAATGGCGAATGTGGGTGGCGAGGATGGGGCAGGACGGGAATCGTTAGCGTTCATACCCCGGGGCTCTATTGCATGGGGTAAGAGCCAAGCACCTTGAAGAACGCTGCGCGATCCTTTAGTGCCGCCAGTGCCCGGGCCACCGGCTCATCGTCACGATGCCCGATTATGTCGGCATAAAAATAATATTCCCACTGGCCGGTACGGGCCGGACGCGATTCAAGCCGGCTCATGGAAACGCCGTTCTCGGCCAGGGGTGCCAGCATGTCGTGCACCGCACCGGCCCGATTGGGCACTGCCAGGATCAGACTTGTCTTGTCGTGCCCACTGGGAGCAGGCTCCATGTTGCCGATTACTACAAAGCGGGTTCGGTTGTGTGGATCGTCCTGGATCCCGGACACCGCCACTTGCAAGCCCCAGGCCTTGGCAGCCATGCTGCCGGCAATGGCTGCAACGGTAGGGTCTTCGGAAGCAATTCGGGCGGCCTCGGCGTTGCTGGATGCCGCATCACGTGCAATGGTCGGGTAATGTGCCGAAAGCCAGACCTGACACTGGGCCAGTGCCTGGGGGTGCGCCATGATACGGGTCACGCCCTCCATCGTGCCCGATTGCGTCATCAGACAATGATGAATATTCAATGAGCGTTCGCCTTGCACTTTCAGGGGTGATGTCAAAAGCAGGTCGAGGCTGCGATTGACACCGCCTTCGGTGGAGTTTTCGACGGGAACCATGCCCACCTGGGCCTGTCCGGCTTCGACAGCACGAAACACTTCGTCGAACGAATCACAGCGCAACTTTTCGATGCTCTGGCCGAATTGCTCGACGGCAGCCTGCTCGGAAAAGGAGCCCTGCGGGCCCAGGTAAGCGACCACCAACGGACGCTCCAGCCCACGGCATACCGAAATGATTTCGGTCCAGACAGCGGCAATGCCAGCTTTGGTGAAGGGGCCCGGATTGGTTTCCTGCAAGCGACGGATCAGTGCTGCCTCGCGCTCGGGCTTGAGGACGGGACCGTCGGCATCAACTTCTTGCTTGACTTCGCCAACCTGAAGAGCCAGGTTTGCCCGCTTGTTCAGCAGCTCGAGTATCTGACGGTCGGTCGCATCGATCTGCTCGCGCAAGGGCGCCAGCCTGCTTTGCAATTCTTTATCCATGTCGTTTTTCGAAATCTCGCATGAAGTCGACCAGTGCCTGCACACCTGCCAGTGGCATGGCGTTGTAAATGGAAGCGCGCATTCCACCGACGAGCTTGTGCCCCTTCAGGGCCAGCAGCCCTGCCTGCTCGGACTCGGCCAGGAAAGTGCTGTTGAGCGACTCGTCAGCCAAAACAAACGGCACGTTCATGCGCGAACGCACCGGCCTGTGCACGGGATTCGAATAGAAACCGGACTGTTCCAGATAGCCGTACAGCAATTCGGCCTTGGCAATGTTTTCGCGTTCAATCGCCTCGACTCCGCCCAGCTTCTTGAGCCACTTGAATACCAGGCCCGCCACGTAAATGGCGTAGGTAGGCGGGGTATTGAACATGGAATCTGCCTGGGCGACATTGGCATAGTCGAGCGCGGACGGGCAGGCTGGCGATGCGTGACCGATGAGGTCTTTTCGCACGATGACCAGGGTGACACCCGCCGGCCCGGCATTTTTCTGTGCTCCGGCGTAAACCATGCCCACGCGAGAGAAGTCGAAGGGGCGGGACAGAATATGGGACGACGCGTCGATGACCAAGGGAACGCCGGGCGCGCCAAGCTCGGCCATGTCGGGCCAGTCCATGAACTCGACACCGCCGATGGTTTCGTTACTGCACAAGTGCACGTAGGCTGAATCGGGGCGAACACGCCAGGTGTCGACCGCCGGAAACCACGTCCAGGGAGCGTACTTGCCGCCGTCCAGCTCGGTTTCTTCACCACTGCTGGCAGCTACTGCGATATCGCCGTAGCGAAGGGCCTCCTTGTACGACTTGTTCGACCACGAACCACACACCAGGTAATCGGCCTTGCCGGAACCGTTGCGACCGATCAGATTCAGGGGAACCAGTGCGTTCTGGGCAGTGGCTCCGCCCTGCATGAACAACACGGCGAAATCATCGGACACGCCCAGCAACTCGCGCAGATCGGCCTCGGCTTCGTCGCGGATCTGCATGTAATGCTTGCCGCGATGGCTCATTTCCATTACCGACATCCCGCTTCCGCGCCAGTCTGTCATTTCGGCTGCGGCCTGTTGAAGCACTTCCAAAGGCAGGGTGGACGGCCCTGCCGAAAAATTCCACGGCCGCATTTACGAGTTCTCCTGGGTATCGCCTGCGCCGGCGTTGTCTTCGGGGTCGTCAGAATCCGGTGTGTCGCCTGAAGTACCGGCCTGGCCTTCTGCTGAAGTACCGGCTTGGCCTTCTGCAGAGCGAGCCTCGGCTGATGAGTCTGCTTCATCGTCGTCGAGGTCGGCATCACTTTCCACCACGCGACGCACGCCCGACAGTGTGCTGTCGTCGTCAACGTTGATCAGCGTGACGCCCTGAGTGGCCCGGCCCATTTCACGGATTTCGGAAACCCGGGTACGAACGAGAACCCCTGACG
Organism: Pusillimonas sp.; assembly: GCF_029263785.1. Taxonomy (GTDB): domain Bacteria; phylum Pseudomonadota; class Gammaproteobacteria; order Burkholderiales; family Burkholderiaceae_B; genus Pusillimonas. The sequence continues at coordinate 5,347 of NZ_JAJUFE010000069.1, read as the reverse complement.
TTGTGATGAGCATGATTTCATCGGACGGCTCGACCAACACTGCGCCCACGACCTTGCCATTGCGCGGTGTAGTCTGGATGGCGATCATGCCCTTGGTGCCGCGACCATGACGGGTGTATTCGACAATGGACGTACGCTTGCCGTATCCGTTTTCGGTGGCGGTAAGGACGCTCTGCGACTCGTCGCCGGCGACAAGCAAGGAGATCACCTGCTGCCCTTCTTCGAGCGACATGCCCCTGACGCCTCGCGCGGTACGACCCATGGGGCGAACATCGTTCTCGTCGAAGCGGACGGCCTTGCCAGCGTCCGAGAACAGCATGACATCGTGCTTGCCGTCGGTCAGATCGGCGCCGATCAGGTAATCGCCCTCATCCAGCGCGACCGCAATAATGCCGGCCTTGCGAGGGTTGGAAAAATCGGACAGCGGCGTCTTCTTGACGGTACCCCGCGAGGTGGCCATGAAGACGTAGTGGTCTTCGCTGAATTCCTTCACCGCCAATACCACCGTGATCTTCTCGCCGTCTTCGAGCGGGAACATATTGACGATGGGTCGGCCACGCGCTGTGCGCGAGCCTTGCGGAACCTCCCAGACCTTGAGCCAGTACACGCGACCGCGGTCGGAGAAACACAGCAGATAATCGTGGGTGTTGGCAATGAACAACTGGTCGATCCAGTCGTTTTCTTTCATGGTGGTGGCCTGCCGTCCGCGGCCGCCACGCTTCTGCGCCCGGTACTCTGACAGCGGCTGACTCTTGATATAGCCGCTTTGCGACAGGGTCACCACCATGTCCATGGGAGTGATGAGGTCTTCGGTGTCGAGTTCGGTCGCGTTGTGCTCGATCTCGGAGCGACGAACGTCTTTGGCATTTGTGCTGAAATCAGCCTTCAGCGCCTGGAGCTCGTCACTGATGATGGTTGTAACGCGTTCGGGGCGAGCCAGAATATCAAGAAGATCGGCGATGGTTTCCATGATCTCTTTGTATTCGCCGACGATCTTGTCCTGTTCAAGCCCGGTCAGACGCTGCAGGCGCATGTTGAGGATTTCTTGCGCCTGCACATCGCTAAGACGGTACATCCCGTCGTCTTGCAAACCGTACTCGGGGTCAAGCCCTTCGGGGCGATAGGCCGCGCGACCTCCGGGTGTATCCCCTTCGTCGGCGCGCTGCAGCATTTCACGTACCAATGACGAATCCCAGCTGCGCGCCATAAGTTCCTGGCGAGCCACCGGAGGCGTCGGAGCTGCCTTGATAATGGCAATGAAGTCATCGATATTGGCCAGCGCCACTGCCAGACCTTCAAGCACATGACCGCGGTCGCGCGCCTTGCGCAACTGGTATACCGTGCGGCGTGTAACGACTTCGCGCCGGTGACCCAGAAAATACTGTACAAGCTGCTTGAGATTGAGCAGGCGGGGCTGACCGTCGACCAGCGCCACCAGGTTCATCCCGAAGGTGTCTTGCAGCTGCGTGTTCTTATACAGGTTGTTCAGGACGACTTCGGGTACCTCGCCGCGCTTGAGCTCGATGACCAGGCGCATGCCGTCCTTGTCGGACTCGTCGCGAATATCCGAAATGCCCTCGATCTTTCGTTCGTTGACCAGTTCGGCGATGCGTTCCTGCAAGGACTTCTTGTTGACCTGATAGGGAAGCTCGTCAACGATAATCGCCTGGCGATTGCCCTTTTCGGTGTCTTCAAAATGCGTCTTGGCACGCATGATGACGCGTCCGCGTCCGGTGCGGTAGCCTTCGCGCACCCCGGACATGCCATAAATAATGCCGCCCGTGGGAAAGTCCGGCGCCGGGATGAGCTCGATGAGCTCGTCGACCGTGCACTCGGGATGGCGCAGGCAATACAGACAGCCGTCTACCACTTCGGCCAGATTATGTGGCGGGATATTGGTTGCCATACCCACAGCAATGCCCGAGCTGCCATTGACCAGCAAGTTGGGCAACCGCGAGGGCAATACCAGTGGTTCTTGTTCGCTGCCGTCGTAGTTGGGACCAAAGTCGACGGTTTCCTGATCGATATCGGCCAGAAGTTCGTGGGCGATGCGCGCCAGACGGATTTCGGTGTATCGCATGGCGGCGGCGCTGTCGCCGTCTACCGACCCGAAGTTGCCCTGCCCGTCTACGAGCATATATCGCAAAGAGAAATCCTGCGCCATACGCACGATTGTGTCGTAAACGGCGGAGTCACCGTGAGGGTGATATTTACCAATGACATCGCCGACAATACGTGCAGACTTCTTGTAGGCCCGGTTCCAGTCATTGTTGAGTTCGTGCATGGCGTAGAGCACTCGCCGATGCACAGGCTTCAGGCCGTCGCGCACATCGGGTAGGGCCCGGCCCACGATCACGCTCATGGCGTAATCGAGATAGCTGCGACGCATCTCCTCTTCCAGCGAAATCGGAAGCGTCTCCTTGGCGTAGGAATCCATAGAGCAGAGTATCTAAAGGTAAATTCGAGAACAGAAACCGGTTACGGGCCAATAGGAAATTCTAGCACTTCCATGCCTCCGGACTTTTCAGCAGGCAACCCATTACCGGATGCAACAGAAATTGCTTCGCGTAAGCAGCCCTTCCTGGGTAGAATTTAGAATTTACTTCAACTTGCGAAGACTGTGGCGAATTGCCAACATCACCTGGAAACTTGGGGTAGAATTTCGCGTATCTGGACTCCAGACGTGAATCAGGCCTAACTAACGTTGCTGAAATGCCGTAAGATTTGCCCGACAACGCCTGATTTCAGAGCAATTCTTGGATAGAAACCCAGGGCATTGCTATACTGGCTACGGTTACTATTTATTTACTATGCGGCGGAGGTTCGCTGCGCCCACTTTCAGCATCTAGCTCAAAACGAGGAGAAACATGAATAAACCCTCCAAAATCGCATTAGCGCTTGCCATCGCGGCCTTCTCGGCTTCGGGTGCAATATCCGCGCAAACTATCGACAACTGGCAGAACTCGTCCGGCGAAGTCTGGATGAACGGCACCAATGAGCTGTGCTGGCGCAATAACTTCTGGACGCCTGCAACCGGCATCCCCGGCTGTGACGGTGTTCCCGTTGCTCAGCAAACCGAAGTCGTTGCTCCTACCGCAACCAAGGTTGTCCTCAACGCTGACACCTTCTTCGACTTCGACAAAGACACCCTCAAGCCCGAAGGCCGTCAGGTTCTCGATCAAGTCGCCGCTCAAGCTGCCTCCATCAACCTCGAAACCCTGATCGCAGTCGGCCACACCGACTCCATCGGTACCGAGCAGTACAACCAGGGCCTGTCCGAGCGCCGTGCCAATACGGTCAAGAACTACCTGGTCAGCAAGGGCATCGACCCCAATCGTATCTACACCGAAGGTAAGGGCGAACTCCAGCCGATCGCCAGCAACGCCACTCGCGAAGGCCGCGCTCAGAACCGTCGCGTAGAGATCGAAATCGTCGGTACGCGTCGTTAATCACGCTACTGCCGATTACGCCGGGCCTTAGGGCCCGGGTAAAACGCTACAATTGGGGCGCCTGTTATATACAGGCGCCTTTTTTCTTCCCGTCACCCGAGGCCTTGACCATGTCAGTTGCCACGTCTTCCCCTTCCGTCAACGTCGATCCGTCTGAACTCGAAAAATTCAGCGCCCTGGCGTCACGCTGGTGGGACCCCGAAAGCGAGTTCAAGCCCCTGCACGTTATCAACCCGTTGCGGCTGGGCTGGATCCAGGAGAAGGTCGGCTCCCTGGACGGGCTGGATGTACTGGACGTCGGCTGTGGTGGCGGGATCCTGGCCGAAAGCATGGCCGTTGCGGGTGCCCAGGTAACAGGCATCGACCTGGCTGACAAATCGCTGAAAGTTGCCAAGCTGCACGGCCTGGAATCCGGAGTGGCCGTCGACTACCAGTTGATCAGCGCTGAAGACATGGCCGCCGCGCACCCAGGCAGGTTCGACGTGGTTACATGTATGGAAATGCTCGAGCATGTGCCCGACCCCGCCTCCATCGTGCGCGCCTGCGCCCAGCTGGTAAAGCCTGGCGGCTGGGTGTTCTTTTCCACCCTCAACCGCAATCCCAAATCATTCCTTTTTGCCATCGTCGGCGCCGAGTACGTCCTCCGCCTGTTGCCGCGCGGCACTCACAACTACGAAAACTTCGTCAAGCCGCGCGAACTGGCGGCAGCTGCCCGCAGCGCCGGCTTATCGGTCTGTGCGATGGCAGGCATGGAATACAACCCCATCACCGACCACTACAAGCTCAGCAACGACACCTCGGTCAACTACCTGATGGCCGCAAGGCGCGAAGCTTGAGTTCCACCCGCTAATTTCTTTTGGACCGGTAGGCGACGCCTGTCCCGGGTATATTGCAGGCATGAACAGACTTGTACTATTTGATTTTGACGGCACCCTGGCAGACACCGCCCCCGACCTGGCTGCAGCGGCCAACAAGCAACGCGAGCGAAAAGGACTTCCTCCCCTTCCCTACGAGGCGCTAAGACCCATGGCCTCGCAAGGGGCACGGGGTCTTCTGCGGGCCAGCCTCGACATGCTGCCTGACCATCCCGAATACGAAGCGTTCCGCAGCCAGTTCCTGCAGGATTACGAAGCTGCCATGACAGTATTGACCACGCTGTTCCCTGGTATACCGGAACTGCTCGACACACTGAAGGCCAATGGATATCGGTGGGGTATCGTCACCAACAAACTCGAGTACCTGGCCCTGCCCCTGGTCAAGCACCTGGGCCTGCACACCGACTGCGTAGTGACGGTGGGTGGAGATACAACCGGCCACGCCAAGCCCCATCCCGAGCCCCTGTTACATGCGGCTCGCGTTGCCGGCATCGATCCGGCACATTGCATCTACGTTGGCGATGACGAACGCGACGTCATCGCCGGAAAGGCGGCCGGCATGCATACGGTGGCCGCCGCATATGGCTACTGCGAACTGTCCGAAGTAGCTGGATGGAAGGCGGACGCGATTGTTAAGTCTCCGGCCGAAATCTGGCCGGTTATCGAAAAGCTCTGGCCGCGCATTCCCGAACGAGCCTGATTCAGCTACAAAAACACGGCCGTACGTAAGCCTGCGGGAACTTATTCGCACCAGGCGGCTCCAACGCTATGTATATTGAGATACAATGTTTTTCCACTGGGGTCGATCTGGCTTCGACGTGGGTCAAGAAACAGCGTAGGGCATGTCGAGCACCAGTAAGCTCGTAAATCCACTGGAAAACTACAAACGCCAACGACGAGCGTTTCGCTCTGGCCGCTTAAGCGGTGAGCCGCTGCACTGATTTGTCTTTGGGTCAGCCAGGGTAAAACCTGGAGCAGCGTCATTTACAAAGAATCGGTATTCGTCAGGTCACTGGGCGACTA
>NZ_JAJUFE010000026.1 GCF_029263785.1 Pusillimonas sp. | reverse complement strand
GCCGTGCAGTGCATGGCGGGTCGCAGGCGCGAAGAGCGGATTCTTAGCGGCACCTTGCCTGACAAGAAACCTTTCGAGCTGGATGGGTGTCACGCTTTGCGTGTGGATGGTCCGGTGGCTGCAAAGCATTATGCCAAGTGGCATGTGCCTCCGGGCCAAGACAGGGGGCGCAGCTGATGCGCAGGCGCGCCATCGGTAGCCGACAGGTTTGATTGCAGGCTTTCTTCTCATTATTACGTTCTGACAGGTAACCAATGAAAATTCACGAGTATCAAGGCAAGGAACTGCTGAAGAAATTTGGCGTGACAGTGCCTCGCGGAATTCCCGCGTTTTCCGTAGATGAAGCTGTAGCAGCGGCCGAAAAACTGGGTGGACCGGTTTGGGTCGTCAAGGCCCAGATCCACGCGGGCGGCCGCGGCAAGGGCGGTGGCGTCAAGCTGGCTCGTTCACTGGACGAAGTTCGCAAGCTCGCTTCCGAGATCCTGGGGATGCAGCTCGTGACGCACCAGACTGGTCCTGAAGGACAGAAGGTTCGCCGCCTGTACATCGAAGAAGGCGCCGACATCCAGAAGGAATACTACGTTTCCGTAGTTACCGATCGCGCGACGCAAAAAGTTGCCTTCATTGCCTCCAGCGAAGGCGGCATGGACATCGAGGAAGTGGCTGAGTCCACACCCGAGAAGATCATTACCGAGTACATCGATCCGTTGACCGGCATGAGCAAAGAGCAGGCGATAAAAATCGCCAAGGCGATTGAAATGCCCGAGAACTCAATCGAGCAGGCCGCCGACGTGTTCCAGAAGCTTTATCAGTGCTATATGGAAACCGACGCATCGCTGGTCGAGATCAACCCCTTGAACCGCGACAGCAATGGCAACATCATTGCTCTGGACGCCAAATTCAACTTCGATTCCAACGCACTGTTCCGTCACCCCGAAATCGTTGAATATCGCGACCTGGACGAAGAAGATCCCGCCGAGGTCGAAGCCAGCAAGTTTGACCTGGCGTATATTCAGCTCGACGGCAACATCGGCTGCCTGGTAAACGGCGCCGGCCTGGCCATGGCTACCATGGACACCATCAAGCTGTTCGGTGGCGAGCCTGCCAACTTCCTCGACGTCGGTGGTGGTGCAACGGCCGAAAAGGTTACAGAAGCGTTCAAGATCATGCTCAAGAACGAAGGCGTCAAGGCCATTCTGGTCAACATCTTCGGTGGCATCATGCGCTGCGACATCATCGCCGAGGGCGTCATTGCTGCGTGCAAGGCCGTCAACCTCAGCGTTCCACTGGTGGTGCGCATGAAGGGTACCAACGAAGAGCTGGGCAAGAAGCTGCTGGCCGATTCCGGCCTGCCCATCATCAGCGCCGACACCATGGCCGAAGCTGCGCAGAAAGTCGTAGCTGCCGCCAAATAAGAATTTGCCGAGGATTTGTAAATGTCGATCTTGATCAACAAAGACACCAAAGTCATCACCCAGGGAATCACCGGCAAAACCGGCCAGTTCCACACTCATTACTGCCGTGAATACGCCAATGGCAAAGAAGCCTTTGTCGCAGGCGTGCATCCCAAGAAGGCAGGCCAGGATTTCGAGGGCGTGCCCATCTTCGGCAGCGTCAAGGAAGCCAAGGCCGAAACCGGCGCTACGGTTTCTGTCATTTATGTGCCGCCGGCGGGTGCAGCAGCTGCTATCTGGGAAGCCGTCGACGCTGACCTGGACCTGGTCATCTGCATTACCGAGGGAATTCCCGTTCGCGACATGCTCGAAGTGCGCAACCGCATGCGTGCCGAGAACAAGAAGACGCTTTTGCTTGGCCCTAACTGCCCAGGCCTTATTACTCCCGACGAGCTCAAGATCGGCATCATGCCCGGTCACATCTCGCGCAAGGGTCGCATCGGTGTCGTCAGCCGTTCGGGCACCCTCACGTACGAAGCTGTTGCCCAATTGACCGAGCTGGGCCTGGGTCAGTCGACCGCCGTTGGTATCGGTGGCGATCCCATCAACGGCCTCAAGCACGTCGACATCCTGAAGATGTTCAACGAAGACCCCGATACCGACGCCGTCGTCATGATCGGCGAAATCGGTGGTCCGGACGAGGTCAACGCTGCCCAGTGGGCGAAGGACAACATGAAGAAGCCTGTTGTCGGATTTATCGCTGGTGTTACGGCGCCTCCTGGAAAGCGTATGGGTCACGCAGGTGCCTTGATCGCCGGCGGCGCGGACACAGCCGATGCCAAGCTCGAAGTCATGGAAGCTTGCGGTATCCGTACCACTCGCGATCCATCCGAAATGGGCAAGCTGCTCAAATCGGTACTGTAAGCCCATTCATGCAGTAGAGCATCACAAAAGGCCCGCTTCGGCGGGCCTTTTGCACCTTGAGCACAGGCGTGGCGGCACAGTGTCGGCCTTCTCGTTTGCGCTACGATGATGCGGTCGCAGCTCATAACACACGGTCAGGAGACCTGATGACAGAATTCTTTAGCACCCTGCACTGGGGCGCCTTGTTCCAGATAGTGATGATCGACATTTTGCTGGGTGGCGACAACGCAGTTGTCATTGCGCTGGCCTGCCGAAAGCTTGATCCCCGACAAAGGATGCGAGGCATTCTTTGGGGTACAGCGGGCGCCATCATCATGCGCGTGGTGTTGATTTTCTTTGCCCTGCAGTTACTGAGCATTCCTTTTCTCAAGGTCGTGGGCGGTCTTCTGTTGTTATGGATTGGCATCAAGCTGTTGATGCCGGAAGAAGGGCATCATGAAAACATTACCGCAGGTTCGTCCGTCTGGACTGCTGTAAAGACGATACTGGTTGCCGACTTTGTCATGAGCCTGGACAACGTCATCGCCATCGCGGGGGCAGCCATGAACGCTCAGGCAGATCATCAAATGGGATATGTGATATTTGGCCTGCTGCTGAGTGTGCCCATCATTATCTGGGGCAGCACCCTGGTCCTGAAACTTATTGACCGCTTTCCGATTGTCGTTTTGTTTGGTGCCGGCCTATTGGGCTGGATTGCCGGTGGCATGATCCTTACCGACGTGTTTGTCATCGATCAAGTCGGTGCGCCGACTGTCACGGCTAAAATAGCGGCAGAAGTGGTCGGAGCCGCCCTGGTCATCCTGATCGGTAAATGGCTGGCCGCACGAAAGATTGCCAAAAAGGTAGATACACATGGGTCTGTTTAAGCCGTCGTCCGGCGACAAGAAAGACGTAGACGGGGGCATGTCCCTGCTAAAAGGGCTGTTTATCCTGGCCATCATCGGAATAATCGCTTACCTGGTCGTGAATTACTATGCCTGATCGCAAGCCAAGTCCGGCCCGTCTGGTTATTGCCACGCGGGCCAGCCGTCTGGCCTTGTGGCAGGCCGAGCATGTAAAAAGCCGCCTGCTCGAGCTCTACCCGCAGTGCGATGTCAGCCTGCTCGAAATGACTACACGCGGCGATCAGATACTTGACCGCACCCTGTCCAAGGTCGGCGGCAAGGGGTTGTTTGTCAAAGAGCTTGAAACGGCTCTGCTCGATGGTCGGGCCGATCTGGCAGTGCATTCCCTCAAAGATGTGCCGGTCGACCTGAAGTTGCCGTTTGCGTTAACCGCTGTCATGAAGCGAGAAGATCCGCGCGACGCATTGGTGTCCAATCAGGTAGATAATTTGTCTGAGCTTCCACCCGGCGCCGTGGTCGGAACCTCCAGCCTGCGTCGCGAGGCACAAATCCGTGCCCTTTATCCCCATCTCGAGGTACGCCCTTTGCGCGGCAACCTCGATACGCGCCTGGGAAAGCTTGATCGGGGCGAATACGCGGCGATTATTCTGGCGGCGGCCGGTTTGCAGCGACTGGGACTTTCGTCGCGCATTCGCTCGTACCTCGCACCCGAACAAAGTCTGCCCTCGGCCGGGCAAGGTGCATTGGGCATCGAAGTCATGGCCGACCGTACTGACTTGCGCGAGTGGCTGGCACCACTGGAATGCCGCGAGTCTACTTGGTGTGCGCTGGCCGAGCGAACGGTATCGGCCGAATTGGGCGGGTCGTGCCAGGTGCCTTTGGCTGCGTACGCTCAGCAGCACGAAAACGTTTTGCATCTGCGTGGCCTGGTGGCCCAGCCTGATGGTTCCGTGCTTATACGTGCCGAAGCATCCGGTGCGCCGGATCAGGCCGAGGCCTTGGGCCGGCAGGTGGCTGCTCAGCTGCTAGAGCAAGGCGCACGTGACATTCTCGCTACTTTGTTGCCCGACCATCCTGTCGCCGGATCGCCGGGCGCAACACCTTCTGCGAACTGACGGTCATGGCGGGCCAATCGGCAAATGCTCTGGTCCTGTTAACCCGTCCTCAGAGCCGTAATGAATCTCTTCTGCGGCGACTGACCAAGGAAGGCGTAGAGGCGCTTGCGGTGCCGGTGCTGGATATTGCGCCGCGGCTCGTCGACGCCGCCTCTGTTCCATCTCCGGCTGATTTCGACCTGGTGGTGTTTGTATCGGGGAACGCCCTCAACTGCTACCTGCAGCAGTGGCGCCGGCGGGGCAATCAACGCAGCCGTGCATGGCCTCCTGAAACCCGTGTGGCAGCGGTAGGCGCAGCCACTGCCCGAGCGGTACTCGACGCCGGGCTGGTTTCCGCCGATCGACTCATCGTGCCGCTCGACGATGAGTCTCAGGATTCAGAGTCGCTTTGGCGACATTTGCAGACTCATACTGATGAGATGAGCAGGGTACTGATTGTGCGAGGCCAGGACGGTCGTGAGTGGTTGGGCAGTCGACTCGAAGAGGCCGGTCTGCAGGTTGTCCGTCACGCTTCCTACGAGCGACGTACCTCTATATGGCCCGCAGCGGCTGCCAAGCAAATACACGACGCCGTGAGTTCCGGACGGCCAATAATCTGCTTGCTGACCAGCGCCCACGGCGTACAGGCGTATAGTGATAACGTCCAGCGACATGGCCTTTGGCCCCAGTGCACGGCTTTCCATTACGTGGTAATACATCCCCGGGTTGCAGGGCGTTTACAATCGTCGCTCGATGCCCTTTCTTCTTCTGGTAAGGTAGGCGAGCTGGCGGTTACCATATGCGCGCCGGCCGACGACCAGATCGCAAGTACGGTTATGTCGCTTGCTTTACGCTGAAAGGGTGCTAAGGATTACAATTTCGCCATGACAGACACCAAACCCGACACTACGTCCAGCGGCGCCACGGGGCCCGACAAGACCAATCAGAAAAAGGCGACGCAGGCCGTCGGCGGCGACACAAAGTCGCCTCGCCGTGTATGGCCGTTCATCGCGATTGTGGTGCTATTGCTTGTTGCAGCAGTGCTGGCCGGCGCAGTTTGGTACCAGCATCGCACCATGCATGACCAGGCTGGTGCGTTGCTGTCCCAGGCGCAGCAAAGCGCGCGCGACGCGCAGGCTGCATCAGCCCAGGCGGCGCAGGCCCTGAGCCTGACTCGTCGACAAGAGCAAACCATTGAACAAATGCGCGCTGAGCTCGACGACGCGCAACAACATCTGCAAAGCCTGGAGCAGGCCCTTCAGATGCTCACCGACAGCGGTACGGACATCGCACTTGTCAACGATATCGACCATCTGGTTTCCATTGCGCATCAGCAGTTGTTGCTGGGGGGTAACGTCAGCAATGCCATCATCGCTCTGGAAACCGCCCAAGCACAACTGGCTCGCGCGAACCGTCCAAATCTGGCTTCGCTGCAGCAGGCAATAAATGGCGATCTCGAACGACTGCGGGCCGTCTCTACCGTTGATATCAATCGCCTGTCCAGCCGAATCGACGAGCTGGGTCGTTTGATCGAATCGGCACCCATGCTGATTCCCGATGACGCCTCGCCAGCCGTGGCGGTCGCTCCCAAATCTGAAAACAGCACTCAGCCACCCGCCCGCGAACCGGTAGACCCGGCTTCCCCGTGGTGGAAGCAAAGCCTGTCTTCGGTCGCCAATTGGTCGCGTCAGACATGGTTCGACATCAGGCAGGATCTCGCAAGCTTCATCAGCATTCGGCGTGTTGATGATGCCGCGGCATTGCTCATGTCGCCCGAGCAGGCAGGCAGCCTGCGCGATAAGCTGCGCCTGAGACTCATGACAGCCCAAGTCGCCTTGCTGATGAAGCAACCGGATGTATGGGCCACAGAAACACGTGCCATCGTTCAGCTGCTGCAGTCCCGGTACGATATCAACTCTGTAGAAGGACATCGTGCCTTGCGTCTGGCCCTGCAGCTGGCTGACACCTCGATCCGGGTCGATTTGCCCGCCGTTTCCAATAGCCAGAGCGCTATCCAGACCCTGCGCGAGGAACATGCGCGGTCTTCACATTCAGGCACTAATGGCGATGGTGCAGCGGCCGATGCCGATCAAGCGGCAGAACAATCCGGCAGCACACCTTCCGAACCCGCTTCCGGTGCGCCGGAAAACCAGGAAAGCGATGCAGGCGTCGGCACCAAAAATGGCGGCGAGCCCGAAGCACCCAGCGAAAGCGAGTCCGAAACCGACACCCCAAGTTCCAGCAGTACGCCAAGCGTTGCCGAGCCCGATGATGCCGAGACACCTGCGACAAGCGGTGAGTCGACCAGCGCTGCTGTTCGCAGCCGCTTCATTCCGTTGGGGGTGTAAGCAATGAGAACATGGTTGTGGATGGCCATATTGCTGATATTGGCGGTTGCCCTGGCTTTGGTGTTGCGTGAACACAGTGGCAACGTATTGATCATTGCCCAGCCATGGCGAATCGAGCTGTCGCTGACCTTTGCCGTGTTATTGCTGATTGCCGGTTTCGTGGTGCTTCATGTTGCATTGCGTGTGATCGGGTGGTTGGCTTCCGGGCCGGAGCGCTTCCGCTCCTGGCGTGGACTGCGTGGCCGAAAAAAGGAACACGAGCTTCTGGAATCGGGATGGATCAGCGTACTGGAAGGTCGTTATCCAGAAGCCGAGCAAAAGCTGTCCAAGCTGCTGGGTCGCAGCAAATCGCCGAATACCCGCGTGCTGGCAGGTCTGGCATTGGCAAGGGCCTCGCACCACCTGGGCGAGTACGCTCGACGAGACGAAGCGCTGCGTGTGGCAAGCCAGGCGGCAGGCGATGATCGCCGGCTCAAAGAGGCGCACGCTACGGCCACCGCCGAGATGCTGCTGGATCAGAATCGGCCCAACGAGGCCCTGGCCCTGCTGGAACCCGTGCACGAAAGCAATCCCCGTCACTCTCACGCCGCGCGTTTGCTGTTGCGTGCTTATAGTCAGTTGAATAAGCATGAACGTGTATTCGAGCTTGCGCGAGCGCTGTCGCGCCGCGGAGTCATCGATCCGTCTGAAGCACTTCCTCTGATCGAGACCTCGGCCGCTGTACGCCTGCGGTCTGTTCCTCCCGAAGAATTCAAGTCAATGTGGGGCGGCCTCAAGTCTGACGAAAAAACCTTACCCGAAGTGGCGTTGGCGGCGGCCGCGTTTCATGAGCAGCAGGGCGATTTCGAGGCGGCCGGCAAAGTGCTTGAAGCTGCCCTGAACACCCGGCTCGATCCGCGGCTGCTTAACGCGTATTCGCAGTGTCCTCCCGAGCAGGTGGCGCGCCGTCTTGCCAAAGGCGAGGTGTGGCTCCGGCAAGAGCCTCAGAACTCAGACCTGTTGGCGGCGCTGGGCAACCTGTGCCTGACGGGGCAGTTGTGGGGGCCGGGCGAACGCTATTTGCTGCGCAGCATGAAGGTGCGCAGCGATGTACGGATTCATGCCCTGTTGGGTAATTTGTATGACCGCCTTGGACGCGAGGCCGATGCGATGAAGCACTGGCGTCTTGCTTCTGGCGTGGCCGGTGTGCTGCCGGTACTTCATGTCAGCACGGTGTTGCCCGCCGCTGATACCCGCGCAGACCCGACGCTTATCGATGTAGATGATATTCCCATTGCTGCCACAGTCGATCCAGAGCCTTATTCGCCAGTGGCAGCTAGCGCGGCAGACTATTTCGACGACAGCAATCAAACTGCGCCGGTAGATGCCCCGCCTTCTGCACCCGACGCCGCGTCGATGTCGTCTGCAGATTCTGACCTGGACGAATACTTCGATAGTGCGCCCATACCCGGCGTAGACCTGAGTCAGACGTCCGACCGACCGCATGGTCAGGGCGAAGAGCCTGTCAAGACAGACGACTCCTTCAAGCGCCACGATTGATATTTCCTTCTTTTATTTTCTAACCGAGGTAGTGCAAGCATGAGCTTAGACCGCGTCCCCGCCGGCGCCAAGTTGCCCGACGAATTCAACGTCATTATCGAAATTCCCATGAACTCCGACCCCGTCAAGTACGAGGTGGATAAAGAGTCGGGAGCGGTATTTGTAGATCGCTTCATGCTGGCTGCCATGCATTACCCCGCCAACTACGGCTATATCCCCGAGACCATTTCGGATGACGGTGACCCGGCCGACGTCTTGGTGATTACGCCGTTTCCGATTCAGGTTGGCGCCGTAGTTCGTTGTCGCGCCATTGGTGTATTGCATATGGATGACGAAGCGGGTGGCGACGCTAAATTGCTGGCCTTGCCGGTTGACAAGCTGTACCCCCCGTACCGCAATATTAAATCGCCCCAAGATCTGCCCGAAGAATCCCTGGCCCGCATCCAGCACTTCTTCGAGCACTACAAAGATCTTGAGAAAGGCAAGTGGGTCAAGGTCAAAGGTTGGGACGGCCCTGAAGCCGCACGCAAGGAGATTCTTGAGAGCGCCAAGCGCTACGCTGATTCAAGCAAATAAATTGCATTGCCTTTGATTGCTATTGTGTAAAGCCCGGCTGACCAGGCTTTACACGACGACCGTACACGCACCCCGGATCTGCATCGACGGATTCGGGGTGTTTGCGTTACAGCGGGCACACGTGATGTAAGCGGTAAATAAAGATTCGCGCGTATTGATCCGTGTCGGTATGTGCGAATTGTGGCCCTGTCGCCAGATAGTCAAACTTTGTCTACGGATTTGACTTGACAGGAGAGGACCATGCAAGCGGGCGTATGGCAGCGTGGCCAGGGTATGACCGAATACATCATCATCGTCGCCTTGGTCGCTGTTGCAGCTATTGCTGTTTATCAATTGTTTGGGCAGGTCGTGCGTTCTCAAACGGCGGCCATGGCACGCGAACTGGCAGGAGAAGACGGCAGCGCGCAAAGTCAGGCGGCACAGGCGGCTGCCGGATTGGCGGTGGGGCAGACCGAAACAAAAACTCTCCAGTCCTTTACCGGTAACGCCGGAGTCGGACAATGATTCCGCAATCTCAACAAGGGCAGGCCCTGATCTGGGGAGTCCTGCTTGTCACCGTTGCATCACTGGTTCTGATCCGATATTTTGCGGCTGGGCAGATGGTCGCTGCCAAAGTCCGTCAATTGCATGGAATCGATGCAGCTGCATACAGTGGGGCGCTTGTACAAGCACGCGCGTTGAACATGCTTGCCTTGCTCAATCGGACGCAGATTGCACATCAGGTAGCGATGGCACATCTGGTAACGCTTGGAAGCTGGGCGTCTCTGGGGGCCACACAGTCTCGTCAGGCTTCTGTCGGGAACCCCCCGAAATACTTGATATCGATGCTGTTTGGCACTGCCCATGGTTCTGCGTATGCGGCATCGACTCGCGCTTCAGGGCTTGACTCCCTGGTCAGATCGCCAGGGCAGTTGGCGCGGGCCTATGCAGAGCATGATCACATCGTTCACACAGTGCTTGGGACCGTGCAGCATGACCTGGTTTCCAGCTTGCAGGCTGCGCGCGACCTTGCCATGAACCAAGTGTTGTCCCGTCACTATGATGGCGCTCCATTTCAACTTGAAATAACTCACGACGATTGGCCGGGATCCGTGCGATTGCATTCCGGCCGCTCCATGCTCGCACCCGTTGTTCGGCAGGTCGCCGGGCGCTTCGCCTTTCTCGACCCGCGCAACCACACTGCGCGAAATCCATGGGCGGTGCAGGTGCGTTGTCCCACGCGACGGCATGAACTGCGCCGTCGCGGCCAGACACAGCTGGATGATGCGGGTGTATGGCAATCGATTGATACGCAGTCCTTTCATGCACTGCGGTCAAATCGATGGATTGGTTGCTACTTCCGCGAATATGCGATGGGATGGGGCTGGATTCCTACCGCAAGGTCTCAGACCATTGACGCCCCTCACGTCGATGACCCGCCGGAAAACTTCTCTTCCCAGGATTTTTGGCGGTGGGTACAGGAAGCAACCAGCTGGGACATTTTTTCCGGCGACGCCAATCCTCTTGCGAACTCACATGCTCGGGCAAACAGGTCAAGATGGAGCTCGGCGGGCTTACCCAATTTTTACGACGTGAGCGCTCAGGAAACCGGCGAAGTATTAAGGTTCAGTGCGATGCTGCGTCGCACGGGTCCTGAAGGCATTCCGATCACTACAAGCAGTGCCGCCGAAACGTATTTCTATCGACCTGACAAACGTCAAGATGGTGGTGTCGAGTTGCCGAACCTGTTCCAGCCGTTCTGGCAGGCGCGCCTCTCACCAGTTTCCGCCACACAGGGGTCGCCAAGATGAATCTGACTGACCGTTGGCGGGCGCAGCTGCAAGATGGGCAGGCGGTTGTAGAAGCCATGATCACCCTGGCAGTTCTGATGCTTGTCCTGACAGCGGTGTCCTGGCTTGGCCGCTACCAGGATATTGCGCTTCAGGCGTCTCATGCGAGCCGGTATGCGGCTTTCGCAACGACCCGGGCCCAGCCGCAGGCTCCCGGTGCAATCTGGCATGACTACTTTGGGGCACCGGACCATCGATGGTCCGATCGGCGTGGCCGGTTATTGCTCGAAAGCGAACGTCAGCTCGCTATTCAGATCAATCGCGACGAGAAGCTTTCGCCTTTGGCACAACCCGGGCAGATGGGCGCGGACACCAAGGTGTTGCGCGAGCAATGGTCTGTTGCCGACGAGGGCATTGTCGATGCTCGGGCCAGTGTCGCCTTCTTCTCCCGCGGCACCTATGGAGTATCCCGTGAAGGTTTATTCGGAGCGGGGCTGCGAGAATTCGATGCGGCGTATCCCACACTGGTTCGTCATACCGCCATTCTGACTGGCGTGGGTCACGCTTCCAGCGCTGAACATGCACAGCAACGCGTGGGTGATTCTGCGCGAGCGTGGGGTGATGCGTCGAGCGACTCGTATCGCCTGGCGAATCAGATTCAAACTGTCATGAACCCAGTCGATGCGGGCTGGGGCAGGGCCAGGCCTGCTGAGGAATGGTTGCGTGCCTGGATCGACGTCGTGCCCGAACATCATCGCCTTTATGGAGATCAGCCATGAAACCGAGTTCTCGAGTTACCCGAATGCTGAAGCGGGTCAGATCAGCCAAGCAGGTGCAACGCTTCGCCTTTGCAGTAAGAGGCATTCCGTTCGCCATGGCGGGTTTGTCTTTGCTTGCCGCAAAAAGTGCCATCGCGCTCCCCAGCACTGAAATGTCGTTTCCGCACGCCAAGACACCATCTTTTCTTTGGTACGAGCCAATCGAAATGCAAGTTTCCGGGGTGCCTGTTGTGGTTAGAGGATTCACTGCTGACTTGACATTGGAGGACGCGGCGCGCCTCATGGCGCGGCACCGTGGTCACTTCCAACGCGTTACTACGTTGCCCGGCAGCATTTTGCTGTCCGGTGTGCACGGAGGCCGCCATTGGGTGGCGCAACTTGATTCTGGGCAGGGGCGGATAAAAGGCATGGTCTCCGCCTTGCCGCTTGATGTGAAAAGCATTCCCCAAGAGCGAAGCGCTGGTGTTTTGACACCGTGGCTCACACATAACGCCAGCTTGGTTTTTGCGCAGTCGTCCCGTATCGGTAATCGCCCGGTCAATCAGAGCGTGCACCGTCCCGTTCAATCTCTTGACACGTTTCTTGGATCCATGGACCTGTATTTGCAACGGTCGGGCTGGAGTCGGGCCGGCGCTCATTCGTGGATCCATGATGAGCCTGGCGCCGGCGACTATCCACGAAGTATCGACGTAAACCCTGTTGTGAAAGGTTCAGAAGCGTTTGTCTTTGTCAGCCAGTCAGGCTGAGCTTTGGCGGTGGCCGGGGCGCGTGTGCTGGTTCGCCCCAATCCTGGTTGCCGTTCATTGGCCCCGTCAAAGGTTTCGGGAGGGTTCCCATGAGGTTTCCATTTGATAGACAGTCCGCGATTATGCTTGGCATTGCGCTTGTGGCCGGAATGCTCGCCATGTGGGGAGCCCGCCAGCATATTCAAGGTCGTATCCAGCAAATTGAAGCTCGGGCCAAAGTGCCGACCGTACAACGTATTGTTGCGGCTAGAGATCTGCCCGCCGGCGTGCGACTACGGCCCGAACACTTGGCCGTGCGCAGCTTTCCCGCTGAAGTCACATCAAGCGACAGCCTGTCTCCTGAAGGTCTGGCTGCGATAGACGGACGCCTGCTTAGAGCACCGCTGAGGGCCGGCGACGTACTACTGCCCATACATGCGGCAAGCGAAAAGGGTGCACCATTTTCGTCCAGACTGGGTGAGGGCAGGCGTGCGATCACCATGCCCATCGATGCCATCAACTCCGCGTCCGGCTTACTTGAGCCCGGTGACCTGATTGATCTGTACGTATCGTTTGATTATCAGCGCAGGCGAATCACGGCCCCATTACTGCAAGGTGTGCTCGTCCTGGCCACCGGCACCTCTACCGAGGGCGGCGCCGGACACGAAGGGCAGGGGTACTCAACCGTCACACTTGATACCGCTCCTGAAGATGCAATCAAGCTCGTAGCGGCCAGACAAAGCGGCTCTCTTACAGCATTACTGCGACGTTCAGATGACGGTACTCCAACGCAGCGCGCTTCGCGGGGCGACCTGGCAAGCCTTATCGGGGTATCGCAGGGCACGCCGATCTCGCAGCCGCCACGCCGTGCGCCAGTTATTTACGGTGATAGACCTGTACGGCGACTAGCGGGATTACGCCCCAATTCCGACGTCGCGCCCACGACGGGCATGTTTGATCTGCCCGACGTCCCTCCACTTGTCAGTGCCTGGCTCGCCGCTCAGGAGTCCATGCAAGGCACCGAGCTCGGCGAGGAGATCACCGACGCTGGACTGACCGATGATTAACGAGGATGGCATGGCAAGGAAACACTATGCGCTGCACTGGCTTCGAATTGCTCTCCTTGGTCTGAGCGCTGTCGCCGCCGGAAACGTCTGGGGGGGTGAAAGCGAGTTTATTACCTTGCAGGTAGGAGAGGTCCGTGTGCTTGCAATTCCGGATGTGGCCCGGGTTGCTGTAGGTGACGGCAAGGTAGTCAACGCCATCACCACAGAAGAAAAAGAAGTCATCGTCTTTGCACGGGGTGAGGGTTCCACGGTCGTCCAGGTGTGGTCCGAGGATGGCATGCGTCGCAGATACGATGTTGAGGTAGCGCCGGAAGGGGCACGGCGAATGCAGCAAGAGTTGCGGGCTGTACTCGAGCGAATTCCACAGACACGCGTAACGAGTGTCGGAGACAAACTCATCGTGGAAGGTGATGACTTGTCAGATTCCGATCGTGAACGGCTTGCCCAGTTGGCGCAGCGCTACCCTCAACTGCTTGACCTCACGGGTCAGATAGGCTGGGACAGCATGGTGTTGCTGGACGTTCAGGTGGTAGAGGTACCTCGAAGCCAATTGCAAGAGCTTGGTGTGCGCTGGAACGGCGAGACAGATGGTGGCCTGTTTGCCGGCTTGGCATGGGACGGTGGAACGCGGCGGCTGGATCAGCGCCCCGGAGTCGGGGCTGAAGCGGCACCGATGCCGGTGCCCGGAATCGCTGCACCCATGGCAGGCTATTTTGGAATCAACACCCTGCTGTCCGCTCGCATCAATGCGATGGCGCAGACGGGTACCGCGGTTGTGCTGGCACAACCCCAACTGCTTGCAAGAAGCGGAGCGACGGCCGAGTTTCTGGCCGGCGGCGAGGTGCCATATTCAACCGTAGATGCCAACGGCAATACAAATACGGCATTCAAACCCTATGGGGTCTCGCTGCGAATCACTCCACAAATTGAACGCAATGGGGCGGTCCGGTCACATATCGAGGTTGAGGTCAGCTCTATCGATAGTGCGCTATCGGTGCCCAATGGTCCATCACTCAAGACCCGACGCGCGTCAACCGAGTTCAACGTGCGTTCCGGCCAGACCCTGGTAATGGCCGGCTTCCTTTCCCGCGATGAATCCCGTAATGTCAGTAAGGTTCCCGGTCTCGGAGACGTGCCCGTGCTGGGTCGGCTGTTCAGTTCGACGAAGTTTCAGCATGCCGAAACCGAGCTGGCAATATTCGTCACCCCGGTTGTCGTCTCCGCCGATCATCCCGATCTGCAGGAAAGGGTGAGGAAAGGCCGAGAAATCTTGCAAGACACGTTTCGTGCTCCCGAAGTGCTTAATGTGCCCGTGCGAGACCTCAAGTCTCTTCCCAAGCCGATTGCAGATGGTTCACCGAGCTGGAATCCGTATTCAGGGCCAGGCTCGCAATGGTTACAGGAACCCACTCAGGGAGGGCGGACGTGGTAGAGCTTGAACTCGAATACGAGGACGGTACCGTCGAGCAACGTGCTGTCGAGCTTCCGCTTGATATTGGTCGTTCGCCCGCATGCGGCTTGCAAGTCGCGGCCTGGCGGGTGGGCAAACGCCATGCTCGGATAGCTCAGGGTCCCGATGGTCCATTCATTGACGATCTGGGTGCTCTTAGCGGCACATCAGTCAATGGACGAAGAATCAGTCATTACGGGCCGCTATTACCCGGAGACGAAATTGTCATTGGTCCGTGTCTGATGCGAGTGAGGCGCTGTCAGGAAAGTCATCCACCGTCCCGCACCGAAGGTGCTCTGAATGCCAAAAGTGTCGCCGACGATGCGGGTCCGACCAGCGCAATAAATTCCTCCGCGGCAGACCCTCCTGCACTCGACGAACTGAATCGGCGACTGCCTCATCGAAAGCGATTGCAGCGCGAACTGTTGAAAGCGCTGGATTTGCGGCGACGTGATGTTGTGATGCTAAGCGACTCTGCGCTTCGTAATGAAGCTTGCCAGGTCATGACTGACATTATCCATAACGACCCCGATCTGCCCGTCGACATGGATCGTTCAACATTGCTGGCCGAGGTCGTTGACGAAGCTGTAGGTCTGGGGCCGCTCGAGCCTCTGCTTGCTGATGTCACCATTACCGAGATCATGGTCAATCGGCACGACGAGATTTTCGTCGAGTCTGGCGGATGCATACATCGTCATCCTTCGGGATTCAGCAGCGAACAGGCAGTTCTGGGCGTAATCGAACGAATCATATCGCCTTTAGGCCGTCGTATAGACGAGAGCTCGCCGATGGTGGATGCACGGCTTCAAGACGGATCAAGAGTGAACGCGGTGATTCCACCCGTCGCACTACGCGGGGCGAGTCTGACCATTCGCAAGTTCCCCGTACGGCGCCCTTCCATGCACGATCTTGTTGAAGTGGGCGCACTGGCACCTTTCATGCGCGAATTTCTTGCCGTCTGTGTCAAGCAGCGCAAGAACATCATTGTGTCCGGCGGGACGGGCTCCGGCAAAACCACCTTGCTGAATGTTCTCTCGAATTGCATACCCGAGGGTGAACGAATCGTTACTATCGAGGATGCCGCCGAGCTGAAGCTCGATCACGCGCACCTGGTAACGCTCGAAGCACGTCCGCCCAATCTTGAAGGCCGGGGCGCCATTCAGATTCGCGACCTGGTGCGCAACGCGCTGCGCATGCGGCCAGACCGCATCGTTGTGGGCGAATGTCGTGGCGGCGAGGCGTTTGACATGCTGGCCGCCATGAACACCGGCCATGAGGGTTCCTTGACCACTTTACACGCCAACAGTCCGCGCGATGCATTGGCCAGGTTGGAAACCATGATATTGATGGCCGGCATGGATCTTCCGTTGGCGGCAGTTCGCGAACATATCGCGGCCAGCATAGACCTGATCGTTCAGCAGGTGCGATCCAGTGACGGTCGACGTTACATCGACGCCATCGTTGAAGTTTGCGGGATGGAAAGCGGCCGTATTCAGCTTCAGCCACTGTTTTCTTACGAGGCCGGTCCCGTTCCGGCATTTGTCGGCTGCGGAGTCATGCCCGACTTCTTTGCGCGGGATGGTGGCGGGTTCGCGAATCTGGATGCTTCGATGTTTGGGCTTCGATATGAAATCCATAGTACGAGAACCAGCTTCGAGCCAATGGCCGGGCAGGGTTCGGCATGATAGCGCTCTTTCTGGCGTGCTCTTTGATCGCTGCTGCCATATTCATCTGGTTGCTGCAGCGCTGGCTGCCGCTGTGGCTGGCTCACTACCGGAATGTCTTTACTGACACCGCCCATAACAGTCTTGGTGAGTTTTTTCTGTTCCTTGATCCTTCAAGCCTGTGGCGGGTCAATTTGTTTTCTTGTTGTGGAATATTCTTGTTGGCGTACGTGTTGTCGGGCTCGCCGGCGATCGCGATAATCGGGGCAGCAGCTGTGCTGACTGCGCCCCGGTGGCTGCTTCGATTCCTGCGGCGCAGGCGTCGCGAGCAATTCGAACAGCAGCTCCCCGATATGTTGCTTGCGATGGCTGGGGCGCTGCAGGCAGGTTCAAGCATTCAAACTGCCCTGCGCCACATCGTCCCCGAAACTCCGGCGCCCCTGTCCCAGGAATTCGGCCTGGTCCTTCGAGAGCAGCGCATGGGAGTTCCATTCGCGCAGGCGCTGCTGAATCTATACGAACGCATGCCATGTGAGGGTAGCGGCCTGGTTGTCTCTTCTTTGAACATAGCCCTGCATAACGGAGGCAATCTCGCCGAAACATTAGAGCGTGTTGCGACGACAATCCGTGCCCGTACCCGGCTCAAGGCCCGCGTGGCTGCGCTCACTTCCCAAGGCCGGCTGCAGGCCTGGATCATGGTCAGCCTGCCACTGGCTCTGGCTCTTGTACTGAATCATCTCGACCCTTATGCGATGGCTCATCTATGGCATTCGTCCGTCGGGTGGATCGTGCTGACTGTCATAGCAATACTTGAAGTGATCGGGATTTTTCTGATTCGTCGAATTGTCGACATACAGGTCTAGGAGATGGCTGGTGCTGTTCTGGATGAGTAGCGGCCTGGCCGGCCTGTCTCTATGTTGCGTGATGTGGGTGTTGATCAAACCCGCTCAGGGGGCAAAGAGGGCTCCTGAGCATGTGCGACACTGGGGTATGCGCCTCATCTGGCCCTGGATCGACGCGCTTGCATCAGCAGTTTCTCCCTGGCTGTCGTGGCACGCGCGAAAGGCATTCGAACAACGCGTGCAGCACGCAGGCCTGACCGCATCCTGGAGGCCCGAGCATCTGGCGGCCACGCAACTGATGGCCGGCGCCTTCGGGGCAGTGGGTAGCTTGAGCGTCGCAATGTTGCTCGCACTGGAACTCGTGCAAATGGTGTTGCCGGTATCAGCCATTGCGCTACTGGCCGCCTGGTTGCCGTGGCGCAAGCTGGCAGACCTCGCAGACCGACGCCGTCGCATGATGCGAAGGGAGTTTCCCTTCATGTTGGACATGGCAACTTTGTGCGTCGAAGCGGGGCTCAGCTTGCAAGGCGCTCTCCACGAGGCGGCGCGGCATGGGCCGCCTGGCCCACTGCGAGATGAACTTCGCCTTGCTTTGGCAGATATGCGCACCGGCGTTGTCAGACACGAAGCCTTGTCCAGATGGGCCCAGCGCACCGGCCTGTCAGAAGTCCGGCAACTGGCCACCGCACTGGCGCAAGCCGACCAGTTGGGAATGAGCTTGGGGCCAATGTTGCGCGCGCAATCGGAACAGCGCCGTAATGAACGTTTTCTGCGGGCCGAAAAGCTGGCACTGGAGGCACCTGTCAAGATGCTGTTTCCTTTAGTTTGCTGCATTTTTCCCTGTACCTTCCTGATCATCGGGTTTCCGATAGCTGTCAAACTTTTCGAGGCGATGTAGTCGTGGAGGTACGGCCAGAAAAGTGCGCTTCAGCCGCATATCAAAGGCAAGACGCCTGGCCGATGACTGGCAGGGCGCGTGAAAGCGCGCCCGAGTTACGCTTGAGAAGGGCAAGCTCGGTTTGGAGTCGCGCTGTGGGTTTATTGGCGGGCCAAAGGCTTGGCGATAGCGAAGGGCTGTGGATCAATCCTTGCATGGCGGTTCACACAATAGGCATGCGGTTTCCTATCGACGTCGTATTTCTTGATCGTCATCAGGCTGTCATACGGGTAGTAGCAAACTTGCCGCCATACCGGTTTGCCATTTGCTGGAGGGCATCGTCGGTGGTCGAGTTGCCGGCTAATTATTGTGCGAGACACAAGAATTATGCTGCGGCAATTACGCGGGCTATCTGCCTCGCTGAGCGACGCCAGCCTGTTTAGTGACCGCAGCATGCGCATAGCAAGCTGTCCGCAATTCGATCTTCCTGCCGGCATTGCTAGAATAGGCCAATGAGTTCCACCATCGGCTGCGGCCGACCCAGTTTCTTTTCTGTACAGCCATGAGTAAAGCCTTTGTCAAAGAGTCGGACCACGACGATGACGACGATCTTGGTCCCGAGGCGCCGCCGTTACCGGCGGGGGCCAAAAACTACATGACCACCCAGGGCTATGCGCGTCTGCGCGCTGAGCTCGAGCACTTGATGAACGAAGAGCGCCCATCGGTAGTGCAGGTTGTCTCGTGGGCGGCATCAAACGGTGACCGCTCGGAGAACGGCGATTATCTCTATGGCAAGAAACGCCTGCGTGAAATCGACCGGCGAATTCGCTTTTTGACCAAGCGCCTGGAACTTGCCGAAGTTGTCGACCCCTCACAGCAACCGAACAAGGATCAGATATTTTTCGGCGCGACCGTGGTGTACTCCGACAAGGAAGGTGAAGAGTTCACCGTCACGATCGTGGGCGTGGACGAGGCTGAACCCTTACAAGGGCGGATCAGCTGGATTTCGCCGGTGGCGCGAGCCATTACCAAGGCGAGGGTGGGGGACACGGTTACCTTGCGCACACCGGCGGGTATCGACGAGCTGGATATTCTTGAGATTCACTACCCGGAGGCGGAATCTTAGCCGAGCTGGGCGGAACCCGTTAAAATAAGGGATTCCCCTTATTTTTCCCCATTTTCGCCCTCTGATCGTGACTTCCATCCAGCATTTTCCAGGTTCCTTGGTCCTGTCGCCGTTTCGTCGCGAGCGACTGTTAAAACAATTTGCCGAGCTGGATCTTCCAGTTGCCGATATTCAGGGGCGATACGAGCATTTTGCCTGGCTCGCCAGCGACCTCGACCCTGCCGAACTCGAAAAGCTGGGTACGCTGCTGGATTACGGTGTTCCAGTTGTTCCGGGCAAGGAAGATCGACACGCGCTGACCCTGCGGGTTATTCCACGCCTCGGAACGGTTTCGCCTTGGGCCAGTAAAGCTACCGATATCGCGCACAATTGTGGCCTGGCAAAAGTCAAGCGCATAGAGCGCGGCATTTGCTACACCATCAAGCCAAAGCGAGGCCTGTTGGGTGCGCAAACCATTGATGCTGCCCAACTCGAAAAGATTGCAGCCTGCTTGCACGACCGCATGACCGAAACCGTCGTTGACGAGCGTTTTGACGGCGCTGCCCTGTTTGCGTCCTTGCCCGGCAAGGCCATGCAAATCATCGACGTCATGGGTTCCGGTGTACGTGCGCTCGAAGAGGCCAACCGCAATCTTGGACTGGCACTTTCTGACGACGAAATCGAATACCTCGATCAGTCTTTCCGCCAACTTGGGCGCAATCCCACCGACGTAGAACTGATGATGTTCGCCCAGGCCAATAGCGAACATTGCCGGCACAAGATCTTTAACGCCAGCTGGGTGATCGACGGGGTGCAGCAGCCCAACACCTTGTTTGGCATGATCCGCGAAACGCACGCTGCCCAGCCCGAAGGCACCATCGTTGCCTATTCGGACAACGCTGCGATTATGGCTGGCGGCCCCACACGAATTTTTCACGCCGGCGCGCCTGATGCGTCGAGCGAGCAGGGCGGGGCGGTGTACGCCGGTCACGACGTCGTCATGCATACCTTGATGAAGGTCGAGACGCACAACCATCCCACGGCGATCGCTCCGTTTCCGGGTGCTGCAACGGGTGCCGGCGGTGAAATTCGCGATGAAGGCGCCACAGGGCGTGGGTCCAAGCCCAAAGCAGGCCTGACTGGCTTTACAGTGTCGAACCTGAATTTTCCAGATGCTGTCGAGCCTTGGGAAAGTGATTCGCACGGCTTGCCGGACCGCATCGCGTCGCCGCTCGAAATTATGATCGACGGGCCCTTGGGAGGCGCGGCGTTCAATAACGAATTCGGGCGCCCGAACCTGCTGGGCTACTTCCGTAGTTACGAGCAAACGGCAGCGGGTACACGCTGGGGCTACCACAAGCCCATCATGATCGCCGGTGGCCTGGGGTCGATTGATCAACGTCTGACGCATAAAGACCCTATTCCTCCGGGCGCATTGCTGGTTCAACTGGGCGGGCCAGGCATGAGAATTGGCATGGGTGGTGGTGCGGCCTCGAGCATGAGTGTAGGTGCCAACAGCGCCGAGCTGGATTTTGATTCTGTTCAGCGCGGGAACCCCGAGATCGAGCGCCGTGCCCAAGAGGTCATTGATCGTTGCTGGCAGCAGGGCGAACAAAACCCCATTATTGCTATCCACGACGTCGGGGCAGGCGGGCTTTCGAACGCGTTTCCCGAGCTCGTCAACGATGCGGGCCGCGGCGCCATTTTTGAATTGACCCAAGTCCATCTGGAAGAGTCCGGGATGTCTGCGGCCGAGATCTGGAGCAACGAAGCGCAGGAGCGCTACGTACTGGCCATTTTGCCGCAGGACCTGGACCGATTCGCTGCCATTGCTGACCGCGAGCGTTGTCCGTATGCGGTGGTCGGGGTGGCGACAGAAGAACGGCAGCTTCGTGTCACGCTGGGCGAGGGCCTGCCGGGTGTCGAGCAAGCGCCCACAGATCAACCGCCACACGATCCACGCCCGGTGGACGTGCCCATCGATGTCATTCTGGGCAAGCCGCCTCGCATGACTCGCGACGTCAAACGCGTGCAGCTTGAACACGCGCCGGTAGACGTTGTGGGCATTTCACTGGACGACGCCATCGAGCGTGTATTGCGCCATCCAACTGTCGCCAACAAGACCTTCCTCATCACTATCGGAGACCGGACTGTCGGGGGCCTGACCAGCCGCGACCAGATGGTAGGCCCCTGGCAGGTGCCTGTGGCGGACGTAGCCGTAACGCTGGCCGATTACGAAGGTGTGCGCGGCGAAGCCATGGCTATGGGTGAACGCACCCCTCTGGCCGTTATCGACGGACCCGCCTCGGGGCGTATGGCCATTGCCGAAGCACTGACCAACCTGGTAGCGGCAGACGTGCGCTCGCTGAAGGACATCAAGCTGTCGGCCAACTGGATGGCGGCTTGCGGGGTAGATGGCCAGGACGCCGTGCTGTACGACACGGTTTCAGCGGTAAGCCAGTGGTGTCAGGCCCTGGAGCTCTCGATACCGGTCGGCAAGGATTCCTTGTCGATGCGCACTACTTGGCAGAACGAGGAAGGTGATCGCGAAGTCATTTCGCCTGTCTCGTTGATTGTCACGGCCTTTGCGCCGGTTGGCGATGTTCGCTTGACCCTCACGCCTCAGCTTCGCACGGATGCCGGCGATACCACGCTGATCCTGATCGATCTTGGGCAAGGCCGCCACCGGCTGGGTGGATCGGTTCTGGCACAGGCATTCAATCAAACCGGGAACGCCGTGCCCGACATCGACGACGCGGCGATGCTTGTCTCGTTCTTCAAGGTAATTCGTGAGCTGGCCGATAAAGGCCACATACTGGCTTATCACGACCGGTCCGATGGTGGTCTGCTGGCGACTGTCGCTGAAATGGCATTCGCGGGCAGGGTCGGCGTTTCGATCAATATCGATATGCTTACCATTGACCCCCACGCTGCAGATTGGGGCGACTACAAGATTCGTCCGGAGCAGGTAGCGGTCCAGCGCGACGAGCTAAGCCTGAAGGCGCTGTTTGCGGAAGAGGCCGGCGCCGTGATTCAGGTGCCGCTCGCGCAGCGTGACGTGGTCATGCAAACCCTGCGCGAAGCGGGCCTGTCGGTGCATTCTCACGTCATTGGCAGCCTCAATAAATCGGACGAAATACAGGTATACCGTGACGGCAAATGCATCTATGCCAAGCCGCGCGTAGAGCTGGCACAGTATTGGAGCGAAGTCAGTCGCCGCATCATGGCGCTACGTGACAATCCCGCTTGTGCCCAGGCCGAGTTCGATGTATGGGCCAACGCCGAGGACCCGGGTTTTTCGCCGGTCGTGAACTTTGATCCGCAAGAAGATGTTGCGGCACCGTTCATCGCCACTGGCAAGCGTCCCCGTGTGGCGATCCTGCGAGAGCAAGGGTGTAATAGTCAGGTCGAGATGGCGTGGGCTTTTGACAAGGCGGGCTTTGAAGCCGTTGATGTTCACATGACCGATCTGCTTTTGGGCCGCGTCACCCTGGACAGCATGCAGGGTTTGGTTGCCGTGGGGGGGTTCAGCTACGGCGATGTCCTGGGTGCAGGCGAAGGGTGGGCGCGCACCATCCGGTTTAATCCCCGGTTGTCCGATCAGTTTTCCACTTACTTCCAGCGGGCCGATACGTTTGCTCTTGGGGTGTGCAATGGGTGCCAGATGATGGCGACCCTGGCAGACATGATTCCTGGTGCTTCGCACTGGCCTCGCTTTACACGTAATCTTTCCGAGAAATACGAGGCGCGGCTTTCAATGGTTGAAATCGCAGATTCGCCGTCCTTGTTCTTGGCAGGCATGGCGGGAACCCGCGTGCCCATCGCCGTGGCGCACGGTGAAGGCTTTGCGGACTTCCAGTTGCAGGGAGATCAGAGCCGCGTCACGTCAGCCCTGCATTATGTCGATAACCAGGGAAAGCGCACCGAGGTGTATCCATACAATCCCAACGGCAGTCCGGACGGCCTGGCCGGCGTTACGACGGCCGACGGACGATTCACCGTGATGATGCCTCACCCAGAGCGGGTCACGCGTAATGTAATGATGTCATGGCACCCCGAGCGCTGGGGTGACCGCGACAGCGGAGGCGATGCCAGCCCATGGTTGCGGATGTTCCGCAACGCCAGGGTGTGGTTGGGATAAGCGTATAATCTTGCTTTGTGCACGGAGTTTTCGAGAATGCGGCTCATCAAAAAAGCACTGACCTTCGACGATGTGTTGTTGGTTCCTGCCTATTCCGAGGTCTTGCCTCGCGACACTTCTCTGCTTACGCAGTTCACCCGCGATATCACGCTAAATATTCCCCTGGTCTCGGCGGCGATGGACACCGTCACCGAGGCGCGCCTGGCCATTGCCATGGCCCAGGAAGGCGGTATTGGCATCATCCATAAAAATCTTACCGCCGACGAGCAGGCCCGCGAAGTGTCGCGCGTCAAGCGCCACGAGTTCGGCATTGTCATTGACCCGGTCACTGTCACGCCCACCATGAAGGTGCGCGACGCCATCGCCTTGCAGCGGCAGCATGGCATCTCCGGGTTGCCTGTTGTCGAGGGCGGCAAGCTGGTTGGCATAGTCACTAATCGCGACTTGCGATTCGAAGACCGCCTGGATGTGCCCTTGCGCGAAATCATGACACCGCAAGAGCGCCTGGTCACCATGGACGAAAGCGGAACACTTGATGAAGCCCAGGCGCTGATGCACAAGCACCGTCTTGAGCGTGTGCTGATCGTCAACAGCAATTTCGAATTGCGTGGCCTGGCCACGGTCAAGGACATCGTCAAGAACACCGAACACCCCATCGCCAGCAAAGATGCCCAGGGCCAGCTGCGCGTTGGCGCCGCGGTCGGCGTGGGCGAAGGCACCGAAGAGCGTGTCGAAAAACTCGCTGCGGCGGGTGTCGACGTGCTGGTGGTCGATACGGCACACGGTCATTCGGCCGGGGTTATCGAACGTGTCCGCTGGGTCAAGCAAAATTACCCGCGCATTCAGGTCGTGGGCGGCAACATTGCCACAGCCGAGGCAGCCCGCGCTCTGGTCGAGGCAGGTGCTGATGCTGTCAAGGTTGGAATTGGCCCCGGGTCCATCTGCACCACTCGTGTGGTTGCAGGTGTAGGCGTGCCCCAAATTACGGCAATTTCCGACGTGGCCGAAGCACTTGAAGGAACTGGTGTTCCGCTTATTGCTGACGGTGGCATCCGCTACTCGGGCGATGTGTCAAAAGCGCTGGCGGCCGGTGCTTCCACCTGCATGATGGGTGGGATGTTTGCGGGTACCGAAGAGGCCCCCGGCGACGTTGTCCTGTATCAGGGTCGTTCGTACAAGTCGTATCGCGGCATGGGCAGCGTAGGCGCCATGACAGACGGCTCTGCCGATCGCTACTTCCAGGACCCGGCCAATAACGCCGACAAACTTGTGCCCGAAGGTATCGAAGGCCGAGTGCCCTATAAGGGCAGTGTCATCGCCATCATTTACCAGCTTGTTGGGGGCATCCGTGCTTCGATGGGCTATTGTGGATGCCGCACCATCAGCGAAATGCGCAGCAAGGCTCAGTTCGTTGAAATCACCGCGGCGGGCGTACGCGAATCGCACGTACACGACGTGCAGATCACCAAGGAAGCGCCTAACTACCGGGCAGACTGAGTCGGCTTCACCATTTTCAGCACATCTTGCGCCACCTTCGGGTGGCGCTTCAAATAAGACAGCCATCATGCATCAGAAGATCCTCATACTAGATTACGGCTCGCAGGTCACCCAGCTGATTGCACGCCGCGTGCGCGAAGCAGGTGTGTATTGCGAAATTCATCCGGGTGATGTTGATGACGGCTTTATCAAAGAACAGCAGAACCTGCGTGGCATCATCCTGTCGGGCAGTCATGCATCGGCCTACGGTGATGGCTCGTTGCCGGTGCCTGCCGCGGTGTTCGAGCGTGGCGTTCCCGTGTTGGGCATTTGTTACGGCATGCAGGCCATGGCGCAACAATTGGGCGGCAAGGTAGAGTGGTCGGACAAGCGTGAATTCGGCTATGCCGAGGTACGTGCCCGCGGCCACACCCGCCTGCTCGAAGGGATAGAAGACTTCAGCACCACCGAGGGTTACGGCATGCTGAAAGTGTGGATGAGTCACGGTGACAAGGTCACCGAACTGCCCCCCGGCTTCAAGCTGATGGCCTCGACCGATTCGTGTCCCATTGCGGGCATGGCCGACGAAGAGCGCAACTTCTATGGCGTACAGTTTCATCCCGAAGTGACACACACCACGCAAGGCCAGGCCTTGCTTTCGCGTTTCGTTCACGAAATATGCGGCTGCGCAGGCGACTGGAACATGCCCGACTACGTCGAAGAGGCCGTGGCAGCCATACGTGAACAGGTTGGGGACGACGAAGTCATATTGGGCCTGTCGGGCGGTGTAGATTCTTCGGTGGCGGCTGCGCTCATTCATAAGGCCATCGGCGACCAATTGACCTGCGTATTTGTTGATCACGGGCTCTTGCGCCTGAACGAAGCCGAGCAGGTCATGAACACCTTTGGTGATCACTTCGGCATGAAGATCATCCACATCGATGCCACCGAACAGTTCATGAGCAAGCTGGCCGGCGTCACCGACCCCGAACAAAAGCGCAAGATCATTGGCAAGGAATTTGTTGAAGTATTCCAGGCCGAAGCCGGCAAACTGGCCAACGCCCGCTGGCTGGCCCAGGGCACCATCTACCCTGACGTGATCGAATCGGCCAGCGCCAAGACGGGCAAGGCTGTTGCCATCAAATCGCATCATAATGTTGGTGGTCTGCCCGATACGCTCAATCTGAAGTTGCTCGAGCCGTTGCGCGAGCTGTTCAAGGACGAAGTTCGAAAGTTGGGTGTCGCCCTGGGCCTGCCGCCTGCCATGGTCTATCGCCATCCGTTCCCCGGCCCAGGCCTTGGAGTGCGCATCCTGGGCGAGGTCAAGCACGAGTACGCTGAACTGCTGCGCAAGGCCGATGCCATCTTCATCGAAGAGCTCCGGCGCGCCGAAGACCCTGTCAGCGGCAAGAACTGGTACGACCTGACCTCGCAGGCGTTTGCCGTATTCCTGCCTGTCAAATCGGTAGGCGTCATGGGCGACGGCCGCACCTACGATTATGTGGTGGCATTGCGTGCCGTACAGACTTCAGATTTCATGACCGCCGATTGGGCCGAGCTTCCGTATTCTCTGCTGAAGAAGGTGTCGTCACGGATCATCAATGAAGTACGCGGGATTAACCGTGTGACCTACGATGTGTCGAGCAAACCGCCGGCGACGATTGAGTGGGAATGAGTCAAGTTTTATAACTGATTGATTCTGTCAGATAAAAAATGCCATTGATGATGTTGTTTTTATTATCAATGGCATTTTCATGGTGACTGACCGGCACGGCGAAGGAACTGCGATCAATACCATAACCGGATGAGTAAAGTCGGCATGGTATCGGGAGAACTCGATTAATTCGCTTGTCTCTAAACAATGTCGAGCGGCTAGTTAGACTGCGATTCGAGCGCAGAACTCATCCTTCCAGATCATCAAATCCACAATCTTTCAGGAAGTTATAGATAGCTTGGTAAACCGTGGGCGGGCGAGTCGCGTCCTCGTCAGAACCTTCTGGTACGAAAACCACCATACCTTGTCTGCCGCGGGTCAGCAGCACGCGATAGGCATTAGCGACATAAGCCTTGCGCTCTTCGTCATTCACAATTTGCCACCTTGTGCCCTTGAATTGTAGGGCCTGCCAATGGTCTCCCACGCGCCGATAATTGGCGTCCCAGCATAGGCAGGTCCAGTCCAACTCCAAACCCTGAATATCGAATTCAGTGGCGGCATCTTCAAGCGCATTTGATGAGCGTACATCGTCGTTCGGAGCCAAGAACCATTTGGCTGGTTCTATCTTGGATTTTACAAACACACCATGCGGCTTTAGGCGGGTGGCATTGGACGAGGCTAACAAACCCGCCCGTTCATTGCCGCGGCGTTTGGAACGAAGCCACTGTCGTGCACGATCAAGATCCCGTGTGATGTAGAGAGGGAAGTCAGCTAGCGTGCTCCTAACTCCATGTGCGGATTGTGCATCTCCTGCAATCACGTGGCCAACAAAATCAGATAGGCGCTCAGCTCGGAAAGATCGTATCGAAGTGGCCAAATGCAACGCGGGTGCAGAGACGCTTCCAGATAGCCGGCATGAATGGGCTAGAGTGTTGGGCAGGTATGTTTTCCAATGTGGAAATCTTTTCGCCAGCGCGTGGAGCCACTCCTCAATGCCCGCCTCACCGGTGTTAATCTCTTGGCCATTGCCCACGAGGCAAATGATCGCGCACCAGTCCTGATGCCGATCCATCACTGAAAGCAAAAATTCCGGTTCAGACATGGAAAAACCGAGCTGGCCCTTCTTCTGCTGCATGAACTTCGATGTCTGTTCAGCATTCCACGCACGCTGGGCCTCGTCAAATACGACGACCTTTTCCACTGGAGCTTCTTTAGAGACAAGTGCGTCGTCGCGGAAATGATGGATGTTTTGGATGAAGGCTGCTGCCCTGCGGTCTTCTTGCACCTTCGAGGAGCGGGTGCCGACTTCACGTGCTCTTGCCACGGCATCCAAGGCCAGCGCCTCACGCAAAACCTCCACCAAGGGGCCATTGCCCGAAAGAAAAACAGCATGTTCGTCGCTATGAGCCCTCTGGCGTGATGTGGCGAGATTGAGGCCTGCTAGCGTCTTGCCCGAGCCTGGAACACCTGTTATGAAACAGATAATCTTGCGTTTGTTCCGCTTGGCAGCCTCGATTGCGTTAGCCACATATTCTGCGGTTAGTGTAAGATTTTCGGCCCCAGCTTCAGAGCGAGAAATTTCTTCGACGGCATGTCCTTGATACAGGGCTTGAGCTGCTTCTACGATGGTGGGCGTCGGACGATAACGTCCAGCTTCCCATATAGATGCATGAATCGGGGAGCTATTGCGGATCAGACGTAAATGATGGATTGCTTGCAGTAGACCCGTGGAATTGACGCTCAAGGGCTGCGCTAGATCATCATCATCCCACTGAACATTTAGCTCATCATTGTGCGGAGCATGGGTGGCGACCAAAATTGGAACGATTGGCAGGCCATGACTGGTCTCGTGAAAATGCTTGAGATCTAGGCCATATCCGTAGACTTGGTTCAGGCTAGAGCGATCAAATTGCTTTGCACCGAGTTTGTACTCGATTACAAAAACGATGCCATTCGTTAGT
>NZ_JAJUFE010000025.1 GCF_029263785.1 Pusillimonas sp. | reverse complement strand
GAGGCGTCAGGAAGTTTTTGCGTTTTCGTTGGCCAGCAGCTCGGCAATGTGCTTTTTCATGGCCGGCTTATCGACTTTGCCGACGCGTGTTACCGGAAACGCGTCAACGACTTCGATTCTTTCGGGGCACTTGAATTTGGCTAGACCCTGGTCCACCAGGAAGGCAGCAAGTTCAGGTACCGATGGCGCCGTAGCACCGGGCTGCAAGATGATGTACACACAGCCTTTTTCGCCATAGATGGGATCAGGCATGGCGATCAGCTTTGCGTCCAGGATCGACGGATGCTTGCTGACGAAGGCTTCCACTTCTTCGCAACCAATTTTTTCGCCACCGCGGTTGATGTTGTCGCGGAACCGGCCTTCGAAACGGAAGTATCTCTGGCCGTCGATGGTGTGCGCGGAAACGATGTCGCCGGTCCGGACGAAGCCGTCGGAAGTGAATGTTTTGGAGTTGGCTTCCGGTGCCTTGTAGTAACCCCGCGTGGAAGAAGGGCCACGGAAACAGAGCTCGCTCATTTCTCCTTCGGCTGCCGGAGTCTCGGTTTCGGGGATCAGGACACGAATTTCGTCGTGAGGGCAGCCCGATTTTCCATTGGTGCCGTGTCGGATCTCTGGCGACGCTGAGGGTCCTGATCCCAACAGAAGGCCTTCGGTGATGCCGAACAGATTGCTGCTTCTCACGTTGATCTTCTTTTCGAGCATGTCCGCCCGCGTCATCGTAAAGAACAGCTTAAGGCTGGAAAGATCGTGCTTGTGCAGATCCGGGTATGCCATGATTTGTGGGGCAATCGGACCAATCGATGCGGTGTGGGTAACGCGATGCTCCTCGATAATGGTAAGCATGCGCGCGATATCGACGTTGGGCATCAATATCGTGCTGCGACCCAAAGTAAGTGTGGGCATCAGCGCGTATAGTTGACCCGCGTTGTGCATGAGTGGCAGCGCCCACAAGAAGATGCTGTCTTCATCCATTTCGTAGTGATGGGCACTGAACGTGGCGTGCGCGAGGTATTCACCATGAAAGCGGGGGATGATCTTGGGCACCCCAGTGGTGCCGCCGGACAACTGAAAGCTGAGAACGTCGGCGGGGCTCAGCTTGACCTGCGAGACGATGCGCTCAGCAGACCGCGAGTGGGGCTGTGCAAGCAATGAAGAAATCGTTTTGCTGCCCTGGGGTGCGCGCGAGCCCGAGAACACCAGATGTTCGATATGAGTATGGCGAGCCTGCATCTGCTGGGCGAAAGGTACCATATCGAAGCTGCCCGGAGTGTCAGACTGCACAAAGTACGCGCGTGCTTCACTCAGTTCGGCCAACTGCCCGATTTCAACCTCGCGATACTGTGGAATGGCACAGACCGGAACGATGCCGGCCTTTGCGCAGGCCAACACGGTAATGGCGGTTTCGAGGTTGTTCCCCATCTGAAAGATGGCACGATCGGCGGGCTGAAGTCCGAGCCCGAGTAATGCCGCGGCCAAATGCTCGGTTTTACTGTCCAGTTCGCCAAAAGTGATGCTGCCCTCATCCGTGATCAAGGCAGGTTTGTTCGGCAGGCGCCGGGCAGTGTGCCGCAGCATGTCTCCCACCGTTGAGTTCATCCATGCGCCCGATTCAAGATATCGCGTGGCCTGGTCGGTGGGCACATACTGGACACCATCAATAGGATATAGGGGCCCTGTCATTGCTCTGTCTCCTTATGGCTATCGTGCGTGATGCGCAATTAGACGAAGCCGTGTGCGGCAAGCCAATTGGTAATGTGCGTTGCAGCGGCGGAGCGCCCGGATTGCGGATCGCCTTCGATGGGACGACCATGGTGGTCGCCATGCACTCGTACATGTTGTTTGTCGCTGGCGCCAATCCACGAGAAGATTTCTTTGATTTGAAGAGGAAAGGTCGTCTGGTCGCCGGTGTATTCCACCAGTAGTGTCGGTACGCGTACGTAAGGCGCCGTTTTCTCGAGCGCCGCCTGAGACGACACCCCGGACCAGGTGGACAACCAGGATTCGGGCGAACATAGGCGACCGAATCCCACCGCACCGTAATTGGATACCAGTGGGTCGTTGCCCCAGATGGAGCCGGGCGCGCGATCAGAGGGGTCGAGTGTCAGGTCGATGTTGCGCAAGTCGGCATCGGTTCTCCACACCGTGATGATCGGTGTATGCGCCGCTTGCAGGCGTATGGCGCGTTCGGAGCTTCCTTCCTTGACTTGACGGCGAGCATTCTGCCGCCGCTCGATCAATTGGCGTGCAATGGCGTCAATGCGCTCGACCCGGCTGCGTTGGGCGGCACGATAGCGCTCGACGAAGTCAGGGGTATAGCGTGATTGTCCCGGCTCTGGAACGTAGCCATTTTCCGGGTTGAAGGGGTCAAGGCCGGGATCGACCGATAAGGCGTCGTTTTCATCGACAACCGAGGGGTCGATACAGCCCATGAGCAAGCGCCCTTGGCCGGGGTGAGGAGCAAGGTAGACCATTGCGTCGACAGCGGGCATGTCCAGCGTGTCGAAGCGCGTGGGTTTACCCACGGGGGACTTGGCCAGCCGTTGCTCAGGTGCCAGGGTGGATTGCTGGATGTAGTAGCTATATACCCCCGATCCACCAGAGTTTCCTATGAGTACGATCTTTTCAAAATCGCGCTGGCGCAGAAACTGAATACCGGTGGCAGCATCGATGACTGCCTGTTCGTGCTCAAGTCGCAAGTCGTTTCCAATCGAACGTGCACCTTGTGTCCAGACTGCCATGCCACGTTCAAGCAAGGCGGGCACCAGATAATGAGCACCGAAGTATTCGCGCGGGTGCA
Source organism: Pusillimonas sp. (assembly GCF_029263785.1). Lineage (GTDB taxonomy): Bacteria > Pseudomonadota > Gammaproteobacteria > Burkholderiales > Burkholderiaceae_B > Pusillimonas. The sequence continues at coordinate 25,607 of NZ_JAJUFE010000025.1, read as the reverse complement.
TCAGGCAGGCTACGTTGCGCGGTTGGCCACGCGTGTAAAGTGTGCCCAGTACTGATGCCCCATCAGGGGTGCGAAGTGTAAAAACTTCGGTTCGGGTGTCATTGGGCAAGGCCTGAGGAAACCAGTCGATACCCAGCGAGGGTCGCTTGCCTTTCTGTTTCTCTGTCATGTCGGCTCCGATTTATTGCGGTGACGTGCAGTGTTGCTTATGCCGGCACAATTCGCACGGTGTCGCGTCCGAACGACTCAATGCGTCCGCGCAGGCCACCGGTAAAGAGGCCATACCACACCGCCGGCTTGAGACCGAGTTCCTTTCGGTGAAACTCGATGGGCACCCGGGCGTCGATGGTGATGTAGTCGCCGGACGCATCGCTGACCTGGCAGCTATCCAGTCTTCTGGCGGCTTCGACCAGTGACGCAAATTCGGGCACGTTCAGCACATAGATGCGGATGGGCGATGCTTCGGAAGACGTCTGGAACTGCGCGTCCAGCAGATGTGCCTTGGTATTCCAGACGGAGTCGATGGCCGTGAGCTTGCCGCCGCTTTTGTGTGCCTGTGCTTCGTAGTCGATGGCGGCCTGCAGCGTCAGGTTGGCGTCGTTCGCATCGATGGCGTCGACAGGTCTGAGCTTGCGTGTGATCTCGATGAAATAACCATTGGGATCGCGGAAGTAGATCGATTCGATAACCTCGTGGGCGGTTTCTGCCGAAACCACGATGCCCTTGCTTTCGAGCATTTGTTTCCAGGCCGCTAGTTCTTCTTTTGTATCGACCAGCCACGATGTGTGCGTCGCGTCGAATATATGGTCGGAAGGGACGGGTGGCTGACCGGGGCGGTTCTGCATGCCTTCAGGTACCGAACTTCCGAGGTAATAGAAAAATGCGATCGAGCTTCCGTTGCCACTATCGAAGAAGAAATGCAGAAAGTCTGGGTGCGTGGCCGGGCCCCAGCCGCGCGCAGAAATTGTGTGGATCAGTGGCAGGCCCATGATGTCTCGGTAAAACTCGACGGTTTCCCGAAGCTTCCATGTGGGACGGGCGGTGTGGTCTACGCCGTGAAGACGCAACCGGCTTGGGGTTTCTGGACTGTTCACGAAGTGTCTCCGAAAAATTGAAGAGCTGGGCCAAGGCCGTGCTGTCGTGTCTGACTGTTATCCGGTTCTGTTTTTACAGAGTAGACTAAAAACTGACAGGAATGTCAATAATTCTTTTTTTGTGGGTCAAAGTGCAGCGATGGACGGCAAATTGAGGGTGTCATGCTGCAGTGGAGGACGATGCTAGCCGGAAGTTTGTCGAAAATTTGACGTATATGTTAATGTTGGGCTTTCGCAGCCGGAGAAGTCATGGCCAGGCCATCATCAAAAATAAACGTCGTGCCTCAGGCAATTCTGGAAGCCGCGTCCAATTTGTTCATAAAGCGGGGCTACGAGGGTACGTCGATGCAGGATATTGCCCACGAACTGGAAATCTCTCGTTCCGCGCTTTATTACTACTTCAAGAATAAGGAAGAAATTCTCGCCAGCCTGACCGAAGGTCTTACCATCGTGGCCGAGCGTCTGGCTACTCAGGTCGTTGAAAAAAGCAAGGAGCCTGATGACGCTCTGCTAGAGCTCGTCCGTCAGCATGCCAAACTGATCTTGCTTCATCCGGTTCAATTCAGGGTGGTGGATCAGGCCGAAGGTTCGCTTCCTGAAAGCCAGCGCAAAATCGCTGAGTCGGCCCGCCGGTTACTGCTTCAAAAATTTACCGACGTGATCCAACGTGGCATCGACGCCGGACATTTTCGGCTCGTCAACGCTCGCGTGGCGGCCTTTGCCCTGATCGGCATGTGTAACTGGACGGCATGGTGGTTCAAGGCGGACGGCGCCAAAACGGCAGAGGAAATCGCAGACATTCTGGCTGATTTCGGTCTGCACGCTTTGCAACGCCCCGAGGTCAAGCAGGCACAGCCGGCAAGCGTGCAGGAGTCGGTGCGCATGCTGGAAGAAAACCTGGCTCAGTTGAAGGCCATAATTGGCGCCGGCCAATAGTTCAATACGTCGGCACGGTGTAGCGCCGACCGACAGCCTGTTCTTACAGCCCAGGAAACCGATCAATTTTCGACAATGCAACGTTGACGTCGAAGATCTTGAAGCGGAGGTTCGTGACGCCCATATCGGTCAGGCGCGCGCTATGCATGTCCTTGTAAGCGTTGAGTGAGTCGAGGTCTTCAAAGCAGTAAATTCCTCCTGCTTCTTTGGTTTCGGCATTTTCGGTCCAGAGCTTCCAGATCAGTCCGGGCTCCTGGGCGATGCTTTCTGCAAGCTCTCGCAATGCGGCGCTCATTTCGGCACCGAATGGACCGGGAGAAGGGAAGTCGACTTGTAGGATTTTCATGAAGGCTCCGAGAAAGGTTGGCGCATCGCCAGGACATGCATCCAGATCAATTATGACGAAAACAGAGGGCGCGGGTCGATAGGTAGTTACGGTATCGCCGCCTATGGCGGACGAGCTTTACTAAGTATATATTTGTGTTTGCCACACCTGCTGATCCCACAATTAATACCGGCAGTTGCTTATGCCGTTCCAGGAGACAACACATGAAGAAATTGGCTGGAATTGTCGCGTGCGCAGGCGTGCTGCTGACGGCATCTCATAGTGCTCTTGCCCAGGACAAAGTCGTACCCGGGGTACGCGGCATCGATCATATTGGCTTCACCGTGCCAGACATCGAGCAGGGTGTTTCGTTCTTTCGCGACGTGCTGGGCTGTCAGGAAGCCATGCGATTTGGCCCGTTCAGCGACGACGAAGGCACCTTCATGCAAGATCTGGTCGATGTTCATCCTCGCGCCGTCATCAAGCAGATTGCAATGATGCGCTGCGGCCAGGGATCGAACATTGAACTGTTCGAATACAGTGCACCCGACCAAATCACCAAGATGCCGCGCAATAGCGATCACGGCGGGTTTCACATCGCCTTTTATGTCAAGGACATTGAAGCCGCGGTACAGAAAGCAAAAGAACTGGGCCTGAAAGCCTTCATGGGTCCGCTTCCGATCACCGAAGGTCCAGCCGCAGGTCAGGCGATCAACTACGTGCTCACACCCTGGGGCTCTTATATCGAGTTGATCTCCTATCCGGACGGGATGGCATACGAGAAAGACGGCGCAACCCGACTGTGGGCGCCCGACCAGTAAGCCGGCGATCTAGCGGTGCCTGCGTGAGTGCCGCGACTGGTGTTGGTGATGTGGGTGCTGGCGTTGTCCGGCGTGTCGGTTGTGATGCCCGAAGCTGCGAGGGTGTCCTCGATGTGCGTTGTGGTGCTTATGCACGCCATGTCGCTTTCGCTCAAGCTGCCGCTTCGAATCGTGATAATGCCCGTACCTTTCGGCTTCAAGGCGACGGCGCGCTTCTTTGTGTCGCGCGTGGCTGTATGGGTCGTATCGTGGAGGCTTGTACCGGTGCTGATACCCGGGTTGGTATCCGTAGTAGTCGTTGCGGTACCCACTGGAGTAGCCGCTTTGGTAGCCTCCGTGAAAGCCGCTGTGCGAGCCGCCATGAGTACTGTAGTACATGCCGTCATGAGCGCAGGCCGACACACTGAAGGCGATGCCCAGGATCAGCAGCACGCGTAACCAGCCTGCCACCTTGCGCTGGCGTGCGGAATGAAAGTGGTTGGATCGGGTAGCGACCATATTCGTCTCCCAACTCCGCTTGCGCGGTTGAAATCATGTCTTCATCCTAACCTTGATCCGGACTATGAGGTGCACACCGAAACCAAACGAAACAGCTGCCGCACTCGCGCTACGTTCTGACATCCAGTGAAGTAAAGCTGCAAGTTCATTTTGGTAATGGAAACGCTTGCGCTACCATTCTTTTTTAATGTAAGTGTTCTACTGCTTGGCATTGGCCGTATCGCAACTCAATATTCCTGATAATGAAACTGAGAAAACTTCTGACCCCTGTTGTCGTCGCTCTGGTAACCGGTGCCTCAGCGTTAAGTGCGCCCTTTGCAGCCGTCGCCGACGAGGCTCTAAAAGCGGCGATAGCAAGCGACAAGCGTACGCCTGCCTTTGTGGCGCGCGATGCGGCCCGGCACCCGTACGAAACCTTGCAGTTCTTTGGCATCCAGCCCACGATGACGGTCGTGGAGTTGAGCCCTGGCGGTGGCTGGTACACCGAAATACTCGCCCCGTATCTTCGTGACCACGGAACCTACATTGCCGCGGCCTACCGCGAAGACTCCCCGCGCGAGAACCGTCGCGGATACACGGCCAATTTCAAAAAGAAGCTGGCAGCGGACCCCGATCGTTTTGGCAAGGTCAACCTTGCTGTTTTCGAACCGCCGACCCATCTGGACTACGCGCCCGCGGGTAGCGCCGACCTTGTCCTGACGTTTCGTAATCTGCATAACTGGTTGTCGTACGGAGACGAGAACATGAGGCGTGTGTTCCAAAGCGTCTACGACACCCTGAAGCCGGGCGGTGTGTTTGGTGTTGTAGAGCATCGTCTTCCCGAGTCCGTCCCGCAAGACGCCACGGCCAGCTCGGGCTACATGCACGAATCGTATGTCATCAAGTTGGCTGAGAGTGTTGGATTCGAGTTGGCCGCAAAATCCGAGATCAACGCCAATCCCAAAGATACTGCCGATCATCCCAACGGCGTATGGGCGCTTCCTCCTAGCCTGCGCAATAAGGATGTCGACCGGGCACGCTATGAAGCTATTGGTGAAAGCGATCGCATGACCCTCAAGTTTGTAAAGAAGTAAGCCGTCACGCGTTGTCGCACGAGCTGTAAAAAGATAACCGTCGATCCTTGTGGCCTGTGAGGGCGCGCTTGGCATTCGATCCGATTGTTCGAAATTTTGGAATGGTCATTTGCGATTTGGACGCTTTATCCCGAAACGGGGAACTTTTAAAGTGTCTACATCGACGAGGACTTGCAATGCCCACGCCGAGTTTCACCGGACTTCTTCCGGGCAACCAATCACAGTGAGGATCGAAGATCATGACTCGTACCAAAATTTCCGCCATAGCATTAGCAGTAAGTGCACTCTTAATCGGCCCCGCGATGGCTGCTGATAACGGCCCCGAAACACGCGCTCAGGTCAAGGCTGACCTTGTCGACGCCTTGCGCACTGGCAACTACATTGCCAATGTTACGGGCGAGCTGGCAAAAGACGCGTACCCCAACGCTTTCCCGGCAGAGCACGTCCGGGCATCCAAGACGCGAGACCAGGTCCGCGCAGAACTGTCCGAGTCCGTTCGCGATGGTGATCAGATCGCCAACGTGACCGGCGAACGTCTGAACGAAGCGTATCCGCAGCGCTACCCGGCGCCGCAGCATAGTGCCGTGAAAAGCCGTGACCAGGTCAAGGCTGAACTTGCGCAAGCTGTTCGCAGCGGTGATCTCATCGCCAACGTGACGGGAGAGCGTTTGAATGAGGCATATCCGCAAGCCTACGCAGGTGTGCACAGTGTCGCTTCCTCTAGCGAAAAGAGTCGGGGCACCGACGTGGTCCGCGCCCCTCACACTGGCGCCGGCAGTTGAACTCCCAACTTCAATTGACAAAGCTCCTCCTGGAAGGGAGGAGCTTTTTTGCGTAGGTGGGGTGGAATTTTTCGATGGCTTTGGGCCGCGCCACTGGCCGCAGGTGGATTCCAGATACCTTTCAGGTGGCCGTGGAGTTCAGTAGGGTGTCAGCGTAATAGCGAATGGCGTAATCGATCCATTCCGGAGCGTCCCAATCTGCGTGGGCCGCGCGTATCCCCGGGGCCAGGTGTTCTACCAGTTTCTCGGTGGGGGTGCCCTGTTGCGCAGCCTGCAAGACGGCATTCGACACTTCATCCATGTAGGCGGAAACGGCAGACAGGATTTCGGGGCCGCCCACCGAGCCATGACCTGGAACCACAACGGTTGGCCTCAATTTCAGCATGTTGTCGAGCACTCGTTGCCATCCCGCGGCATCGAGGATGGCGTCGTCAGGGGGGAACCAGGGAAAAATCGGAAATATGCGCTCCTCGGCGAGGTCGCCGGTAAACAGGACCTTTTCTTCTGGCAGCCATACGATCTGGTCGCCTGCAGTATGGGCAAGCCCCCACGTATGGAGTTCAACTATGCGGCCGCCCAGATCGATACGATGCAATTGACCATCGTAGGTTTCGTCCGGTCCCACCAATTCCACACCCTCCAGCGTCGCGGCAACCCCCGAGCCGAAGGTCCGGAACATTTCCAGGTAGCCGGGTCCTCTGGCCATCAGCTCATCACGCTGTGCAGCGTTATAGATAATGTGCGCTTTTCCCTTGAACACCTGGGCGCCGTAGCCATGCTCGGGATGGAAATGCGTGATCGTCAGGATAAGCGGGCGGTCTTGGGCAATTTGCTTTGCCGCGGCCAGGGTCGTTGCCCCATTTACTGGCCCCATGCCGCAATCGACCACCAGAACCGAATTGCTTCCTTCAATTATCCCGATATTCGGGACAAGTGGAATGCGGCGGTCTTCGATGACATGGACGCCAGGCATCAGCGTACGGGGTGCAGAGGTACTGACGGCAGGAGCGTCGGCTGGAAGCGCGGCAAAGGTGGACATGAGTCCGGACGGTGACTGTCTCTCCACCCGGTAGCCTGCGAAGAAAGCTTGTTGCAGCGCTACTGCGAGTGCCGTCAGTGGCTGTCACCTGAAAATAGCCCACCCCTTCTTGCTGTACACCATTGAAGTCCGGGTTGAAGGGAAGTCCGGCCTCTTGCCCGGCCTTCACGAACGCCTTGCTGGTGGGAAAGCCGTACCGGAGGGACCCGATGCGCACGGGGCCCGACGTACCATGCAGCGGCCCCGAAAATGTTTCATTGGTTTCCGTATTAATGTAAAACGGCAGCACGTCGTCCCAGCCCCAACCATCACAGCCAAGGTCGCGCCAGGCGTCATAGTCTTGGGGGGTTCCGCGCACATAAATCATTGCGTTGACCGAGCTGCCGCCGCCAAGTGTGTTTGCTTGGGGAACATGCAGTACGCGGTCGCCCGAGCTTTTCTGGGAGCTCATCTGGTAAAGGCTGACGCGCTCTGAGGTAAACAGCCGGATAAAGGCACCGGGGATGTGAATGTAAGGGGTATTGTCGTCGGCTCCTGATTCCAGCAAGAGCACTTTACGACCGGCGCTGGCCAGCCGTCCTGCCGTAGCGCATCCGGCGGCTCCGCCGCCGATCACGATGTTGTCGAAAGACTCGATTGATGAAGCCATATTCTTTTAGTCTCTGGGTTGAAAGGGGGGGCAGAAGTATTGTTACTTTTGCTTATTGGCCTCTTGTGCCTTGTATGCGGCAGCGTCGGCGTCGCGTAGACCATCTAGCTCGGGTACAAGCACGACGTTCTCCTGTTCCACCGGATCATTCCGACACGACACGGCATATGCCGGCTCGGTGTCCGACAGATTGAATGCGATGTGCGGAGTGTCGGGGGGAATGAAACAAAAGACGCCGGGGTCAATCCGACACATGTTTTCCAGTTGTTCGCCCCAATACAGGACGGTTGTGCCCACCAGGCCGTAAATGGCGGTTTCGAATCCGCTGTGGTAATGAACTTTTGCCTTGCCCCCAGGGCCGAACGCGGTGATGTTCATGGCGATTCCAGTTGACCCGGCGCTTTTGCCGGAAATCCCCATGAACTGGGGAATTCCTTGTACTGCAGCGCTGGTCATATCAGGGTTCAGGGTCACGACTTTCTGCGTGGTATTCAACATGGTGGTCTCCTAGAAATGGGTTCGGACCAGACTTGTGAATCAGATTGCCATGAGCAAGCTGATGCTATGTATAGTGTTGAGTTAGATTATGGGAGCGCACCCTGTGCGATTGGAATGTATATTCCGACCATCTCTTGTACATTTCGGACGCTCGAAACGGTGGCACCGTTCAGCGCATTTACTGGCTTCCAGGGTAAGTTTTATGTTTGGCTTGCATCGCGTACTACCCGGCAACCCGGCGGGGCGCGACTTCATCATGGGCGATCTGCACGGTTGTCTCGATCTGCTGCAGATCGAGCTTGACCGCATCGGATTCGACCCTTCGACAGACCGCCTGTTTTCAGTGGGTGACCTCGTGGATAGGGGGCCGGACTCTCTTGGCTGCTTACGCTTGTTGCGAGAGCCCTGGTTTTACGCTGTTCGGGGCAATCACGAAGAGATGCTGCTGGGGTATTTCCAGGTTCGGGATTCTTCCGGCGAATCCCGGAAGCCCGGCGACCTCTTCCTGCGTAATGGCGGGCGCTGGGTTCTGCAGCTGGACCCCGACGAAGAAGCCGAACTGCGGGAAGACCTGCTGCCGCGAGTATCCGACCTTCCTTATGTCATTTCGGTAAAAGGCCACGTAGATCAGTTCAATGTTGTTCATGCCGAGCTGTTGTCTGGTCGTATTGACGCGGAAAGCTGGCTGTCGCGACTGGCAGGGCGGGACGACACGGCCCCTGCACGTGTATTGTGCGACGCCGACCTGACCGATCAGGTCCTGACGGAGTGGCTCGAGCCCTTGGCATGGGGCCGGCGCCTTATCAATTCCATGAATTCCAGGACAGCGTCCCGAGTCCATACGCCGGCAGGTTCGCTATTGAAAAGCTCGACCCCGATGCATCCCGGACTCTCGCTGACATATGTCGGTCACACGCCCCAGGACGAAATGGTGCTGCACGATTCGCATCTGTTTCTGGACCGTGGGGCGTTCAGGCGCAAGGCCAACACCTGCTTGCTGGTCGTGGAGCATCAGCAAGTGCTTGGATGGCTGGGCTCCCGCTAAACACCGGGCCTGCCAACAATCAGCCATCTCGTGCCAGGGGTGCGTGTCGATACAGGTTTTGTTACACGCAGAGTCGGGTCAGGACGCGTGCGATGTTATGATTGTGCAGGTGTAAAGCGGTGCGCCCGGCATCGCGCGTAATTGAACACGTCCTTTGTTTTGATCGGTTCGCATGCTTATGCCAACCGATCCTCATCCCGCCATGCCAAGAAACGTTGCAACTTGGTGTGCCCCGCAGTGTCTGCCCCGGGGCTGGGGGTGATGGGCGTAACAGGCTGATGAATTTCAATAAATCTCTCCCTCATTCTATTTTCTCGCGCCTTCGCGCAGTTCCAGTTTCATTAACCGTTGCCATGCTTGGTCTTGCAGGCTCGTTGGTGCCTGCCTCTGCTGTGCTGGCAACCGGTGCGGAAGACCACTTGCCGACACTGGTGGTTGATGAACCAGCGATATTTGAGCAGTCGCACCGTCTGCCCGCCCTGGAAGAGAAGGCGGCGCTAAAACCTGCCATCGAACAAGCGGTGGGTGTGCCCGATATCGACCTCGACTATGTCCAGGATCTGCGTGTAATTATTGACGAGGCACGCAAGAAGGCACAGGTTGAGTATCTGGCCCAGAAACTCCGCCAGCCGCCGCATACATTGCAAAAGTACGTGCAGTTGGCGTGGGAAGAGGCCAGCAAGCGTGCCGGGCTGCGTCCAGAACTGTTGCTGGCCATCATGCACAAGGAAAGTACTTTCCAGCCGAAGGTACAAAGCCGGTATGGTGCCCAGGGCCTGATGCAGGTAGTGCGTCGGTGGCACCGCGAGAAGTTGCACAAAAATGAATCGTTATTCGACCCCGAAGTGAATGTACGCGTCGGTACCGATGTGCTTGAAGAGTATCTCGAGTGGGCCGAGGGCGATCTGACCAAAGCGCTGGTCAAGTATTCGGGCAATGCCCGAGGTTATGCCAATACGGTACTGAGTGAATCGCGCAAGCTGGCACAGGTGGCTGAAATGGCTGCAGCCGAAGTCGCGGAAGTGGTTTTCGTACCGGAACCCGATGCGCCCGCGCCAGTCGCCGACGATGAGCTTCAGATGCAGGCTGCAAACGAACAGGCCGGCTGACCTGCACCCCACATAAAGCCTGGGGTTATATACTCGAGCATTTCGTGCAGGATCTGGCTCGATGAATCGTGCTCATAAGGCATATGCGATATTGGGAGCGGCGACGCTATTTTGGGCGGGCAATTCAATTGCCGGCAAGATGGCGGTCGGGCACGCGTCTCCAATGGTTATCGTGACGGCGCGCTGGGTCATCCTCATGGTCCTGCTTTACTTGTTCAACCGTCGGCAGGTTGCCGCCGATTGGCCCGTACTCAGGCCCCGGCTGGCTTATCTGCTGATGATGGGTGCGCTAGGCTTTACCGGCTTCAGTGCGTTCTTGTATTACGCGCTCATTTACACGTCGGCCATCAACAGTGCCATCCTGCAAGGTGGTATGCCCTTATTCGTCTTCGGTGCCAGCTTTCTGCTTTTTGGCAGTCGCGTACGCGTCAAGCAGGTACTGGGTTTCATGATTTCGTTTGCCGGCGTCATTGCTATTGCTGTCAGGGGGGAGTTCGCCAATCTCGTGTCCCTGGATATCAATTTTGGCGATGCCCTGATGCTGGTTGCCATTCTTTCCTACGGCATCTACACGGCTGCCCTGCGCAGCAAGCCCCAGGTGCACTGGACCAGCCTGATGGTGGTGCTTTGCATGGGCGGCACCTTGTCTTCGTTGCCATTTCTTGCGCTCGAGTCATTTCAGGGCGGGCTGATTGTTCCCGACCTCAAAGGCTGGGCGATCATTGCTTACATCGTGGTGTTTCCAAGCCTGCTGGCACAGGTGTTCCACATTCGGTCGGTCGAGCTCATCGGGGCCAACCGTTCTGGCCTGTTCGTGAACCTGCTTCCGATTTGGGGTGCTCTTCTTGCAGTGGTGGTGCTGGGCGAAGCTTTTCATCTGTACCACGCAGTAGCGCTCGTGATGATTCTTGTGGGAATCGGGCTCGCCGAGCATGGTGGACAGACGTCTACTTGAGATAGGTGCGCAGTATTTTCATCAAGGCTGCGATCTCGGCGTCGGCATCTATGTCTGCCGAGCGAGTCGCAGCGTGTTCCGAACCAAAAAGCTCGCGCAGATGGCTGTCGATGACCTCGGCCATGAGGCCGTTGGCCGCGCCGCGCAGCGCGGCGATCTGCTGCAGCAGGGCGCTGCAGTCAGTTCCTTCCTCGACGGCGCGCTCAAGGGCCTCGGCCTGGCCCTTGATGCGACGTAAACGCGTAATAGCGCGCTTTTTATCCTCTGGCGAGTGAGGCATGCGTTACCGTCAGAAGTTGATGACGGAGCGGATGGACTTGCCTTCGTGCATCAGGTCGAATGCCTTGTTGATGTCTTCGAGCGGCAGGGTATGGGTGACGAAGGGGGCGAGTTCGATTTCGCCCTTCATGGCGTCTTCGACCATGCCGGGAAGTTCCGAGCGACCTTTGACTCCACCAAAAGCGGTCCCCAGCCAGCGACGGCCGGTCACCAGCTGGAAGGGCCGGGTGGAGATTTCCTGGCCCGCGCCGGCGACACCGATGATGACGGACTGGCCCCAGCCCCGATGGGCACACTCGAGGGCTGCGCGCATGACTTCGACGTTGCCGATGCACTCAAAAGAGTGGTCGACACCCCATTCAGTCATCTCGATGATGACTTGCTGGATGGGCTTGTCGTAATCTTTGGGGTTGATGCAGTCAGTGGCACCGAACACTTTTGCCAAGGCGAACTTCTCGGGGTTGGTGTCGATGGCGATGATACGTCCGGCCTTGGCTTGGCGGGCGCCCTGAATCACGGCCAGACCGATTCCACCCAAACCGAATACGGCAACGCTGTCGCCGGGCTGAACCTTGGCGGTATTGTGAACGGCTCCGATACCGGTAGTAACCCCACAACCCAGCAGGCAGACGTGCTGCGGATTGGCCTCGGGGTTGATCTTGGCCAGCGATACCTCTGCCACCACGGTGTACTCGCTGAAGGTCGAGCAACCCATGTAGTGATAAATGGGTTTGCCTTGGTACGAGAAGCGTGTGGTGCCATCGGGCATGAGGCCTTTGCCTTGGGTGGCACGTACGGCCACGCACAGGTTGGTTTTGCCCGATTTGCAGAACAGGCACTCGCCGCATTCCGCGGTATACAAGGGAATGACATGGTCGCCGGGCTTCACGCTGGTGACGCCTTCACCAACTTCGACCACGATGCCTGCACCTTCGTGACCCAGGACAGCCGGGAATACGCCTTCGGGGTCTTCGCCCGACAATGTGAAGGCATCCGTGTGGCAAACCCCTGTGTGGGTGATCTTGACCAGGACTTCGCCCTTGCGAGGCGGTTCGACATCAATCTCGACGATTTCCAGAGGCTTTCCGGCCTCGAATGCGACTGCGGCACGTGATTTCATGGTGAATCCTTAATGAAAGTGAACCAGAACAGGCAGCCTTGCCGGCTGCCTGGTTTGAATGTGGGATAGGCAGGGGAAGGGCCCTTGCCAGTATCTGCATATACTATAGGGGAGTATATGCCAAGCTGTCCAGTCTGATGGTGGATTCAGCCACGGTCAAGCAAATCTTTGATACCTACGGCCAGAGTGACCAGCACCACCAGGGCCACAACACTCATGCCGATGATGATGGCGGCGCCCCATGACGCGGTGGCATCCAGCGCGGCAAATGCCGCTGCGGTGATGACGGCGATGCCCACCGAACTGCCGATGCGTTGCCCTGTCTGCAGGATGGCGCCTGAGCTGCCTGCGTAGGACAGGGGGACTTCTGCCAAGGTGAGAGCCTGGTTGGGACTGATGACATAGCCTTGGGCCAGGCCAATGAATGAAAGCGTGAGCAGCAGCCACCAGAAGCTGATGATGCCTTTGTCGCTTAGCCATACCACCAGTATGCTCAGACCCAGTCCGACGAGGGCCAGAAGCAGGCCGGCAATGACGATGCGGCGACCAAATCGTACGATTCGTTTTCCGGCCCAGTCGGCGGCATAAGCAGACAGAAGCGCCGAGGGAACGCCCACCAGGCCTGCTTCAAGAGCAGACTTTCCAGCACCCAGTTGAGCGTACATCGCCACCAGCACCCAGACACTGGTCATGCCCAGGAAATACAAAGTCATCAGGGTGGTGCCATTGGTGAAGCTCGGAATTCTAAAAATATCCAGGTCTACCATTGGACTGCCTCCGAGCCGTGCGTAGCGACGCTCCCATTTGACCCATATGAAGATCAATGCGAGCCCTGCGAGCAGAAACAGCCAGGTCGCAGGAGAGCCGCGCGCCTCGACAAAGGGGAGCAAAATGCACAGCACTGCCAATGCCAGCAGGATGGCGCCGATGGGGTCAAGGGACCGGAGCACGCCTTGTTGCATGGCAGGGAGGTCGGGGTTTTTCTTGAAGAACAGCAGGGGTCGGGGAAACCATTTGAACCCGAGTACGATGGTGGCAATCCCGATGGGCACGTTGATCAGGAAGGTGAGTCTCCACCCCAGATCGTGCCCGCCAAGCTGAATGAGAAGCCCACCGAAAACCGGCCCGACTGCGACAGAAAATCCGACCACAGTGCCCAGATAGCCGAAGGCCCTGCCACGCTCCGCTCCGCGGAAATACTGCTGGATCATGCCGATGCCCTGGGGGCTGAGCATGCCCGACCCAATGCCCTGAACGAATCGGGCCGCGTTCAGCCACGGCGCATCCGGTGCCAGGCCCGAAGCTATGGAAGACAGTGTGAAGATGACTGTGCCAATCAGGAAGAGACCGCCTCGGCCCATGATATCGCCGGCGCGTCCTGCGCTGACAAGCACGACACCGAACATCAGGGCATATCCGGACAACACCCATTGCAGGTCTGATTGCGAGGCCTGAAGTCCTTGCTGGATGGATGGGAGGGCAACGTTGACAATGCTCACCCCCACCAGTGACATGAACAGCGAAGCCAATATCACCACAAGAATGCGCCAACGGGCGGGGTCGGGTGTAAACGCAGGCTGGCGTGATTTGCGATTTGGGGGAGCTGCGGCGACCTGACTCATCAGCGGATGTCCCTCGGGTTAAGCGTCGCAGAAAACTGCTGTCTATGGTGTTTATTGCAGGTGGTTCCAGGATGCATCATATATGTGAGAACGAGCCGGATGACGTTCGGGCAATGGTGGCCCCGCGTCTGTACAGGCCCCGGGATTGCCGGCCTGAGATTGGCTACGCTTTGAAAGGTGTGGTTCTTGCCGCAGGTCCGCATCTTTTGAATGCGGTCCGGTTGTCCTGCATTATGAGCCAAATAGTCCAATATGCCACAAGCCGCGTTCGCGGCGGCAGGTGCCGTGCGTTTTGGACCCCCAGGCAAGCCATTCGCGGGCTGCCGGAGGCCCCTTTGAGGGCTGAGTGACCCATTTGCCGACTTTGTTGGGCAGCGCATGCGTTGCTGACACCCGGAATGCAAAAGGTTCCGGTATGATCACGATGTAGGCTTTTCGGTTGCTGCCGGCCCCAAGGGGCAGGGCTGCAAGCCGGGGCAGTAAGGCGCAAGAGGATCACAGCCATGGCGAGCATTCAGCAGCCGGAACCTAATTATCTGATCGAGCAGCTCAAGTATTGCAAGACGTTGCCAACATTACCAAGTGTAGCGTTACGGCTTATCGATCTTGCCGAGCAGGAAACCTCCACCCTCGCCGATTTTGCCGAGATCGTAAAGTTCGACCCGGCACTGGTAGGCAAGCTCTTGCGTTGCGCCAACTCTCCTTTTTACGGGCAGTGGCGAAAGGTATCCAGTCTGTCCGATGCCATCGGCCTGATGGGCCTGAACGCCACCATATCGCTGTCCTTGAGCTTCTCGTTGCGGGGGTTGTCTCCCGAGGATGGCGCACTCGGCGAAACGCATTTCTGGATGCGCTCGCTTCTGACTGCGCTGGCTGCACGCACCATCGCCATCGAGCTACGCGAGCCGCAGCCCGAAGATTTTTTATTAAGCGGTCTGCTTCAGGATATCGGCGTGCTCGCCATGGCTTCCCTGTTCGGAAGTCCTTACGTCACGCTGTACAAGGAAGCCGGACAGCATGGCACCTTGCTCAAGCAAGAAAACGCACTGTATGGAATCGATCACGCTCAGGTCGGGGCCCAGTTGCTTAAGCAATGGCGATTGCCCGAGCGCATCTATGAAAGCGTTCAATTCAGCCACCTCGCACGTCCATCTACGGCTCAGGCGGCTCCCGAGGTCAAGCACTTGTCCGCATGCGTGGCGGCTGGGGCAGCCATCGCAGAAGCCTGGGTAAAGGGCGGCACTCCCGAGACATTCGGCGATGCCTACCGGTCGGTGCGCTGGCATCTGGCCATCAGTCCCGAGCGATATCAGAACATCATTAAGACCATGGGCGACGAAATGCCCGAAATGGAATCGCTGTTCGAATTCGATATTATCGATCCGGCACTGTTGGAAAATATCCAGGTAAGTGCGCGCGAATTGCTCGATCTGCGCAATCTGCGCGTCGAGGAAGAATCCGTCCAGGCCAGTGATCATGTCCAGGCACTCGAGCGACGCATCGCCATGCTCGAAACTCACACTCAGCGCGACCCATTAACCGGTCTGTATAACCGCGTCTATGTCGAGCGTCAGCTCTGGCATGAGTTCGACCGGGCGATACGCGATCGACAGAACTTGTGTGTGGCGTATATCGATATCGACCGATTCAAGTCGTTCAACGACACCTACGGGCATGCGGTAGGTGACCAGGTGCTGATCAGTGTTTCGCATCGGATGCTGTCGGCAGCACGGCTCGGAGACACCCTGGCCCGCTACGGTGGCGAAGAGTTCGTGGCGCTGTTCCCCAATACTCACCTCAGCCAGGCCGAAGCGGTCTTGCAGCAGATGTTGAATGCTGTGTGCTCAACTCCTTGCCTGACTCACGAAGGCGAAGCGTCTTATGTTACGTTTTCGGCGGGTGTGGCCATGCTATCGTTCGAGCAGAAGAATTTTCATGATCCGCTTGAACTACTCAACGCTGCGGACAGGGCGCTGTACCAGACCAAGTCCACAGGGCGCGGGCGTATCACTGTATTCCAGCCTGGCTCCGAATAAAATCGTGCGTCAGCTGTTTTCCAGTGCGGCTTTGCGTTATCTGCCCTGACGACCGGCGTTGAGCAAGCCAAACCATTCCAGGCCTGACCAACGCCCCATGACGCACCACTCCAGATCTGTTTCGTCCGCCGCGCGTATCCCGCGGTCAGTCTACGTGCTTACCGGATGCGTGGGCGTAATTGGAGCGAATTCGCTTGGCCTGGGTCCGATTGCGCCAGAGGTATCCCGCTCACTCGATGCAGACGTGTCGGCTGTCATGCTGGCAACCGCTGCCTTTGGCTTCGGCGCCGCGCTGAGCTCGTTGTTCCTGGCCCCGCGCATCGACCGGTTGGGAGCCTACCGTATGCTGCGGCTTGCGATGCTGGTTCTGCCCCTGACCCTGCTGTCCAGTGCACTCGCGGTTTCGGTCACGATGCTGATTGTCTCGCAGTGGGTCGCAGGTATGGCATCGGGCGTGGCGTTTCCGGCCATATACACGGGGGCGGCTGCCATGGCGCCACCTGGCCTGGAGAGCAAGACCATAGGGCTGGTGATGTCCGGATGGATGTTCAGCATGGTGGCGGGGGTTTCGCTTTCAGCCATCGTCGCCGACCTGACACATTGGAGGTTCGTGTACGGCATCTTGCTGGTTCTGTCGGTAGGTATTCTGGTGTTGCTGGCACGCCTGAATCTTCGAGACACGGTGGCGGCATCGGACACTCCTTCGCCGTTGACGGCGCTGTCGCTACCTGGCATAAGGCCGCTTTTATTGGCATGCGGAGCACTACTGACTGCTTTTTATGGCGTGTACTCGTACCTGGGCGACTACTTTCATTCCGGCCTCAATCAGCCGATAAGCGCCAACGGTCTCATTACGCTGTTCTACGCCGTCGGCTTTGGAAGCGGAATTATTGCAGGCGGCCTGGTGAATCGCATCGGGATCGACCGGGTATTGCCGGCGGCACTTTTCTTTGTGTCCATCGTTTATTTGATGTTGGGCATATTTGGCGGCGGTCTGATCGCGGTATTGTGCCTGCTTGTTGCGCTGGGCTTTGGCAATTACTACGGCATCAACCTGCTTATTGTTCGTCTCACGGCGATTGATCGCGAGCAACGCGGCACGATCATGGGTTTGCAAACCACGGTCAGCAACCTTGCGGTTTTTGCAGGCGCGAGTATTTTTGGGCTGATTTACTCGGCCGGCGACTTTGTGGCGGTGGCCTACACCGGTATGGCGTTTGCGCTCGTCGCCGCACTTGCAAGCAAGGTGCGCCCGAAGGCGCGTTGAACCTGCGGCTATTGTTCTGGCAGTGCCGACGAATGGTGACTGGTGATCAGCCATTGCCCGTCTTTCCATTCGTAGGTGTACGTGTAGCGCGCGGCTACCGACTTGCCTGTTTTGGCGAAAGTAAAGTTGTACAGGCCGGTGTCCAGCGCTGTGTTGCAGCCGATGGAGATCATTCGCGACACAATGGCGCCGGACGGCTGATCCTTCAGGAAATAGACGAAGTAATCCTCTATTTCGGCAGCTGTCTGCCGGGGTCGGTTGGATACGGTGGGCAGCAGCAGGGACCGGCTTGAATAGTTGGCGACGACTTTCTTGGGATCACCTGTCTGCAATGAGGCGTTCCATCGATCGAACAGTGCAGCAATATCCTGTTCACTGGCCGGGTGACAAGTTTGCGTAAGGTTGGGAGCCGTGCTGCCAGGCGCTGTTGCACAACCGCCCAGTGCCACCGCCAGTGCTGCAGTCAGGAAAGTGAGTCGCATCATAGCTGTTCCTTGTCGAAAGTGAGCCGGACCGAACGGCACGGCGCGTAGCGTACTGCTTCCGTACGTAACGTTTTTTAACAGCTTTTGACTCGAAGGACTACACAAATTTTGTGTCAGGGGACTGCATTGCTGGCCCAGTTTCCGCCCTCGTTTTCCATACGGGATATTTGCTTGGCGTCGGCCCGGGTGAACTTCAGCCGCACACCGGCTCCACCTCCGTTTTCTTCGATAAATACCGCACCGAGGTCTTCGAGCGTTTTTTTGAGCGTCATGACGATTTCCGGGGAAGGTTCGTCGAGCTTTTGCTCGAATTTCTCGATGATTCGACGGTCGACTCCCGAGCGGGAGGCGAGTCTGCCCACGGTTATTTCGACTAGCACGCGAGCGGCGCCGCATTGGGGTCCGGTAATCATTTCAGCTCCTGAAGACAAGCCATTGAAGAACAGGGACGTCTGTATTGTGGCACAAGCCCGCAGACCCGGCATGCAGACCCTGTGGCACACGGCTTGCTTTGTCTGCAATCGCGCCGCCTTCACCAGAATGCGAAGGCAACGGCGTCACGCAGGAGATATTCATGGAAGAAAAATTTCGTTTGCTGTCTGAGTGTATTGCCCGATGGGCGGGAACACCATGGGTTTTCGCTACCGCGATAGGCCTGGTTGTTTTATGGGCCGTTTCGGGGCCGCTTTTTGGGTTTTCAGGCACCTGGCAACTGATCATCAACACCGGTACCACGATAATTACCTTCCTGATGGTGTTCCTCATTCAAAACACACAAAATCGTGATGCCATTGCGATGCATCTGAAAGTGGATGAGCTTTTGAGGGTGGTGAAGGGCGCCCGGACGGGCATGATCAATCTCGAGCAAATGAGTAATGCCGAAATAGAGCAATTACGCAAAGACCTTGCGCGAATCGGCGAGGAGGACGGCTGCGATCTGGTTTCCATTGAAGCCAGGATTCGCACTCCGGCCGGTTCTGACCGTGAATCGGAAGAACACGCAGAAACGACCACGGTAAGCAAGGTGGCAGTGGAAATCGAGAAGAACGACAAGGAAGTCTCGTAATTGCATTGTGAACTCAGTCGGCGCAAAAGCGGCTGAAGTCCTTTGGCCGACAGGCACTGTAGGGGCGATGTCATGATTCTGTCATTGTGGTGTCATAAAATGCCTGGATTCCCCAACAGGCGTATTCATGACATTTGTAGTTACCGAAGCATGCATCCAATGCAAATACACCGACTGCGTCAGTGTGTGCCCCATGGACTGCTTTTTTGAAGGTCCCAATTTTCTGGTCATTCACCCGGACGAATGTATCGACTGCTCCATCTGCGTTGCCGAGTGCCCGGTAGGAGCCATCGTCAGTGACCAGGATATTCCTGCCGATCAACGGCATTTCATTGAGATCAACCGTCGCCTGGTCGACGATCCCCGCTATTGCCGCATAACAAGCGTGAAGGCGCCCATGCCCGACCACGAGAAATGGTCGACGATCCGCAGCAAGCTTGAAATGCTTGATTTGCATGAGACAGTTGAACTCCAAGCTTCCTGACGTTTACAAGCTGTGTGATAAAGTTCCGGCTGATTACCGTCAACCGGACGGGCTGTTGGAGGGGTTTAGCCTTGCCTGATGCAAAAGATACGGCGT
Source organism: Pusillimonas sp. (assembly GCF_029263785.1). Classification (GTDB taxonomy): domain Bacteria; phylum Pseudomonadota; class Gammaproteobacteria; order Burkholderiales; family Burkholderiaceae_B; genus Pusillimonas. Next base: position 6,328 of record NZ_JAJUFE010000025.1, on the reverse strand, counting down.
CCTGGTCCGAGCTTCTTAGCGGCCGAAACGGCTTGCGCTCGATCGCCTTGGCGGGGGGAGTGGCATTACACGCGGTAAACGTGTATATGGTGGCCACGGTCCTGCCGTCCGTTGTGCGCGATATCGGGGGCCTTTCTTACTACGCCTGGAACATGACACTGTTCGTTTTGGCGTCTATCCTGAGCTCCGCACTGTCGCCCAAGGCGTTGGATAAATATGGTCCGCAGCACGCTTTCCTGGCGGCTATCGGATTGTTCGCCGCAGGTACGGCAGCGTGCGCGCTGGCGCCGACCATGGGCTGGATGCTCGCCGGCCGCACCCTGCAAGGGTTTGGAGGCGGCTTGCTGCTTGGGCTCAGCTACTCGTCGACTCGCATCGTGTTTGAAGAGCGTCTTTGGCCCAAGGCCATGGCGCTGTTGTCGAGCATGTGGGGGGTGGCCACGCTGGCAGGCCCGGCCATAGGCGGAATCTTCGCCGACGCAGGCCATTGGCGCTGGGCGTTCGGGGCGGTATTGCCTGTGGCCGTCGTGTTGGCCATTTTGGTCAAGACACAGATAGCAGCCAAAGCATCGGGCGAACGGGGCAATGCAGTACGAGTTCCCATGGCCCAGATTGGGCTGCTGGTTGGGTCGGTGCTGATTGTGTCGGTAGCGAGCCTGTCGGACAACCTTGCCTGGAATGTGGTGGGCATAGTGGCGTCCCTGTTCATTGCCGCGCTGGTGGCGCGGCTGGATGGCGCCGGTACCACCCGCTTGATGCCGGCGGGCGCATACGACCTCAACAAGCTTGGCTGCGTATATGCCTGCGTGGCATTGCTGAGCATAGGAATCACCGTCGAAATGTTCGTGCCGTACTTTTTGCAAGTGCTGCACGGGCATAATCCTTTGATCGCCGGCTACCTGAGCGCCATCATGTCGGCGGGGTGGACGCTGGGCGCAGTCACCAGCACCAGTCGAAGCAACGCCGTCGCAGACGTCTACATGAGGCTTGGTCCGGTCATTTCCGCAGCCTCGCTGGCTTGCCTGGGCTTGATGCTGCCTTGGGAAGTCCTCTGGGACACGAGCCTGCGATGGGTCGTCGTGGTGCCTTTGCTGGGAGTGGGCCTTGGCATTGGCATGTGCTGGCCCCACTTGCTGACCTACGTATTCAAGGTCGCCCCGGCAGGGCAGGAAAACATGGCGTCTTCAGCAATCATCACTGCACAGCTGTACGCGATGGCGTTGGGTGCTGCAATCGGCGGTGCAATTCTCAACGCGGCGGGGTTCACGGATCCGGGAGGTGTACCCGGCACGGCGAGAGCTTCGCTGGCTTTACTGGTAATTGTGGCGCTGGCACCGGCCTTGGCTGCATTCCTGGTAACCAAGGTTGTGCGGGGACGCCGGCACTTGCGTGCCGGCACAGCCTGACTTCACACCGACTTGGGAAGCCGGAATCGCTCGGGGTCGGGGCCATGTCGAGCGCTCTCATCGTGAAGCGATGCAATCTGCGCCATGTCGTCGGCATCCAGGGTGAAGTCGAAAATATTGAAGTTTTCGCGGATGCGCGAGGGTGTCACGGATTTAGGGATCACCACGTTGCCCAACTGAATGTGCCAGCGCAGCACAGTTTGGGCGAGCGAACGTCCATGCTTGTTTGCGATGGCCTGCAATATGGGGTTGTCCCATAACATACCGTGTCCCAGGGGGCTCCACGACTCGGTCACAATATTATGTTCGGCATGGTATTGACGCAGCTCGGGCTGCTGGAAACGCGGGTTGAGCTCGATCTGGTTTACCACCGGCATCACACCCGTTTCGTCGAGCAGGCGCTGCAAGTGCCCTATATTGAAGTTGGACACACCAATTGATTTGACCCGTCCTTCGTCGCGCAAACGGATAAGGGCCTCCCATGATTTCACGTATAGCCCTATCTTCGGGGCGGGCCAGTGAATCAGGTACAAGTCGAGGTAGTCCAGCCCCAGGCGGTCCATGCTTTCGTCAAACGCCGCCAGGGTCTCATCGTAACCGTGGCGGTCATTCCATAACTTGGTCGTGATGAAGAGATCGCGCCGATCGATACCGGAGTCGCGAATTCCTTTCCCCACTCCTGACTCGTTATCATAGATGGCTGCCGTATCGATGAGTCGATATCCGGTCTGTATGGCGGTTTTCACGGCGTCGGCGACTGTATCGTTCGGAACCTGCCACACACCAAAGCCCAACTGAGGTATTGCATTCCCATCGTGCAATGGGATGGTGTTTAGAATATTGGACATTTCACTCTCCGTGATGCGTGATCGGGTTATGCTGGACCTTGCGCAGATCGGTCGGCGCAGGTTCTCTGGAACCGATTATACGAATGTTAAAAGGCGCGCCATTCGTGTGGGCAATGTGCCCGGCCCTGGCGTGCTGTCAATTTCAAGGAGCAGGATGTGAGCATCCACACCGAAGTCAAGCGTATCAGCGTGCCCCAGTTGATGGCATATAAGGGCGAGAAAAAAATCGCGTCACTTACCGCTTACAGCTCACCTTTTGCACGTTTGCTTGACGAGCACCTGGACATGATCCTCATCGGCGATTCCACCGCCATGGTTGGCTACGACATGCCCAGCACGCTGGCCATCACGCTTGAACAGATGGCCGCTCATGCCGCGGCAGTGGTGCGATCCACCCGCCGGGCCTGCATTATTGTCGACATGCCCTTTGGCACGTATCAAGAGTCGCCGCAGCAAGCTTTTCAGAATGCAGCCCGCATGTTGGCACTTTCCGGTGTAGACGGCGTCAAGATGGAAGGCGGGGCCGCCCTTGCGCCCACCACCCGGTTCCTGGTCGAACGGGGTATTCCTGTGCTTGCACACGTTGGTTTGATGCCTCAGTACGTCAATACCATGGGTGGCTTCAAGGCGCAGGGGCTCACCGACGAATCGGCAGAGCGTATATATGATGACGCCATTGCACACGAGAAAGCCGGCGCTTTCGGCCTGGTTCTCGAAGGTGTAGCCGAAGGCCTGGCGCGTCGCATCACCGAAGACGTCTCCATACCTACTATTGGCATTGGTGCCTCTCCACATTGCGACGGCCAGATCCTGGTCACTGAAGACATCCTTGGATTGACTGGCGGACGCATTCCCAAGTTCGCACGTCAGTTTGCCGACGTAGGTGCGCTCATCAGCCAGGCGGTGGGTCAATACGCTGACGAGGTGCGGGCTGGAACCTTCCCAACCCTTGAACACTGTTTCGGTGTCCGAAAACAGTCGGAATAATAGCTGTGGTCGAAATTTCTCCTTCCCTGGCGGCAGTGCTTTTATTCCTGGTCGGCTTGCTGATCGGTGTAATCGCCGGGCTGCTGTATTCACGTAAAGCGGTGTCCAGCTTGCGTGCCCAGTTGAACCTGGCCCAGGCGTCACTGGCTCAACAAGAGCAGGATCTGGAACGGGTTCGCGGCGAATTCGAAACGGTCAAGCAGCAGCTTCAGAGCCTTGCTCACGAGAAAAGCGACGTCGATCGCGACTTGTCGCACTGGAAGGCCGAGGCGGCCGGTCTGCGTGAGCGTCTTGTGGAGTCGCGCGACGCCTTGACGGCAAAAGAAGCGATTTTGCATGAGGTGTCAGAACGGCTTTCCAATACCGGGAAGGAGCTTGCCGCCCTGAAGGCGACCCATGCCGAGAAACTTGCCGGTTACGAAGAACTCAAGCAGTCGCTTGAACAATCGCGTCAGCAACTTAAGACCGAATTCCAGAATCTCGCCAACCAGATCCTCGAAGAGAAAGGCAAAACCTTTGCACAGACCAGCCAGTCGTCTCTGGACGCGTTGCTCAAGCCTTTTCGGGAGCAGATCCAGGGATTTCAGGCGCGCATCAACCAAGTGCACGATGAATCTCTCAAGGGAACCGCGGCATTGGGAACCGAGATCAAGCAGGTTCTCGAGATCGGCTTGAAAATGAGCGCTGAAGCAAACACGCTGGCAGCGGCGCTTCGCGGCGAAAAGAAGACAGTTGGAAATTGGGGCGAGATTCAGCTCGAGCGCACCCTGCAGCTGGCCGGGCTTGTTCGGGGTGATCATTACGAAGCGCAAGAGCGCTTCAAAGATGCGGCGGGCAATGTGCGCCACCCGGATTTTGTCGTAAAGCTGCCAGATGACAAACACATGGTCATCGACAGCAAGGTGTCACTGGTTGATTACGACCGTGCCATCAGTGCCGAAACCGAGGTAGAAAAGCAGGCTGCGCTCGAGGCGCATGTCAAGGCCGTGCGCAATCATATCGACGATCTCTCGCGCAAAGACTACAGCAACCTGATCGGCATGCGAAGCCCCAGCTTTGTGCTTATGTTCATGCCTATCGAGCCGGCGTATATCGAGGCGCTCAAGCACAATCGGGATCTGTTCGATTACGGCTATCAAAGAAATGTCGTCATGGTGTCGCACACCACCCTGATGCCCATCTTGCGTACGGTGGCCAACCTTTGGCGCATCGCGCGCAGCAACCAGGAGGCACACGAGCTAAGCTCACGTGCCGGCGAGATCTACAACCAGGTAGTCGTTGTGGCCGAGCACCTGAAAAAGCTGGGCGATACCCTTGGCACGGTCAGCAATCATTACAACAAGACAGTCACCTCGCTGGCGGGCCGCCAGGGGTTGTACGGCAAGGCGGCGCGCTTCAGCGAGCTTTCGGCAAAGGCAAATAAAACCATGCCCGATCTCGAGCCCCTGCACGCCGACTTTCAGACAGAGCGGCTCGAACTGGTTGTGTCTGCGCCGCAGCCAGAGGTGGATCGGCAGTCTGATGTCGGCACGGACAATAAAATGCCAGACGGCATTGAGTCGTCCCGAGCTGAACCGCTTGACGCCGTGCCGGAAGAAGAGCCTTCTCAAGGCGGTTCAGCCCGGTAGCCATGAGATCGTTGCGCCGGGCCCAACTGATGGAAGCGGCCCCGTTGCCGGTACGTGAAGGCGTGGCGCCAAGTCGCGTATATATGGTGCCCGGGCCCTGGACGACGGTGTACGACTTTCTGGTCGAGCGCTTTCGTCATTTACCCGAAGAGATTCTCCGGCAGCGACTGGAAAACGGCGATATTGTCGACGAAAAAGGTGTTCCCCAATATGCACATACGCCATATTCGGCGCATCGTTGGCTGTGGTATTACCGTGAAGTGCCGGACGAGCCTCGCATTCCGTTCGACCTCGAGGTGCTGTACTCGGATGAGCGCATCGTTGTGGTGGACAAGCCCCATTTCCTTGCCAGTATTCCGGGTGGCCGGCATTTACGTGAAACCGTGCTGACACGCTTGCGGGATCGCTTCGACCTGCCACAGCTTACACCCATACATCGACTCGATCGTGATACGGCCGGCGTAATGTTATTTTGCCTGGACCCGGCAAGTCGCGGCGCCTACCAGCGTCTTTTCCAGTCGCGAGAGGTGATCAAAGTCTATGAGGCGGTGGCGCCATGGCGCGAAGGCCTGTCGCTGCCGCATACTCATCGAAGCCGCCTGGTGCCGGGCGATCCTGGGTTCATCATGACCGAGGAGCCTGGCGAGCCAAATAGCGAAACCCGCATCGAACTTATAAAACATCTGGGCGATTTGGCGCTGTACAGGCTTACGCCCGTGACGGGCCGAAAGCACCAGCTTCGGGTCCACATGAGCGCACTTGGCATTCCGATCTGTAATGACGCTTTTTATCCGCAGTGGATGGCGCAGGAAGACTCAACTGATTTTTCGCGGCCACTACAGCTGTTGGCGCGTACCGTAGAGTTCATAGACCCTTTTACTGCTCGACGCAGGCGCTTTACTTCCCGGCGCAAGCTTGTGCTGTCCTGTGCTTGAGCGTTAATCGGTCCGGATCTCCGCATTTTCTGGCCGATCCGCTTGTAGTCCCTGGTCAGGGATTTCCCTTAAGTGGTGTTTCTGGGCGCCTTCGAAACGCTTGTCTTCTGGCGCTTTTTGCATCGAGCGCAACAAATTTAGCGTTCCGGGTCGTTTATTTGCACCACTTTAAATTCGAGAATGCTTGTCATAAAGCGTTGCGTCGTGCACGTAACTTTTCAATAAAGGTGGAATTTTCATGGAATCAATGCAACCGATGGGCGCCGCTGCCAGGCGTACCTCGTCAGATTCTTCAGCGAATCTGATGCGCCACTGGGACAAAGCGATTCTTCCGGCCGTGTTCGTGGTGATGTTGCTGGCGTTTTATTTGCTCGACCCACGGACACTCTCTGTTGGAAACCTGACCAACGTGCTGACTCAGGTGTCCATTTTGGCGATAGTCACCATCGGCGCAAGCGTGGTGATTTTCTCTGGTGGATTCGACCTGTCTGCCGGTGCGGTCGTGGCTCTTACAGCAGTCCTGG
>NZ_JAJUFE010000003.1 GCF_029263785.1 Pusillimonas sp. | reverse complement strand
GCGCGATGGGGTATCGTTGCCAGCGGCGACAGGTTTACCGCTTATCGCGTGTCCGGCGCCGTGCACGCTGGCAGATCCCTTTCGGTGTGTCAGCGAATGGATTATTTTTTCCGCACCTTCATAGCACAGGTACAGGCCTCCAAGCATCAGAATGGGATTTATTGCGGCGGGGACGACGGCGCTTATCAGCAATGCCAGCGGAACAATGATGATCTTATTGAGCACCGAGCCCTTTGCCACGGCCCACACAACGGGTAGCTCACGCCTGGCGGCCACCCCATTGACCTGTTCAGCATTGAGCGCAACATCGTCCCCCAATACGCCCGCGGTCTTCTTGCCGGCCAGCTTCGTCATGGACGCGACGTCATCCAGAATACTGGTGATGTCGTCCAGCAACATCAATAGCCCGGTTCCTGCCATTTTTCTCTCCGCCCCTGATATGAGGTAAAAAGCCGCTGCAGCGAAGGGGCAGCGACCCCCCTGCCAGTCACCGAGGCCAGGCGCTGATATACTGTTCAAATACACAGTCTTGTTAATCATGGCCCGGCAGCTCGAAAACCCCTTCTATTACCTCGACAACTTCGAGTTCGTACTGAACTGGGTCGACCAGCGATATCCAGACGTCCTGTCCCGCGAAGAACTCGCGTTCATCCAGCAATATCGGGGCCTGCCCAAGCAGGCGCGCGCGCTGTTGGCCCGAATGGTAATGCGCCGTGGCACATTCTTTCGCCACAGCAAACTTGAATATTCTGAAATTGGCTGCACGAAAACGGCGCTGCAGCCTTTGGCCGACGCCGGTTGGGTAGACACGAGTCCTGCGCTCGATCTGAAGCATCTGTTTGCGCTGTTCACCAAATCTGAATTGGCACATGTGTTCCAAAGTAAGGGCGTGACGAGCTCCATGCCAAAAGCTGCCATGTTCGAGCACGTGGCCCAGCTCGCGGCGACTGAATGCGCTGAGGCGGCCGGCGCGGCTCCAGTCCCGCACAGGTCAGGAAACCACGGATCGCAGCCTTTGCAGGCCTGGTGGCCCGATTCAGGCGATGCGATCTACGAACTGCGCATCATGCCTCTTTGCGATCGTATCCGCCTTATGTTTTTCGGGAATCTCCGCCAGGACTGGAGCGAGTTCGTCCTGGCTGATCTGGGCTTGTATCAATACGAGCCGGTTGCTTTTTCGCTTTCATGCCGTGCCCTTGAAAGCCGGGTCGATCTCGAAAATTACATGCACCTGCACGTGTGTTCCGAGCGTTTACTGGCCGGCGAGGCTCCCGAAGTCATCCTGTCTGATGTACCCACCCAGCCCTATCCCAATTCTTGGCTTGAACGGCGTCGCTCCAAGTTGCTGTTTCGTCTTGGTCAGGCTTTCGAGCGAATGCAGCGGTGGCAAGACGCATTAGCAGCCTATGAATCCAGCGGCCATCCCGAGGCCAGGATGCGGCGTGTTCGGGTGCTCGAACGCGATGAGCGGTATGCAGACGCATTGTTCCAAGCTGACGCGGCTCTGGCCGATCCCGGCAATGACGCCGAAGCTCAGTACTTTTCTCGCATGCGTCCACGGCTGCAGCGCAAGCTGGGTTTGCCCGCTCAAACCTGCCCTGCCACCGTACCCGACTCTTTCCAGCTTCAAGTCGAATTCACCGATGACTCAGTTGGCATCGAAGAGCGAGTGCGACGAGCGCTGCAACAGGAAGAGGCACCTGTTCGCTATGTCGAGAACCTCCTGGTCAATGGCCTGTTCGGACTTCTGTGCTGGGACGTCATTTTTGCGCCTTTGCCTGGAGCCTTCTTTCACCCCTTTCAGCGCGGCCCGGCCGATCTTCACACTCCAGAATTTGTAGTGCGCCGACAAAAGATGCTCGACGCTCGCCTGGCAGAGCTGGATTCGGGCCTGTATCGGCAAACCATAATGCAAAACTTCAAGTCCAAACTGGGGCGTCAGTGCGCTTTCGTGCATTGGCCGGCACTGGACGAAGAACTCCTGCAAATGGCGCTGGAATGCATGCCGGCCGTACATCTCAAAAAGATTTTCAAGCGACTGCTCCGCGACATTCCGGGAAATCGTTCGGGTCTGCCTGACCTGATCCAGTTCCTGCCGGCTGAAAAAAACTACCGCATGATCGAAGTCAAGGGGCCTGGCGATCGATTACAGGACAATCAGCGCCGCTGGCTGGCCTATTTCCAGGAACACGGCATGCCGGTTTCGGTCTGTTTCGTCAGTTGGGCAAGCAAACCATGACCTATGCCGTGTCGGTGCGTACCCTGTGCGAGTTCGCAGCGCGGCGGGGCGACCTTGACCTTCGCTTTCATCTGGCCCCCAGCGGTCAGGAGGGTGTTGCGGGGCATCGCATCGTCATGGGCCGGCGCAGCGCTTCGTATCAAAAAGAGATCGCATTGGAATTGCAGCACGGGTTGTTGCGGGTGCGTGGGCGTGCCGACGGTTACGATCCTGATGCGGGTCGGCTGGAAGAAATAAAGACTTATCGTGGTCGCCTGCGTGACATGTCGGCCAGCCAAAGTCAGTTGCACTGGGCCCAGTTGCGACTGTATGGCCACATGATGTGCCAGAAGCTGGCCAAGGACGAAATTGAGCTTGCTCTCGTGTATTTCAATGTCACCACGGGCCGCGAGACTCTGCGTCGCGAAACCCGCAGCGCAGCAGAACTCCAGGTGACATTCAACGCTTTGTGCACCGAATTCCTGCAATGGGCCGAGCAGGAGTTGAGGCATAGACAAGAGCGCGACGCCGCCTTGAACAGCTTGCAGATGCCTTTTGACTCGTTTAGAACGGGGCAGCGTACTTTGGCCAAGGCTGTCTTTCGCGGAATTCGGGACGGCGAACATCAAGCCATTCAAGCACCGACGGGCATCGGAAAGACGATGGGCACCCTGTTTCCTGCATTGAAGGCCATGGCGGTCGAAAGTGCCGGCAGCACGCTGGACAAAGTGTTCTTTCTCACGGCCAAGACTTCGGGCCGCGAAGTCGCACTTCGGGCAGCAAGGATGATGCTGGATTCAGACGCCCCTTCCCTGCGAGTTCTAGAGTTGGCCGCCCGCGAGCAGGCTTGCGAACATCCAGACAAACAGTGCCACGGTGACAGTTGCCCAATGGCGAGGGGGTTTTATGACCGGCTCGCAAGTGCCCGGGAAACTGCGCTGAAACAAGGGCTTCTCGACCGGGCCACTCTCCGTGAGGTCGGGTTGCGGCATGCCGTATGTCCATACCATCTGGCCATGGAACTGGTGCAATGGTGTGATGTGGTTGTGGGCGACTACAACTACTATTTCGATGTCGGTGCGACCTTGCATGCCCAGACGTCCACCCAGCAATGGCGGGCAGGAGTTCTGGTTGACGAGGCCCACAATCTTGTTGAGCGAGCGCGCGCCATGTATACGGCCACACTCGCACGCGAAGAACTCAAGGGCCTGTCGAATCTCGATGACCGGCTCGGCAGCGCATTGGCACAAGTCGATCGAGCCTGGAGTGACCTGCTTGCTGATCAAACCGAGCCGTATCAGTGCCACCCAACCTTGCCTCAGGCCTTTATCCAGGCGTTGCGGGGTGCGTCGGGAGTCATTTCCGATCAGCTCGACAAGCTGGAGCAAGACGGTCACGACAGAGTCCTGCGCTTTTATTTCGATGTGCAGCTCTTTTTGCGCTTGGCAGAAGGCTTCGGGAATCACTCGCTATTCGAAACGACGATTCCCGTGCTCACTCAAGGACATTCCCGGACCGAATGCAGTATTCGCAATGTCATGCCTGCTCCCTATCTGAAGCCCCGCCTTGATACCGCACATGCTTGCGTGCTTTTTTCTGCCACCTTGCAGCCCCGACGTTTCTATTCAGACGTATTGGGATTGCCCGATACGACCAGGTGGACGGAGGTGGATTCGCCCTTTAGCGCAGACCAGCTTGATGTTTGCATTGTGGGCGACATCTCTACTCGATGGGCCGACCGGCAGACGTCTCTGGCGCCAATGGCGCATACCATTACCAGCCAATACGCGCGCCGGCCTGGCAATTACCTCGTTTTTGCCAGCAGTTTTGACTATCTGCACCGTCTGGCCGAGGCAGTAAATAGCATGCAGCCCGACATTCCGACCTGGTTGCAGGAACGTGGTCGTGACGCTGCAGCAAGAGCCGCGTTTCTCGATCGTTTCCAGGCGGGTGGCTGTGGTATTGGTTTTGCCGTCCTTGGAGGAATCTTCGCCGAAGGAATCGATTTACCCGGGGATCGCCTGGTGGGGGCGTTTATCGCTACCCTGGGTCTGCCACAGTGGAATCCTGCCAACGAGGCATTGCGAGCCTGTCTCGAACAAAACTTCGCGGGTCGTGGATACGACTACGCCTATTTGTACCCGGGTCTGCGCAAAGTGGTGCAGGCGGCCGGACGCATCATACGCACACCACAGGATCAGGGTGTCGTCTATTTGATGGATGACCGATACAATCGGCCGGCCGTGCGCGGTTTGTTGCCATCCTGGTGGCGTGTTCAAACGGTTCGGTCCCCGCGGAAAGATCAGTTCGCGAAGAGCTAGTTGCGGCGGTCAGCCTTCAGGTTTTCCCTGGCCACCCGGGGCCAGCCTGTGGATCAGCTCGGCATGGCGGGGGTGCTGCCGGGCCAGTGCCTGCGAGTCGGCCAATTCGAATTCCGTAAACTCAAAGCCGGGTGCCACGGTGCAGCCAACAAGCGCATACGGGTTGGGCTCGGCCGGCATGCCACCCTGCCGGCCTTGACTTGACGGGTCGGCATCGAAAGCCAGTTGCGCCGCGAACCAGTGTCCCGCGTGCACCACAGCCTGGAAGGAACAGGAGGCATCGTTTTGGGGGTTGCCCAGACGGTGGGTAGTGAGTCCGCTATCGTTAAGCACGTAAATATTCAAAGGCGAACCCGCGTAGAAATGCCAGAGCTCATCCGAAGCGATTCGATGCCAGGCAGAAAAGTTTCCCGACTCGAGCAGATAGTAGATGGCAGTGGAGGCGCTGCGCTCACGGGCATCGACCCGAACACTCATGCCGCTGCGATAGGTTTCGCGGTAGAAGCCGCCCTCGGGATGCGGCTGCAGGCCAAGTTGCCGGATAAGGCGTTCTGCAGGGGTCTCGGTGTACTTCATTCATCTATTTCCTTCCAGGCCTTGAAAAATTCCAACAGTACACGCGTTGAGTTCTCGGCAGCCAAATTGAGGAAGGTGTGAACCTCTTCGGCACCATCACCGCCCCCTGCCAGGTCACTTAACGATCGAAACGCGATAAATGGGACCCCATTGCTGTAGGCCACCATTGCACACGCCGCGCTTTCCATATCCACGACGTTGGCATTGAAGCCGGTGTGCAGGTGTTCACGCAGCTGCACATTATCCACAAACACGGGGCCTGACACGCCATTGCCCCCTATGACCAGAGAGGGTTGATGAGTCAGGCACTTGCCCTCGGCGTCACACTTGCGCAGGTCGAGCGCCTTGATACGTTGCGCGACAGCCAGCAAATCCGGGTCAACCTCAAACCAGAATTTTTCATGGAGTGTCGGGTTGGAGGCGCTGCGCACCATGACGGGTCGGGTAAAAAACATCCCGAAACCCGGAGCGTCCACCCTGCCTCCCACTCCCATGACGTCATAGCGGCCAGGTTCGCTTTCGAGTGCGGCGATCGTCTCAAGATATTGTCCCCATTGATCAACCACAGTGACGTCACCAATATTCAGATCAGGATTGACGCCGCCCGCAACGCCGCTGAAGAGAATGTGGCTGACATTGAATCGGTCGATCGCCAATTGCGTATTCATAGCAGCGTTGATCATGCTGACACCGCTCAGCAATACAACGACAGGCCGTTCTTCGAGTGTCCCGGTAAGAAATTCCACCCCATTGATGGTATGGCGGTCGACGCCTTGCAGCAGGCCTCGCAATATTGATACTTCGGGTTCAAATGCCGAGATGATTGCAACCCGTGCAGTATCGTCAAAACGACTGGCAGATTGAGCCTGACTGTAGCCTGTCACCGCCAGGAACAGCATCAGCGTACAAAGTCCGCTCAGTATCCGGCTCAGTAAAGACCTTTTGCTGTTCGCCGTCGCGCTCATTGTGTTTATCCGGGGCAAGTTTCATTGCGGGATATTGTACGGGTCAATTTGCGTTCATTGACTGCCGACAGCCCTCCCATGGCCGCCTTGCCTGACTACCGGTTGCTTGCGATTGCACGGAATCCCACTGAACGGCATCGGCACTCCTCAAAATATCAAAAACCGCTTTAACTTACGAATGTAACCCTATAAATATATTGGTGATTTTAGAGTTATCTGATAAGATCGCTTTCAGTTTTCGTGAGACAGAATTTGCCATGCCCATCTCCCTTCCCCGATCTGTGCTGTCTTGCTCTGTGGCCGCCCTGCTATTGACTGGTGCGTTCGTGACCGAACGAGCTCATGCGCAAGACCCGGGAGCCTCAGCGTACAAGGTGTCGGCAAATTCCAAAGCGGCCACGCTGGCGAAAAGACAGAGTCATGCATTGACGAATTCGTCTCAGGGGGGCGTCATCCAGGTTGCGTTGAGGCAAAGTCGGCTCGACACCTCGGTCCCTCCGCCCAAGCAACAGTCCCCGGCCTCCAGCACTCGACTGGCTCAACTGCGGTCAGAAGTTGCCTTTGTGCAGGATCTCTCCAGCTCGACCATTCTGTACGAACAGAATAGCGATGAGGCCCGTCCCATCGCTTCAATATCCAAGCTCATGACAGCGCTGGTGGTGGCAGAGGCCGGTTTGCCCATGGACGAAAAACTGACTATCACCGACGAAGATGTCGATCGTGTGCGGCATTCTCGATCGCGGCTCCGTGTGGGTACGCAGCTTAGTCGTGGCGACATGTTGCATTTGGCCCTGATGTCGTCAGAGAATCGCGCGGCGCACGCCTTGGGACGCCACTATCCCGGCGGCATGCCCGCGTTCGTGCGAGCCATGAACGACAAGGCCCGGGCGCTGGGAATGCGCAACACGCGCTTTGTCGAGCCAACGGGATTGTCAGAGAATAACGTGTCGACCCCGCGCGATTTGGTCAAATTGCTGCGTGCAACTCAGCAAGAACCCCTGATCCAGAAATACTCTACCAATGAAAGCTATCAGGTCACCGTCGGCAACGGGCGCACTCTCAAGTACAACAATACCAATCGTCTGGTAAAGAACGATAATTGGGACATCCAGCTTTCCAAGACCGGCTTCATCAACGAAGCCGGTCAATGCCTGGTAATGGTAGCGCGGATAGGTGGAAGAGACTTGGCCATCGTGCTGCTCAACGCAAGTGGCAGCTATTCCCGCATTGGCGACGCAGTCCGGCTGCGCAACTTTGTCGAAAAAGAGACCAATCTGGCCATGCTGTAGCCCGCCTGGCATGTCAAAGGCCGGCTTTGCAGGGTTGCGGTAAGCTAGCCCAGTCTTTTTTTTGTCCATCTGCCTTATGTGCATCGCTTATCTGGCCATCGGCGCCCATCCTGATTGGCCCTTGTTCATTGCTGCCAATCGCGACGAGTTCCATGCTCGCCCCACCACTTCGGCCGCCCCTTGGCCGACCTGTCGGGACGTCTTGGCTGGTATGGACAACGTGGCGGGGGGTACCTGGCTTGGAATAACGCGTCAGGGAAGATTCGGCCTGCTCACCAACTTTCGTGATATGTCTTACGATCCCCAGGCGGCGTCCCGGGGAGCGTTGGTGGCCGATTATCTGACCGGCCGGACGCCGGCGGGCGACTACGCCAGTCGGGTAGCGTCAGATGGAACCCGTTATAACGGCTTCAATCTTATCGTCGGAAATCTCGATTCGGCCTATTACGTTGCTAATAGACGCGAGGTTCACGAGGCTGTCTTGCTCGATGCGGGGCGATATGTATTGTCGAATCATCTGCTCAATACGGCGTGGCCCAAAACGCAACGCTTGAAGGAAAGGCTGGACGATTTTCCTCTTGAGCGACTTGCAAGATCGCTGAACCCGGTTTTTGAGATTCTCAAGGACCAGACAATTGCCGATGACGAACTCTTGCCCAGCACGGGGCTTTCTTTGGAGCGTGAGCGCCTGCTAAGCAGCCCCTTCATCATCAGCCCCGAATACGGTACCCGCTGCTCGACAGTGATTGCCGTAAATCGTGATGGTCGCGGCTTTTTCAGCGAAATTACCTACGACCGGCAAGGTGTGGCTGGCGAGCGCCATGACTGGCCGTTTAATGTAGTGTCGGACTCGGGGGCATGAGGTTGTCCGGATCGATTTCGTCGTTATCCGGGTCGTTTTTCAGTTCTCCCAGAGCTGCTTTCCAGCTGCGTAAAGGTATGCAGGTTTGAAGCCGGTAAATAGCTTGCCTGATAAGCGCATCGTGCAGCTCGTGTCCGACCTGAGAAGCGATATCCAGTGTAGTGTCGCCTTGCAGTTCGGCCAGATGCTGATGGGTTTCTTGCAGGAACATCAATGGCATGATCGGGTCGTTTTCGCCGTGCAAAAAATGCAGTGTTGTAGCGGGCGGAGCCATATCGGGCAGTTTTGCGTAACTGCCTGAAAAGGCCACGACACGTCCTGCCAGATCAAACTGTGTGTGTACGGCTTCGAGTGCAATGGTGGCGCCTTGACCAAAACCCACCAGTGCGGTGTGTTCTCCTTCGAGCCGGTATTGTCGTTGAATGCGCTGGATGAAGCTCACGAGCGCAGGCAACGCGGCTTTGACCCGTTCGACGTAGTTTTTTTCGTTCAGATCGTTCTGGTCAAACCAGTGACGGATTTCATCGCGAGTGTGCAGGGGCGCGTATGGCAATACAACCATGCTTTGAGGAAAGGCCTGCTTGATGGATTGAGTCAATTGAGCCAGTTGTGCCGGTGAAGCGGCGTCGTCGTGAAGCAGGACGAATAGTTGCCTGGGCGCGCCCTGGGCGGGCACGTAGATCAGGGGCATTGGATCGGTAGGGCCGTAGGATGTAGTCATGAACAATAATTACCCTTATGGTGCATAACCTTAGATTAGCAGTTAAATCTTTGTGACAAATCCAGAAACTGGACGGAAAGTGCGATTCCATTAGAATATACTGTATATATAAACAGTATTGGTCGCACTCATGAAGCACACTTCTCCTTTATTGCTGCGCCATCCCGAACGTATCCATCCGGCTCTGTGGAAAGGCTCCCAGCTCGCGCAGGCACAGCGCCTCACGCTTTCTACCGGCTATGCCCAGCTCGATCGCGAATTACCGGGCGGTGGCTGGCCTATCGGGTCCTTGATCGAGCTTACCCTCGAACGTGCGGGCATTGGCGAAATCGCTTTGCTGCAACCGGCCCTGGCCCGATTGGACAGCAAGCGTCGCATCATGTTCATTCAACCGCCTCATGTGCCCCACCTGCATTGCTGGTCGGCCTGGAAACTTCCGCCTCAACCCCTGTGGATCCACACAGCCTCCCTGCGTGACACCCTTTGGGCCTGCGAACAGACCCTTCGGCATAACGCCTGCTCTGCCCTGCTTTGCTGGGCCTCGGGCGCCCATCCTCAAGAATTAAGACGCCTGCATGTGGCCGCCAGGCAAAGCGATACCCTTTTTATCATGCTGCGTTCGTCGGTCGAAAGTCGTCAGCCTTGTGCTGCACCGTTGCGGCTTGGATTACGGTCAGCTTCCCACGGTTTGCAGGTACAGGTTCTCAAACGTCGCGGACCAGTGTGCGAGCAGGCCATTCCCATCGCCCTGTATCCTCAACGCGCCTATTCCGGCGCAGGTTCCAAGCATGTCTCTCTGGATCAGCCTTCATCTGCCCTTTCACAGTCTGGACGCCGTCTTTCCGCTGTGGAGCACTAAAGGGCTTGCGGCAGCCGTTCTTGATCAGGACCAAGTATGCGCCCTGACACCAGAAGCCCAAGAAGCGGGCATCGTGCCCGGCATGCGACGCGGCACGGCTGTGGCTCTGGCCCCTGATGTCCTGTTGCGTCGACGGGATCTTCAGGCCGAGGCCGACGGTTTGCGGCAGGCTCTGCTTTGCTTGTTGCAATACACGCCGGACATCGCGATTCTTGATCCGCATTCGTTGGTCATGGATATTGCCGCCAGCCTGACACTGTTTGGCGGTCCGCGGGCCTTGTGGCGTAACGTGTGCCGCTCCTTGAAGGGGTTGGGGCTTACCACACGATTGGCCATGGCTCCTACGGCTCAGGGCGCCTGGGCCCTGGCGCTGCAAACACAATCCCGGCAACGTCGTGTGCTCAGACCACGCACCCTCACCAAACGGCTTGATTCCCTGCCTGTCGACAGCCTGCCGGCCTTGCTCCCCTGGCTTGAGTGGATCCACGAACTGGGCTGTTTCACCCTGGGTCAATTGCGTCGTTTGCCTCGCAAGGGGCTTCAGCACCGCACCCGCCCCGAAGTCATCCAAACCCTGGATGCTGCCTATGGGTCCAGCACCCCCCTTTACACCTGGGCATCGCTGCCCGAAACCTTTCAGCAGCGTTACGAAACCCTGCAGCGCCTGGAGCATGTGCACGCTGTTCTGGGTATTGCCCATGTGCTTGTCGAACAGCTTTGTGGCTGGTTGCAAGCCGGGCACAGTGCTGCAGATCAGCTGGTTTTCTTGCTGCATCACGAGAAAGGCCGTCATGCCCGGCCTCCCAGCCGCTTGATGCTTTCTCTGTCTCAGGCGGGCTGGCGCCCTGATGATTTTCTGCCTGCATTGGCCGAACAGTTCAATCGAATGGTACTGGTCGATCACGTTATCGCCGTTGAACTGATTGTTGAACAAACCTGCGAGCGAACGCCGCACAATCCGGGCCTGTTCCCTGAGCCTGCCCAATGGGCACGGCAAGAAAACCATTTGCTCGATCTGCTGCGGGCGCGATTGGGTGAAGATCGTGTCTTGCAACCCAGACCGGTTGCCAGCCATTTGCCCGAGGTTGCCAATCGCTGGACACCAGCAGGTGCAATCGTGCAGGCAAGCAAGCATTCCTCCGGGCAGGCCGCCTCTGCAACACACCGGACGCCCCTGCAGAACAGACCCTTCTGGCTTCTTGATCCCCCTGTGGCCCTTGATGTGCAACAGAACAGTCCTTTTTATCAAGGCCGCAGGTTACGCCTGATTCAAGGGCCGGAGCGTCTCGAAAGCGGCTGGTGGAGCGACGAAGGACATCAGCAACGTGATTATTTCATCGCCCAGGATGCCCAATATGCCCGCTACTGGATATATCGTCAGCGCGCATCCATAAGCGCCCGTTGGTTTTTGCATGGTTTGTTCGGATAGCACATGCCAGATCATCTGCCCGATTATGCCGAGCTCGATTGCATTTCAAACTTCAGCTTCCTGAAAGGTGCTTCTCACCCACACGAGCTGGTACAACAGGCCGCCAAACTGGGCTACAAGGCCATTGCGCTGGCCGACGAATGCTCGTTGGCGGGTGTGGTGCGCGCGCATATCGAAACGCTCGAGCATCAGATTCACCTGATTATCGGCAGCCGTTTCACCCTGGATGCAGGCTCGTCCAACGAACTGCAAATCATTGTCCTGGCGCGTGATGCCCAAGGCTACGCCAATCTTTCCGAGTTCATCACGCTGGCGCGTACCGGCGACACGACAAAAGGCCACTATGCAATAAGCCTGCAAGACATCCGGCGTCCACCGCAGGGTCTGGAACACCTGTGCGGCCTGCCCGGCTGCCTCATTATTTTCAAACCTGCCTATTGTCCCGAGCCCCACCTTTTGCACCAGCAGCTGCTGCATCTTCGCCAGACGTTTCCACAAGGCTTCTGGCTAGGGCTGTCCTTGCATCACCGTGATGACGATGCCCGACATATCGAAACCCTGTGGCATGCGGCGCGGAAACATGATCTGCGCATCGTGGCTACAGGCGATGTCCACATGCACGCCCGTTCGCGACAGCCTTTGCACGACACGCTGACGGCCATTCGTCTGGGAATCCCCATTTCGCAATGCGGTCATGCGCTGGCTTCCAACGCCGAAGCTCATCTGCGCAGTCGCCTGCGCCTGTCGCAGCTTTATCCGGCAAGCACCTTGCAAGAAACCCTGGCCATCAGCCGGATGTGTCGCTTCAGTCTGGACGAGATCAAATATCAATATCCACGTGAAACTGTTCCTGCGGACATGACTCCCGAGCAGTATTTGCGTCAGGAAACCTTTATCGGTGCCCGCAAGCGGTATCCTTCCGGCATACCGGCAAAAGTCCAGGCCCAGCTTGAAACCGAATTGAGCATCATCGCTACGTTGCGCTACGAGGCTTACTTCCTGACTGTCTATGACATCGTAAGGTTTGCACGCAGCCAGAACATACTTTGCCAAGGCCGAGGTTCCGCTGCCAATTCGGCGGTCTGTTATTGCCTGGGCATTACCGAGGTCAACCCCGACAACGGCAATAATCTGTTTGCGCGTTTCATCAGTGTCGAGCGCAACGAGCCGCCCGATATCGACGTGGATTTCGAGCATCAGCGCCGTGAAGAGGTCATCCAATACATTTATCGTCGATACGGACGAAAACGGGCCGCCCTGGCAGCGGTCGTCATTACTTATCGTACACGCAGTGCCCTGCGCGATACCGGAAAAGCATTGGGTGTCGAACCTGATCTCATCGACAAGGTCACCAAATCATGTCGCCATTGGGATGGCAAGGGCGACCTCATGCGCCAAATGAGCGAGCAAGGCCTGGATGTCGAGTCACGGCTGGCCCGGCAGTGGGCGGCCTTGGCGCAAGCCTTGCGCAGCTTTCCCCGCCATCTTTCACAGCATCCGGGCGGCTTTGTGCTGGCTGATGACAATCTGGCTCGGCTGGTACCCATCGAAAACGCCGCCATGCCCGAACGCAGCGTTGTCCAGTGGGACAAAGACGATCTGGACGCGCTTCGAATCATGAAGGTTGATGTGCTGGGCCTGGGCATGTTGTCGGCGTTGAACCGCATGCTGGCGCTGGTGTCCAAACGACGTGGCCGGCCCTTTACCCTGGATGAGCTTCGGGACGACGACGGGCCTACCTTCGAGATGATCCGTCGCGCTGACACCATTGGTGTCTTTCAGATCGAGTCTCGCGCCCAGATGAGCATGTTGCCGCGTCTGAAGCCCAAAGAGTTTTATGATCTGGTCGTGCAGGTGGCCATCGTAAGGCCGGGTCCCATCCAGGGGGGTATGGTGCACCCTTATCTGCGCCGCCGAAACGGTGAACCGTTCACCTACCCCCACCCCGATATCGAAAAGATACTCAGACGCACACTGGGGGTTCCTATTTTTCAGGAACAGGCCATGCAAATTGCCATCACTGCCGGCGGCTTTACGCCCGGCGAGGCCGACGAGCTGCGCCGCTCGATGGCGGCCTGGCGCCGTAAGGGCGGTATCGGCCCTTTTCATGCAAAACTCATCAACGGCATGAAAAAAAACCAGTACCCCGAAGACTATGCACAAGCCATTTTCAGGCAGCTTGAAGGCTTCGGCGAGTATGGGTTTCCCGAAAGCCATTCAGCCAGTTTTGCCAAGCTGGCTTATTTCAGTGCCTGGTTCAAATGCCATGAGCCCGAAGCCTTTCTGGCTGCCCTGCTCAATTCCCAGCCCATGGGTTTCTATTCATCGAGCCAGCTCGTGCAAGATGCGCGCCGCCATCACGTTGAGGTCTTGCCGGTAGACGTTACGGCCAGTTCTTGGGAAACCAGTCTGGTCCTGCCGGACGATCAGGCTTGTACACCCCATGCCAGGCGCTCCGTTCGTTCCCAAACTTCTTTCAGATCTTCCTTGCGTCCCGCCGTGCGGCTTGGCTTCAATCAGATAAAGGGTTTTTCAAAAGAGGCCGGTTTACGCATTGAAGCCGCACGCCAGCACGGCGCCTATCGTGATCTGCATGATCTGGCTGTACGGGCTTCGCTTGACCGTGCCGAACTCGAGCGCCTGGCCGGGGCTGACGCCTTGCGTTCGCTTGCCGGTCACAGAAGACAGGCCCGGTGGCAGGCTTCAAACCCACCCCTGAAAGGTTTGCTGAAGGACGCACCCATCCGCGAAACTGAAGCGCCTTTTCTGGAACCAGCAAGTGAAGGCGCAGAGGTACTGGCCGACTACAGCAGCTTACGGCTCACATTAAGACGCCATCCCCTTGCCCTGCTGCGCAAGCTGCCTGAACTAAAACCTTTTTCGAGCGCTGCCCAGCTTGCGCGGCATCCGGATGGGCGTTTGGCAAGAGTCTGCGGGCTGGTCACCATGCGGCAGCGTCCACAAACGGCTAACGGCGTCATTTTTGTGAGTCTCGAAGATGAAACCGGCATCGTCAACGTAATCGTTCGGCCGCAAGTGGCAGAACGTCAACGCCTGCCTTTGCTGCAATCTCGCCTCATGGCTGTGCATGGCGTCTGGCAGCGTCACGAAGGTGTCTGTCACCTCATGGCCGGACGGCTCGTGGATCTGAGCCATTTATTGGGTACCCTGCCCATTCATAGCCGGAATTTTCATTAGGCATAATGCTTCGACGCATGGACACCAGATTGTTAAAATGAATCAGACACGGCGACTTCATTCCAAGTATGGTCCAGTCGCTTAAAGTGTGCATGGCGTATCCGCCCTAACCCAAATTCCAGGAAATCACCATGAGCAATACGCTCAAGACCAGGTTAAGCGACGAAGTCAAGGCCGCCATGCGTGCCAAGCAAAGCGCTCGCCTTGCCACCTTGCGCTTTCTTCAGGCTGCCATCAAGCAAAAAGAAGTCGATGACAGACGCGAGCTGGACGATGCCGAGATAACCGCCATCATCGAAAAACAGGTCAAGCAACGCCGCGAATCCATAGCCGCATTCGAGCAGGCGGGCCGCACTGAAACTGCCGAGCAAGAAAAAACCGAACTTCAGATATTGCAGGAGTTCCTGCCCGAGCAGGCCAGCCCCGAACAGATTGACGCCGCGATTGACCAGGCCGTCAATACGGTCACGGCACAAGGTACGACAGGTCCCGCAGCAATGGGCAAGGTCATGGGCCTGCTCAAAACGTCTTTAGCGGGGCAAGCTGATATGTCCCAGGTCTCCGCCAAGGTCAAGGCACGTCTTAACCCATGAGCAGTACCTCGTCTCAACATCCAGGGTCCGAGAGCCCGGATTACTTCGGGCTAGAGATCCCGTTCATGGCTTCTCTGGGCCTGGTTCCCGAACATCTGTCAACCGACCTGGCCCGTACCCGCCTGCCACATCGTCCCGACCTGGTAAACAGCCGGGGCGACGTACACGGCGGCGCCCTGATGAGCGCCCTGGACTTCACCCTGAGTGCTGCCGCACGCGCGCATGAAGCCAATACGGGCATGGCAACCATCGACATGACAACCCATTTTTTGGCGCCCGCCCGCGGCACAGTCATTTTTGAAGCGCGCTGCCTCAGAATCGGCAGGTCACTGGCATTTTGTGAAGGTCAGGCTCGCGACGAGACCGGCACACTCCTGGCCACGGCCAGTGCCACGTTTAAAATCGTAAGACGAAAACCCGGTTCAGACTGACACCCGGGCCTGCGGTTGAGCCGAAGTCATGCGAAGAATTGTCTGAAGATTCGTGCGCAGGGGCGCGCGCTGTGCAAACACTACATATACACGTGACAGACTGACGCATCCATACGGATCGATTGTTCCATCGCGTTAAGCGCGTCCTGGTTCCATGAGCCCTTGCCCGACACCGTCTGCACGACTTCGGTGTGTTTCGCGTCGACTGCCTTGAGCACAGTGCGCGCATATTCGACACCGATAATCGGATCGACGATCGAAACGACGCCCGATCGCATATCGGGATCGATCTGGCTGCGGACTTCGGTGGTACTTTCGCCGCGCTGGCACTCTCGAGCCTGGTTCTCGGCTCGCATATATACCACCTGATAACTGTGCGGCACGGTAAACGATACGCTGGGTGAGCTACCGTCGTTGCGAATACCCAGTGCGCAGCCGGCAAGCAGGCTTGTCGCCAGCACCACAGTCCATGCTTTCATGAAATTTCTCCACCTTGGGGTCTATCTTTATTATTGGAATGATACCTCTAGGCAGAAACTTCGGGAGCAACGCAAGCCGACATACAGGGATAATCGGTATAGCCTTTTGGCCCATCGCCGTAGAACGTTGATGGATCCCACGCATTGAGCGGCAGATCTTCGCGCAGACGACGAACCAGATCGGGATTGGCAATAAAGGCCCTGCCAAACGCTACGGCGTCGGCCAGGCCTGAGTCGAGCAGCTCTTGGGCACTTTCGAGATCGTGACCGTCGTTGGCAATGACGGGGCCACCAAACAAGCTCTTGATGGTACCCAGCAGACGATCAGGCCCTGCCGCTTCACGCACAAAAAGAAACGCCAGTTTGCGCTGACCCAGTTTCTCGGCCACATAGCTATAAAGCGCCTTGGGATTCGTGTCGTACATAGAGTGCGATGGGCCGCCCGGCGACAAATGCACGCCTACCCGATCGGCACACCATATGCCCACACATGCGTCGACGATCTCGAGCAGCAGACGCGCACGGTTGGCAATCGAACCGCCATAGTCGTCGGTACGCTGATTTGAGCCGTCATGAAGGAACTGATCGATCAGGTAGCCATTGGCGGCGTGTACTTCAACGCCGTCAAATCCCGCTTCTTTGGCATTGCGGGCCGCTTGCGCAAAATCGGCCACGACACCGCGGATTTCGTCGATTTGCAGTGCACGGGGCACGACATATTCACGCTTGGGCCGCAGGAGGCTGACATGCCCTTCACACGGGATGGCGCTGGGTGCCACCGGAATCTCGCCATTGAGATGTTCGGGATCCGACACCCTGCCCACATGCCAAAGCTGCAGAAACATCTTGCCACCCTTGTCATGAACGGCCTGAGTGATTTTTTTCCAGCCTTCGACTTGGGCGTGACACCAGATGCCAGGTGTATTGGGGTATCCAACTCCTTGCGGCGAGACGGAGGTGGCTTCCGAAACAATGAGTCCTGCGCTGGCGCGCTGGCAATAGTATTGCCGCATCAATTCGTTAGGTACACGTCCGGGAGCGGCGCGCGTGCGAGTAAGCGGCGCCATCACGATGCGATTCTTCAAATCGACGGCGCCGAGGCGAACGGGCTCGAACAGACTGGTCATATGCAAGTATTATTAAGGAAAACCCTAGTACACATAAAATTAACATAGTTCGCCCGGATATACTCGTTGAATTCAATTTCAATGATAAAAATATGGCGCAATTCGCTGTGCTGGGGCTAGGCCGATTTGGGTCCGCCGCCTCTCAAGAACTGATAAAGCTGGGACACTCAGTATTGGGGGTCGATGCCGACAGCAAACTCGTGGCCAAGTACGCAGACGACCTGACCCGGGCCGTGATTGCCGATGTCACCGACAAACAGGCATTGGACGAACTTGGTGTCGACACGTACGATGTGGTGCTGGTGGCGGTTGGCAACGATATCCAGACGAGTCTGCTATGCGTGGTGCAGCTCAAAAGCCTCGGAGTCAAGTCCATCTGGGTCAAGGCGTCGTCTCATGCTCATCATCTGATCCTCAACAAGCTGGGTGTCGACCGCATCATTCATCCCGAAGAAGAGATGGGCATACGCATTGCCCAGGCGCTCAGCTATCCCATGGTCGAAGACTATATTTCGCTGGGCAATGGCGAATTTGTCGTCGAAATTCATGTCAGTGACCAACTGGACGGCATGAGCATCAGCAAGCTGCTTCAGAACACGCCCTCTTCCATCCACGTATTGCTTGTCAAGCGCCGGGCAGAAATCACGGTCCACCCGCCTGCCGAGTTCGAGGTACGCGGCAATGACGTTCTGGTGCTACTTGGGCAACTGCACGCCCTCAAGGCCATCGCGCCCAAACTTGCCTGACAGGTCCGGATAGCAATGCGTCTTCTACAACTCTGGCCCGGCTACGATTCCTACCGGCGGCTACGGAATCGCGGAGTTTTCAGTGCGAGTCCGCCCATGGTGCTGGCCGGGGGATTTGCTGTCCTCATCCTGATCGGGACCGTGCTGCTCTGCCTCCCTTTCGCGGCAAATAAACCATTGGGATTTTTCACAGCCCTGTTTACCGCCACATCCGCGGTGACCGTAACCGGGCTGAGCATTCTTGGCCCGAATGAGTACCTGTTGCCCTTTGGGCATACGGTTGTAGCCGCACTTGTGCAGGTCGGCGGCCTGGGATTTGTGACGCTTACTGTAGTTGCCGCCCTGACCCTCGGTAAGAAAGTATCGTTGCAGTATCAAACTGTCGCTCTAGAGGCGTTTGATCAGACCAGCGTGTCAAAGATCCGCTCGACGGCCTTTCTGGTGTTCAAGCTCAGTGCTGCAATCGAAATCATGGGCATCCTGATATTGACTGCCTGGTGGACGCCGGTGTCCGGGTTCCTGAACGCCTTGCCCGAAGCGGTCTTTCACACGGTGATGGCATTCAATAACGGCGGAATGTCTTTGCCTGCAACGAACATGGCTCATCACCTTGGCGATCCGATCACTGTTCTGGCTACAACCGCCCTGATTATCCTTGGCGGACTCGGTTTTTCCGTGATCAACGATGTGCGGCGCAAGCGTCAGTGGGCCTTGCTGGCTCCCTATACCCGCGTCATTCTGCTGGCTACGCTGCTCTTGAATATCTCTGGCTTCATGTTGATCTGGGCTTTTGAAGCCGGCAATCCCGACACACTGGGAGGTCTTTCGGGACATGCCCAGGCATTGACAGCGTGGCTTCAAAGCGTTGCGTCTCGCACTGCCGGTTTTCACAGCCTCGACCTGGTTTACCTGCGCGACGAAACCACACTTGTGCTGATGCTGCTGATGTTCATTGGCGGCGGGTCCTTGAGTACGGCCAGTGGCATCAAGGTGGGAACGTTTGTCGTACTCCTTGTCGCCGCATGGTCCTATATCCGGGGTCGCCGCGAGGTAGTGCTGCTTCGGCGCACTGTGTCACCCGATGTCGTGCAAAAGTCCCTCGCCCTGCTCCTGGTAACCGGCGCCCTTGCCTTCATGGCTACCCTGATCATGTGCTTCATCGAAAAAGCCCATTTCATTGATGTGCTGTTCGAAGTGATTTCGGCACTGAGCACGACCGGGGCTACCAGAAACCTGACTCCCGGCTTGTCGGCCCCCAGCCATGTCCTTTTGATCGTGCTGATGTTCGTGGGCCGGGTTGGCCCACTGACCCTGATCTATAGCCTGAGCACGCAGGGTTACAGTCGAGTCCGGCATCCCGAGGCTCATTTCCATGTGGGATGAAACGCTTGCAGCCTAGGCAGACGGCGCTTGCTTAGGCTCAAGCGTATCGCCGCCTTCCTTGCTGGACTCAGTCTTGCGCTCGAAAATGGAAAGCCCTTCCGCATCACCTGGTTGCGGCTTGGCAAAATGAAGCACCGTCTGTGGATATGGCAGATCGATACCTGCAGCCGCAAATCGTTTGCGAACAAGACGATTGAACCCACGTTGCACGGCCCATTGCATCCCCGGTACCGTCTTGATAAGCACGCGGATGTTGTAGCCCCTTTCATGCAAGGACGTCACTCCCGGGATCTCGATGTCGCCCAATACCATTCCTGCCAGTTCCGGGTCTTCCATGAACTCCGCAAATGCGTCGTGCAGGTGACGGATCGCTTCGTCCACATCGGCGCCATACGCAATGGCGTATTCACCATAGTGATAGCCAAAGTCGCGCATGTGGTTGGAAACCTTGTCGATGGCCGAAAAAGGAATGAGGTGGAAGCCACCGTCCAGCGTTCGGATGCTGACCGAACGAATGGTGATTTTTTCGACAGTACCGAATATACCGGCCACCTCGACCACATCGTTATGGTTCATCCCGTTCTCGAGCTGGATGAACACGCCCGTGATGACATCCTGAACCAGCTTCTGCGCGCCAAATCCTATTGCCAGTCCCACGACTCCCGCTCCTGCAATAAGCGGTCCGACATCGACGCCTATTTGGGACAGCACGACCAGCACCGTCATGGTCACAATGACAAACAAGGCGGCGCTTCGAAACAGGGAAAGCAGGGTCTTCTGGCGCTCCGTGGTCTTTCCAGTGGAATCGTCGTTGAGCCGGCTTTCGATAATGCTGGCTACGATCGTCCATACACCCAGGGCAAAAAGAAGGATCACGGCTACGCGGACCAGGGTGGCTACTGCCTGGCGCCCTTCCGGCGAATACAGCCAACTGCTCAGATTGAATGCTCGCCATGCATCCAGCACCAGAAGCAGGGCCACGACCAGGATGACCCCGCGAAGTAAACGGATGGCGCTTGGCACATAGGAATTGAGTCGACGCTCCAACAGCGGTAGCCGGCTTCTAAGATCTGGCGACACGGCGATGGGCCGTGCCATCAACGACGACAACCCCGCCGCAAGCAGCGTCGCAATGCCGACGATGATCAGGGTTCGCAACGTAGCCTGGGCAATGAAGGGCAGTGCCTCTTGTTGGTCCATTTGTGTGGCTATCAGCAACGCGGTGAAGTAAGCCAGACCCACCCAATGCCACAAGCGGCCTGCAACGCGATACAAGGTCGAGAAGAAGGCATTCGATGCCGTCTGGGCGCGCTGTTCGAGCCTGCTGCGAACGTCTTTGCGTCTGTGCCAGATGACTTTTACGGCATATATGTAAACCCCAAGCATGATGAACAACCCGGCCAACTGGGCGACGGATGGCGTAAGCATCTGGTAAAGCACGGGAACCGCTACCAGCATCCCGTAGCCTGTAATGCTGATGATCCGTTGCAGCCACTGGCTCCAGTACTGCGCACTTTCATTATCCATGTGCCACAGACGCAGATGGGGATGACGTTCGGAAAACACAGCGCGACATAGCGAACGTGCCAGTTCAATCGCTACAAAGGCGCTTACAAAGATGAGGGCCAGCATGATGGACGTGCGCCACTGTTCCTGAATGAACAAGGCCAGTACGTACCCCAGCAATGCCGCTAGCAGGATCGCGCCGGCGTCAATCGCCAGGGCACCCAAAATGGCGCCCACGCGCGGCGTCAGGCGAATGTGCTTGTGTCGACCCGTCGCATGTGCACCATATTCGGTGTCCGGCTGGATCGGCTGGCTTCGCTGCACCCAGGCATCCAGACGGCGAAAGAACAATCCCGCTATCATCCTGAACACGCCGAAGGCGAGCAAGGTGGCCGCAATGACCAATGCGAAGTTCAGCAAGCGCGAACGCCACTGCTCTGCAGTCATGCCGTGAATTCCGTCGCCCGCGAACAGACCTCGAAGCATTACGGCTGTATCGGAAAAATCTTCTGCCAACCCTGCTGCGAATTCTTGCAGCGCTCCTGCTACGCCGCCCAAGGGGTCGTCCGCGTCGTCAGGCGGTACGGCCGTATGTGCCTCGGAGCCGGACTCAGAGAGTATCGACGGCCCTGGCTGAGCGGTATCGTTCTGCCGGGCAAGATGGCGCAGTTGGTCAATCAGGGCGTTCCGGGATTGCTCATTTTCGAGCAAGTCGGCGATAACGCCATAAGACGGCGAGCCCAGCTCAGCCGGCGAGGGCCCGGAGGGAGACACCGCGGTGTCGGGGGAGCTGGGTTGGGCGCTGCTTGTGTCCTGAGCCAGGGTCATGGCAGGTACGCACAGCATAAACACAATCAAAAAGACACTGAACCATGGCTGAAGGATGTCAGAGACAACATCGATACCGTTGCGACAATTCAAACTGAGCCCCCTTTTTTTATGTCCGAACGGCTGCAACGGCCGCGCCATCGCAGTTACCCTTCAAGGGTAACATCGACTCAAGTGACGAAGAACCCTCGGCTGCCCGCTCAAGGCTTACCTCGACTTGAAACACAATAGACACGAGCCAAGGACGAATCGGCCGGACCGGGCCCCACAAACGAACGCCCCAGAAACCACTTGATTCGAAGGCGCGCATATTACGGGTGATAACAAGCTGTACAGCTTTTGCAATAAACTGCTGCAAACCTGAAACTAGTGTGTGAAGCTTTAACCTGCAACTTTCAGCTTTTGAGCACGTCCCGTCTTCATGAACAGCATGCCAGGCTCTGGGTTGCTCAAACCTGGGCAACCAAATGGCTGGTGTGTCTTATGGTGTTTTTATACGGTCCGCCCAACGGCTTTATTCCTCGGACTCACGCCAAAGTCTGGCTCCCGGCAATAAAAAAACGGGCCTGCAAATAGTTTGCAAGGCCCGTTTTTTGCTGGTGTCTGCCTTGGTTTTCGATAATCGAAACCAAGCGTCAAGCTTGTTGGTGGTATCAAGCTTTGGGGAAATTCTTGGTCGGGACGGAGTGATTCGAACACTCGACCCCTTGCACCCCATGCAAGTGCGCTACCAGGCTGCGCTACGCCCCGATAAAGAAAAAGATTCTAGCACATATTTTTAAAGCGGGTAAAGCGCGCGTTTGGCTACCGTGCAATCCGCCTACCTTGATCACGGCTGTCTTCCGGACCCAGATTACGTCGTACGGCTCATGTACCGGTGTAGCACTTTGTCTAACATTTGCACCAGGGGTAAACATGAGGGGGAGGTCCAATGAGCCGTGCCGTCCAGAAAAAATCAGACATGTTGTCGACGGCACGGCCACGGGCTTGGCGTAATGCAACGCTCAAATGCGTAACGACCTGCCTGTTGGTCACCGCGGTACTGCCAGCCCTGGCGCAAACCGCAAGCAAACGCGATCATTACCAGCAGGTTATCGAAGCAGCTCGCGCAGGCCGCCATGACTGGGCACTGGAACGTCTGGCCGAACAGGCCGCGCTTGAACCCGACAATTTGCGCATCAAATATGACCAGCTGATTATCACCGGCTGGACGGGTCGTTCGGCAGAGGTCCTGCAGCTATATCAGAATCTCCCGCCGAACGCCCTGCCCTTGCCGCGTGCAGCGCTATCGGCGGTAGCAAGAGCGTATCGCGACGAGCATCAATGGACGTCGGCGCTGGAGTTGTACCGCGAGGGTAAGCAGCGCTTTCCGGGTAATAAGGATTTCGATCTGGGTGAGACCCTGGTTCTGGCGGACTCGGGTGAAGCTGATGTGGCCCTGCAAAGCGCGACGCAATTGGTGAACCGGTCACCGCGCGATCCATCGCGACTTGTCGCACTGAGTTATGCGCTTCGATTGAACAACCAGCCTTACGCGGCACTGGAAGCGGCGACCAAGGCTTACACGATCGCGCCAAAAAATCGTTCGGTCGTAGAAGAATACATCAGTGCTCTGTCGGCCGCCGGATTATCTGAGGCCGCCTTGCGAACCGCACAGGGTCATGCAGAGCTGGTCCCGGAATCACGGCTACGCTCCTTGCAGCTGGATCGCGCGGCTGAACTGACCCGCCTGTCGTCGCAAGAAGCTCGTCAAGAATCCGAGCGCTTCAAAGTCGCGACCAGGGCTCTTCAGGCCTACGACTCATTGACAGTGGAGCCAAGCCCGTTCTCCCCGCCTGCTGATCCCGTAGCACCAACGGAATCGCGCGCGTTGCCGGAAGCCGTCGTCAAGCGTGCCCGGGTCGATCGGCTGCTTGCCCTGCACTCCAGGGTTCGCATGCAGGACGTGGTGGCGGAGTATGAGAACTTGCTTGCCGAAGGCATCGAGGTTCCCAGCTATGCCCTGGGACATGTCGCCGACGCCTATCTCGAGCAACGTCAACCCGAAAAGGCTGCGCAGCTTTATCTGCAAATTCTCAATGATGAACGTGCTCATATTGACCCGGCGGTCCGCCTCAGTCGGCAATCAGGTCTGTTCTATTCCTACATTGAGTCAGAGCAGTTTGACGCTGCCCAAACTGTAATGTCCGAGGCATTGATTGAGCAGCCCGCCTGGCGCTGGCAAAAAGGTACTCCCTTGCCGCAACCCAATGACCTGAACCTCGCCGCAAGCCAGTATGTCGCGATGGGTCACCATTACGCGGACGACCTGGAGCAAGCGCAGGTGGACATGGAAGCGCTGGTCGCACGGGCGCCGGGCCACTCGGGCTTGCGCAGCTCGCTGGCACAGGTGTACCTTGCGCGCGGCTGGCCTCGCCGGGCAGAAGAAGAACTCAAGCTCGCCGAGACGCATACGCCCCAATCGATCCAGGTCATTACAGAGCAGGCGCGCACCGCAATGAATCTGCAGGAGTGGGAGCAGGCGGACATACTCATCCAGAACGCTGTCGGCCGCTATCCGGAAAACCTGCATGTGCAGCGCTTGCTCAGGGACTGGGAGCGACATAATAGGGCCGAACTACGCCTTTCAGCAACGCGGGGCTTGGCTGGTGACAGCCCGGTGGCCGGTAATCACGATCTGAATATAGATACCGTCATCTATTCACCTCCAGTCGCCTACAACTGGAGGGGCTTTGCAGGCGGAGGATTTGCGCAGGCCGACTTCGATGATTACGACGCAGACTATCACTGGTATCGCGGCGGCGCCGAGTGGCGTAGCCGTAATCTGACCGCCGAAGCCGAAGTCTCATCCAACCATTACGGTCAGGGTGCCAAGGTCGGAGCGCGGATCCAGGCAGATTACGATCTGAACGACCAGTGGCGCATTGGTGGGCAGGTTGCGTTTCGTTCCCGGGAAACGCCTTTGAAGGCATTGGCCAACGACATTACGTCCAATCGCCTGGATGCGTATGTCAGGTGGCGAGCGAGCGAGCGACGCGAATGGAGCTTCCGCATCTCTCCCTCGAAATTCAGCGACGGAAACCGGCGCCTTGAGCTGGGAATAGCGGGTAATGAACGAGTTTACACCGCGCCACACCTGAAGCTGGACGCGCACCTCGATATAGCGGCTTCGCACAATACGCTTGGCGAGACGCCCTATTTCAACCCCCGCGCCGACCTCACGGTACTGCCCTCGCTGTCGCTTACTCACACCGTGTACCGACGTTATGAAACCGTTATCGAGCAACGCTTCACGCTCGGCGGCGGCTTGTATTCGCAACGGGGCTATGGATCGGGCGCGATAGCAATGCTGGGCTACGGCCTTCGATTGCGTCTGAATGAGCGGCTTGATGCGGGAGTCAGCATTTTAGGGGTCAGCCGTCCCTATGACGGCGTACGTGAACGTGAAGCCCGGGTCATGTTTGATCTTCAATTTCGATTCTGAGACATAAGATGACTGCCTATCCAACCCGCCTGCACTGCCTTGTCTTCCTGTTTTGTGCACTGTTGGCTTTGGCAGGTTGCGCCAGCCACGCCCCACGCTTTGTGCCTCCCGAGCAACGACCAATAGAGCATTCTGAAAAGCCGTGGCCGCGTAATCACTACCTGGTGCTGGCGTATCACGATGTGGAGGATGAAGACCCGGATCAGTCCTATGTTTCCGTCCGCACGGACCACCTGGTGGAGCAATTTTCCTGGCTTCGCGAAAACGGGTATACACCTGTCACCGTGGATCAGATCCTGGCGGCGCGTAACGGAGGCCCTGACTTGCCAGAGCAGGCTGTTCTCCTGACATTTGATGATGGCTACCGAAGTTTTTACACGCGGGTATTTCCAATATTGAAGGCGTTCAACTGGCCGGCTGTCCTGGCACCGGTGGGAACCTGGGTAGGTACGCCTGATAACCAGCTGGTGGATTTTGGCGGCAAGATGGTGGAGCGCGAGCGGTTTCTGACCTGGGATCAAATTGCCGAAGTATCCAGATCAGGCTTGGTCGAGATTGGCGCCCATACCGATGCCATGCATTACGGCGTTGTCGCCAATCCACAAGGCAACTTGCAGCCGGCTGCCGCCGCCCGAATGTACGACATGGCAAAGGGCGAGTACGAAAGCGATGCCGCTTACGAAACTCGGGTTCGTGATGACGTGGCACGCATTACAAAAAAAATACGGCAGGTCACAGGCAAGTCGCCCCGTGTGTGGGTGTGGCCTTATGGTGAGGCCAGCGGGCCCGCCTTGAAGATCGTACAGGAACAGGGTTACCAGATGGCCCTTAACCTCGAGAACTCCCTTGCATCGATCCATGACCTGTTCAGTGTTCCTCGACTGCTTTTGTCGAACGACCCCCCCTTGCAATCCTTCGCGCAGGCCGTCGTCAACATGGAAAATGATGTTGAGATACGAGTGGCCCATGTGGATCTCGATTACGTCTACGACAGTGATCCCGAGCAGATGGAACGTAACCTGGACCAGCTCGTTCAGCGCGTCGCGGACCTGGGCGTCAATGTCGTGTTCTTGCAGGCTTTCGCCGATCCCGATGGCGATGGTCTGGCGCGCGAGTTGTATTTCCCCAATCGCCATCTTCCGGTTCGAGCTGATCTGTTCAATCGCGCGGCCTGGCAACTGCGAAGCCGGGCCCTGGTGCGCGTCTTTGCCTGGATGCCGGTATTGAGTTTTCAACTGGATCCGGGGTTGCCGCGCGTCACGCGCTGGGATCCCAGGTCGGGTGAAGCCAAGGTGGATCCCTCGCAGTACGAACGTCTGTCGCCATTCGATCCCCGCGTCCGCCAGCAGGTCATGGAACTGTACGAGGATCTTGCGCGCAATGCCATCTTTGCCGGCATTCTCTTTCATGACGACGCGCTGCTCTCGGATTTTGAAGATGCCGGCCCCCTTGCCCTGGCGGCCTATCGTGAGGCAGGGCTGGGGAACTCCATCGAGGAAATGCGCGCGGATCCACAAAAAATGCATCGCTGGACACGCTTCAAAAGTCGCTATCTGGTGGATTTCACCCGCGATCTGGCAGAACGCGTACACGAATTGCGCGGCCCGCAGGTGGAAACTGCGCGCAATATGTTTGCTCCCCCCATTGTTGAGCCCGAAAGCGAAGCCTGGTTTGCACAAAATCTCGACGACTTCCTGGTCGCTTACGACTGGACCGCGCCGATGGCCATGCCGTGGATGGAAGGTATTGCCGACAAGGATAGCAAGGCGTGGCTCAAAAAGATGGTCGATGAGGTCGGCACGCGACCCGGAGCTTTGGATCGTACGGTGTTCGAGCTGCAAGCGCGAGACTGGAGGGAGCAGCCGGATGGATCGGATGGGGGCCACGTGAGTTCCATCCTTCTGGCGGACTGGATGCGTTGGCTGCAGATGAACGGTGCACGCAATCTTGGTTACTACCCTGACGATTTTGTCGCGAACGAACCCCGTATCGAGATCATTCGTCCCGTTCTGTCCAACAACTGGTATCCCTTCCGATGAAAGTCCGTCTTACTGCCCTCATGCTATTAGGCCTGGTAATCGGCACGCCTTTGGCCCTGGCCTTCTTGTCCACAAGCAGTGCACTGCTGGGGTTTGTGTTTTTTTATCCCCTGTTCATGTCCGGCATCTGGATGGCGGGCGGGATTTACTACTGGCTGGCATGGGAAAAGCGGTGGCCCTGGGCACCCGGAAAGATCACCCCGATTTTGCATGGCAATCCGCTGATAACCATTGTGATTCCATGCCACAACGAAGCCGATCACGGGGCCGAGGCGATCCTCGCGGCGCTGAATCAAAACTATCCCAACATTGAGGTGATTGCGGTCAATGATGGCTCGAGCGATTCCACCGGCGCCATGTTCGATGAGCTCGCCGAGCGGTTCCCGGCCCTGCGCGTGATCCATCTGGCACGGAATCAGGGTAAGGCCATGGCCTTGCGCATGGGAGCCTTGGCCGCTCGCGGTGAATACATCGTCTGTATCGACGGGGATGCCATGCTTGATCCGGACGCCGCCGCCTATTTGGTACTGCCCATGCTGGACAGGCCGCGGGTCGGCGCGGTGACCGGGAATCCACGTATCCGGACCCGTTCTACTCTGGTCGGCCGGATTCAGGTTGGCGAATTTTCGTCCATCATCGGGCTGATCAAGCGCACGCAACGGGTGTACGGGCAGCTCTTCAGTGTGTCGGGCGTAGTGGCAGCCTTTCGGCGCCAGGCGCTCGATGATGTCGGGTACTGGAGTCTCGATATGATCACGGAAGACATCGACATCACCTGGAAACTTCAGCGTAACCAGTGGTTGGTGTTCTTCGAGCCGCGCGCTTTGTGCTGGATCCTGATGCCCGAGACGGTGAGGGGCTTGTGGAAGCAGCGCAAACGCTGGGCTCAGGGCGGTGCCGAGGTGTTTCTCAAGAACATCTCCCTGGCTTGGGACTGGAACCAGCGTCGACTTTGGCCACTGATGGCCGATTACCTGTTGTCCACAATCTGGGCCTTTGCCATGGCTCTGACCATCTGTCTCTGGCTGGTCGGTCTTCTGGTCGATGTTGAGCCCGCAACCCAGGTGTCCCGAGTGTGGCCACCAGCGTTCACAGGCATGGTCCTGGCCGTCGCCTGTCTGCTGCAGTTCGCAATCAGCGTCCTGATTGAAAGGCGCTACGAGCCCGATATTGCTCGCTCTCTGTATTGGATCGTCTGGTACCCCTTCGTGTACTGGCTGATCAATCTGTGCACGACCCTGATCAGTTTCCCTAACGTAATGTTGCGAATCCGGCGCCGGCGCGCTCGCTGGTCGAGTCCGGATCGCGGCATCAAGGAGTTGACATGAGCTTACTCGTACAAACACCACGCCCGCTTCCAGTCAGACTCCTGGATTACGCCCTGACGGGTATCGGGTGGCTCGCTTTCAGTTATCTGATGACAGCCGGCGTCATTGCGGTGGTGAACGGGGTCGATCACAGCCTTGAATTCCCATTCATGGGCGGCGTAGTGGCAACGCCTACAGCGCTGCTTCTATATGTGACGGTTTGCGCGATTAACGCCTTGTTACTGATGTTATGGGGTACCTACCGCAAACGAGTCACACGTATTCCGCCGACGGGCCTACGTATGGCCGACGATATTCAGTTGGCCGAACGCTTTGCTCTTTCCACGCCCCAACTTCAGGACATCCGTCTGAGCCGTATGGTGGTCATTCATCATGCAGAAGACGGTGAAATCAGTCGTTGGGAGGGCGCAGACGACACTTCTATCCGACTTTCAGCGTAGCTGCAACCCTATTCTTAGGCCAAACGGCGGGTGCTTTCTAGGATGTATATCTCATGCGGATAAACGGCTCCCGTATTTAAGATGAACACACGGTTTCGACAAGTAATAACACCTTTCTGATGTAACCGTAGAGGGGGGACAGATGACCCGCTGCAACAAGCATCTTCAGGCTTTGCTCTTCACCCTGGGCTGGATCGCCGCCTATTCGACGGCTGCCGGACTGGAGGAGGACCTGCTGAAGACGCACCCGGAAAAAAGCGTGCTTGACGACCCCCTGAGCGGAATCGTGATCAACCGTACCGTCACTGTACTCGGTAACGACTTTTATCAGTTCTTCGCTCGTTCATGGAGGGAGATGGACGGCGACCAGCGCTATTCCATCTCCGTACATGAACGCCCGACCACCAAGTTTGGCAGCGAAATCTGGGTGCAATACCGCCAGGAGCGGGTTTTCCACATGTTTCTTTCTCCTGCACGGCAGGCCGCAAAGGACATAAGCCAACAAGCTGCAAAAGTCGTGTACGAGGCCGTGGTCAACAGCGAAATCCAAAGGATGCTGGTGCAAAGCCAGGATCTGGGAAAAGAGGAGCTCTAAATGAAACAGAACAAGTTATGGCGTGGCACCGTACTTTGCTGCATGGGCGCGCTGGCCACCGCGCTGTGGGTTCAGCCGGCAAGTTCGACCGAGCTGGTGTATTTCCCGCTAAATCCTTCCTTTGGTGGGCCTCCGCTTAACGGACCGAACCTGCTGAACTCGGCCCTGGCCACCAACAAGCATACCGACCCGGATGCCGACGATAACCTGTTTGGTGCCAATCAGCCCTCCCCTCTTGAGATCTTCCAGGACACCCTGGAGCGAGCCATTCTGGGACGTCTGGCGGCTTCGGCGACATCACGTGTCGTTGGCGAAGACGGGAACCTCATACCCGGCACCCTCGAGACCGAGAATTTCACGATCAATATCGTCGACGTCGGCGGTGGATTGCTTTCCATTACCACAACCGACAAGGTAACCGGCGGTTCAACCACGTTTCAGGTGGGCAAATGAAAACGGCCGCCACACACAACACGGGGGCGGGAATGCGCCGGGCATTCAGGGCGATAGTGCTTATGGCGGCCTGCGCTGCGCTGACTGCCTGCGCCACGTATCGCGAACCCAAAGACGTGGGTGCACCGGCCCAGCTGACGCCTCCCACTCCGTCAACGCACGACCTGCTGCGCCTGCCTGAACCAAAAGGGAAGATTGTCGTGGCCGTTTACGGTTTTCGTGACCAGACGGGTCAATACAAGCCCTCGCCCGACAGCTCTTTTTCAACGTCGGTAACCCAGGGGGCAGCATCCATGCTTGTCAAGGCGCTTAAAGATTCCGGCTGGTTCACGCCAGTTGAACGCGAAAGTCTGCAAGAACTGCTGACCGAGCGGCGCATTGTCCGAGCGCTGGATGGTTCTCAGGATAAAGAGGCACCGCAAGTCCAGATTCCCGCCCTGTTGCCTGCGTCGATTCTGGTTGACGGGGGAATCATCTCGTACGAAAGCAATATTCGCACGGGCGGTCTGGGTGCGCGTTTCCTGGGCATCGGTTTGTCGACTCAATACCGCATGGATCAGGTGACTGTAGGCCTTCGCAGCGTAGACATCCGTACGGGGCGCGTCCTGCAGACGGTGTCCACCACCAAGACCATTTTCTCTTACGAGGTGCGTCCAAGCGTGTTCAAGTTCGTCAATTTCAAGGATCTGCTTGAAATTGAGGGCGGCCTGACCCAGAACGAACCGGCACAGCTATGTGTGAAAGAAGCGATTGAGGCAGCCGTCGTTCATCTGACCGTGCAGGGCCTGAAAGACAACAATTGGGCATTAAAGAACCCGGAGGACTGGAACACCCCGATTGTCCAGCGTTACCTGCAGGCGGAAAACAATTACGCCCAATCCATCACAGAAGAGCAATTGGGACCACCCGCTGTGGCATCCACGGCACCAGTCGATCCGCTGCAATGAGCGTGGGTCATTCGGTTTAAGCGGGCCCGGTTCTGAAGACCGCCGGGTACCCGTGCAGCGACCCCGGTCTTCTTAACGAGGAGATACACTATGTCTTACAAACTATCGGCAATCGCTTTGGGAATCGGAGTCATGTTCAGCGTCGGGGCAGCCCATGCAGACACGGCCACCATTTCTCAGACCGGATCGTGGAACGATTCCTCGATCGAGCAGTATGACAACAACGGTGCGACGGCCACAATTACCGTAAACGGCTACAGCAACGATGCAGTTGTTGTCCAGCAAGACGTGAACAACGCCAATGCCACGATCACGCAAACCGCCAGTGCAGGTGACGCCACCATTGATCAAAGCGGTTCGCAGCAATGGTTCTGGACCGTTCCCGGAAACAACCAGTACGCAAACATCCAGCAAACCTGGGGTTGGGGCAACACGGCCTGGGTAACCCAGCGCGGCAACAACACCGACGCAGGGATCTCGCAAGGTGGCTTCGACAACCTGGCTGGAATCAAGCAACAAGGTCAAGGTGGATGGGTCGTTGCCCAGATCAACCAGACGGGTCATATGAACGATGGTTATATCGAGCAGAAAGGCAGTGGCCTGAATGCCACGATAAACCAAAACGGCTATCGCAACGAAGGTGTAATCCTGCAAAGAAACTCGGGACACACTGCCACGTTGACCCAGGTTGGTTCGTACAACATGGGTGTAATCAAGCAGCACTAAGCCGGCAACCCGGGCGGACTGCGCCGCGGAGCGACCTGGCTAACGCCCGGCGTTTCGCGGCCCGTCCCTTGACCGTTCTTTTGAACAAATTGAATCAAATGAAAACAGGTACTACGGAAATGAATGCCGATATCGATTTACAAGCTTGGTTGGAAACGCAAAATGCCACTCGCCCGGAGGTCATCATTCCCTACGTGCAGAGTAATCACGACACCAGCGTGCGGTATTTGCTCCGCACCACCGTGGCGCACGAGCGGGGAAATAGCCGCATCAGTCAGGGAGGCGTGCTGAGCGTTCCTGCCGACACAGCAGTAGCGCTCCCCCGTCTGGCGGTATCGTCTCCCAATGGCGAGTGTCGGATCGAGCTCGTCTTGACTGAGCGAATGGGTGTAGAGCGACGGTACGAATTTGACTGTCTGGATGCCAGAACCGCATCGCCCCATTGAAGCATATTATGGGGAATGAATCATATTGTTTCAGTTAATTTGCAAAGTAATCATTTACTTGCACCACATATTTCATTTAAATTATTGACGTCGCTTAAGGGCCAAGCATATTGGCTAGTATAAAGAGGGGATAGGAGCCGCCGGATTCACCGGTCCAGCGTTCTACACACGCGACACCGATTCATTGCCTACCGCAAGGATCTTCGTGCGACTCTGGACAGGCACCGACTCTCGTCCTCTTACATGCAACGTCGCACGTAGGAATATAAGCATGACCATTATCAAAGTAGTGGAGCCACATGCATTAATCCGTTTAGGACTCCTGCAATTAATCGCGAACGTGATGCCCGATGTCACGGTTGAAGGTGCCGATTACTCCAGCCTTCATGCTTCACGTGACGAAAGTCGAGAAATCGATCTGGTCTTATTGTCCATCTCGCCTGCCGAAGATGCCAATCAGCTAATAGATTCGGTACTAAAGGCCTACGCACCGCGCGCCATTCTGATTCTTTCTGATAATAATCACCTGCCCGGGTCGATCACCTTGCCCCCGGCAGTATCCGGATATGTTGCCAAGAACGCCGAGCCGGAGGTGCTCGAGGCGTCGATCCGACTCGTCCTGGCTGGCGGCACCTGCTTTCCGTTGCGCAAGCAGCTCTTGCCCACCGAAAAGCACAAGTCATCAGCTCGCGTTAACGTACCCAACGGAGCAAATCACAGCGAAAATGGCAGCAAGCTTTCCTTGCAAGCTCATGCTGAGTCCGAGATGCTGGGACTGACACCGCGTCAATATGAGGTGCTCGTATTATTGTCGCGAGGCTATCCGATGAAAACCGTGGGACGCTATCTGAACATATCGGTGGCTACAGCAAAAGCTCACACCGAAACGTTATACCAGCGTCTGGACGTGCATAATCGGAACGCTGCGGTGTATGCGGCGGTGTCCCGAGGTGCCAAGCTGGGTTGGGCAAGTATCGGCGGGCAGTCTGATGGCAACTCCAGACCCGAGGGCCGCAATTGATGCGGCCTTTATCTTGCCTGTACAGCGCGGCGGCGTTCCACATATAAACTATTGCCGCTGATCGTCTTCGCCTGCGCCTTGGCTTCGGCAGCTGCAGTGGCTATGTCGTGGCAAGTATCGAACTGAGCGGGTTCAACCAAGATCACACCAAGGGAAAGACTGGGCCATTCGAACCGGCACAGGCTCCCATGCCGATCATTTGCAAGATAGCCATCGGGGTTGTGCTTGTCGACGAGACTGTTGCTGTCAAGAAATGCCCGCATGGAAACCGAAAAAGCATCCAGCAGGCAGTGGCACCGGGATTCCCAGTCCGGACTTTTCCAGATGACGAGGAAGTCGTCGCCACCAATGTGTCCCACGAAATCGTCGTCGCTCGTGTGACTGCGCAATAACGCGCCCGTCATCTGGATGACTTCGTCTCCCTGAACGTAGCCAAAAATGTCGTTGAACGGCTTGAAATTATCCAGATCTGCGTAACAGGCACTGAAGCATTCGCCTTGGGCAAGCAGGTGCTCAATATGCAGATTCAGCGGCAGGTTACCAGGCAATTGCGTCAAGGGATTCGCGTGCCTTGCGTGCAATATTTGCACTTCTGTCAGCTCTCGCAGCAAGTCCTGCGTTGTT
Organism: Pusillimonas sp.; assembly: GCF_029263785.1. Classification (GTDB taxonomy): domain Bacteria; phylum Pseudomonadota; class Gammaproteobacteria; order Burkholderiales; family Burkholderiaceae_B; genus Pusillimonas. The sequence continues at coordinate 86,778 of NZ_JAJUFE010000003.1, read as the reverse complement.
CCGATTCCAAGGTATTTTCCGTCGGACCCAATGATGATGAAGTCACTGAACAACCTGGACTGAGACGTATCAGTCAATATGTGCCCAAGTTTTTGCAGACTGGTGGAGTGATCAATCATGGGCGGGGCGACATCCATGAACAAGGTGCAGTTTCTTCGTCCGTAAAGCTCACGCTGATACGGTCTGGCGAACCGGCCTATCAGCTCGTCGCGCTGTATCATGCCTTGTGGTACGCCGTTATCCACTACGGGTACAGATTGAAGGTCAGGATGCTGCGAAAACAGCTCGCACACCTCGTCATTGGTCATCGTGGGCGATGCGCACGGAACATTGCGCAATAAGGTGCCTGCAGTTGCGAGCGGCTTGCCTGTTTGACCTTTCCAAGCGTGTGCTGCGGTCTTGAGCTTGTGCAGATCCGACACCAACTCGTCAGACAGTCCGGCCAAGGGTGTCCGTTCGGGGCGGGCAATGTAGAAGCCCTGGCCACTGCGAACACCTATGTTCAAGAGAAACTTCAGTTCCTCCTGGTGTTCTATGCCTTCAGCAACCACCAGTGCGCCCGACTGTTGAGCAATGTCGCGAATAGAGCGCACGAACTGCTGCTTCAGCCCGTCGTCGTGAATGCCCTGAATAAAGTGCATATCGACTTTGACATAATCAGGCCTGAACTCAGACCAGCGTCGCAAGCTGGAGTATCCGTTGCCCAGATCATCCAGGGCCAGCTCGAATCCCGCTTGGCGATATTCGGAAACGAGCCTGTTCAGTTCGTGGCAATCCTGCGTGAAATCTTCGGTCAGCTCAAGAACCACCCGATTCGGGTACAGACCCAGTTGGCGGAAGTCGTTGATCAACACCGAGGCGTCATCGCCCAATTGCAACAAGACTCCCGGACTGATGTTGAGAAACAGCCGCCCCGGAAGCTCCAGATCAATGAAACGTTCGATTAGCGTGTGACAACACAGAATTTCGAGTTCGGTGGTCAGGCCATGCTCGCGAGCCACTCGAAACATGTCCAGCGGCAGGTGCAAAGGCCCCCCCGAAGGCCCGCGTATCAACCCTTCGTAGCCCAGGATCGCTCCGAACTGTATGTCGACAATTGGCTGAAATACGGGGGTAAGCTGCCGGTCGCGCAAGATGTCATCGAGATGCCTGCGCAAATCAAGATCGGGCCCGTTGTGCGAAGGGACAATGCCGCCTACCTTTTCGTACAACGACATATGCCCTACCTCCAGACTCTGATGTTTCGAATACCTGCGCGCACTATAAGCGTACCGTGTGAATAACGGATGACAGACCGGGTTATTTAGTCGTGGCCGGCCCGCGCGCGAGCGTTCTTACATCAGACCTAGCTCGAGTTTGGCATGTTCGCTGATCATTTCCCGGCTCCAGGGAGGATCCCATACCAGGTTCACGTCAACGGTCTCGACGCCGGGAATCGACAGCAATTTTGTCCGGGCCTCGTCGGCAATGAAGGTCCCCATGCCGCATCCCGGCGCCGTGAGGGTCATGTCAACCTCGATCCGGTACTTGCCTTCTTGCGATCCGGGAAAAACTTCACAGCGATAGACCAAGCCCAGATTGACGATGTCAACGGGTATTTCCGGGTCGTAGCATGTCGCCAGCAGTTCCAGCGCCGAAGCCTCGATGGATTCGGGGTTGGCTTCACCCGGTGCCATCTGCACAGCCGGCGTTTCGGTGGGTTCCAGGCCAAGCGCATCAGCGTCCTTGCCTTCAACGCGGTAAAGATTGCCCTCGACATAAACCGTGTAACTGCCTCCCAATTGTTGCGTGATTTGGGCGATGCAGCCCTCCTGTATGGTGACGGGCTCGCCAAAAGGCACTGAAACCGCAGGCAGATCGCGGCTGACAACGACTTCGTTGGGTCTTCTGTTGTGATACATGGCAATACCTTATTCAGTCTTCGCCGGTTCGGACACGCCTTGCAATGCGTTGTGCAAGGTGTGCCAGGCAAGCGTTGCACACTTCACCCGCACTGGAAATTCCTTGACGCCGGCCAGCACCTGCAGCTTGCCAAAATCGCGATTGACCGGCCGGCTTTCGGTAAGCATCGTGTGGAAGTCCTGGAACAGACTCTCGACTTCGTCGACGGGTTTGCCGCGTACGGCTTCGGTCATCAGAGATGCCGAAGCCGTGGAGATTGCACATCCCTGGCCCACGAAACTTGCTTCGGCCACTACCCCATCCTCGACACGCAAATACACGGTAAGTTCGTCGCCGCACAATGGGTTATGCCCCTGCGCGGCATGACTCGGGCGCTCCATGCCGTGGTAATTGCGGGGGTGCCGGTTGTGATCGAAGATCACTTCTTGATAAAGCTCGCGTAAATCAGGTTGCATATCGCTCATGGAGTCTCCGTCAAACCAAACATGGACTGGGCCTTTTCCACTGCCTTGACCAGAGCATCGACGTCCTCGGGGGTGTTGTACAAGGCCAGTGACGCCCGGGCGGTACCCGATATGCCAAACTGGGTCATGATCGGCATCGCACAGTGATGTCCAGCCCGTATGGCTACGCCTTCCATATCCAGGATGGTTCCCAGGTCGTGCGGATGAATGCCGTCAATGACGAACGACAGAATGCCCGCTTTGCGTTCAGCGGTTCCAATGATTCTGACACCTGGCAAGGCTGAAATTTTGTCGGTCGCCAGGCCGAGCAGCTCTTGCTCGTGGGCGGCGATACGGTCCAGACCGACGGACTGCACGTAATCAATGGCGGCTGCCATGCCCACGACACCGGCAATATTCGGAGTTCCTGCCTCGAAGCGCTGTGGAACGTCGGCGTAGGTGGAGCGATTGAAAGCAACGGTAAGAATCATGTCGCCACCGCCTTGCCACGGTGGCATCGCTTGAAGGAGCTCGTGACGCCCATACAGCACCCCGATCCCTGTGGGGCCGTATAGCTTATGTGCAGAGAACGCATAAAAGTCGCAGTTCAACGCCTGCACGTCGACAGTCTGGTGCGCCACGGCCTGTGCACCATCCACCAGGACCAGCGCACCGGCCCCATGCGCGAGCCGAACGATATCCTCGACGGGATTGACCGTTCCCAACGCGTTCGAAACATGCGCAACGCAAACGATCCGGGTACGCGCATTGAGAAGCTTCTGGTAGTCGTCCATCAGCAACTCACCGCGCTCATTCATGGGTACAACTTTCAACACTGCACCGGTCTGGTTGCATAGCAGTTGCCAGGGCACGATATTGGAATGATGTTCCATCGCGGTGAGCAAAACTTCGTCGCCCTTTTTCAGATTCGCCCTGCCCCAGCTTTGGGCGACAAGGTTGATCGATTCGGTGGTTCCGCGGGTGAAGATTATTTCTTCATCTTTGCTTGCATTGAGAAATTGCCTTACCGACTTCCGGCCAGCTTCGTACAAATCGGTAGCATGCTGCGAAAGCCAGTGAACGCCACGGTGAATATTGGCATTCGACTCGGCGTAAAAGCGGCTCTCGGCCTCGATTACCTGGCGAGGCTTCTGGGTGGTGGCTCCGTTATCCAGGTAAACCAGACGTTTGCCGCGCACGGGCCGCGAAAGTATCGGAAAATCGCGGGCGTGGTCGGAAACCGATGCGACCAGGGTGGTAGCAGTGCCGGCACTCATGAAATGTCTCCCAGCAATGCTCCGCCGGGCAACAGGTTCCGTACTGTCGTCGCGACTCGGCGCCGCATGGGTTCAAGCGTAATTCGCTTGAGGGCCTGCGCAGCGAAAGCGTATGTCATGACGCCGTGTGCATGCGCCTCTGATAGCCCTCGCGACCGCAGATAGAACAGGCTTTCTTCGTCAATCTGGCCTACGGTTGCTCCATGAGCGCACTTGACGTCATCGGCGTAGATCTCGAGTTCGGGCTGCGTGGTGACCCGCGCCGTACGTGACAGCAAGAGGTTATCCGAACGCTGTATCGCATCGGTTCCGTCGGCACCTTCACGCACCTGAATCCGACCTGTAAATACCCCTTGCGCGGAATCGTCAAGAATGCCCCGATAGAATTCATGACTGGTGCTGTCCGGCTGAGCGTGATCGATACGCGTGTGATGGTCGACATGTCGGCGACCATTGGCATAGAAGAAGCCGTTGAGCAGAGCGTGGCACTTGGTGCCACCGAAGCGGGTACCGATATCGTGACGGGCCAGGCGGGCACCCATGGATATCGAATGCGATTCGTAGGTTGATCCGGAATCCTGCTCTATATCGATCATGGCCAGGTGAAAGGCTTCGGGCTGTTCCTGCTGAACCTTGAGGTGGGTCAGCCGGGAGTTCGAACCGAGGCGTCCACGCAAGACCGCATTGGTAAACGTCGCGTCTTCGGCATGTCCGATATAGTGTTCAACCAGGACTGCCTCGGCGCCTTCTCCCAACAACACGATATTGCGCGGGAAGCTGGCAGTTGCATTACCGGCCGATATAAACACCAGATGCAGGGGCTCGTCCAGAATCGTTCGCGCAGGAATATCTATATACGCACCATCAGCCGCCAGCGCCAGGTTAAGCGCAGCGGGACCGCCTCCTTCGTCGGCGTTTCCAAAGGCAGATTCAAGGGCGGCCTCGCCTGACGTGAGCGCCTGAGCCAGCGGAACAATACGTATGTTGTCGTTGAGCGGTCCGATGCGCGAAAGGCCGGCGTGGAAACGGCCGTCAATGAATACCATCCAGTGACCGCCCTGCCCTTGCCGGAGAGCATCGATTTCAAACTGCGTGGAGGACACCGGTTGCCCATCGAAAACCTGTTGCTGCAAGAAAGCCAGCGAGGTGTGTCGCCAGTCGGGGTGCCGGGTGGTCGGCCACCCTTCAGCCATGAACCGGTCCAGTGCGCGTTGGCGCGTGTGGATCAGCCAGGGGTGCGTCGATCCTGGCAGGTTCGCGCTTTGCGCACGCTGATGCCAGAACTGCAGTAATTCACTCATGCGTCGGCTCCCTTGCGCTCGGCCGCCTCCTGCTTGACCCAGCCGTACCCGCGCTCTTCGAGTTCCAGAGCAAGTTCACGCCCTCCGGAATGCTGGATGCGACCGCCGGACAGAACATGGACATGATCGGGAACGATGTACTCGAGCAACCGCTGGTAATGGGTAATGACAATCAATGCGCGATCAGGAGAACGCAGACGATTTACGCCTTCGGCAACAACGCGCAAGGCGTCGATATCCAGCCCTGAGTCGGTTTCATCCAGAACCGCCAGACGCGGCTGGAGCAACGACATTTGCAGCACCTCATTACGCTTCTTCTCGCCACCCGAAAAGCCCTCGTTGACAGAGCGATAGAGAAACTCTTCTCGCATGCCGACTGCCTTCATCTCGGCCTTGACGTGGTTGAGAAAATCCATGGCGTCCATTTCGGGCTCGCCGCGATGGCGGCGAACCGCGTTGACAGCCGCCCGCAGAAAATATGCATTCGACACGCCCGGTATCTCGATGGGGTACTGAAACGCCATGAACAGCCCTTCGCGCGCCCTTTCTTCGATGGACATCCCGGTAAGATCGCGACCGTCCCACACGATGGAGCCACTTTGTATCTGGTAGCTTTCACGCCCTGCCAGTACTTGCGCAAGCGTGCTTTTTCCTGAGCCGTTGGGTCCCATGATGGCATGCACCTCGCCTGCCTTGACCGAGAGGTTGAGGCCGCGCAGTATTGGCTTTTGACCTATGTTTACGTGCAGATCCCTGATTTCCAGCATGATGATTGATTCTCCTTAGCCGACGCTGCCTTCAAGGCTGACGCCCAATAAATTCTGTGCCTCTACCGCAAACTCCATGGGCAGCTCCTTGAATACTTCTTTACAGAACCCATTCACAATCATGGAGACAGCATCCTCGGCCGACAGCCCACGCTGCATGGCATAGAAAAGTTGTTCTTCACTTACCCGCGATGTCGTGGCCTCGTGCTCGACATGGGCACTGGGGTTCTGGGCTTCGATGGTTGGAAATGTATGGGCCGCGCACTCTTTACCAATAAGAAGTGAGTCGCATTGCGTGTAGTTTCGGGCGTTCTCGGCCTTGGGAGTTATGCGTACCAGCCCGCGATAGGTGTTGCTTCCATGACCGGCTGAAATGCCCTTCGAGATGATGGTGCTGGATGTATTGCGACCCATATGAATCATCTTGGTGCCAGTGTCAGCCTGCTGACGGTGATTGCTGAGCGCGACGGAATAAAACTCGCCGACGGACTCGTCGCCACGCAGAATTACGCTGGGGTACTTCCAGGTAATGGCCGATCCGGTTTCGACCTGGGTCCACGAAATTCGTGAACGCGCGCCACGGCAATCGCCGCGCTTTGTGACGAAGTTATAAATACCTCCGACGCCGTCCTTGTCGCCGGGATACCAATTTTGAACGGTGGAATACTTGATCTTGGCATCGTCCAGCGCAATTAATTCCACAACGGCTGCATGAAGCTGGTTTTCATCGCGCATTGGCGCCGTACAGCCTTCGAGATAGCTGACACTGGCCCCCTCTTCAGCAATGATCAGGGTCCTTTCAAATTGGCCGGTATCTCTGGCGTTGATGCGGAAGTATGTCGACAGCTCCATCGGACATCGAACGCCTTTGGGGATGAATACGAACGAACCATCCGAAAAGACGGCCGAGTTCAGTGCTGCATAGAAGTTGTCGCCAGGGGGCACAACGGTGCCCAGATATTTGCGAACAAGCTCGGGATGCTCTTGAACGGCCTCCGAGAAGGAACAGAAGATCACGCCGACTTCAGCCAGTTGCTTGCGAAAAGTGGTTGCGACCGAGACCGAATCAAACACGGCATCAACGGCTACGCCCGCCAGGCGAGCCCGCTCATGCAAGGGAACGCCCAGCTTTTCGTAAGTGCGCAACAACTCGGGATCGACTTCATCCAGACTTTTTGGTCCATCGGCTTTACTTTTAGGCGCCGAGTAGTAGACGATGTCCTGAAAATCGATGGGTGGGAACTTGACCGCCGCCCATTCAGGAGGGGTCATTTCCAGCCATCGGCGATAGGCGTCGAGGCGCCACTGCAGCAAGAACTCAGGTTCACGTTTTCGCGCCGACAATTGCCTGACCGTGTCTTCGGACAGTCCTTTGGGCAAAGAGACGGATTCAATTTCCGTCACAAAGCCCGCTTCGTATTCGCGATCAAGAAACGAGCTGATGTTCGCGGAAGCATTTTCCATACAAGGGTTCCTTTATAAAGCGCAGGTAAGTGTGCGGCCAAGCATCAGGCAGGCGGCTGGCGCCGCAGTACGGCCTCGATGCCGACGGCTGCCAGCGTATCGGCTTGCGGGCGGGCCATATCGGCTACAGACACGTCTTCGAGGGTTCGCCGTATGATCGCGTTGATACGCTGCCAATTGCTGCGCAAGGTGCAATCAGTTTCGAAGTCGCAGCTCCCGGGCAGTGCCGTGCATTCGGTCAGGCCAAAGGGTTGCTCCTCAAGGGCATCCAACACCTGCGCAATTGAAATTTCGGTGGCTGGCCGACCCAGGGTATAGCCGCCTTGCACCCCACGCACGCTGCGCACAAGGCCTTGTCTTCCGAGCAGCTTCAATACCTTGCTTACGGTGGGCGGATTAAGACCCAAGGCCCTTGCTAGCTCGGGCGCGCTACAGAGACGGTCGGGACAACCCGCCATATAGGTCAGCACCAGAGTGCCGTAATCCATGATCTTGCTTATGCGCAACATCGCATGGGCTCCAGTCAATTCTGTAGCTAATACAGTACCTGTTCGGTACTGTATTCGTCAAGCAAGGCCCTACTTACAGTACGGTTAGTCCTGGGATTGTTGCAGGAGCCACATCTGGGCATAACGGCCACCCTGCAGCAGCAATTCGCGATGCGACCCCTGTTCAACGACTCTTCCGTGATCAAGCACGAGAATCTTGTCGGCGTCCACGACCGTGGAGAGCCGATGAGCGATGATCAATGTCGTACGGTCGCGAGAGATCTGGCGAAGCTCGTCCTGGATTGCGCGCTCGGTGCGGGTGTCCAGTGCGCTGGTGGCCTCGTCAAACACCAGAATCGGCGGGTTCTTCAGCAAGGTTCGCGCAATCGCCACACGCTGTTTTTCGCCGCCCGAAAGTTTCAGCCCCCTTTCACCAACCCGTGTGTCGTACCCGTCGGGCAGGCTTTCAATAAAATCGTGGATGCGCGCCGCACGGGCCGCCTCCACGATTTCCTCGCGACTGGCTCCAGGTCGTCCATAGGCAATGTTGTACAAAATCGTGTCGTTGAAAAGTACGGTGTCCTGGGGCACGATTCCGATGTGCCGGCGCAGACTGGCCTGTTCCAGATCCCGCACATCGATATCATTGATCTTGATGGCACCTTCTGATACGTCGTAAAAACGGAACAATAATCTGGACAAGGTCGACTTGCCGGCACCGGACGCTCCCACGACGGCCAAAGTATGGCCGGCAGGAATTTCAAAACTGACATCAAACAATATCTGACGGTTCAGTTCATAGCCAAAATCCACATGTTCGAATTTGACCGAAGCATGGCGTGTATCCAAAACCTGCGCAGAGGGCTTGTCCACAATTTCCTGCTCTTTTTCGAGCAGGCCGAACAGTCGCTCCATGTCGGCCAAGGCGTGCTTGATTTCACGATAAACAAAGCCCAGGAAGTTTAACGGCGCATACAGCTGGGTCAGGTATGCCGAGACCAGAACAACATCTCCGACAGTCATGGTTTCTTTGACCACCCCACTGGCCGAAAGCCAAAGCAAGGCGGTCACTCCAACGGTAATGATGATGCCCTGCCCCATATTGAGCAGATTCAGGGACACCTGATTCTTGACTGCCGAATCGACCCACCGTCCAAGATTGCGGTCATATCGATCCAGCTCATAACCTTCGTTGCCGAAATACTTGACGGTTTCATAGTTGAGCAGAGCGTCTATTGCCTTGCTGTTGGCCTGGCTGTCCAGGTCATTCATGCTGCGGCGATACACCATCCGTTTTTCTGTGACTACGAGTGTGAACACGATATAGGCGGCAATGGTTCCCAAAGTGACCACGGCAAACAGGAAGTCATAGCGCCAGAGCAAGATGACCGCCACCATGGTGATTTCAAGCAAAGTCGGCAATACGTTGAACACCATGAAATTAAGCAAGAAGCCGATGCCCTTCGTGCCCCGCTCGATGTCCCGGCTGAGACCACCCGTCTGTCGCTGAAGGTGAAAGCTCATCGACAAGCCGAACAGATGCCGGAACAGGCGAGTGGCGATACGTCGGATGGAACCCTGGGTGACGCGGGCAAACAGCGCGTCACGAAGCTCGCCAAAGACGCTGGTGGCCAGACGCGCAAATCCATAGCCCAGGAGTGCAGCCACGGGCAGTACCATCAAGGTTTGGGGGAGGCTCAGGCCATCAACCACATCCTTGAGGAACAATGGCGTGATGACACTGGCCACCTTCGCCGCCACAAGACAAGCCATGGCAAATATCACCCGCCATTTGAATTGCCAGACGAAAGGAAGCAAAGAACGGATTGTCTTGATGTCGTTGCGATTGGCGGGAGCTGCGCCCCGGTAGTGAAGTCTGCGCATGAATAAAGAAGAAAAGTTACGGATACAACGCGGCGGCGCCGGCAACACCTTATACAATAAACCGCATTCGAAACATCGGAAGACTACATGGCCGACCCGACCTTTGATTATCAGGCCGCGCTGGCCTCCTGCGCCCAGGGTGACGCGCAGGCGTTGCGCCGGCTTTACGCGCAAGAAGCGCCACAGATGCTGGCTCTGGCCAATATCATGCTGGCAGATCAGACGGCCGCCCAGAGCGCGGTTCATGATGCATTCGTCTTGATCTGGAAAAATGCAGCCAGCTACGATCCGCGCACTGGAAGCGGCCGCGCCTGGATGTACAGCATTATGCGCTATCGCACGCTGAACCTGTTACGACGTCAGCCGACCCGAACGGCAACCACATCCACGCCAGACCCATTGCCAAGACATGCAGCCGAGGGATCCGGATTGGCAGCTACACTTGCCCGGCAGCCCGATCAGACGCGCAAACCCATCCTGATGGCCTTTTTCGGTGGCATGGACTATGCCGAAATTGCCAGGCGAGTTGGCTGCAGTAGAAGCGAAATACGAAACCGGGTCCGCGCATGTCTGCGACTCTTGCGGGAGCACACTCCGGCATGACTTCGCTCCAGCACAAAGATGACGACTTCATTGCAGAGTACACCCTTGGCCTGCTCGAGTCCGACGAAATCGCACAGGCTCACTCCTTGCTGGGTGAAGACGATGCCGCCGTAGTCTGCGCGCTGCAATGGGAAGCCCGGCTACTGGCCATCACCGACGTGCTTACACCGCTGCACCCGCCTGTCGAACTGCTGAATCGCATTCATGACACCTTGGGCTTGCCGCGTGAGCTGTCATCAGAACCGCCTCGCGAGCCACGCCTTATTCGCCCTGACCTGGCATCCGCAGTAGCGACGTCCGAGTCGTCCCCCCCGGTTGCAGCACCCGACGCAAGTGTCCAGGACAACACAAGGGCGTCTGCGCAAATGCCAGGCAAACGCCGCAGCGCTCCGCCGGATCCCACGGAAGCTTTCCGGCGCGAGGCCGCATCACGTCGCCCCGCGAGTCGGTTGATGTTCGGCACCCTATGGTTCTGGCGGTTTCTGGCGGGGGCTCTTGCCTTGCTGGTGATAGCCCTGATCTTGCCAAGGGATATTTTCCGACACGAGCCGGCCCTGAGCGCATCGTTGGAGCCAGCCCCCTCACCCGCTCCGACCATCGTGCAAGTGGCGGTGATGCAAGCGCCTGGAACAAGCTCAACACCGGGGTGGATCCTGACCGTAGACAGCCGGCAAAACGTCATGCTGGAACCCAAGGTGGATATTGTTGTTCCTGACTCTGACAGGGTTTACCTGTGGACATATCTTGAACACCTGCCGCAACCCAGGTTATTGGGTGTCGTGGACCCTGAGCGGCCGTTGACGCTTCCAGTGGAAGTTACCGGTGAAGTTCTACCTGGCCAGATCTTCGAAATGACACAGGAACCGGGAACCTCCAACCCCCGTGAGCCCTCGGGTCCCATACTGTTCATTGGCAGGACAGTCAGTCTGGGTTGACGGCTTCTTCTTGCAAGGCCTCAAGCTCGGCCGGGCTGAAACCCGCCTCGCGCCGAGCCTCCAGATTGAAAGGTCCGCGTTGGCGCGGCGCGCGGTACTGTCGTGCCAGCGCTCGATACTGTGCTATGGGATCCAGGCCCCGTTCGGTGCACAATTGGCCATACCATTTGTTGCCAATGGCGACGTGACCAATCTCATCTCGCAAGATGATCTCCAGTATCTCTGCGCCGCGCACATCGCCTGCCGCACGCAGTTTGTCGCGTATTGCAGGCGATGCATCCAGGCCGCGGGCTTCGAGCGTTCGAGGCACCAGCGCCAAGCGGGCCAGCAGATCCGAGGAAGTGCGACGAGCCATATCCCAAAGGCCGTCATGTGCCGGAAAATCCCCATAGGCAAAGCCCATGCTTTTGAGGTGATCGGCCAGCAGCGAAAAGTGGTAAGCCTCTTCGCGGGCCACTTGCACCCAGTCCAGATAAAAGGCCTGTGGCATGCCTTCGAAACGCCAGATAATATCCAGCGCCAGATTGATGGCGTTGAACTCGATATGCACCAGCGAGTGAATAAGGGCGGCGCGCCCCACTGCGGAATTGACGGAGCGCTGCCTGACCTGAAACGGCCCGACCAGTTCGGGGCGGTCAGGCCGGCCTGGTATGCCGGCGGGCTCGGCAAGCGAACTTGAGGTATCAAGCTGCGTTGGATTGATCTTGGCGACCGCTGCTACTTTGTCTGCGGCACAGGTACACAGCAAGGCCGCCAGGGCCTGCTGTCGCATCATTGACTGCCGGCGCCTGTGCCCAGGGCTTTGGCCAGATCGTCGCGTGCTGCTTCCAGCTCTGCACGAAGCATTTGAAGTTCGTGACCGCTTAAACGTATTGCGGCTTCTTGATCAAATGGTGCCTGGGCGTCACCCAGGCGATTGCGCGCGCCACTGATGGTAAAGCCCTGCTCGTACAACAGATCGCGTATGCGACGTATCAGCAGGACTTCGTGATGCTGATAATAGCGACGGTTACCGCGGCGCTTGACTGGCTTGAGTTGCGTGAACTCCTGTTCCCAATAGCGTAGTACATGCGGTTTGACGCAACACAATTCGCTGACTTCACCAATAGTGAAATAGCGTTTGGCCGGTATCGGCGGCAGCGTAACGGGGGTTTCAGTGGAACTCATGGACGAACGTTATAGTATTTGATAAAGGTGCCCCACAGCGGGGCCACACGTTTCCCGAGCCGTAATGCCCGAAGACCTGAGTTTAATCGGCCTGCTCTGCCGAAACTGCTCCGGCTTGTTCGACCGCGCTCTTCAACTTCTGGCTGGCATGAAAGGTAACCACGCGCCGCGCCTCGATGGGGATCACCTCGCCGGTTTTTGGATTGCGCCCCGGACGCGGGGGCTTGTCCCGAACCTGAAAGTTTCCGAAGCCGGACAGCTTGACGGCCGTGCCACGTGCGAGACATTCGCGGATTTCTTCAAAAAAGGTATCGACGATGTCTTTGGCTTCCCGTTTATTCAGCCCCACCCGCTCGAAAAGCAGCTCGGCCAATTCAGCTTTGGTCAAAGTACGCGAGTCTGAAGTCATGTGGTTTACTCCTTAAGCACGCTGGCGCGCACCGTGGGTGTCGACGAGGGCCTGCAACAACCGGCTCATGCATTCTTCGACACGGGCGTCGTCCAAAGTAACCTGTTCGTCCTGAAGCCGGAAATGCAGGGCCATGCTTTTCTCGCCGCTTCCCGAGGGATCGCGCCATACGTCGAAAAGCCCAATGTGCTGAACAATGCCAAGAGTAGCATCAGATTCAATAGTTTGGGTAAGGGTGTCGAGTAAATCCTGATACAAGACGTTCTCATTCACCCAGACAGACAGATCGCGGACCACGACCGGCTGACGCGAAAGTTCGCGCGGCGCAGGTAAGGCCACGGAGTCGATAGCGGCGACATCCAGTTCGAAGACCACAGGCGGGTGAGCCAGATCGGCTTCCCTGCTCAGGCGGGGATGCAATTCGCCGATCCAGCCAATGGCCTGACCGTCCAGCTCCAGTCGGGCACTACGGCCCGGATGCAGCGCCGGATACTCTGCAGCGACACAGCGCAATTGGGCGGCACGTTTCCCCAGGAGGGTTTCAACGTCCTTCTTGACATCAAAGAAATCCACCTGACGCACGGGAACACCCCATTGCTCATCCACGGCCGGGCCCCACGCGGCACCAGCCAGGCGCTGAGGCTGCGCGACTCCGGCAACACTTAATTCTCCGGCTTGTACCGATGGATCACGATAAAAGACCCGTCCTAGTTCAAATACCCGAACTCGTGACTGCTTTCGATTTGCGTTGTGGCGAATATTATCGACCAGGCCGGCAATCAGGCTCGAACGCATGACCGCGAGTTGGCTCGCGATGGGGTTCAACAGTCGGATGGGATCGTTGTTTCCGGCATACTGGCGCTCCCACTCGTCCTGCACGAACGAGAAGTTGATCACTTCTTGATAGTCCATTGCTGCCATGGCATGACGCAAGGCGTGAGGACCACGCACTGACTCGGGATCGATGCGCATGTTGGCACGTGCACGAGGGGGCTGATCGGGCAGGCGCTCGAAACCGTAAATGCGGGCAACCTCTTCGATCAGATCTTCTTCGATCTCGATATCAAAGCGGTATGAAGGGGGCACGACGCTGAAGACACCGTCAGTGAGGCTCCAGTCAAGGCCCAGGCTGTTGAAAATGCGCTCGACCTCGGCCTGCTCAACCGGGACGCCCAAGACCCGATGACAGCGTTCGAGACGCATCGCCACAGGTTTACGCTGCGGCAGGTTAATTTCCTGGTCGTCAACCGGTCCGGCCTGGCCGCCACAGATTTCAAGGATAAGCTGCGTGATGCGTTCGAGGTCGCGAACGACATTCTGGAAGTCAACACCCCGCTCGAAGCGATGGCTTGCTTCCGAGCCGAACTTGTATCGGCGGGCTTTGCCCATGATGGCGTCGGGCCACCAGAACGCCGCTTCAACGTAAATGTCGGTGGTATCCAGAGTCACTGCAGTGGCTTCGCCACCCATGATGCCCGCCATGCTTTCGACGACGTCGCCGGCGGCAATGATTCCGACATCCGGCGCCAGCTCGACCGTCTGGCCATTGAGCAGCGTGAGCTTTTCGCCCTCCTTGGCCCAGCGTACGGTAAGGCCACCGTGAATGCGTTTCAGGTCAAAAACGTGCGTTGGGCGACCCAGCTCGATCATCAGGTAGTTGGAAACGTCAACCAGCGCGGAAACAGAGCGCTGCCCTGCCCGCTCGAGTCGGGAAACCATCCAGTCCGGCGTTTTTGCACGCGCGTTCACGCCGCGGATGATGCGTCCGGCAAAGCGGCCGCAAAGGTCCGGAGACACCACGTTTACCGGCAGGCGGTCATTGATCGAGACAGGCGCAGGTGTAATTTGGGGTACAGAAAGCGGTGCACCGGTAAGTGCGGACACTTCGCGAGCCACTCCGAGTATCGACAGGCAGTCAGCCCGGTTGGGAGTCATCTTGATGGTGAACAAGGTATCGTCCAGATCAAGAACCTCTCGCAACGAACGGCCCACCGGGGCCTCGGAATCGAGCTCCAGCAGGCCGGCGTGATCCTGGGACAGCCCCAACTCGCGTGCCGAGCACAGCATCCCGAAGGATTCAACCCCGCGCATCTTTGCCTTGCGAATCTTCATGCCGTCCGGCAGCTGGGCACCGATACGCGCCAATGGCGCTTTCATGCCTGCCGCCGCATTGGGGGCTCCGCAAACAATCTGCAAAAGCTCTCCAGAGCCGTCGTCTACCTTACAAACCCGCAATTTATCGGCATCGGGGTGCTTTTCGATCTCGACGATATGTGCAACCACGATCTCGCTGAAAGGTGGCGCCACAGGCTGGGTTTCTTCAACCTCAAGCCCCGCCATCGTGAGCCGATGAGACAGCTCGTCAGTGGAAATATCGGGATTTACGAACGTGCGTAGCCAGGATTCCGGAAATTGCATGATGTGTAGTCAGTCCGTTACAGTCAGCCGGCGCGATGGGCGCCTAGCGATTGAATTGACGCAGGAAGCGCAGGTCGCCTTCAAAAAACTGGCGAAGGTCGTTGACGCCGTAGCGCAACATTGTCAGACGCTCAAGGCCCGAGCCAAAAGCAAAGCCTATGTAGCGTTCGGGATCGAGCCCGAAATTGCGCACCACCTGCGGATGAACCTGGCCCGAGCCGGAGATTTCGAGCCAGCGTCCCTGGTTCGGCCCCGAGGTGAACATCATGTCAACCTCGGCAGACGGCTCGGTGAAAGGAAAGAAAGAAGGACGGAAACGGACGGACAGATCGTCGGTTTCAAAGAACGCACGCAGAAAATCGGTGTATACACCCTTGAGGTCGGCAAATGAAATGTCCTCGGCAATCCATAGACCTTCGACCTGATGGAACATGGGCGAATGGGTGGCATCGCTGTCGACCCGATACGTGCGTCCCGGGGCGATCACTTTGATCGGGGGCTTGTGCATGCGCGCGTAACGGACCTGCATGGGACTGGTGTGTGTCCGCAATAGCAGTGGCAGACCCTTTTCGTCTTGCATGTCGACGTAAAAGGTGTCCTGCATGGACCGCGCCGGATGATTTTCGGGATTATTAAGTGCCGTGAAATTGGTCCAGTCATCTTCGATTTCCGGACCGTCGGCGCAATCAAATCCTATTGAAGCAAAAATGGCCTGCACGCGCTGCCAGGTCTGGATGACCGGATGGATTCCGCCTATGCCCCGACCCCGCCCGGGCAAGGTCACATCGATGGTTTCGGCGGCCAGGCGCTTCTCCAGCTCAGCTTGAGCGAGCTGTGCGCGCCGCTCATTGAGCAGATTTTCGATCTGCTGCTTGGCCTGATTGATGCGCCCACCCTGCTCACGCTTTTGTTCTGGGTCGAGCTTGGCCAACCCTTTCAACAGCGCGGTCAATTCACCCTGCTTGCCCAGAAATCGCGCCTTGGCGTTTTCGAGCGCGTTGGTGTCGTTGGCTTGGGCGAAAAGCTCTTGTGCCTGTGCGATCAGGTCATCCACCGGAGGAGTCATGTTTTTGGCTTCCAAAAGCAAACGGAGCTGCAGGGTCGTTGACGCCGCCGGCATCAACAGGCCCTAGAGCCCCGTTCGCAACAACACAATATCGTGATCGAAACGGCTATCAGGCAGCCAATGCTGCACGTGCCTGAGCCACGACTGCCGCAAATCCGGCTTTGTCGTTTACTGCCATGTCGGCGAGCACTTTACGATCGAGTTCGATAGAGGCTTTCTTGGTACCGGCGATGAACGCGCTGTATGTGATACCCAATTCGCGGCAGCCTGCGTTGATACGGGTGATCCACAGGGCACGGAAGGTACGCTTTTTATTGCGACGATCGCGATAGGCGTACTGACCGGCCTTCATGACGGCCTGTTTGGCTACCCGGAAGACATTACCGCGACGACCGCGATATCCCTTGGCAGCACTGATGACTTTCTTGTGACGAGCGCGAGCGGTAACGCCGCGTTTTACGCGTGGCATAGTAGTTCTCCGTTAAATATCAAGCGTAAGGCAGCATTGCCTTGACCGATGCGACATCCGCTTTATGCACGGCGGTCGATCCGCGCAGCTGGCGTTTGTTCTTGGTCGTTTTTTTGGTGAGGATGTGACGTTTGAACGCCTGTCCGCGCTTGATGGAACCACTACCCCGAACCACGAAACGCTTGGCAGCGCCCCGTTTGGTTTTCATTTTAGGCATGTTGAAACTCTGTTGTGATTTATGACCGCAGGTGGTTGCCCAACTTAAAAGCAACACTTGCTCAACCCACAAAGCCGGTAAAGCAACAACAGCGACAAAAAAACTGTGCCAATATTGCGCCACCAACTTAAAGTCATTTATTACCTTTTCCTGAAGGACCCAACCCCTTGCTTGCCAGGCACATCGGCGCACCAATGGTGCCCAATGGCCCGCCTATCGGACCCAACCGGCCGTATATAGGCCAGGTACCTGGCCGCTATAAATGCCTGTTGCGTTAAAGGGGCAGTTCCAGGAAAAGCTCTTGATTATACCCAGAATTTGCCTTTTTGTGCAGCTAGTTGAATGCATGCAGGTTCACTTTCTAGGAGGAGCGACGACATGTATCGTCGTCCCACGGCTGCCGAAATCCGGCGGCTTCGGCGATATGATCGCCGGAAATGGTGTCGTGCTCTGCCATATCCGCCAAACTGCGTGCCACCCGCATTACACGATGAACAACACGCCCCGACCAATGCCATCGGGCCATGGCCTCACGCAACAGGGTCTGTGCGTCTTGCGATAAAACACAATGCTGGTCAATTCCATCCACGTCGAGGTCGCCGTTAAGGCAAGCCTGTCGTGTCCACTGTCTGTCACGGGATTCCTGCACGCGCAGCCTGATTCGCTCAGAAGTCTCGGTCGCAGGTGCCGTCAACCATTTGCTTTCCAGCGCCGAAAGGCTAAGGCGCAAGTCGATACGATCCAGCAAAGGCCCCGAGATTCGGCCACGGTATTTGTCAATTCGGTCTGGCGTGCAGGAACAGCGCATACGTGAATGACCCAGCCAACCACAAGGACAGGGGTTCATGGCAGCAACCAGTTGAAAGCGAGCGGGAAAGCTCAATGTCATACTGGCACGAGCGATTGAAACCACGCCGGTTTCAATAGGCTCGCGGAGCGCCTCAAGCACCGGACGTTGAAACTCGGGCAACTCATCCAGAAACAGGACGCCGTGGTGGGCAAGGCTGATCTCGCCCGGCTTGGGGCGTAAACCTCCGCCTACCAGGGCCGGCATGGTTGCAGAATGGTGTGGCGCCCGAAAAGGAGGTTCCATGCTGAACCTGGGTTCCTTGCCTCCTATGCTGGCTAAAGCCGCAACCTCAAGTGACTGCTGGGTTGTCAGGGCCGGAAGGAGCCCCGGCAGCCGGTGCGCAAGCATGCTTTTACCGGCACCCGGCGGACCGGACATAAGCAGGCTGTGTCCGCCGCTGGCGGCAACTTCGAGTGCCCGGCGCGCTTGAGCTTGCCCACGAACCTGCGACATGCACATGAAAGAAGCGTCTGCCGCTTTCATGTGCACGGCCGACGCCAATGCAAGCGTGGCATCCTCACAAAAATGCTTCACCACCTGAGACAGACTACCCGCCTGATAAACGGACAGGTCGGGCACATGGGCCGCCATCCCCGCACTGGCGACCGGCAAGATCAACTTTGCCCCGGGAGTGGATTGCTTGACGGAAAGCGCAATCGCAAGGGGCGCTGCGATTGGTACGATGGCACCTGTCAACGACAGCTCGCCGGCAAAGACATAGTTGCTGAAATCGGGAGCGAGACCGCTCGCCGATGTGTCGTCGGGCTGTGCCATCTGACCCGATGCTGCCAGTACCCCGATAGCTATGGCCAGGTCGAAGCGACCGGATTCCTTGGGCAAGTCGGCCGGCGCCAGATTGACAGTGATGCGGCCGGCAGGAAATTCAAAGCCGCTGCTGATAATTGCTGACCGTACACGCTCGCGGCTTTCCCGCACACCGGTATCTGGCAGGCCCACAATGACAAACGAAGGCAGACCGGGTCCAACATGAACTTCAACCCGGACGGCAAAGCCCTGAAGCCCGCACAGAGCCTGGCTCGCCAGCACAGCCAAAGACATGGGAGCACACTCCATTGATGACAGATCAATTGCAGTATGCGTTGGCCTGCAGCGGCCCGGAACCCGGTTGAGAACTAAATGTCCGTGTGGAAAGCACAAATGGACATGAGTCAGGCCATGAAAATGGCTCAGGCCACGGGCATGGTCGGCTATTCGTCGGGTGCAGCGTTTAGCCTGGCAGAGGTTTCGAGGGCCTGCACCTTGGCCTCGAGTACTGAAATTCGTGCCAGGGCTCGTTCCAGCAACTGGGATTGTGTTTCGAACTCTTCTCGGGTAATGAGATCGAGGCGCGAAAATGTTTGCGACATCATGGCCTTTACGTTGCGCTCGATGTCCGCGGCCGGGCTCCTGGCAATCAGCTCGGATATATTCTTCTGAAACTCTTCAAAAAAATCGCTGCGGTTGGCCATGATGTGCTCCGGATAATCGTTGATACTCGTCTGGCTCTAGTGTAATGAATTGCCGTCAATTGCGCTGGCCAGTAGTGCTACGAAAAATGGACCGCAAGATTGCGGTCCATCCGTCAACCCGGCAATGAATGAAAGTTCAAAGCCTGGAAAGCATCTGCCAGTCCTGCGACTTACGATGCCGACTCGGTTGCGTCGCTCATGGAGCTGCTGGGAGGCGGCGCAGCGGGGGCACCAGAGTCAGGAGGCGTCATTGGGTCGGTGGGACTCGTCGAAGGGCTGGCTCCGGGGCTGGTCATCGGATCCGCAGGCGACGCAGCCGGAGGTGGTGCGGTGTCTGCAGGCGCTGCGGTGTCGTCTTCGTTCGAGCATGCAGCAAGCAGGCTGACTGATGCTGCCATAGCCATGACGGCCAGATAAGTGCGTGTTTTCTTCATGGGATTCCTCACTTTGTAGAGAGTCGCGGTCAGTAAAAAGCGAGCCCGATGCGACTGACGGTTTTGCAGCGGGCTTGTAACAACCGCCTTGGTTACAAGTCTAGCCACCGACTGTAGAACCCACGTGAAGCTAGTGTAATTCTCGATTACAACGCACACCCTGGCAAAACCCCTCAAAATGAGTGCAAGCCTATGCCGCACAGGCTTAAACGGTGGGTTCCGACTGCCCTGAGGCAACTACATCACGACACAAAACCCCCGCCCTGACCACGTTTTGTTACCCCCTGGCCCGTACCGCACAACAGTTTGCCATGCCTGCACCAGCCTGGTGCCCGCGCACCGGATCTGTGCGGGACGAGGCTTGGACACGTGGGCCGAGAGCCTTCTGCACGACCGGTTTTTAAAGCCAATCGCTTCAAGCGCACACAAATCATGGTTTTCATGCTCACGCGGTGCGTGGCAGACGTCGTTGAAATTGGCACAGTTGTTGCGTTAGCTGGAACGAACCCCTTACAAAAGGACTTCCCGCATGAAACTCATCACTGCAATCATCAAGCCATTCAAACTGGACGAAGTACGCGAGGCGCTCGGCGCCATCGGCATCCAGGGCATGACTGTCTCTGAGGTCAAAGGCTTCGGCAGACAAAAAGGACACACCGAACTGTACCGAGGTGCCGAATACACCGTCGATTTCCTTCCCAAGTTGCGGATCGATATGGCCGTATCGGAGGCGATGCTGGAACAAGCCATTGAAACGCTGTGTTCAGCCGCCCATACGGGAAAAATCGGTGACGGCAAGATTTTTGTCACCCCATTGGAACAAGCCGTGCGTATCCGCACTGGTGAGTCTGACGACGCTGCACTATAAGAGGAGAAACCATAATGGATAAAGCCGATTTCGTCTGGGTAAGCGTCTCGACGATACTAGTTCTACTGATGGTGGTACCGGGCCTTGCACTGTTTTACGGCGGCCTCGTTCGTTCGAAAAATGTGCTTTCGGTACTTGCTCAGGTACTGGGGGTGTTCTGTCTGGCGGTCATATTGTGGTTCATCTACGGATACTCCCTGGCTTTCACCGAAGGCAACTCGATTATCGGTGGATTCTCTCGCGTCCTGTTCGACGGTATTGCCCAACTGGGTTCAATGAACCTCGAACTGTCCGGAACCATTCCGGAATTGAGCTTCGCCTCTTTCCAGGCCACCTTTGCAGGCATTACTTGCGCCCTGATCGTAGGCGGATTCGCGGAACGCGCCCGGTTTGGCGCCGTGCTGCTTTTCGCTGCGCTCTGGATGACCTTTGGCTATCTGCCGATCGCTCATATGGTGTGGGCACCTGGCGGCTGGTTGTTCGAGCGCGGCGCACTGGATTTCGCGGGTGGCACAGTGGTGCACATTAACGCCGGTGTTGCGGGCTTGGTCGGCGCCTACTACATTGGCAGCCGTCTGGGTTATCGGCAAGAGGCCATGCCCCCGCACAACCTGCCCCTGACCATGATAGGCGCATCCTTGCTATGGGTGGGCTGGTTTGGGTTCAATGCCGGCTCTGCGCTCGGCGCGAACGAAGTAGCCGCCCTCGCCTTCTTCAACACACTGGTTGCCACGGCAGCCGCCGTCCTGGCCTGGCTCGCGGTTGAGTGGGTATCGAAAGGCAAACCCTCACTGTTAGGTGCGGCATCTGGCGCAGTCGCAGGACTTGTGGGCATCACACCTGCCGCCGGCCTGGTCGGCCCTGTCGGCGCACTGATCATCGGTGCGGTAACCGGTGCCGCATGCGTCTGGGGAGTTACCGGCCTGAAGCGTATGCTGCGCGCCGATGACGCACTGGACGTATTTGGCATCCACGGCGTAGGTGGAATCGTCGGTGCCATGCTCACCGGCCTGTTCAACGCCCAGGCTTTGGGTGGCCCGGGCCTCGAGTCGCTCAGCCAGGTGCCCTACCAGCTCTGGATCCAGTTCGAAGGCATTTTGATCACCGTGGTCTGGTGCGCCATCGTGTCATGGATTGCCTACTTCATCGCTGACAAGGTCTGCGGCCTGCGTGTCAGTGTGGAAGCCGAACGCCAGGGCCTGGATGTCTATGAACATGGTGAAACCGCCTACCAGCGATAGCAAGCCGGCTGACACCGTCCCTGCGGGCGGTGTCAGATATTGGTGCAAGCTTGAGGGTCAGCCCTGCAGCGAAGCCAAATCGATACGCTCGGCGCGATTCAGCGCCGATGCCACTTTGACACGCAGGGCATTTGAATGCGCCAGGCGAACTTCTTTTTTTACGTCAAGCAGCTGCTGCGGATGCATTGAAAACTCTTTAAGACCCAAGCCCAAAAGCATGCGGGTCATGGAAGCATCCCCGGCCATTTCGCCACACACTGCGACCGGTATCCCGCCACGATCCGCGGCATTGATGGTGTGCGCAATCAGGCGAAGTACAGCCGGATGCATCGGATCATACAATTCAGCCACCTCGCTGTCGCCACGATCAATGGCAAGCGTGTACTGGATGAGATCATTTGTACCGATCGACAGGAAATCCAGGGCGTCGACAAAAGGCTCAATGGCAATCGCCATAGCGGGAATCTCTACCATGGCCCCCAATGCCACATCGGAAGCATGCGGCACTTTGCGTACGTCAAGTTCGCGTGCCGCGGCGGCTACAGCCTGCTTGACCGCCCGGACCTCCTCCATGTTCGAGATCATCGGTATCAGAATCCTGAGCGGGCCATGCGCAGCGGCCCGCAACAGGGCGCGCAACTGCGTTGCAAATATTTCCGGATTGGCAAGACAATACCGAATCGCCCTCAACCCCAGTGCCGGATTGGTCGCCACCGCCAAGTCGCCGTCTAGCGTCTTGTCAGCCCCGATATCCAGGGTACGAATCGTGACGGGACGTCCTTTCATGGTCTTCACGACCGACGCATAGGCCTGATACTGCTCTTCTTCCGTGGGAAGGCTCTGACGTCCCATAAATAGAAATTCACTTCGGAACAGGCCGATACCATCGGCACCCGCCTGAATGGCAGCCTCGGCTTCTTCGGGCAACTCTATATTTGCCTCCAGCTTGACGGCCATACCGTCCAGCGTCACAGCTTCAGCGTCTCGTAACAGACCGAGTTCGGCACGAGCATCTGCGTAGGCGCTTTGCCGACGGATGTACTCTTGCAAAATGAAATCTGGCGGGTTCACCATTACAGAACCCGTCATACCGTCGACGATCAGCATGTCGCCATCCCGAACCAGGCCACGGATATTGCCAATGCCGACGATCGCGGGTACGTTCATGCTTCGCGCCACAATGGCGGTGTGGGAGGTGGCACCTCCCAAATCCGTCAAAAATGCTGCAAAGCGGGCACCTCGCAAACGAAGCATGTCCGCGGGGGAAATATCGCGGGCTACAACGATCAGGGGCTCTCCATCGTGACCAGCCTCCAGCTGGGGCAACAAGGCCGTACTACCCGACAGCACTCGCAGGACACGCTCTATGACCTGGCGGATGTCGGCTGCGCGTTCGCGCAAGTATTCGTCGTCCATCACCGCAAACTGCTCGGCCAGGACCTGGCCCTGAGTGGTCAGCGCCCACTCGGCGTTATAGTGCCGTTCGGCAATCAGGTCGCATGCCTGTTGCGCAAGCATCGGGTCATCAAGCAGCAGACTGTGGACTGTAAGTAAAGCCGCCATCTCGCGCGGCGCATCGGCCGGCAGGTTGCGCACCATGTTCTGCAGATCATCTCTGGCGTGCGCCAGTGCCGTCGTCAGGCGTTCGCATTCTCCGGCCACATCTTCGGGCTGGATGCGATAGTGAGCCACTTCAAGGGCCGCTGCACTCATGACTGCAGCCCGCCCGATTGCATACCCTTTGACCACGCCTTGTCCGCGCATGCAGATCATGGCATTCAGTGTCGTAGAAGTTGACTCGACAGACGAATTCATGGGCGGTTCAATGGCTTGCGACTTACTCGTGTTCGCCGAATTTATTGGCGAACAGATTCTGAATTTCAGCAAGGGCGCGGTCGGCATCCGGGCCTTCGGCGTCAATGGTGACGGTCACTCCCAATCCGGCCGCCAGCATCATTACACCCATAATGCTTTTGGCGTTGACACGTTTGCCGTTGCGTGCAATGTGAATTTCGCAGTTGGTAAAGCTGGACGCGAGCTGGGTGAGTTTGGCAGCAGCACGGGCGTGCAGCCCCAGTTTATTGCTTATTACGATATCTACTGCGGGCATGTTCTATTCTTATGTGGTGAGTACGTTGAAGGCCGGTAAACGATAGCGGCCGGCTCATGAAAAACAGTCGGCGCGCACGACGCCCTTCAAGGCGCCCTGTCGCACTTTCTCGCTCAGGGCTTCAGGATTGTCCTGATTATCAGTCAGTGCCTTGAGCACCATGCACAGATTGGCGCCTGTCACCAGCGCCACGTCCATACCACGATCCGTAAGGTTTCGAACGGTGCGACTGGCAATGTTAAAGGGAGTCGCACCGTATATGTCGCAAAGAATCAATGCGCCCTGGCTCTGATATGGGCTTAGGAGGTGCTCCAGCCGACGCGATGCCTCTTCGGGAGGGTCGTCTGCCTGTACATCGAAAACAAGAATTTCCGGTTCATGACCCAGGATATGGGCAGCGCACTGGGCAAACGCGTTACCCAGCGGAGCGTGCATCACAAGGGCCAGACGGACCATGTCAAGCTCCCACCGCTTGCTCGAGTGCTATGGCGAAAGTTTGAGCGACATCGCAATCCGTCTGCTCGGTAATTTCTACAAAACAGGTGGGACTGGTGACATTGACCTCGGTAAGATAATTGCCGATGACATCCAGGCCAACCAGCAGCAAACCGCGCTGGGCCAAAATGGGCCCCAGGGTACGCGCGATTTCATAATCTCTTTCGGTCAGGGGTTGAGCCACCCCGCGGCCGCCGGCCGCGAGATTGCCACGCGTCTCGCCCGCCAGCGGAATGCGCGCCAGAGCGTATGGAATTGGCTCTCCGTCAATAAGCAGGATGCGTTTGTCACCGGCCACAATTTCGGGAATATACCGCTGGGCCATGATGGTACGCGTACCATGCTCGGTCAGGGTTTCAAGGATGGCGCCCAGGTTGGGCTCGGCTTTTTGCAAGCGGAAAATGCCGGTTCCACCCATTCCGTCCAGAGGCTTGACAATCACGTCCTGGTGTTCGGCATGAAACACACGCAAACGATCCATATCGCGCGTCACCAGGGTTGGAGAAGTGAACTGCGCAAACTCGGTGATCGTCAGCTTTTCGGGATGATTCCTTATGGCGCCTCCCGAATTGAAGACCCGCGCGCCCTGCTTCTCGGCGAACTCAAGCAAATGCGTCGAATACAGGTACTCAATATCGAACGGGGGGTCCTTGCGCATCAGTACCGCATCAAAGGCATTGAGGGGTACGTCGGAGCGTGCCCCTTCGCGCCACCAGGCTGCCTGGTGCAGATCCGCACCCTCGAGCAATTCGATTGCGAGGCTCTGCACCTTGACGACACCTTCGTCAATGTACAGGTCTTGCTGCAGGGCCACACTGAGCGAGTGACCTCTGGCAACCAGAGCACGCATCATTGCAACAGACGAATCTTTGTATGCCTTTAACGAAGGCAAGGGATCGATAATGAACAATACGTGCATAGAAAAACCCTACGTAGGCACAGGCCGCCGGGCATAGGCGGCCTGTGCCTGGTGGTGAAAATCAGGAAGCGGAATCGCCTTGCTTGCCGGGGGCCTTCTTGCGTGGCGCCAGCACCATCACCATCTGGCGTCCCTCGAGTTTGGGCATGGCCTCGACCTGGATCAGTTCGCCAAGATCGTCGCGTACGCGCTCAAGCACACGCATGCCAAGTTCCTGGTGAGCCATTTCACGACCGCGGAACCGCAGTGTGACCTTGGCTTTATCGCCGTCTTCGATGAATCGACGCAGGTTGCGCAACTTGACCTGGTAGTCGCCTTCATCCGTGCCGGGACGAAACTTGACCTCTTTGACCTGAATGGTTTTTTGCTTGGCCCGGGCCTCGGCCTGGCGCTTTTGCTCTTGGTACTTGAACTTGCCGTAATCCATGAGCCTGCACACAGGCGGCGAGGCATTGGGAGCAATCTCGACCAGGTCAACTTCGTTTTCTTCTGCTAGACGGAGAGCTTCGGGTGTTTTTACGATGCCCAGCTGTTCACCGTCCAGGCCTATAAGACGCACCTCGGGGATACGAATTTCACCATTGATGCGATGTGCTTTATCGGTTGCGATATCTACGACTCCTAGAGTTGATGAAGAAAGGCGGCGTTACGCCGCGCCGACATTACGTCGTGTTGCAACGTCTTCTGCAAGACGCTGCGAAAACTGTGCCAGAGGCATGCTGCCCAGATCGCCACCAGAGCGGACCCGGACCGCGACGGTGGCAGTGTCGCGTTCTTTTTCACCCACTACCAAAATGTAGGGAACTTTCTGCATGCTGTGTTCCCTGATTTTACGGGTGATCTTTTCGCCGCGCAAATCTGCGCTAACCCTAAACCCTTGTTTTTTCAGGGTTCGGGCAACTTCGGCGGCATATTCGGCGAAATTCTCTGAAATACAGCAGACGACGGCCTGTTGTGGAGCCAGCCACGGGGGCAATGCACCGGCGTGGTTTTCGAGCAAAATGCCGATAAACCGTTCGAATGAACCCAGTATGGCGCGGTGAAGCATGACCGGCGTCTTGCGCTGGTCATTGGCATCGACATACTCGGCGCCAAGCCGCTGGGGCATCGAGAAATCGACCTGGATAGTGCCACACTGCCAATGACGGCCGATTGCATCCTTGAGCGTGTACTCGATCTTTGGCCCATAGAAGGCGCCTTCGCCTTCGGAGATCTCAAACTGGCATCCGGTACGATTCAGGCTATCGATAAGAGCCTGTTCGGCCTTGTCCCAGACCTCGTCCGAACCGATGCGTTTTTCGGGTCGGGTAGCGACCTTGTACAGAATCTCGTCAAAACCAAAGTCGGCATACACTTTTTGCAACTGAGCAGTAAACGCCGCGCATTCATCCTGCAATTGATCTTCGGTACAGAAGATGTGACCGTCGTCCTGCGTGAAACCGCGCACGCGCATCATGCCGTGCAGCGAACCCGAAGGTTCGTTGCGGTGGCACTGGCCGAATTCACCGTAACGGATGGGCAATTCGCGATATGAGTGCAAACCGGCGTTGAATATCTGCACATGCCCTGGGCAATTCATCGGCTTCAGGCCGTAACTACGGTTTTCGGAATCGGTCGTAAAGATATTTTCGGCGTAGTTGTCCCAGTGCCCGGTCTTCTTCCATAAGGAAAGGTCAAGAATCTGCGGTGCCTTGACCTCTTGATAGCCGTTTTCAAGATAAACGCCGCGCATGTACTGTTCAACCTGTTGCCAGATAGTCCAGCCCTTCGGGTGCCAGAAAATGAGGCCTGGTGCCTCGTCCTGAAAATGGAAAAGGCCTAGCTCCCGGCCCAGCTTGCGATGATCTCGTTTTTCGGCCTCTTCGAGCATTGTCAGGTAAGCGTTCTGATCTTCCTTGCTTGCCCATGCAGTACCGTAGATGCGCTGCAACATCTCGTTTTTGCTGTCGCCGCGCCAATAGGCACCAGCCACCTTCGTCAGCTTGAAGACCTTGAGCTTGCCGGTGGAAGGCACGTGAGGACCCCGGCACAAGTCGATGAAGTCACCTTCGCGGTACAGGCTGATTTTCTCGTTGCTGGGGATTGAGGCAATGATTTCAGCCTTGTAGTGTTCGCCGATGCTGCGGAAGAACTCAACCGCCTCGTCACGATCCCACTCCTCGCGCGTTACGACTTCGTCCTTGCGAGCAAGCTCGGCCATCTTCGTTTCGATAGCTTGCAGATCTTCGGGAGTGAACGGCCGCTTGTAAGAAAAATCGTAGTAAAACCCGTTTTCGATGACCGGGCCGATAGTAACCTGCGCCTCGGGAAACAGCTCTTTGACCGCGTAGGCCAGCAAGTGCGCAGTGGAATGCCGGATAAGGTCGAGACCTTCGGGATCTTTGGCCGTGATAATCGCCAATTCGGCGTCCTGCCCGATAACGAAGCTGGTGTCGACGAGCTTGGGTTCCTGGCCGGGGAGCGTGACGCGGCCCGCCAATGCGGCGCGCCCCAACCCGGCGCCAATCGCACTGGCAACTTCGTGGACGGTAACCGGCCCGGGAAACTCTCGGCGGGAACCATCGGGCAGGGTAATCTGAAGCATAGATGATCCTAAAAACAAAAAACGCGGCCTTTGCCGCGTTTTATGGAAGAGTACTGCTGAAGGGTGTTGGTGATCGATACGCGGCGACGACTAACAAGCCGTTGTCGTAGTTCGTTCGAGCTGCAGGCGCATGGATTTTCGACCCCTTTTCATGAAGCAACTAGTGTAACACCTACAGGGCGATTTTCCGGTAATGGTGCTGCGGTACGCGCTTCTTCAGGTCATCATCCGGTGTAAGAGCAGTGTTTTGTTGTTTATTTCCCACCCTCAACCGGGGGAAACCCCGCTTTCATCGCCCCGACTTAATTGTTATTCTCTGCAACACAATTACGCGCAGGGTCTTATTCTCGGAGGAACACCCGCAGCGACCGTCGACCAGGACAACCGATGCCAAACACCGAAAACGCGTTTCTCAAGTTTTCCAATGTCCGCAAAACCTATGATCAAAAAAGTCTGGTGGTCGACGACTTCAACCTCACTGTAAATCAGGGCGAATTCATTACCTTGCTCGGTCCCTCGGGATCGGGAAAGACCACCGTGCTCATGATGCTGGCAGGCTTTGAAAATGTCACCGGTGGCCAGATAACCATTAATGGCAGCCCGATCACGCAGATACCCCCGCATAAGCGAAACATCGGCATGGTCTTCCAAAACTATGCCTTGTTTCCTCATATGACAGTGGCCGAAAACCTGGCTTACCCCCTGAAGGTCCGGAGTCTGCCAAAGCCTGAAATTCGTCATCGGGTAATCGAGTTTCTGCGACTGATCGAGCTCGAGCCGTTTGCCAACCGTCATCCCGGCCAGCTTTCAGGCGGGCAGCGCCAGCGGGTGGCGTTGGCACGTGCCCTCATTTTCGAACCAACACTGGTGCTCATGGATGAACCCCTCGGAGCACTCGATAAGAAACTGCGTGAACAGATGCAGTTCGAAATCACGCGCCTGCATCGTCGCTTGGGCTTTACCGTCATTTACGTCACGCACGATCAGTCCGAAGCGCTGACAATGTCCAGCCGTATCGCCGTATTCAATTCGGGCAAGGTCCAGCAGTACGCCACCCCCGACGCGTTGTACGAGCAACCTGCCAACGCATTTGTCGCCAGCTTCATTGGCGAGAACAACCTGATCACTGCCGGCCGGCCTGTTCTGGATGGTCGTGACACTGTTACCACCACCCTGCCAGACGGAACCCCGCTTGTTGCACGGAACGGTGATTGTAGTGCCACAAGCCGTCGATGCGTTGTGTCGATACGGCCTGAAAAGCTGGCCATTGTTCGCGAATCCCGGCAGTTTGATAACCAGGTTGCTGCAAGCTTCATGGCCAGACATTACGTCGGCGACTTCATTCGCTACTACTTTCAATTGGCTGGCGGCGGCCGAGTTGTGGTGAAGCTTCTCAACGACGCTCGTGCTCCCAAGCTTCAGGAAGGCCAGTTCGCCAATCTGGGGTGGATGGCGCGCGACAGCTATGCTTTTCAATCTGACGCACCGAATCAAGGAGACCAAGCATGAAGCACACCGCCCTATCGCTGCTGGGAACCGCCGTATTGGGCGTGGCACTAGCCAGCCCGGTCACGGCCCAGGAAGCACTCACCGTCGTATCGTTTGGGGGGGCCTACGGGGCAACCCAAAAAAAACACCAAATAGACCCCTATGTGGCCGAAACGGGAAAACGGGTCATATTCGAGACCTACAGCGGAGGCATCGCTGAAATGAAGGCGCAGGTGCAGTCAGGCAACATTCAGTGGGATGTGGTGGACATGGAAACCATCGATCTGGAGCGCGCCTGCTCCGAAGGCCTGCTCGAACTCATTCCCAGGGATATTTTGCTACCCGGGGACGACGGCACCCCTGCCGAACAGGACTTCATCCCGCAAGCTCTCGAAAGCGAATGTGCCGTGGCAGAAATCGTTTACAGCACCATATACGCCTATAACGACAAGACGATCGGAGCCAACCGGCCCACCACGGTCGAGGATTTTTTCGACACCCGGAAATTTCCAGGTAAGCGCGGGCTTCGCAAGCGTCCCCAGTTTGTAATGGAATGGGCGCTGATGGCTGACGGAGTACCCGACGAGGACATTTACAAGGTACTGGCAACACCCGAGGGCCAGGCACGCGCGTTTGCCAAGCTCGATACCATCAAGGACGATGTCATCTGGTACGACAGTTGGTCCCAGGCGCCACAGATGCTCAATGACGGCGGTGTGGTAATGATCCAGGTGGCAAACGGACGAATCTTCGACGCGATTCGCAACGAGAACAAGCCATTTACCATTGTGTGGGATGGCAATATGTACGACCTGGGCGCCTGGACAGTTCTCAAGGGAACTCCAAAACTTGAGCAGGCACTGGACTTCATCCGCTTCACCACCAGCACCAAGGCCTTGGCAGGCTTTCAGGACGTTGCGTACGGCCCTCCCCGAAAATCATCGCTGGCCTTGGTTGATCCGGCTGTACTGCAGCATCTGCCCAGCGCCCACATGGATGAAGGCGTCCAGGTCGACCCCGTATTCTGGGCTGATTACGGCGAGACTCTATCCGAGAAGTTCAACGAGTGGCTGCTGAAATAACACTCAGCTCGTCAGAGCTTCGGGCGGAACGCGCCGAGCTGCGGCGGCGCCGGCGCGCCGCCTTGTTGCTGGTGGCGCCGTTGCTGGCCTTTGTGCTGGTTGCTTTCTTTACCCCGATAGCCAGCATGCTGTATCGCAGCATCTATAACCCGACGCTTGCCGAGCTGATTCCCAATACGCTTGAACAACTTTCAGACTGGGATGGCAGATCGTTGCCCCCAACCGAAGCGTATGCCGCCATGGCAGCCGAGCTCAAACTGCTTTCCGGACAACGCAAGGCAGGAGTTCTTGCCGCATCGGTAAACCAGGCCTATCCGGGGGCATCGAGCCTGATCAACGCCTCGGCCCGGCGCATGCGCAACCTTGAAGATAACCTGGCTCCCGTTCTGGCCGCGGGTGCCTTGCGGGAGGCCGATTCGCGGTGGGACCAACCCGATCTCTGGCGGGCTGTAAAGCGTGCCGGCGAAGTCTATACCGTCAGCCACTATCTTACGGCCCTGGACCTTGAACGCAACTCCAAGGGTGAAATTGGCCAGCGTGAGTCCGCGCGTATTTATGTTCAGCTGTATACGCGTACTCTGGGTATGGCGTTGGCCATAACCCTGCTATGTATCGCACTTGGCTATCCGCTGGCGTATTACTTGTGCCGCGCACCGAAGCGCGTCGCCGGCTTGCTTCTGGCCATGGTTCTACTGCCGTTCTGGACTTCGTTGCTGGCACGTACCACCGCGTGGATTGCCCTGCTTCAACCACACGGCATCATAAATTCGGTGCTTCTGTGGCTGGGCGTCATTAGCCGGCCACTTGAGCTTCTGTACACAGGGACCGCGACAGTCATCGTCATGACGCATATTTTGCTTCCGTTCATGGTGCTGCCGCTATATAGCGTCATGCGCGGGATCGACCCCAGCTACCAGCGCGCCGCACAATCACTGGGCAGTACACCGTGGTCGGCCTTCTGGCGGGTGTTCTTGCCACTAAGCATGCCCGGCCTTAGTGCCGGCGCGCTGCTGGTATTCATCATCTCGATCGGCTACTACATCATTCCTGCGCTTGTTGGAGGAACCGACGGGCAAATGATTTCCAACATCATCGCGTTTCATATGCAGCGCTCCAATAACTGGGGCCTGGCTGCAGCGTTGGGCTCTTTACTGCTTGTGGTGATCGTCATCCTTTACTGGGTCTACGACAAGTTGGTGGGCGCAAGTAAGCTGAAGCTGACGTAATTCAAATCGAGAATCATGCGCAAGTCGATGAGTCCGAACCAGGATACCAGGCACTCCATACCGCGAAACGATCTCAGGCTTCAGCCCGGGCCGGGCCAACTTGCAAGCCAGGCGGTTGGCCGGTGGGCGCTTCGCATCGCCGCATGGGGTGCGCTCGCGTTCCTGATGGTTCCCATCCTGGTTGTGATCCCCCTGTCTTTCAATGCGGAGCCATTTTTCAGCTTCACGCCTGGAATGCTACGCCTGGAAACTGGTGCTTATTCGACAAAGTGGTACAACGCGGTGTTCGAGAGCAACATCTGGCTCATGGCAATTCGAAACAGTCTTGTAATCGGGCTGAGTTCCACAGCTATTGCCACTGTCTTGGGAACAGTGGCCGCCTTGGGGTTATCCAGCCCCGACATGCCCTGGCGGCGCCCCATCACGGCGCTATTGCTGGCACCGATGATCGTACCCCTGATTATCGTCGCTGCCGGCATGTTCTTCTTTTTCACCCGATTCAATCTGGTGGCCACCTTTCCGGGGGTGATCATTGCCCATGCTGTGCTGGGAGTCCCTTTTGTTGTCTTGACAGTCACTGCCACTTTATCCGGCTTTGACCGCTCGCTTTACCATGCAGGCCTGAACCTGGGGGCCTCTCCGGTACGCGCCTTTATCGACGTTGTGGTGCCGGTCATACGGCCGGGAGTGATTTCCGGCGCCCTGCTTGCGTTCGTGACTTCTTTCGATGAGGTCGTATTGGTACTGTTTCTTGCCGGCCCGGAACAAACCACCATTCCCCGACGCATGTTCTCGGGCCTGCGCGAACAGATCAATCCCAGTATTTTAGCGGTGGCAACTTTGCTGATCCTGATGTCGATCTGCCTGCTGCTGGTACTCGAACTGTTGCGCCGCAGGTCAGAACGAATCAGGGCCGGCAAATAAGCACGTACGCGTCAAAACGAACCACAAGTATTAAACGATAGCGCCTCGTCGACGGTCAGGCGGGGTTTTCGGGCCGGGTTACCCGGCAGCGCGTAACCAACGGCTATCAGCAACACGACCACATAGCGGTCAGGAATATTGAATTCCGCCTTAACCTTGTCGGCCTCAAAACCGATCATCGGCCCACAACCGTATCCCTTGGCATGGGCTGCCAACATGAGGTTCATCGCCGCCAGCGATGCTGAACGTATGGCTTCTTCATGAATGCGTTGCCGGCCGACGCTGTAATAATCCCGGGCCCCTTTGATCATTTTGGCCCCTACTGGCTCGGGCACCACCCCTTGACGCATGGCACGCTCTATTAGCTCGGGATGCTTGTCAAGCGCCCCGAGATCGCCCAGGATAATAAACGTTGCTGCGGCGTCAGCCACTTTGGGCTGATTCCATGCCGCCGCCTTGAGTCGCTCTTTGGCTTGCGGGTCGGTTACAGCGATGAGCCGCGTTTGCTGCAAGTTAAACGATGAAGGCGCCTCGAGAGCGAACTCTGCCAACTCTTTGATTTCGGCGT
This sequence comes from Pusillimonas sp., assembly GCF_029263785.1. Classification (GTDB taxonomy): domain Bacteria; phylum Pseudomonadota; class Gammaproteobacteria; order Burkholderiales; family Burkholderiaceae_B; genus Pusillimonas. Next base: position 53,710 of record NZ_JAJUFE010000003.1, on the reverse strand, counting down.
CGGACAAGGATTTTTCCCTGTCAAAAAACTGGGTGGTGGTGCGAGTCTTTATTGCGTCGAGCACATCCATAGGGTCTCCTTGATGTAACGGCAACATGGGAAAGAACGGACCAGGACTAGACCACTTTTTGCGTCTGGGTGCCCAGTTGCTCGATACTCAAGGTGACCAAATCGCCCTTCTTCAGGAATTGCGGCGGCTTCATTCCCAAGCCTACGCCAGAGGGGGTGCCCGTGATGACGACATCACCCGGAAGAAGGGTCATGAACTGGCTCAAATGGGAGACGATTTCGGCCACCGTGAAAATCATATCGGCCGTATTGCTTTTTTGCCGCGTTTCACCATTGACCTTGAGCTCCATTTCAAGCGTTTGCGGATTTGGAATCTCGTCGGTGGTGACCAGCCACGGGCCTATTGGGCCAAACGTGTCAAAGCTTTTTCCTTTTGTCCACTGCCCGCCTCGCTTGATCTGCCAATGACGCTCGGAGACATCGTTGGCGAGACAATATCCGGCAACATAATCAAGGGCCTGATCGACCGGCACTTTGCGCGCCGTAGTGCCCATGACAAAACCCAGTTCTATTTCCCAGTCACATTCTTGGGATCCATCTGGCAGGACAATGTCGTCATTGGGACCAGACAGCGACGTAATGGCCTTGGTAAACACCACTGGCTCTTTGGGAATGTCCATTCCGGCTTCTTCAGCATGCTTGCGATAATTCAGCCCGATAGCAAGAAACTGACGTACTCCGCTGATGGGCGTACCTAGCCTGACCGAACTGCTGACCACGGGGAATGCTTCAAGATTGACCGCCCGCAGGGCTTTGAGGCGGTCTGGCGCCAGCCATTCGGGGGTAAGGTCGGGCACCAGGCTTGATAGATCACGGATGCCGCCCTGAGCATCAAGTGCGCCCGTCTTTTCTTGCCCAACCGGGCCAAATCGCAGTAGTTTCATCGTTCCTCCTGATTGTTATTCGTCGATGCTTTGCAGTATAAGCGGAAGCGATACGTCCGCTTGTCATGCGCGCTTCATCGTACACACAGTCCGAAACTATGCCAATACGAAAATCAATCCCGGTGAACGATCTGATCGGCGTTGCATTTTCCGCTCACTGACGAAAACACTTTGTCCACCGGCTGGCTACGCATACACTTGCCGGTCAAAAGGTTCGTGGTTCAATCACCTGCTTAGGAGACAAAAACATGCCTGCAACACGCTACGCCTACTTCCTGGGTCGTCCGATTGAAGGAAAATCAGAACAGTTTTTGCACGAACTCGGTGAAGTCGTTGCAGGTTTTTCCGGCCTCCCGGGTGTGGTGTCGGCCCAGCTCGAACGACCCTATTACTTCGAAACGGACGACCTTGATATATATGCAACCGTCCGGATCAGCTTCGAATCTTCAGAAGCCATTGACGCCGCGTTGGCCACCACAAGGCGTCAGGAACTACGGGCGCAGTTCGCCGAACGTGTGAAACCGCTTTTCAATGGTGTGGTGACTCACATCAATTACGAAAGCACTGAGTTCAAGTAAACAGGTGTCTTGTCGACCTCCCCTCTCAAGCAGGAGTCTGCGATGCATCTGGGCCGATTATTTCAGCGAAGTGTGCAAATATACGCCGACAGGCCCGCACTAGCCTCGGGCACCTCAACGCCTATCACGTATGCACAGCTCGACCGAAGCGTTCGAGCCTTGGCGTATCTGCTGCGGCGGGACCTGGGATTGAATCCCGGCGACCGGGTGACACTGGTCATGAGGAACTGCAGCGATTATGCGCAGGCAATGCTGGCCGCCTGGCACGCACAATTGTGTGTGGTTCCGGTCAATAACAAGCTGCATGCCAAAGAGATCGAATTCATCTTGCAAGACTCCCGATCCAGGCTTTGCCTGACTGACAGTGGCCTGTACGACAATCTGCTTCCCCTGACGCGGTCCATTGAAGATCTGAAGGTGATGGATGTTGGCGCCACCAGCTTCCAGGAAGCAAAAACCGGGCCCTGCCTTGAAAATATGTCGAACCCTGGCAAACATGGCGAACTGCCGGCATGGCTTTTTTATACCAGTGGCACGACGGGGCGCCCCAAGGGGGTGGTCTTGTCTCACTCTAACCTGGTCAACATGGCACTGAACTTCTATGCCGACGTTCAGGCCGTAAGTGAATCGGATGTGCTGCTGCATGCCGCGCCAATGTCACATGGCAGTGGCTTGTACAGCGTGCCGTTTTTCCTCAAGGGAGCCCTCCAGCTGGTGCCATCGAGCGGCGGATTCGACGCCTCGGAAACCAGCCGGCTGCTGCAGCAACACCATAACGTCAGCCTCTTTGCAGCACCGACAATGGTCAATCGGCTCGTAAAATATGTAAGGGAACACGCCATCGCGCTTCCGGGGCTGCGCACAGTAATCGTGGCTGGCGCGCCATTCTATGTCGAGGATATCAAGCGAGCCGTACAGGCCTTGGGCCCTCGCATTGCACAGATCTACGGTCAGGGCGAATCCCCGATGTCAATTACCGCTCAAACAGCAAGCCAGATAGCCCGCGCGGTAGAACTTGGCGACGACGACTTTCTCTCTTCTGTAGGCTATCCCCAGACCAGCATCGAGATCTCCATCGCAGATGGCTCCGGGCACCCACTAGGTATCGGTCAGGCGGGTGAAATCCTGGTGGCCGGGCCCACAGTGATGCAGGGTTACTGGAATAAGCCTCAAGCCACCGAAGACACGCTCGCCGACGGAAAGCTGCATACCGGCGATGTGGGAATGCTCGACGAGCGTGGGTTGCTTTACCTGATGGACCGTTCAAAGGACGTCATAATCAGTGGTGGAACCAACATCTATCCACGTGAAGTCGAAGAAGCATTGATGCAGGACCCGCGTGTAACCGAGGTAGCCGTCATCGGAATTCCCGACCCGGAATGGGGCGAATCGGTGCTTGCATTTGTCGTATGCCAGGACGACTCACAGGTTACGGCCGAAGCGCTTGAGGCCCGTTGCCTCAGCCAGATAGCCCGGTTCAAACGTCCTAAACACTATGTTTTCATCGATCAAATGCCCAAGAATGCGACGGGCAAAGTGTTGAAACGTCAGCTATACGGCCTGGTTCCCCAAACAATCCTGGAACCGGCCAAAAAGCCGGCATAAACAAGCCCCTTGTTGAACCACTGCACATTGACAGCAAGAGGCCGTGGCCGGAAGATATTGGAGCTGCACCAAATTGCGTCTGAGTCCGGCGCTGATCATTACAATCCATAAAGGAGACAAGGACATGAACGACGTTACCGCACAAGTCCGTTCGCCATCCCAAGCCACAAAGCGTGCCGTCAATCTCAAGTTCAGCCACATGGGCATCAGCGTCAGGAACCTGTCGGCAATGGAGGATTTCTACACGAACGTACTGGGATTCACAGTTACCGACCGCGGTCATGCCGGCGGCATGAATTTGGTATTTCTTTCACGCGATCCGCTCGACCATCACCAGATCGTGCTGGCCACCGGGCGGCCGGACAATCTTCCTGGCAACACAGCAAATCCCCAATTCGGGCCCAGCATCAATCAGATTTCCTTCAAGCTGGGCACGCTTGACGACCTTCGCCACGTCCATGCCAAGTTGCTCGAATATGGCGGAGAAAGCATTTTCCCCGCAAATCACGGCATTGCCTGGAGCATCTACGCACACGACCCCGAGGGAAACAACCTCGAGTTTTTTGTTGATACCGACTGGTACATAAAGCAGCCCTTCCTGATTCCCCTCGACCTGACTCAGTCTGACGAGCAGATTTACGAAGTCACGCACAAAATGTGTGAGGAAAGCGAGGGTTATGAGCCCTATTCGCAATGGCGAGCCCGAATTGGCCAGGAAATGTCTCCCTATGTTGAACGGGCATGACGCAACCCCAGGCTATCGGCTAAAGTCATACTTACTGGCCGCAGGCATACAGACCAACTCGCCTGCGGCATGAACCTTTTCTTGCACCCATGCCCCAGAACAAGACGTCGCCCCTTCCAAGCCCCGGAGCACAGTTTCGCGCCGCCCTCGCTGCAGAGTCTCCCCTGCAAATCATCGGCACCATCAATGCCAATCACGCACTGCTGGCCAAGCGGGCCGGCTATCGGGCTATCTATCTTTCGGGCGGAGGCGTTGCTGCCGGGTCATTGGGCCTTCCGGATCTCGGAATCAATACGCTCGACGACGTCCTGATAGATGTAAGAAGAATCACCGACGTATGCGATGTGCCTCTGGTGGTAGACATCGATACGGGCTTCGGCCCATCAGCATTCAACATTGCGCGCACCATCAAGAGTCTGATCAAGTTTGGTGCGGCCGCCTGCCACATCGAAGACCAGGTCGGGGCGAAACGATGTGGCCACCGACCCGGTAAAGAGATCGTCAGCACGCAGGAAATGGCCGACCGGATCAAGGCTGCGGTCGACGCACGCACGGACGACAATTTCTACCTGATCGCCCGAACAGATGCACTGGCGTCAGAAGGGCTTCGGGCAGCGCTTGATCGCGCCGGCGCCTGTGTTGAAGCAGGTGCCGACGCTATTTTTGCCGAGGCAGTAACCGATCTTGATACTTACGCCGCTTTTACCGATACCTTGCAAGTCCCGGTATTGGCGAATATCACCGAATTCGGCAAGACCCCGCTGTTTTCCGTCGAGGAACTGGCTAGCGTCGGGGTGGCCATGGTTCTGTATCCACTATCGGCCTTCCGGGCGATGAACAAAGCGGCAGAATCGGTATACGAGGCCATTCGTAAAGACGGGCATCAACGAAATGTGGTCGACTTGATGCAAACTCGAGAAGAACTCTACGAGCGCATCGGATACCACGAATTTGAACAGCACCTGGACTCACTTTTTCGCAAGGGCGCTGAAAATACCTAGTGCAATCAAAAGCCAATAGGCTGAGCGGATTCCCCGCTAATGGAATGTGCCTCTGGCGCCCTGCGGTTGGAACGGGTGCGACCACCGCCTGCAACCACTGCTCATCCCCGGTTCATGACAATTAGCAGGGTCCAACCCAGTGTGGTTGAAACTGTGTGATCAACCGTGTCTCGGAAATGCGCATCCCCGTTTAACGGGGAATAGCCAGACGTTGGCCCAAGCGCTCCGGGCGTGGCCTCCGGGTGGGGCTGCAGATCAAGGCTACAGGCCGTTGGCCCAAACGCTTCGGGCGTAGCTCGAACTGATCGTGCGAATGTGGCGCTTCACCAAGTCCAACGGCATCACAGAGGGCTTCCATACCAAGATGGAAATGATCTCGCGCAGGGCGTTTGGCTTAAGGAATTTTTGAAAATTACCGGCTAAGGGTCCTGGCCCTACGCGGTTGGGACGGCGTGATGCACCGTGTCTGATGAGTGCCCTTCACCCGTTTATTGGGAAGGGCCTGGGAAAGCCCGGTGCGGGAGGTGGGGATGGTAGGCAGTACTGGATTCGAACCAGCGACCTCTACGATGTCAACGTAGCGCTCTAACCAACTGAGCTAACCGCCTGTAAAGAACGTAACTATAGCGTGTTTTTTAATCTCGCGCAAGATACATTTAAAGTTGGTACGAAACATTGGCATGTGGCATTCGCATACTGTTGCGAACCCCACGAATATGAATCATCGGCATTGTATGCATTACAGGCGCTGCAAAAACCAGTATCTGTGCCTGAACTCATTTAAGACTTGATGCTGTGGGGAGTCCATGGCGGGAATTGGCGGAGTGAACTCGCGGAATCGCCCGAGGGAGCCGGCGCCAGACGGTACAAACCGGACGCGCTCCGGAAGATCGCTATACCCTAGCACCACGACGGCGCCAGGCTTGCTGATATGGGCAATTCCGGCGAGCATGGCATCAAAATCTTCTAAGGTGTTGATGCCAAAACCGATCATGCCGTTGGCCACGACAGCGTCAAAATATTCTGGCTCGTAATACTCTTGAAGGCTTGTTGCGCTACCCGTGCAATGCAACCCCTCCTGGCCATAGCGGGCACTTCGCCTGTCGATGTCGATCGTGTGGAATGTCAGGTTCAACAGGCGATGGTAGTGCCAGTTATGCTTGTCCAGTCCAACAAACAACAGTCTGCGTGACTTGTCCGCCGTGCCCAAATATGTATTCAGGTAGGCGAAGACTTCATTTTCAAGAAAATCACGGTCACGCGAACGAAACGGGAACGAGATATTCAGTTTCTCGGCCAGTTTGGGAGACAACTTGAACAATATCCGCTTTAATTTGTAGCTAATTTTTTTGAACACCTTGATAACCCTTTGTGGCCTGCATATATTCTACTGAAATTGTTCGTAGCATTTGCTTTGAATAACGGCAGCTTCGCTCAGGTGTTCCTCATCACGATGAAGCAGAGCTACAAGAACTCTCGCTTCGTGTTCCCAATTTTGCCATGTATCTATCATTCAAGATCCATTTATTACGCCGAATTTTTAGCACGGCAGGCGCAGCACTGCTGGCTATTGCGCTTGCTTCCTGTATTCATCCCGACACTATCACAGCCCGCGCAGTTCTCGACTCCGACAAGCACGCCGGCTTCGAGCTCACCCTGCTCCACGTCAACGACCACCACTCTCACCTGGATGAGACGAGAGTTCCATTGTCTATGGACACCGGCGGAGGCAGGCGCGAACGGATCTTCGTGACGGCCGGAGGATTTGCCCGTGTGACCTCGGCAATGCGCGCGCTGTCCGATCAAACCGCAGGCCCTACGATCAAGATTCATGCCGGCGACGCCATTACAGGCGATCTTTATTATTCTCTTACCCATGGACAGGCCGACGCGGATCTGATGAATACCGTGTGCTTCGACACCTTCACTTTGGGCAATCATGAATTCGACTATGGCGACGCCGGCCTCAAGACATTTCTAGACCATCTTCGTTCTGACAACTGTCAGACCCAGATCTTGAGCGCCAATGTCAGTTTCGGCCCGGATTCGCCATTGCGAGAATCGTTATCGGCCGGATATGTAAAGCCCTCGATGGTGCTCGAACGTAACGGCCGGCGCATCGGACTTGTCGGGATAACTGTCGCCGACAAGACGCAAAATGCGTCGCGCCCAGACCCGGGAACCACATTTCTGGACGAAGCCACGGCTGCACAAGAACAAATTGATGCACTGACGCGCCAAGGGGTCGATATCGTCGTGCTTCAGACCCACTATGGGTATCAGAACGATCTCGAGCTCGCACAGCGTCTTCGCGGAGTGGATGTCATTATTGGGGGTGACTCCCACACCCTGCTGGGTCCGGACAGGCTCAAAAGGTTCGGCCTGTCTCCCAAAGGTCCCTACCCCACCCGCACCACCGATGCCGATGGCAATCCGGTCTGTGTGGCGCAGGCTGGACACTACTCATTTGTAGTGGGCGAGCTCAAGCTGTCCTTTGACGAAGATGGGAGGCTCGTCCAGTGCAGCGGCACCCCCCATATCTTGATAGGAAACGACTTTGCACGCGACCGCGGCCAGGTCAATGCGCTGGATCCGGACGAACTGGACGCTGTGATGAACGATGTGGCGAATTCCCGTTCTTTGCGCATCACCACGCCTGATCCCGTTGCCCTGCAGGTACTAGCCCCCTACCAGCAGCAAAAAGTGGAGTTTGGGTCCACCGTCATCGCTCAGGTCGCACAAACCTTGTGTGCGCGACGGATTCCCGGACGACTTGGCCAGCATACGGGGGCCGGCCATGACCAGGAGTGCAAGAATCGCCCCGGTCTCGAGCATGGTGGCGACGCCCAGCAGATCGTTGCACAGGCATTTCTTGAACAGGCCACCAAGTACTTCGACGCGGATCTTGCCCTGATCAATGCCGGGGGGGTACGCATCGATCTGTCAGCCGGCCCCCTTGTTGTCAAGGATGTTCATACGTTGCTGCCGTTCAAGAACACGCTGGTACAACTGAAGATCCCCGGTTCAACACTGCGCGCGGCAGTTGAAAGCGCAGTACAAGCCGCGCTGGGGCCGGGCCGCAATACCGGTGCCTATCCCTATGCGGCAGGGATGCGGTGGGTTGTGGACGCAACCAGACCCGGCGAAGCCCGTATTTCGCAAATTGAAGTCGCGGACGCTAGCGGTCGATACGCTCCGCTCGACCCTGATCATGTGTATTCGGTCGCGACAATCGACTTCATAGCCGATGGAAAAGATCACTACACGCCGTTCTCTGGCCTGACAAAACAGCAACGGGTCGACGTCGGCCTGGATGCGACACAGCTGTTTCTGGACTATGCCCGCGAGCTCGCCGATTCCGGTCGCTCGTTAAAACCCTTGCCAGTCAGCCTTTACAGCACGCAGGGTTTCCTGGAGTCACCCTGAACCGATACAAAGTCAGGGACGCTTCATTGATTGCCAGGCGTGATTTACACCAGGGAAGCACGATACACCGCCTTCATGAAGGCGGTGATTTTTTCGGGCGACTTGATGCCCCCGGACTCCTCCACGCCACTCGAAACGTCGAGCCCATACGGTCGAACCTCCTGCAGCGCGGCCGCTACGTTGTCCGGTCTGAGCCCACCGGCCAAGATCAAAGGCCGAGCACTGTCCCAGGCACGAACCTGTTCGAGCAATGTCGTGTCGAATGTCAATCCGCTTCCACCATAGCCGGGGCTGAAACTGTCGAACAACCATGCCGCAGCGGACGAGTATTGGTTGCAGGCATTGCGTACACGCGTCGCATCCTCAAGACCTGGCCCCCCCACGCGAAATGCTTTCATGTAGGGGTGATCGAAACTGTCACAGTAGTCGGGTGTTTCATCGCCATGAAACTGAAGTAGATCAGGCCGGACCTCGGCGAGTACCTGGCGTACGAGTGCCGTGTCTGCGTTGACAAACAAGGCGGTGACACTAACGAAGGCCGGAGCTGCACGACGTAATTCTCGCGCCTGCTCTACAGTTACCAGTCGTGAGCTCTTGGGATAAAACACAAGCCCGACAGCATCGGCACCGGCATCTGCCGCAGCAGCCAGATCAGAAGCACGCGTGATTCCGCAAATTTTTACGCGAGGACGAAGCATCGATTGAGACCCGGATTCAAAAAGACCAAAGAAGCATTTTACCCTCGCCCTTCCGGCCACCTGACAGGCTCGAGGTCAGCAATTCCGAACCACCGGCAAATGGTGAGTCGCCATCAGATCCTGCAAGTCGAAGATTGGCAATCCGAAACGTTCCGGATACTCAACATTCGCCAAATACAGGCCCGCCGGCGAAAAGGTAGGCGCCGACAGGCGACGGTCACCTTGCTCTAGCAAAACATCGATCCAGCCGGGCGCGTGCTTGCCTTGACCGATGTATATCAGGGCACCCATCAGATTGCGCACCATATGATGCAAAAAAGCATTAGCCCTGAATGTAAAGATGAAGCTGCCGTCGGTTTGCTCTATATCCAGGCTGTACAGGGTACGCACCGGACTGGCTGCCTGACATTGCGACGAGCGAAAGGCACTGAAATCATGTTCCCCGATGAGGCGCTCGGCCGCCTGACGCATGCGTTGCAGTTCGAGCGGTCGAAAAGACCAACCGGCACGTCCATGAGTAAAGGGAGATCGTATGCGAGCCTGTCGAAGTACGTACACATACGTACGCGAAAGAGCCGAAAAGCGCGCGTGGAAGTCGTCGTCGACCTGCCTGGCCCATTGGACAGCGATGCTATCGGGCAAAAGCGCGTTAAGACCCCGGACCCACGACTCGGAAGACCGCTGAGCCTCGGTGTCGACGTGGACGACCTGGCAAAGCGCGTGAACTCCAGTGTCGGTACGGCCGGCACAGATAGTCGGCGTAGCGTGGGCAAGAAATTGTGCCAACGCCGCTTCCAGGGCATCTTGAACAGTGAGCCCGCCGGGTTGGGTTTGCCACCCTTGCCAGGGCTCACCATCGTATGCCAGGCCCAACGCCACACGAGGCATACGTGATTAACCGGCTTTGGGCGGGCGCTCGTCGCTTGGCGGATTCGAAAGATCGAGATCGATCTGCTCGAGGCGCTCCTGGACCATTGCCTCGGTAACGACGCCCTGCCCTTCGCTGCGGGAAGCACTTGCCCGGCGCAATACCCAGGCAATAATCAGTACGACCAGCGCCAATATCGCCGTAATGACGCCTAAAAGATTTTGCTGAATCCAGGACACGGGTTGCTCTGCCTTGCTGGAAATGGATGGGTTGGATTCGTTGGTTTGAGCGGCACCAGACGGGCCAGGTACTGAAAGGGCCACACCACTATCTGGAGCCATTGCGCCTGCACCACCATTGGCAGCTGAGCCAGATTGTGACTGTGCGCCAGATTGAGCCGAAACCGTATCGGAAGTTGATGCATCGGGTTGCGATGTATCTGCCCGGGTGGATGCCTCTGCAGGCGAAGCCGGCGGCGTGGTCACGGATTCGTTGCCCGCGTCGGAACCCGCTTGGGAGGTCGGCGAAGAGGCTGGATCACCTTCAGTGCCCGCCGTGCTTCCAGCTTGAGCCTGACCATTGTCTTGCGGTGCCAGGCCCGCGGCCTGATCACCGCTGGTACCTGCCTGGCCAGCGGGGACTGTACCTTGTACGCCTGATTGGCCGTCAACGGCTTGAGCAGACTGGCCCGGAACTGAAGCGGATTCGGGTTCGCCTGACGACAACCCGATACTGGCAGCTGCCTCTGAGAGCGTTTGTCCCACCGCGGCAGCGCCTTCAACCACAGCATCCTTGGCGGCCTCGCCCTGCATCTGCAGTGCCTGATTCAGGCTTTGCACATTCCGTTCAAGCTGCGATACCCTGGCCTGGGATTCCTCGATGTTGCGTTGTGTTGCGTGTTGCTCGTCGGCCTGTGCGTCTGGATCGGCACCGGATCCACTGGATAGGACTACCTGGTCACCGGACGCCGGCGGAGCCACCTGCAAGGGCGCTTCAGATTCGCCTGCGACAACCGGGCCGCTTTGCGTCGACCCACCTGCTACAGCCCCACCCTGCCGGGAAGCAATGCGTTGCCGGTATTCGGCAAACGCCTGGGTATGCTGTTGGAAAATGCGCCGGGCTTCGCGGTCGGAAATCGCCCGCAGCGCGGCCGTATCAGGTATGGCCAGCGTTGCCCCTGCTTTGACAAGGTTGATGTTTCCTTCGATAAAGGCTTGTGGATTGGCCTTTTGCAAGGCAACCATCATCTGGTAGACGGTGACGCCTTCGACGGCATTGGCTCGCGCCAGGGCAAACAGCGTATCGCCTCGTCGCACTGTAATCGTTCCGCGGGACGATTGCGCGCCCACAGAAACACCGGATGGACCCGAAACACTTGAGACGGATTGACCGCTGTCTGAGGCGACTTGAGACGCTCCGGCCAAGAGGCTGACCTGATGCTGCTGGCTGCCAACTGACGTGGATATCTGCAGCAGAAGATCGGCAACGACACCCGTAAACGGCTGGCTTGACCGCACCTGAATCCGACGTGAATCAGCGCTGAACCCGGGCTCGACGCTGATTTGCAAGGTGCTGAGTTCGACCGGTGGAGTGAGGCCGGCCTGCTGCCATGACGACAATGGAGCAGCGGTCACGCGCAACGATTGTTGTTCGGACTCGGTAAGGTCACGTATCGGGACATCAATGCGCAAGGGCTGGCCCGGCGCGGAAACCAGACGCGAATGACCTATGCTTGCTGCGTCGGCCGGCGACACCATCGCCAGCAGTGCGGCCAGGGCAAAAGCCACTGGCGTGTATCGGACTACCGGTGAGCCGGCGGCCGCACAACAAGATTTCCCCATATTTATAGTTCGCCCAAAGTAATGCGCAACATGCGGCGCAGTGGCTCTGCCGCCCCCCACAGCAACTGGTCGCCCACGGTGAAAGCGCTAAGGTACTCGGGACCCATGGACATCTTGCGCAAGCGACCTACTGGAATGTCCAAAGTACCTGTAACCGCCACCGGCGTCAATTGCTGCATGGTGGCCTCGCGTTCGTTTGGCACCACTTTGGCCCAGTTGGACCCTTCGCGCAAAAGATCGGTGATTTCGTCCAGGGGTACATCGCGCTTTAGCTTGATGGTAAGGGCCTGACTATGACAACGCATGGCTCCGATACGGACGCACAGGCCATCGATAGGCGTAGGCGCAGTACCAAACGCTTCGCCTCGACCAAGAATCTTGTTGGTTTCGGCCTCTGCTTTCCATTCTTCGCGCGAAACGCCATTTCCCAGATCTTTGTCGATCCAGGGAATGAGGCTGCCGGCCAGGGGAACACCGAACTGATCGCGGGGCAGATCAACGTCTTGTTGCTTGGCCAGGACGCCACGATCGATTTCCAGAATTGCCGAAGCGGGGTCGTCCAGCAAAGGACGAACTGCCTGGTTGAGCAAGCCAAACTGGGTTAGCAGCTCGCGCATGTGCTGCGCACCCCCTCCGGAAGCAGCCTGGTAGGTCATGCTGGTCATCCACTCGACCAGATCGTTGTTGAACAATCCGGCCAAGCCCATCAGCATGCAGCTGACGGTGCAGTTGCCGCCGATGAAGTTCTTGACCCCACGCTGAAGGGCTGCGTCGATGACCGACCGGTTGACCGGGTCGAGGACAATGATGGAGTCCTCTGCCATGCGAAGGGTACTGGCGGCATCGATCCAGATGCCATCCCAGCCCGCTGCACGCAACTTGGGATACACCGCCGAGGTGTAGTCACCCCCCTGCGCGGTCACAATGACAGGCAGCTTTTTGAGCGTTTCAATGTCGTAGGCGTCTTGCAGCGCATCGGCCCCTTCCGCCCAGGCTGGTGCCTTTCCACCCGCATTGCTGGTGGAAAAGAACACCGGTTGAAACAAGGAAAAATCATTCTCGTCGCGCATGCGCTGCATGAGGACCGAACCCACCATGCCACGCCAGCCGACCAAACCTACTGCCTGGGTCATATGGCTCACTTTGTGTTAGTAATCAGGAAAACTCCTGTTATTTTAACGCCTTCAATACGGCGTCGCCCATTTCGGACGTGGACACCTTGGTAAGACCCTCTTCGAAAATGTCGGCGGTACGCAGTCCTTGCTCGAGAACCGCCTGTACTGCCTGCTCAATCTTCTGGGCCTGATCAGCCTTGCCCAAGGAGTATCGAAGCAACATCGCCGCAGAGAGGATGGTGGCCAGCGGATTCGCCATGTTTTTGCCGGCGATGTCCGGAGCCGACCCATGACTGGGTTCGTACAGGCCCTGGTTGGCCGAGTTGAGAGACGCTGACGGCAACATGCCGATGGAACCGGTAAGCATGGCCGCTTCGTCGGAAAGAATGTCGCCAAACAAGTTGCCCGTGACGATGACGTCGAACTCCTTGGGTGCGCGAACGAGCTGCATGGCGGCATTATCGACGTACATGTGGGAGAGCGCCACGTCGGGATATTCCTTGGCAACATCAATGACGATCTCGCGCCAGAACTGCGAGGTCTCGAGCACGTTGGACTTATCGACACTGCAGAGCTTCTTGCTCCGCTTCTGGGCAGCCTGGAACGCGACGTGGGCAATGCGACGCACCTCGGTTTCGGCATAGTGCATGGTGTCGAAACCCTGACGTTCCCCCTTGAATTGTCCGTCTTCCACTTCGCGCACGCCTCGCGGCTGGCCAAAGTAAATGTCTCCAGTCAGTTCACGCACGATCAGGATATCAAGCCCCGATACGACTTCAGGTTTCAGTGACGACGCATTGGCCAGTTGGGGATACAAAATGGCGGGACGCAAATTGGCGAATAAACCCAGTGCCTTGCGCAGCCCCAAGATGGCCTGCTCGGGACGCAGCTCACGGGCTAGCGAATCGTATTTCCAGTCGCCGACGGCTCCAAACAGGATGGCGTCGGCACTTTTTGCCAGTTCCAGCACTTGCGGTGGCAGCGGATGACCGAATTGGTCATACGCTGCACCACCGACAGGCATTGTCTGAAGATCAAGATCCAGGTCAAGCGCACGCAGGACCCGGGTAGCCTGTTCGGTAATCTCGGGACCTATGCCGTCGCCGGGCAATACAGCAATCTTATGAGTCATGGTATTTGTGTCGTTATGTTTTCGATAAGCAGATTCAGGCGACAATCAGGCGCGAGGTGCGACAGCCAGCCAGGGGTGGCGGGCCAGACGCTCGGATTCAAAGGCACGGATCTTGTCGGCTTTTTGCAGTGTGGTGGCGATCTCGTCCAGCCCGTTTAGCAGGCTGTGCTTACGGAATGGTTCTATCTCGAACGCCAGCTCGCGTCCGTCGGGTGTGATGACCACCTGGCGGGGCAAGTCGATCTCGAGGCTGTAGCCTTCGTTTGCGTAAAGCTCTTCGAACAGACGAGACACTTCTTCTTCCGGAAGCACAATGGGCAACAGACCATTCTTGAAACTGTTGTTGAAGAAGATGTCTGCATATGAAGGCGCGATAATCGCGCGAAAGCCATATTGATCCAGAGCCCAGGGCGCATGCTCCCGGCTGGAGCCGCAGCCAAAATTCTTGCGCGTCAGCAGGATCGAAGCGCCTTGGTAACGCGGTTGATTCAAGGAAAAATCCGGGTTCAGGGGACGCTTGGAGTTATCCATGCCCGGTTCGCCGTGGTCGAGGTATCGCAGTTCGTCGAAAAGATTTGGACCGAAGCCGGTGCGCTTGATCGACTTGAGAAATTGCTTGGGAATGATCAGGTCGGTGTCGACGTTTTCGCGGTCGAGAGGGGCCACCAGGCCCTTATGCGTGGTAAATGCTTTCATGGCGGATCCTATCCAAATGTGCGGACGTCGACAAAATGACCGGCAATCGCTGCAGCGGCGGCCATCGCGGGGCTGACCAGGTGGGTACGCCCACCCTGCCCCTGGCGACCTTCAAAGTTACGGTTCGATGTTGAAGCGCAACGTTCGCCCGGCTCGAGGCGGTCGGCATTCATGGCCAGACACATCGAACAACCAGGGTCACGCCATTCGAATCCGGCCTCAAGAAAGATCTTGTCCAATCCTTCTTGTTCGGCCTGCTTCTTGACCAGGCCCGAACCAGGAACAATCATGGCCTGCTTGACGTTTTCAGCCACTTTTTTGCCGCGCACCACTTCGGCGGCCGACCTCAAGTCTTCGATTCGCGAGTTGGTACACGAACCGATAAACACCTTGTCGATCTTGATGTCGGTAAGCGGCGTATTGGCCTCGAGCCCCATGTACTGCAGTGCACGCTCCATTCCGGAGCGCCTTACCTCGTCAGTTTCCCGGCTTGGGTCAGGTACCCGGTCGTTGACCGACAAAACCATCTCGGGCGACGTACCCCAGCTTACCTGCGGCGTAATATTGGCGGCATCCAGTTCGACGATACGATCAAAATGGCTGCCCTCGTCTGAGTGCAGGGTCTTCCAGTATTCAACTGCCTGATCCCACAGTTCGCCGGTGGGCGCATACGGGCGGCCACGGAAATAGTCGATGGTTTTGTCATCGACGGCTACGATACCGGATCGCGCGCCCGCCTCGATTGCCATATTGCAAACAGTCATTCGCCCTTCGATCGACAGCTCGCGGACCGCCGACCCACCGAATTCGATGGCGTATCCGGTGCCGCCGGCAGTTCCGATCTGGCCAATCACATACAGGACCAGATCTTTGGCCGTGCAACCGAACGGCAGATTGCCGTTGACCTTGATCAACATGTTCTTGCTCTTTTTCATGAGCAAGGTCTGCGTCGCCAGAACGTGCTCGACTTCAGAGGTTCCGATTCCGAAGGCCAGTGCTCCGACCGCACCGTGCGTACTGGTATGGGAATCGCCGCAGACAACAGTCATGCCGGGAAGAGTCGCCCCTTGTTCCGGGCCAATAACGTGAACAATGCCCTGCCGAATGTCATTCATTCGAAACTGCGTTATGCCAAACGTCGCGCAGTTTTCGTCCAGCGTGTCGACCTGAAGGCGCGAGATCGGGTCCTTGATACCCTGATCCCGTCCTGCGGTCGGTACGTTATGGTCGGACACCGCCAGGTTGGCGTTGACGCGCCAAGGTTTACGACCCGCCAAAGTCAGGCCCTCGAATGCCTGAGGGCTGGTCACCTCATGCACCAGGTGGCGATCGATATAAATAAGACAGGTGCCATCGGCATCCTGATCAACGACGTGGGCATCCCACAATTTGTCGTAAAGGGTCTGGGCCATAGGGATCTCGATAAGGATGTGCGTTCTAACTGCGAAAGAGTCATGACTATTATCGCAAGTTCTCAACCTAGTACAAGTGCAGCAGTTATACTAGTATTAATAGTGATATCCTTGTGGGATCAAGTGCTTACGATCCCATAATGAGTGCGCCAGCCGGCAAAAGGGCCCAATTTGGGCCCCCGAAATAACTCAACCCCGGTGCAGGCGCACTGAAACGTACGCACCGGTCAAAGCATCGTTCCGGACATGCACGACATTATTTGGCCGCTTCATACAAAGGCATGACCTGTTCTGCAATCCGGGTAAGGTCTGCAGTTCGAGAAGCGGCCGAAGGATGGGTCGACAGGAACTCCGGTGGTGCATTGCCTGCGCTCAAGGAGCCCATTTTTTGCCACAAGGTTACCGCTGCGCGAGGGTCGTAGCCCGCTCTGGCTGCCAGCTCGACGCCCATGCGGTCCGCTTCGGTTTCGTGTGTCCGGCTGTTGGGCAAGGTAAACATGACTTCTGTAAGCTTGCCCCCGAGGTCTGCGGTGGCTGCACTGCCTGTCAAGGCAGACAACACGCTCAGTCCGACATCGGCAGCAACCTGTTGTGACACCTGCTCGCGCGAGTGCTCGCGCAGGGCGTGTGCCATTTCGTGGCCAATAACTGCCGCAAGCTCTGCATCCGTGAGCTTGAGCTTGTTGATCATTCCGCTGTAGACAGCGATCTTTCCACCGGGCATGCACCAGGCATTCACTTCGTCTGAATTCAATACATGGACTTCCCAGTTCCAGTGAGCGGCATCCGGCCGGAACACCCCGACCTGGCCAATGAGCCGCTGAGCGATGGTCCGGACGCGATTCGTTTGGGCGGCGTTTGTATCAAGTGCGCCTTGTGCCCGCGCCTGTGCCACGATACTGGTGTATTGCTTTTGGGCCTCTTGGACAAGGGCTTGTTCAGAGACCAGGCTGGACATGTACTGCTTGCGATCAACGCCTACCGCGCCGGAGCCGGTCGTCTGCACCGCTGCGCAGCCGGCCAGCAGTGCCGCACCAGACAAACCCAGCACGGTCAAGGCACGCCTCAGCAGCCGGGCTGTGTGCAGTTCCGCTGGTGACTTCGCACATACATACGACGCTACGGACTGGAAATGTTTGTTAAGAACCTGAACTGTCTTCATATTCATCTCCGCGACGGCAAGTATTTACGATGCGCGCTGACGCAAGGCGTGATCCATCAACACAATGGCCAACAATGATTCGGCAATGGGCGTTGCCCGGATTCCGACGCAAGGATCGTGCCGCCCAAGTGTCTTGACCTGCACCGGATTACCCTGTTTGTCGACGGATCGCCGTTCGATCCGGATACTGGATGTGGGCTTGATGGCCAAGGAAACGGTGATGGGCTGACTCGAAGATATGCCGCCCAATATACCGCCCGCATTGTTGCTGATGAACCCTTCGGGTGTGATTTCGTCGCCGTGCTCCGAACCGCGCTGGGCGATACTTTCGAAACCGGCACCGATCGATACGCCCTTAACCGCATTAAGTCCCATCATCGCATGGGCAATATCGGCGTCAAGTCGGTCGTATAGCGGTTCGCCCCAACCTGCAGGCACGCCTTCCGCGACAACCTCGATACGCGCGCCAATCGAATCACCGTCACGTCGAAGCTGATCCATATAGGCTTCGAGTTCTTCAACGATGGCGGCATTGGGCGCATAAAACGGATTATTCGAGACTTCGTCCCAGCTTTCAAACGGAATGACAATCGGACCAAGCTGGCTCATGTATCCTCGAATGCGAACCTGGTACTGTTGTGCCAGCCATTTCTTGGCTATGGCTCCGGCTGCAACGGTAGGCGCTGTCAGGCGTGCCGAAGAGCGACCGCCTCCGCGCGGATCACGCACGCCGTATTTGTTCCAATACGTATAGTCGGCGTGGCCGGGGCGGAATGTGTTTTCGATGTCGCTGTAATCCTTGCTTCGCGCGTCGGTATTACGAATAAGCAAACCGATAGGCGCCCCGGTGGTCACGCCTTCATAGACACCCGAAAGAATCTCGACCTTGTCGGCTTCTTGCCGTTGCGTAACGTGCCTGGAAGTACCGGGACGCCGCCGGTCAAGTTCCAGCTGTATGTCTTCGGCTGTCAGCGCCATGCCGGCCGGGCAACCATCAACAACGGCACCGATTGCGGGACCGTGGGACTCGCCAAAATTAGTGACACAAAAAATCTTGCCTAGGGTGTTGCCGGACATAGTAGGTACTTGGATAGTAGAGAAAGATCTGCAAACTGTTCAGACGCTGCGCCTTGCAGCGCCAGGTATCGGGGATTTCGACATCATAATATGAGCCGGGGTGACTTCATGCTTTACGAGACAGGATCACGATGAGCAACTCACATGTAGATCCCTGGCCCAATCAGGAGCAGGCGCGGCATAAGCTTCGTACCCTGGCCGTTCGACGTAGGGCGTTCTGAGCAACTTCAGCAGCGTATCGATTTCGGTCGCATCGTCCTTCTCGGCGGCCTGGATCGCCAACTCGGCAAGATGATTCCGCAACACATAGACGGGATTCGCCTGATTCATCTGCGCGATTCGCTCCTGCTCGGGAAGCGCGTCACGCTCGATTCGCGCATGATAGTTTTCCAGCCAGGCCTTGGCTGCCTCACGATCCGAAAATAGGCCCAGGAAAGATTCCGGATCGGTCGTCACCGTCGCGAGACGACGAAAACTCAAGGTGAAATCAGCTTGTTGGGTGTGCAGCAGCCGCCACCAATCGTCGACCCATGCCTCGTCTGCGTCCTGCCAGGCGCGCAAGCCGAACTTTCGGACGAGATTGCTATGATATGCGTCGAGAAAATCAGGCTCAAAACCGCTTAATTGCTCACGCAGGTCGTCGGGCTCGGGCCCGAGAACGGCCAGCGCACTGGCTAGCCGGTACAGATTCCAATGCATGACCGACGGCTGCGCATTCCAGGCATAACGACCTTGGGTGTCAGTGTGGTTGCAGATGTGGCCGATCTGAAAGGCGTCCATGAAGCCATAGGGACCGTAATCAAGGGTCACGCCAATGATCGACATATTGTCGGTATTCATCACGCCATGGCAAAAGCCCACTGTCTGCCAATCGGCGACAAGCTTGGCAGAACGCCTGATAACGGCCCGTAGAAACCGAAGAATGGTTGCATGCGTGCCCCGAGTGTCACCGGCGGAGTCGACGCGGCATTCGGGGTAGAAGCGATCAACGATGTAATCGAGCAGCGCTTGCATCAGCTCTGGATGCTGAGTCCAATGTTCAAACGAACCGAAGCGGACAAAGGTAGGCGACACCCGGGTGACAACAGCCGCCCTTTCTACGGTCTCGCGGTAGACGGGATCCTGGGCAGTAACCACGGCCAGTGCACGCGTGGTTGCGATACCCAGGCCCTCCATGGCTTCACTAGCCAGGTATTCACGCACCGATGAACGAATTACAGCCCGGCCGTCTCCCATTCTGGAGTACGGTGTAAGACCGGAGCCCTTCAGCTGAAGCTCGAGCCCGCCTTGTGGCGTAAGGACTTCGCCCAGTAAATGTGCTCTGCCGTCTCCTAACTGGCCTGCCCATACGCCGAATTGATGTCCACTGTAGACGGCCGCCAGAGTGTCACCACCGCGCAAACCCCTATTGCCTGAAACGACATCCAGGAACTCTGGACGGGTCAAAGCCTCGTCAGATAACCCAAGCATGTGCGCAACAGACACGTTTGCATGCAGCAAACGGGGACGATCCAGGGGCTGGGTGTTCAAACGTGTATAAAACTGCCCAGGCAGGCGAGCAAATGAGTTGTCGGTTGACAGATCGTCGATGGAGTCAACGCTCATGACCGCACCCCGTTCGAGGTGCGCCCCGCGAGTTTCGCTGCACGCTTTGCGGGCCTCAGGTAAAAAATGGAACAAAGGTAAAAGACAAGGCTGAAGACAATCTCGAGGCCTGCCATGGCCACCGACGCCGGCGCAGGGTCGGAGTACGCGCGAACCACACCTTCCATGAAATAGATCAATATGAGCATCGACGCCCATTGCATGGTGTAAAGATTGCCTTTGAGTACACCCCGCAATGGCAGCAATAACGGCAGTACCTTCAATACCAGCCAGGAGCCCCCTGGGCGCAATGGTGCGAGCCATAGCTCCCACAACAGGCACAGCGCAATCAGCGCCAGCAGCGATACCGAGGCGCCATGGCGCAGTACAGGATTGAGTCGGGGTGTAGTCATACTGGTATTATTACCCGGATTGACGAACGAGTTTCCAGCACAGTGGCATACAGGCCGCAATCGGCATGCATCATGCAACATGAAGACGGTACCGACTCCAATCGCGAAATCCCGCCAGCAAGCGCCGACCGACTAAGCAGCTTGGGCAAGGCGGTGCAATACGCGCTGCAGCGTGCCAGCGAAAAAAGGCTGCCACAGATCGCCGCAAGCCTGACTTACACAACCGTCCTGGCCATCGTCCCGCTGCTTGCCGTCGTGCTTTCCCTGTTCACGGCCTTTCCGCTTTTTGCGGAATTCAAACTGGCGCTTGAAAACTTCCTCACCACCAGCCTGATGCCACCTGCCGTGTCCGACAACGTCATGGCGTATCTGAATCAGTTTGCCGCCAAGGCGTCGGGGCTGACCGCAGTGGGTACGGCCTTCCTGGTCATCGTGTCGATCATGCTGATCATGACCATAGATGGGGTGCTCAACGACATCTGGAGCGTCGAACATCGCCGACCACTGCGTCAGCGCATTCTGGTTTACTGGGCGATTATTTCGCTGGGGCCGATATTGGCGGGCGCCAGCCTGTGGACCACAACTGTTCTTACACAGCAGTCGCTGGGCTTGGTCGGTGAAATGTCAGCGGCCATGAATCTGCTGTTGTCGGTGGCACCGATTCTGTTCACTGGCCTGGGATTTGCCGCCCTCTTCGTCTATGTCCCTAATCGGGAAGTCTATTGGCGAGATGCACTGGTGGGCGGCATGGGTACCGCTGTGGTGCTGGCGATCATGAAGTGGGGATTCGCACTTTATATTTCGCACTTCCCGTCGTACACGATCATTTACGGGGCGTTTGCAACGCTACCCATCTTCTTGCTCTGGATCTATCTTTCCTGGCTGGGTATTTTGCTGGGTGCCACCGTTGCAGCCACGTTGCCGGCATTGCGCATGAGAAGATGGGCCGAGCAGCGCCAGCCTGGCGCAGCCATTGTGGACGCCATCAATATCATGCGTCTATTGCGAAGCGCACAAGGAACACCCACCCCTGGACGCAGCTCGCGGTTTCTCAGTGCACACCTGAGGCTGCATCCCGACGAACTCAATCACATACTGGCGACGCTGCATGGCCTGGGCTATGCGGTCCCCACCCAGGACAAGGACAAGGGTTCCGATCAATGGGTACTTGCATGTGATCTGAATCAGGCCAAGCTGGGACGCCTGGTCGACTTGTTATTGATTGATCGTCACCAGTCAGGACTGGACAACGTGCCCTACCTCTTGACGGGTATCGCAGCGGTGCTTACCAGCGACCCCGACCTGTCGTTAGGCGACCTGATCGACTCCGGATTGCCGGAGCAAACTCCTGTAGCACGCAGCAACGATGGTTCACAAACCGGAAGTGTTCTACCCCAAATTGCGGATCTCAGGCAAAATACAAATAAAATCAGGCAGACGGAGGAGGCCCCCCATGTTGAAAGTCAGTGAGATATTGCGCGTCAAGGGACACACCCTTTATACCGCCACCCCTGACATGCCCATTACAAAAGCGCTCGAAACCATGAGCGAACAAGACATCGGGTCGCTGGTCATCATGGAGCACGGCGAACTTGTCGGCATGCTCACCTTCCGCGAAATCATCCGGCATCTGCATGCCAACGGCGGAAACACCGGCAACTACACCATTCGCAGCATCATGGACGATGCACCCGTCAGTGTCACACCCAACACCAGCGCACAAGAGGTCCAGCGCCTGATGCTGGATAAGCACGCACGGTATATGCCTGTCATGGACGGGCCCGTCCTGCAAGGCGTCATATCGTTTTACGATATGGCGCAGGCCATCGTGGCGGCGCAGCAGTTCGAGAACAACATGCTGAAAGCATACATTCGCGATTGGCCGGGCGATGGCGAGGCCCTTCAGACAGAAGAAGGAAATTGATCGCAGCCCTGGCCTGATTAACCGGCGCCGCAAAGGCGCCATTATTTTTTATTCGGCCCGTCGTACAAGATCGTGCCACGCTTGTTCGAGCATCCCGGGATCATTCCTGTTCAACAACGAGGCATCAGAAAGCATGCGGCGCCAGTATCGCGCCCCCGGCCTGCCCGACATCCAGCCAAGCATGGGTTTCAATACCATGCGCAAGGGAACGCCCCGCGCGACCTGAGCCTGCGCATACTCCACCATTGCATGCACGACCTGGCCTGGCTCCAGCAGGGGTTCTTCCGGGTACAGGTCTCGGGAAATCCCGGAAAGCACCCCGGGAGTGTGCCATGCCGCTCGACCCAGCATGACGCCATCAAAACGCTGCAACTGGGCTATAGCCTGATCAGGCTGTGCCAGCCCGCCATTCAACACAAAGACAGAGTCCGGAAAATCAATTTTGAGCTGGTGGGCGACGTCGTACCGCAATGGAGGGATTTCGCGGTTGTCCTTGGGAGACAATCCCTGGAGCACCGCGTTACGGGCATGGACGATAAATACCCTGCAGCCAATCCGATGCAACTGCCCCACGAAATCTCTCACAAAGCTGTACGAGTCATCGTAGTCCAGGCCAAGCCGATGCTTGACGGTGACCGGAACAGTGACTGCATCTTGCATGGCCTTTATGCAATCGGCCACCAGTTGGGGCTCTGCCATCAGACAGGCGCCAAACGCTCCCCGTTGAACACGATCCGAAGGGCAACCGCAATTGAGATTGATCTCGTCGTAGCCCCATTGCTCGCCAAGCTTGGCACACTCTGCCAATGCCGCCGGATCACTGCCCCCCAGTTGAAGTGCCACCGGCGTTTCGGATTCATTGAAATCCAGGTGTCTGGCGACGTCTCCGTGCATAAGGGCGCCGGTCGTAATCATCTCGGTATAGAGTCGTGCCCTGGGTGCCAGGAGACGATGAAAAAAGCGACAATGACGATCAGTAACGTCGATCATGGGAGCAACGCACAAGCGCCACCCTGAAGCGGCAGGCAAGGTGGATTTCACGATACGGTATAGTGAATAAGTTAGGGATCAGAGCCGATTTTAACGTTCGGAGCCATAGAGGCACGTTTCCCCCTTTGAACCCACTGCTTTACAATCCGGCATTGCTGCTCCAGGCAGTGCCCAAAATCCTTGACTGCTTATTTTCTTTATGGCCGTATTCACCCCTGTCAGCGACGACGACGCACGCGAGCTTTTGCATCATTACACTCTGGGCGAGCTGGTTACTCTGCGGGGAATTACCGCCGGTATTGAGAACACCAACTATTTCCTGACAACCACCCAGGGCGAGTATGTACTGACCTTATTCGAGGTGCTCACATACGAGCAATTGCCGTTCTACATCGAGCTGATGCATCACCTGGCCAACAGGGGAATTCCGGTTCCCCAGCCTCAAACCCGTAAGAACGGCGAGCGACTGGGCGTCCTGCATGGCAAGCCGGCCGCCATTGTCAGTCGCCTTTCAGGAGGCTACGAACCAGACCCCGGCCCCTTGCACTGTGCCTTGGCAGGCCAAACGCTTGCCCGGACGCATCTTGCCGCGCAGGATTTTTCCCTGAAGCAACCTAATCTGCGAGGCCTGGACTGGTGGCGATCCACCATTCCGAAAGTCGTGCCCTTTCTCGACGAGCATCAGTCCGACCTGATCAACACGGTGCTTGACGAGCAGATCTCATTTGCTGCGTCTGAGCTTTATGCAAAGCTGCCCTTCGGCCCGGCACACTGCGACCTGTTTCGCGACAACGTTTTGTTCGATGGCACATACGAAAACCCTCGCATGGGTGGCTTTATCGACTTTTACTTCGCGGGATGCGACACCTGGCTTTTCGACGTTGCGGTAAGCGTCAACGACTGGTGTATCGAACGCAATAGCGGTGCATTCATCGAAGATAAGATCAATGCCTGGCTAAAGGCCTACGCAGAAGTCCGGCCGTTCACGGCTGAAGAGCGGGAAGCCTGGCCATTGCTGTTGCAAGCAGCCGCCCTTCGTTTCTGGACTTCCAGACTGTTCGACTTCTTTTTGCCTCGGCCCGCTCAAACGCTCAAGCCACATGATCCGAGACATTTCGAGCGCATTTTGCGAAAACGGCGTGAAACGCCCGCGCCGGCGCTGCCCTGATCTGCAGTCCACGGGCACCGTCAAGCAGGAAATCTCATGCAAGCAGCAAAACTTCCCTTTCGTTCCGGTTGGTCCTGGATTCAGGAAGGCGGCCGGATATTCAGGCAACAGCCTCTGGCAATGTTCTTCTGGGGTCTTCTGACCAGCCTGTTCATCACCATATCTTCGGCGATCCCGATCATCGGCCAGATGGTTCTGATTGCGGCGACCCCAGTCCTTACTTTCATCACACTTTGCGCCTGCAGGAATATTTCGAAGGGTCGCCAGATGATGCCTGGCATGTGGCTTGAGCCTTTACGCGATAAGGCGGTACGACGCCGCCTTTTTCGTTTGGGTCTGGCTTACCTGGGATGCTGCATGATTGCCGGCTTTATCTCGACCTTGCCATTTTTGGGTCAGCTGTCGACCGCTATCGGCGATGGCAGCAACATTGATCCCGCGGTCTTGTTTGACGCCCTGCTCCCTCCGCTGATTACCTTCGCCATCCTTTATATACTGATTTCGGCCTTGTTCTGGCATGCGCCGGCCTTGACAGGCTGGCACGGAATCAGACTGGTGCAGGCGCTTTTTTACTCCATGGTCGCATGCTGGCGCAACAAATGGCCGTTCTTGTTATATGGCGTCAGTTGGGGTGCAATTTTTGTTGCTGTGCAAACCAGCGGAAGCCTGTTGACATCGCTGGGCCTGCCCGCAGGGGTGGTGCAGCTGGTCTTGATGCCGGTCAATATCGTGGTAGTGGCGATTCTATATTGCAGTTTTTATCCCACATACATGAGTGTTTTTGGCGTCAATTACGAGCGCGCCTACGACGCTGCCGGTTCAGAGACGTAAGGCTCAGACCCAGTCGTGCCAGACCGGCTTCAAGCCCTCCGGCAGCTGGGGTAATGAACCCAGATCAATATGACTTTCGCTGGGTGCATGAAAATCCGACCCGCGTGATGCCAGAAAGCCATATTGACGGGCGACGTCGGCGTACTTCTTGAATTGCTCTGGCCGGTGGCTGCCGGTTACCACCTCGATACCTTCTCCGCCCAGCTGCTTGAAAATGTCAAAAAAGGCATCTGCCTGGGTCGCGTCATACGCATAACGACCGGGGTGAGCAATAACTGCCCTGCCGCCGGCTCCAACTATCCACTGCACGGCGTCTTCGAGCTTCGCCCAGTCAACACGGACGTTCCCGGCCCGACCTTCGCCCAGATATTGATCAAATACCTCTTGCATGGTTGAGCAATAACCCTGCTCGAGTATGTATCGGGCGAAGTGGGTGCGACTGAGCAGTTGAGGATTGGACGCGTAGCGGAGCGCGCCCTCAAAGCTTCCCTGGATACCCATATTCTCGAGTCGTTCGGCAATACGGCGAGCCCTGGCCACACGCCCTTCGCGGACCGACGCCAGCCCTTGCCGGAGAACGAGATTCGACGGATCGATATTGAGACCGACGATGTGCACCGTGCGCTTGGCCCACGTCGCGGATATTTCGACACCCGGTACGAAGGCCAGATCAAACCGGGAGCATGCCTCTTGCGCTTCGCTGATGCCCGAAAGCTCGTCGTGGTCGGTAAGAGACCATAATTGCACCCCGCCTTCGCGGGCACGCTGCGCCAGCGCAGTCGGAGTCAACACCCCATCTGATACCCGCGAGTGACAATGCAGATCAGCATTGATGGATAGTCTGGTTCCAGTCATTGAAATCATTGTACTTGTCTGGACACGCCTACCGGCAAGAACCGGACCCATCGTCTCAGACAGAGCCGCGCAGGAAATCCACGACAGGCTGGATCTGCTCGTCAATCATGAGCGTTGGCGCATGTCCGACCCCTGCAAACTCGACAGACCGGGTTTGTGGGTTACGGCGGCTCATGTCTTTCAACGTCTCCCTGGTCAGTACATCAGACTCCGAGCCCCGAATCACCAAAATGGGAGAAGTGATGCTGTCATAGGCGAACCAGAGCATTTTTTCGGCTGCATCCAGAGCACTTTCATCTTGTTGCATCATTGGCTGGGCCAGGCGCAGATCGTAGTGTCGTATCCATCGCCCGTCTTTCTGCACAAAGACGTCCCGGGTCAGGCGATTCCACTGCGCTTGAGAGTGCGGCCCAAAACCTGATGACACTGACTGAACGTAGGCGACCGCCTCGTCAAAGGTATTGAAGGTAACGTCGGTGCCAACATAAGACGCAATGCGCGCCAGTCCCTGCCGTTCGAGTCCGGGGCCAATGTCGTTCAGTACGATCTTACGTAATTTCAGTGCGCTATCGACGGGCAACCCTAACCCTTCACGTCGAATGCGACCGGCTGCAGATGCCGCGAGCGCGCCCACCAGCCCCAGGCCGATCAACCCGCCCATGGACGTACCCAGCCAATCGACCTCGGTCACGTCAAGTCGGGCGATCAAGGTCAGAATGTCAGAAACGTATTGGGGTACGGCATAACCACTGGGGTCGTCCAGCCAGTCAGAACGTCCACGGCCTACGATATCCGGCGCCACCACACGGTACTCCGGGACCAGCTTTTGAGCCAATTCGTCAAAATCCCGGCCACAGCGCGTCAGGCCGTGTACGCATATCAGGGTTTTACTGCTAGAGGAATCGCCCCACTCCCAATACGCCATACGATGGACACCCGAAGGGCTGGCGCAGGTAACAAACTTGAGACGGGGTTCGATCATGGTTGGACCTATGCGAAATAAAGCACAACTCAAAGAATGCCAATCTGGGCGATAGGCCTGCCGTTGGCAACAAGCCAAGGCAGAGCTCAAAAATAGTAACCGATCTCTGACCCTATGGGTTTCGCCCACTCCTGTTGGCTTTTACCTGAAGGCCGCTATCGCGTGAACTGGCCATAATCGCTCCATCCTGGTCGGTCCTCCAGAATGTGGCTCCGCTGCGCTGCCACCGGCGTTCAACAACCGCATGGGGATGCCCATATCGATTCCAGCGGCCTGCCTGCGCGATGACATGTGAGGGCCCGGTGTGTCGAACCAGTTCCGGATCGGACGAACTTCGCGAACCATGATGTGCAGCCACCAGTACGTCAATCGGTCCGATGTCACGCGCAACCAGTTCCGTCTCCTGGGCAGCACTGATATCGCCTGTCAGCAACGCGAAGTGATGCCTGCCCTGTATCCGTAGCACGCAGCTTTGGGCATTACGCAGCTTGGTATCGCTATTCGTTCCTACAAGAGGCGCTGTCGGAAGCGGCCACAGAAATTCGAATTTCACCCCGTCCACAACCCACCGCGCACCGTAGTGGCAACGCGAAATGACCGCGGGCAAGACCGGAAGATCACGGGAAACTCCCAACAGCCTTGCCTCCCGCTTGAGATAAGCCACCATATCAAAAGAGCTGTATGACTGCGTTACGAGCCTGGATTCAAGCACGCTGCGCAAGCCACCTGCATGATCGATGTCGGCGTGCGATACTACCAAAACATCTATTCGGCCAATGCCCCTGGCGCGAAGAAACGGAACAATATTGCGGGCCGCGGCGTCAGTCTCCGGACCATGCCTGATACCGGTGTCGAACAGCAGGGTATGATTTTGCGTCATAAACAGCACCGCTGAACCCTGACCGACATCCAGAGCCACCATATCCCAGCTGCCCCGAGGCGGACGCTCGGGCTTCCAGAACAAGGCCGGCAGCATCAATAGCCACCCCATCCCTCGCCATGGCAATCCCTGAGGCATCAACGCCCATGCCAGCCCGATCAATGCAAGCCCCACCGCCCATCCGGGCGCTGCGGCGGCGTCAATGCTGGCCAGTTTCAAACCGGCCAGCCAATGCGTGGGAGCCATCATCCAGCTCAAGGGCAGATGTGCCAGCCAAGCAAGGACGCCTGCTGCCGGACCCGACCCTGGCACCATCGCAACAGCCGCCAGAACTAGCGCCAATGGTGTCACGACCAGGCTGATCACAGGAATCGCATAGGCATTGGCGAAAGGAGATACGACGGAAACTTCGTTGAACATCAATGCCAGAACCGGCATCAACCCGGCCGTGACGGTTAACTGCAACTTGGCCGCGGTGACCAACCAGCGCCAGTGACGCCATGATTCCGCTCCATCAATAGCTTCACCAATCCAGCGGCCACTTGTCAGCAGTACGGCCACTGCTCCAAAGGACAACCAGAAGCCGCTGGCCAGCAGCGCCCACGGATCAAGGATCACGACAGCAGTGGCAGCCAGAAGCAGCACGCGCCAGGGACCGAGCGGAAGTCGGGAAACATGGGCAAAGGCCAGAACGCACAACATCAGAAATGTGCGTCGCGCGGGTACTCCCCAGCCCGCCAAGAGACAATATAGCCAGGCAACAAGCAGCGCCGCCACGCAGGCGGCCACTTGCGCCGGAACGCGTTCAGCGAGGAATACACCGCCCAGGCTCAGGCGTCGCCACAGCCAAAGCGTCAACATTCCGCCCAGCGCCGCGATCATTGTGATATGGCTTCCACTGATTGATATCAGATGGGTAATCGAAGTTCGATTAAAGGTCAGCCAATCAGCCGCCGGCACACCTGCCTGGTCTCCAATGGCCAGCGCAAGCAATACCGGCCCATATCGCTTGTTCTCAAGATACGGTGCCATGGCCTCGCGCACCCTGTGACGTGTACGTTCAGCAATAACGCTCAGGCTGGACCAGGGCTGGTCGTATAAATAGCGAGGTGTTCCACGTACGCTGCCCACTGCTCGCACACCAGCAGCGAACACGTGTTTCTCATAATCGAAGCCATGAGGGTTGGACAGTCCGTGAGGACGACGCAGGTTCAGCGACATGCGCCACACCTGCCCAGGAACCAGCGAAGGAAATTCCGGCTCGTCGTTGTAGGCCTTCTGTGCGTTTGGCCGTCTTCCGTACGGACCGCTATAGCCGGGTGCATGCCACGATACCCGTATACGCCGCGGCACGCCGTCCGGCAATGACTCAAGAACATACGCATCGAAGCGTCGACTTTCTGAAGACACTTGAGGGAGGGTCTCGATACGCAATACCACCCTCGACACTTTATCTTCGTCGGAATCTCTAAGGAATTCCGCGGATCGATGATCGATGTTCACCGACACCCATGCCCACCCGGACAAAAACGCAACCGCCGGCATGATCCAGGTGGGTCGACGTCGACGCAGGACGAAGGCGGCGACAAGTACGGCACCCCAAAGACCTGCCCACTCGACTGCATCGGGCGAACGCGGCAGGCCATGCGCAAGAGCGGCGGCGGTCAGGCCAGACAACACACTCAGTCGCCCAAGCATACGATGCCCTTTATCCATTCAAAAATAAATGGGAACCCGGGAAGCCCCATGCGACGATGAGCCCGGCGACATTCCCTTGCCCATGGTAGGACGGTCAAATCATTCCGGGTCCCCATACGTGACGGTTGCGTCCAGCGAGGTTTCCACGAAGTAACCAGAGAAACCCAGCTGCCAGCCGCTGCACTCAGTTGACCGCAACTTCCCACACCACCCGTAGTGTTTTGTTATTATTTGCGCCACGTTTTAGGAGAAGATCTTGAAAGTCATCATCGTCGGCGCCGGAATAGGTGGCCTGACTCTGGCACTTATGCTGCACAAGCGCGGCATCGAATGCGAAGTATTTGAAAGCGTGCGCGAGCTCAAACCCCTCGGCGTCGGCATCAATCTGCTGCCGCATGCCGCGACCGAACTCAAAGATGTGGGCATGCTGGAGACGCTGCAAGCCAACGCTGTGGAGACCTCCGCCCTGCACTATTACAACCGCTTCGGTCAAAGCATCTGGCAAGAGCCGCGAGGTCTGGCTGCGGGTTATGCAGTGCCGCAGCTTTCCATACATCGGGGCCGCCTGCAGCTTCTGCTCGCCGAGGCCGTGCGCGAGCGCCTGGGTGCCGACAAGCTCCATACCGGCAAGGCCTTCGAATCATTGACACAGGACGCCGATGGCGTCACTGCTCTTTTCCGGGATCGCTCCAACAATGGCGCTGCTGTCGACTTTCGGGGTGACGTCCTTGTTGGCGCCGATGGTATCCATTCGGCGGTGCGCAAAGGCTTCTACCCAGACCGTGACGAATTCCGTTTTTCGGGACGCATTCTCTGGCGCGCGGTGACCTATACCCGGCCCTACCTGGATGGCCGCACGATGTTCATGGCCGGCTACCAGGACCAGAAATTCGTCGCCTATCCTATCGTGGACGAAGCGGCACCGGCAGGTACCGTTGCCATCAACTGGATTGCCGAGCTCAGCGTTCCCGAAGACCGCGTCTCGTATACCGACTGGAACCGGGTTGTCGACAAGTCGGTATTCGCCTCCGAATTTCAAAGCTGGAAATGGCCCTGGATCGATATCCCGGCATTGATTGACGGAACAGAGGCGATCTATGAATTTCCCCTTGTTGATAAAGATCCGCTTCCCAGATGGACTCACGGCAAGGCGACATTGATGGGTGATGCAGCCCACCCTTTATATCCCATCGGGTCAAACGGGTCTGCACAAGCCATTCTCGACGCACGCTGCCTGGCCGACAGGCTGCTCGAAACCGTGCAAAAGCACCATCGCAATGTCGAGGCGGCACTAAAAGAATACGAGGCTGAACGCCTGCCCGCCACCACGGGCATCATCTTGCGCAATCGCCTGAATGGCCCGGAACAAGTCATGCAGATGGCGCACGAGCGTGCTCCCGACGGATTCGCGCACATCAATGACGTCATCCCCCAAGAGGTGCTGGAAGAGGTGTCATTGCGGTACAAGCGTGCAGCCGGCTTTGATCCATCAAAACTGAAGGCCAACAAAGCCTGAACACGTTCAGCAAGCCTGAAACGGCGCTTGCCGAGGCAGCACTGTCGCAAGTCGGGGCAATACTCTAAGGGCATTTGCCCCGGTCTGGACGATGACCTCGTCCAGGGTGGTGCCACGGATCTGTGCCAGCACCCTGGCCACACCCGCAACGCTTGAGGGCTCGTTTCTACTGCCCGACTCCAGCCATGCCGGCGGAATATCCGGTGCGTCAGTTTCAAGAACCAGGGCGTCAAGCGGAAGGCGTTGGGCCAATCGTCTGATCTGCAAGGCGCGGTCGAACGTCATGGCCCCGCCCATTCCCAGCACAAACCCCTGCGCAATGAACTGCTCTGCCTGTTGAAAGCTTCCATTGAAGGCATGGCCAATACCGCCTATGCGAGGACGGCGACGCAAGTGTTTGAGCAAAATGTCGTGAGAGCGGCGTACATGCAGGATTACCGGCAAATCAAATTGAACGGCCAAGTCCAGTTGCGCTGAATAGAACTCCTCTTGACGTCGCCGCATGGCATCTGTCTTGAGTTCGGGCAAGAAGAAGTCAAGACCGATTTCACCGATGCCGACAAACCTGGGATCTGACAACGACGCCCGGATTTCGGACTCCAGTACGGCAAGATCGTCGATCGACGCCTGCGGCACGCAGATCGGGTGAATGCCCAGTGCATACACACCGCCAGCAAATGAGTGAGCCAGTTCGCGAACCCGATCAAAATTACTGCGGGCAATTGCCGGAATGACAATCGCATGCACCCGTGCGTCGTGAGCCCGCTTCAGAACCTCGTCGCGATCGCTCTGAAATTCGCCTGCATCAAGATGGCAGTGCGTGTCGATAAGCATGAATCCACCCTTGCTCTGTCGTGTAGGCCAGGCGGCGACACGTCAGCCACCACGCCCTGCTTCTGCAGTTTCTGCCGGATCGGCATCAACAAGCGAACCATCATTCATGTGGAGCTGCCGATGAGCCAGCGCAGCCAGCGAAGGATCATGGGTCACGATGGCAAACGCTGTACCTGATTCCTGATTCAACCGCACCAGCAATTCGAACATGGAGTGTGCCGTGTGGCGATCCAGGTTACCGGTAGGCTCGTCTGCCAACACACAGGCAGGCCGGCTTACCAGAGCACGCGCCAAGGCGACACGCTGTCTCTCGCCTCCGGACAATTGTCCAGGATAATGCGTCATCCTGTGTGCCAGCCCGACTTGCTCAAGCATGACGGCCGCTTGCTCGCGAGCGTCGCTGCGACGCTCGCGACGTACGATCAGCGGCATGGCAACATTATCGAGCGCTGAGAACTCGGACAATAAATGATGAAACTGATACACAAAGCCCAGACTGCGGTTGCGCAGTTGACTGCGCCGTGCCTCGGAAAGCCCCTCGGTGGACACACCATTGACCCACACCGAACCCGAGGTAGGCTGATCCAGCAAGCCCAGCAGGTGCAGCATGGTGCTTTTTCCTGAGCCGGACGCACCGACTACCGCAACCATTTCACCTCGGGCCACATGGAGGCTCACGTCACGGAGCACGTCGACTCTTTGCCCCCCTTCTTCATAGTATTTGACAAGGTTCCGGGCGACCAGAACGTGGTCAGACAGTGGCGTGTTCGTATCAGTCATGGCGAAGCACCTGCGCAGGCTGGAGCCGCGATGCCCGCCAGCTTGGATAAATGGTGGCAAGCAGCGACAGGACTAAAGAAGTGATGGTGACAATCAAGATGTCACTGGCCTGGGGGTTCGAGGGCAGCTCACTGATGAAGTAAATTTGCTGAGGAAGAAATTCAATTCCGAACAGGCGCTCGATGAACGGGACAATGACATCAATATTGAAGGCCAGCAACATTCCCAGGCCCACGCCCACAAGGGTGCCAATCACGCCAATGAGTGCTCCCTGCACCAGAAAGATGCGACCTATTTCGCGAGGCGTGGCACCCAGCGTTCGCAATATGGCAATGTCAGATTGCTTGTCCTTCACGGCCATCACGAGGGAGGACAAGAGATTGAAAGCCGCCACTGCGACAATCAGCGCCAGAATCAGGAACATCATGCGCTTTTCGGTTTGCACCGCTGCGAACCAGGTTCGATTGTTCTCGGTCCAGTCGCGTACACGCGCATAGCCGGGAACCTCGCTCCGAAGTGCTTGCGCAATCTGAGGGGCGCGCTGCATGTCATCAATGCTCAGGCGCACGCCACTGGTACCGCTCTCACGAAATACACGAGCTGCATCTTGCACGTTGATGAACGCCATTGACGCATCGTACTCGTAGTAGCCAGATGAAAAAATACCCTTTACCGTGAACTGGCGCATACGAGGCGTAAAGCCGGCGGGTGATACCGACCCCTGCGGGGCCAACACCAGCAGCGTGTCTCCAGCGCGTACTCCCAGCGCATCTGCCAGATGGCTTCCCAGGACAATGGCAAATGAGCCGGGCTCAAGCACGCCCAAGTCGGCATCGGTCATCTGGGCGGCAATATCGGAAACCTCAGCTTCACGCCCGGGATCAATGCCGCGCAGCTGCACGCCGCTAAGCGACTGGCCTCGAACCAGCATGGCCTGGGCGGCAACAAATGGAGCCTTTCCGCGTACCGCGGGATTTCGGGCGGCATCTTGTGCCAAATCTTCCCAGCGATCCAGAACCTGTCCCGGTTCGACGCCCGGCACGAACACTTCGATATGGGGCAGCACGGAGAGCATCCGGTCGCGAACCTGGGTCTGAAAGCCGTTCATGACGGACAACACCACGATAAGCGCTGCAACGCCTAACGCTATTCCAGCCATCGATGTGCCGGCAATGAATGACACGAAGCGGTCTCTGCGACCGCCGCGCCGCGCGCCCCGCGAAACGCCGGCATAGCGTGAACCTATCCAAAATTCATAAGACATTCTTAGAAACCACCTTTTTGTTCTCGTCCGTACCTGTGAGGATTTCGCGCCCTGTTCCACAGACACTACAATTCACGCATGCACATCGTACTTCCTGGCGCGCTCCCTGGTCCTGACGCGGCGCGCGCCCTACTTTCCCACCTGGAAAAAACCGCCCCCACCTTTGTAGGGTGGCTTGCAGCCGGAAGTGCCCGGACGCAATCGGTGGATCCTGCCAAATCGGGCTGCACTGCGATTGAACAGTGGCAGCTGGAAAAAGCCGGCTTCACGCCCGACGCGAATCAGAATCTTAGCGCGGGGCTGGGTCCATTGTGGTCGGAAAATCACAAAATCGACCCTCAGGAACCCGTCTGGCTGGCCGAGCTCGTTCATATGGCACCCACGCAAAGCAGTGCAGCTTTACTGACTTCGGACGACTTGAACATTACACGAGAACAGAGTGTAGCGTTGTTCGACTCCGCACATTCCCTGTTCGAAGGAACTGGTTTCCAACTGCATCCGGATGGCGTGGCCCGCTGGAGGGTGATCCCTCCTCCAGGATTCACATTCAACAGCAGCAGTCCCTCGTTGGTCTCCACAGCATCCGTCAACGACTGGTGGCCGCAAGATGCGTCCATTCGACCCTGGAGACGCCTGTTCAACGAGATACAAATGCTGTGGTTTGATTCGCCCGTCAATGTCAGCAGGCATCGACAAGGCGAACGCCCCATCAACGGCCTGTGGCTGTTCGGTGGTGCCAGACCGAGCCAGTTACGAATGTCGCCGACCACCGATGATACGCTCAGCCATGACGCTTTGCTCGGCCCATTCCTGGCGCAGGACTGGGGTGCCTGGCTGGCAACTCTTTCACAACTCGAGACACAAGTATTCAAGCCGATGGCCAGGCATGGCCAAGCGCCGGTGCTGGTCCTGACGGGCCGCAACAGTATTGTTACGCTAACCCCCAGGCCCTTCGCTCGCCTGAGCAAATGGATGGGGCGAGGTCGTAATTCGTGGAGTAAATGGTGGTTGTCCCAAAACTAAGTACCCGCCAAGCTGACCAAGATGCCCTGAAGGCACTCGAAGCGGCGGGAATACATCCCCTTCTTTGTCGTCTGTGGGCGGCGCGCGGCGTGCGCAGCGCGGATGAGACCTTGCTCAAATGGGGCGCAATGATCCCCCCGTCGCGGCTCACGCACGTTGAAACGGCAGCACGAATCCTGGCTGATGCGATCCGGGCTGGCAAGAAACTGCTTATCATCGCCGACTACGATTGTGATGGAGCCACAGCCTGCGCTGTGGGAATTCGCGCGTTGCGAGCCATGGGCGCAGATGTCGATTTTCTCGTGCCCAATCGCTTCGAAACCGGTTACGGATTGTCTCCCGAGGTGGTTCAACTTGCCGTATCGCACCCTTCCGGCAAGCCCGACATGCTCATTACTGTCGACAACGGGATTGCCAGCGTTGATGGGGTGGAAGCAGCGCGGCAGGCCGGAATCGAGGTATTGATTACCGATCACCACCTGCCAGGACCGGTCCTTCCGGATGCCGTGGCCATAGTCAACCCCAATCAGCCCGGCTGCGGCTTCCCCTCGAAAAACCTGGCTGGCGTAGGGGTCATTTTTTACCTCATGCTGGCACTGCGTGCAGAACTGCGACGGCGAGGCGTGTACCCGGCCGACGGCGGACCAAGGCTGGATGCCCTGTCTGATCTCGTCGCGCTTGGCACTGTTGCCGATGTAGTCAAACTGGACAGCAACAATCGCCTCCTGGTGACACAGGGGCTGCAAAGGATGCGTTCAGGGCGAATGCAAGCAGGCTTGCGTGCCCTGTTTGCCGTGGCCGGTCGCGAACCGCGCCAGGCTTCCGGATTCGACCTGGGTTTTGCTCTGGGCCCTCGCATCAACGCTGCCGGGCGCCTTGCCGATATGAGTCTGGGTATCAACTGTCTGATTACCGATGACGAAAACCTTGCTCTCAAACTGGCTCGCGAACTCGACGAAATGAATCAGCAGCGGCGCGGCATCGAGGGAACCATGCGAGAGGAGGCTCTGCTGGCCGTCGAACAGAACCAGCCCGTTACAGGCGCCAGCGTCTGCGTTTATCACCCCGATTGGCATCAGGGTGTGGTTGGGTTGGTCGCTTCTCGTCTGAAAGAGACATACTGGCGCCCCACATTGGCTTTCGCCCGGTCCGAGCCCGGACAGCTGCGCGGCTCAGGGCGCTCCATTCCGGACGTGCATCTTCGCGATGTGCTGGATCTGGTCTCCAAACAACATCCCGGCATTATCCTCAAGTTCGGGGGTCATGCCATGGCAGCGGGGCTTACCCTGCGCGAAGACGCTTACGAACAGTTCCTGCGAGGATTCGACGATGCTGTCGTTCACCTAACAGGCCGAAGCAGCTTTGAACCCGTAATAGAAACAGACGGGTCGCTTGAGACCGGCTATGCCAACGCACAGGTGGCCGGCATGCTTTCAGAACAGGTTTGGGGAGCCGGGTTTCCAGCACCCGTCTTTCGCGACGTTTTCCGAGTGCAGCATCAGCGCCTGCTCAAGGACAAACATTTGAAACTTAGCCTGGAACGCAGCCATCAACGCTTTGATGCAATCTGGTTCAACCATGCGGAACTCCTGCCCGAGCACGTGGACGTCGCATACCGCCTGGAGCAAAACGTCTGGAACGGAACAGTCTCGGCGCAGTTGATCATCGAGTACGCCTGCCCCGCCTGATTTCACCATAAGTGCCAGCCATGCCGCGTCTGCCCAGTTTCACCGCGTCGCCCATGCCATGAGTCCAATTGCGAAGGTCCCCGGTTTGCTTCTATAGTTGACCATACAGCTGCCGACATGCCGATTTTGGGGACACCAACATGACGTATCGAAAATCGCCAAACCTGATGCTGGCGCAAGCCGTGCAAATGCTGGAGCAAGCCGACCGGCTTCATCGGCAATTCTTCCAGCTCAGCCCACATCCGTCGCGCGGTCCCACCTGGGAACCACCCGCCGACATTTTCGAGACTGCTACCCATCTGTCCGTCGTGGTGGCCCTGCCCGGGGTCGCTCCTGACCGGGTCGAGGTATTGATAGACGGAGGCACGCTGATTGTGGTGGGTGAGCGCCCGATGCCCGCACCCGCTTCTACACACATACGCCGAATCGAGATTCCGTACGGCCGGTTCGAACGTCGTATCGAGCTGCCTTCCGGGCAATTCGAAATACAAGAGTCCTCCTTGGCCAACGGTTGCCTGGTACTTACCTTGCGCAAACTGTAGGGCCTGCCTCTTCAAAGGTGCTTATCCAGCAATTACAAGGGAAAGCCATGGACACAAAGACGAACGATCCAATCTCGACTGACCACGCGCAAGACTCTCAGGCAGCCGCTGCAGATCAAACAGAACTCAATATTCCCGACGACGCGCTGATCATCATTCCGGTCCGCAACCTGGTCGTGTTCCCGCAGATGGTTGCGCCAATTGGCATCGGACGCGAAAGCTCGATAAAGGCGGCACAGAATGCGGCTCGCTCGGGGCGCCAGGTGGGTATCGTCCTGCAACGAGACGCCGACAACAATGAACCCATGGGGGTCGACCTTCACCGGGTTGGAACGCTTGCGAGCATCCTGCGATATGTGACAACCCCGGACGGCCAGCACCATTTGATATGCCAGGGCGAACAGCGTTTCGTCATCAAGGAATATCTGCCTGACTACCCTTTCCTGGTCGCCCGGGTGGAAACTTACGAAGAGCCCGAGACAACCGATCCCGAGATCGAAGCGCGGATGTTGCAGCTCAAGACCAGGACAGCCGATATTTTGCGCATGTTGCCACAGGCTCCGCCGGAGCTGGCCAATACAGCTGCGGGTATCACGTCGCCCGCAGTGCTGGCCGACTTTGTGTCGGGCCTGATGGATATCAAGCCCGCCGAAAAGCAGGACATACTCGAAACCTTTGATTTATTGCCGCGACTGGACAAGGTTCTTGGCTTTCTGGTGCATTTTGCCGAGGTCCTGCGTATCAGCCAGGATATCGACAAGCAGACCAAGGAACGATTCGAGGATCGCCAACGCGAAGTATTGCTTCGCGAGCAACTCAAGACAATACAGCAGGAGCTTGGCGAAACTGAAAGCAACGCGGCAGAAATCGCTGAGATTGAAGCCAATATCGAAAAGGCGCAGATGCCTGAGGAGGTCGAAAAAATTGCGCGTAAAGAATTGCGCCGCCTCAGCAATATGCCCGATGCATCAGCCGAATACTCGTCATTACGAACCTACCTCGATTGGCTGACAGAATTACCGTGGAACATCACGACCGACGAGCGCATTGATATTTCAGAGGCGCGTGAAACGCTCGACGCCGATCATTTCGGGCTCGAGAAAATCAAGCGGCGCATCCTGGAATATTTGGCTGTACGCAAGCTCAACCCCGAAGGCCGCAGCCCAATACTGTGTTTCGTCGGCCCGCCTGGCGTAGGCAAGACATCCCTGGGCCAAAGTATTGCAAAGGCAACCGGGCGCAAGTTCGCGCGTCTGGGTTTGGGCGGCGTCCATGACGAGGCAGAGATCCGTGGACATCGCCGTACATACATTGGCGCACTTCCCGGCAACATCATTCAGGCCATTCACAAGGCGGGCTCGCGCAATTGCGTGTTGATGCTCGATGAAGTCGATAAGCTGGGCGGCGGCGGAGTGCACGGGGACCCGGCAGCGGCGCTGCTTGAAGTACTTGACCCGGAACAGAACTCAGCGTTTCGGGACAACTACCTGGCGGTGCCGTTTGACCTGTCGAAAGTCATGTTCATCACGACAGCAAACGTTCTGGATGCCATTCCCGGACCGCTGCGAGACCGCATGGAAGTCATCCAGCTTCTTGGCTATACCGAATCCGAAAAGATGGAGATCGCTCGCCGTTACTTGGTTCAGCGGCAACTCGAGGCGAACGGACTTACTTCAGAACAATGCGAACTGACCGACGCTGCACTGCGAGCAATCATTCATTTTTATACGCGCGAGGCGGGGGTTCGGAATCTCGAGCGAGAAATTGGCAGTGTCTTTCGCCATGCCGCCATGCGGATAGCCGAAGGCACTGACAAGCGCGTCACCGTAGATGAAGGCGATTTGCACTCAATCCTGGGGGCGCGCAAGTACGAAAGTGAGCTTGCCATGCGCACAAGTTTGGCGGGGGTGGCAACGGGCCTTGCGTGGACCCCCGTGGGCGGCGATATTTTGTTTATCGAGGCAAGCCGGGCTCCCGGCAATGGGCGCCTGATACTGACCGGTCAGCTCGGAGACGTGATGAAGGAAAGTGCCCAGGCTGCCCTGACCTTGTTGAAAGGAAAAGCAAAAAGCCTGGGAATAGAACCGGAGAGCTTCGAGAAACAGGATATTCACGTTCACGTCCCGGCGGGTGCCATTCCTAAAGATGGACCCAGCGCGGGAACTGCAATGTTTGTGGCCCTGGCGTCGCTCATGACCGAGCGACCGGTCCGTTATGACCTTGCAATGACAGGCGAAATCAGCTTGCGAGGTTTAGTCCTGCCTGTCGGGGGAATCAAGGAAAAGGTGTTGGCAGCGCTACAAGCAGGGATTCGCACCGTGCTTTTGCCGGCGCGCAACGAAAAAGACCTTGAAGACATCCCGGAAGAGGCGCGGCAGCAATTGCAGTTTGTGTTTCTTGAAAACGTCGAGCAGGCACTGGCGGTCGCGCTAGAAGAGGCGGCCGCAAGCGTCAGCTAGGGCCAAGCTTCTTTGGGGCCCGGGGCAGAACTCAAGGCAACTTGCCCGAGGCTTTTTTTGCCGCTATCAGTTCCAGCAGGATGCGATCGCGCTCGGGTAAAAACCGGGATTCATCCGTACTGGCCAAAACCTCCCGCAGCTGCGTGGCGACTTTCCGCTTGAGGTCGGGCGTCATGGTGGGCGATCCCAGATCGTCCCACCAGTCCTGTATCGGGCCGCCCAAGTGTTCCAGCATGTGCTCGATACCACCCTGCCCACCGGACAAATGCAGGTTCATGAATGGCCCCAGCAACGACCAGCGCAAGCCTGGTCCATGAGAGATCGCTACATCGATGTCATGTACGGTGGCGACGCCCTGCTCTACCAGGTAAAAAGCTTCCCGCCACAGAGCGGCCTGCAGGCGATTGGCAATATGGCCTTTCACCTCCTTGCGAGGATTGACCGTGCTCTTGCCGATGGAACTATAAAAATCGATGGTAGCCTTTAGCGCGGCTTGGGACGTCTGGTCTCCACCGATGACCTCTACCAGCGGAATGAGGTGTGGCGGGTTGAAAGGATGCCCCAGAACAACACGCTCCGGATGCTTGCAGGCCGACTGCACCTTGCTGATCAGCAGCCCGGAGGAACTTGAGGCGAGCACGACGTCGGCCGGTGCAACGGAATCCATGCGCTGGAAAAGGTCAATTTTGAGCGTTTCTTCTTCGGGACCGTTTTCCTGAACGAAGTCAGCGTCTTTAACGGCCTCGAGCATATCTGTTTCGAAGCGCAGACGATCCAGCGACGCGCCGACGCTTACCCCGATCGCCTGCATGGTGGGCCACAGTCGCGCTACGGTTTCCCGCAGGCGTGTTTCGGCATCCGGCATAGGGTCAGTAGCGATCACATCAAGGCCACGCGCCAGAAAATAGGCCGCCCAACTTGATCCGATAACACCTGTACCTATAACGGCGACCCGTTTTATCTCCTGACGCATTGATTGACTCCGGATGGTTGTAAGGGTTCAGGCGCACAAGGCCTGCTGAAGACTGTGACCCGCAGTGGGTCGCTGCAACACCAAAGACTCGAGCTCCTGGACCAGGGTTTCCACATCGCGCCCGGTTGTATCGACGTTGGCGTGAGCCAAGGCATACAGTTTGCGACGAGCCTCAACAGCGGCGGTAATGTTGGCCAAAGCTTCTTCCTGAAGTTCGGGCGTGGCAATTCGCGCATCGTGCTGGGCCATCACGCGTCTGAAATGCTCGGACGGTTCGGCGTGCAGCCACACACAGAAAAACGTGTGCAGGATCAATTCGTATGTAGCCGGTTCGACGACTATGCCTCCGCCCGTGGCCAGAACAACTTCGGGATACTGGCCAATGACACGATCAAGACATCGCTTTTCAAGCTGCCGGAACCCTGCTTGTCCGTAAATGGAAAAGATCAGATCCAATGAGATGCCGGCTTCTTTTTCGACTTCGCCATTGAGTTCCACAAAGGGCAGCCCGAGCCGATGAGCAAGTAAGGGACCAAGAGTGGACTTTCCGGCACCACGCAATCCTGTCAGGGCAATGCGTCTGGGTTTCCTGTGCGGGGGATCTCCGTCCATCAGGGCTTTGCGAAGCTCGCGCAGTCGAGCCGGAGTCTGGCGCTTGAGCAGCTCGACAATCAGGGCATAGTCAGCGCCGTAGCGCTC
Source organism: Pusillimonas sp. (assembly GCF_029263785.1). GTDB lineage: Bacteria > Pseudomonadota > Gammaproteobacteria > Burkholderiales > Burkholderiaceae_B > Pusillimonas. The sequence goes on along the minus strand of NZ_JAJUFE010000003.1, from coordinate 12,298 downwards.
ATCATCAGCCAACATGCTGTCAGCGGACAAACCCAGCGCCGCCGCCAGTTTGGCAAGCACAGCCAGCGAAATGTTGCCTTCCCCGCGCTCAACACGGGACAAATATGGCAACGAAATACCGGACTCATGAGCCAGTTGCTTCATGGACATGGCTCTTGCCGCCCTCGCAGCCCGCACCCGCTGCGCGACACGTTGCTGGAGGTCAGGAACCTCGATGGAAAATGATGCTGTCGAATCCATGCTTACAACCGGATGATAAGAGGATCGGGGTCGCTTTTATACAGTCTGTCCACCAGATCGGCACGCGCCTTCAGCACGGCCGCCTGATTGATATAGCCCTTGTCGGTGATCTCGCCGCGGTCAACGGCCGGCGGGCTCGTAAGTATCATGGCACGGTCGGCGAAGGTTGAACTGCCGGTACCTGCATCCCGCAAAGCCTTCATGCCCCTGGTGATGTGGTCCAGCACCGCAGGGTGAGAAGCGACTTGCTCCAATGAAGCGTCCTCGGGCAGGTTGGCAAGCTTGCGGCATACTGCGGCATTGGGAAAGATCAAGAAACCAACAGAGTCTCGATCGTGACCCGTCACGACGATATCCTGAACTGCGGGGGCCATCATTTCTATCCCCTTGACCCGCAGCGCCCCAACACTGACCCAGGTTGCTGTCGTAAGCTTGAAATCTTCAGAGACCCGGCCGTCGAACATCAGGCCCGCCGCGGGATTCTCGGGATCAGCGAACCTGGCTGCGTCACCAATTCGATAGTAGCCCTCGTCATCAAATACTTTGGCGGTTTCTTCGGGCTGCTTGAAATACCCTGGAGTGATGACCGGCCCCTTGACACGAACTTCGAGCTTGTCGCCACTGGGAATGAGCTTGATGGAAACGCCAGGCACCGGCAAGCCGATTACGCCCGAGCGATCGGCCTGGTAGTGGCAGTCTGTTGCCAACGGAGAGGTTTCCGTCGAGCCCCAGGCCGTAACCATGGGAACGGGATGCCCGAGCTCCTGCCGCGAAAGCTCGATCAGGCCGTCCCAAAGGTGCTGGGGCAACGCAGCCGCAGCGTAAAAGATCACCTGCAAATTCGAGAAAAAATGGCGGCGCAGTTCGGCGTCGGCGCGAAGCACAGGCAATAACATATCGAACGCGCGAGGTACGTTCAGATATAAAGAAGGCGCAATGTCGCGCAGGTTTCGTACTGTCTGATCAAACAGGCCCGGAAGCGGCTTGCCACCGTCAATGTACAGGGTCCCCCCATTAGCCAGCACCATATTGAAGTTGTGATTTCCACCGAAGGTGTGATTCCACGGGAGCCAATCGAGCAAAATGGGGGGATTGTCCAGCAATAGCGGCCACACCTGGCGTTTTGCCTGCTGGCTCGCACACATCATGCGCTGGGTGTTGATGACCCCTTTGGGATAACCGGTTGAACCGGAGGTGAATAGAATTTTTCCGATGGTATCGGGCCCGACTCGAAGAAATGCCTCTTCGACCGCCGGTCCGTCGCTCCCCGTCAGCAAATCAGAGAAGCGCAGCGCAGATTCAGGTGGCGTATCGGCGTCAGATACAATCAGGTTCGCCTGATGCAAGCCTTTGATGGCCTCCAGGGCAGGTACAAAGCGCTGGACGCCACCCACATATATGAACTCCGGGTCCAGCCGCTGTATCAGGTTCTTGAGTTTGGCGAAGTCTCTGGACACCAGTGAATAGGCGGGCGACAGGGCCGCGTAAGGAATGCCCACGTGCATGCATGCCAACATGAGCAAGCCATGTTCGACGGTGTTGTCCGTAAGCACGCATACCGGATGGTCAGGACGTTTATGATTCTCAAGAAGCCAGCCCGCAATACGGCGCACCTGCCCAAGAGCGACTTTGTAAGTAACCCCCGTCCACTCGCCGGTCGGCCCGCGTTCCTGCAGGAACTTGCGATCGGGAGCGACTCTTGCCCAATGCTCAAGGTATTGCCCCACACATCTGGCATACGGCTCAAGCGAAACAGGGTTATCAAGCACCAGAACGCCGTCGGCCCGGGTTTCGACCTTTACGGCGGGGTCAGCGAACAAGCGCGCGCCTTGAATTTCGGGCATATTCACTATTGTCTCCATTGATTTTATGGCGACGCCAGCCATCGCGCCGCAGGCAGTCGGTTGCTGCCGGGATACAAATACTATACGCAACTCGCTGCCGCCTAACAATTTATAGTTAACCCCTAGACCGCTCTCAAGTTTCTTTTCGAAGGCATCTTTTCATGGAAGAAATCCCTTTATTCCCTCTCGGCCGCGCACTTTTTCCTGATGGTGTCCTGCACTTGCGCGTATTCGAAGTTCGATACCTGAACATGATTCGACGCTGCATCGATGAGGGGAAGGAATTCGGGGTAGTCGGCCTGCTTGAAGGTCGCGAGGTCAGATCGCCCGAAGGGGTAGAGAAACTCAGCAATGCCGGAACCATGGCGCGTATTGATGCTTGGCATGCACCCATTCCTGCCTTGATTCACTTGCGGTGCATTGGAACCTCCCCGTTCGAACTGCAGGACAGCCGTCAGGAAAAGTTTGGTCTATGGATGGGCCGGAGCACCCCTCTGGCAACTGACTCTCCCGTAGCGATCCCATCGTCTCTGCAAGCTTGTGCTGACGCCTTGGGCCGTGTCATAGCGCGTCTTCAGCAAGAGGGAACGCCGGCGGACGCCATGCCGATCTGCCCCCCGTTCCGGTTGGATGAGTGCGGCTGGGTAGCCGACCGCTGGGCCGAAATGCTTCCATTGACTGCCCTTCAGCGTCAGCACCTGCTTCATATGCGAGATCCGCAGGCGCGCCTGGAGCGCATTCAGAAATATCTCCTGCTGCAGGGTGTGTTGGGGCCCGGCGCGTAAGCGCAATAAACAGATCCGGGGGCCATTGAAGCCGACTCGCCGGCCGGTAGAAAGTATTTAGCGAAGCAACAGGCTGGCTGCCCGTGACAAGGGCCCTTCGATGACGTGATTTACGCGTGCGGGCAGACCCAACGGCCGCAGCACCATCTTGGCCGCCATGCTGACCGGATAGTGTTGCTTGACGGCCTTGCCCAGCCCTGACATCATTTTTTTGAAGGCTTGCCTGTCCCGGGTTCGGTCGGCACCCGGATGGCGGTGTGCATAGACATGCCACAAAGCGACTTCTGCATCAGAATTACGCGCTTCGACCACGCGCCGACGAATGGCACCCAAGACGCGCCAACGGCTTGGCGACTCGTGCTGGCAATAGTGCTTGTAGTACTGAAAGAAATGCTTGTAATGGCCCACCTCTTCGGCCCGGATCCGGGCGGCGATTCCGGTCAGTACCGGCTCGGTGGAATGCTGGCTCAGCGCTGTATAGAACGTGGCGGTGCCGGTCTCGACCACACATCGTGCCACCATTTCGAGGCCTCGTGTAGGTTCGAATTCCTCCATCGTGCACATGCTGGAGTACTCTTCAAAAAACGATCCATATGCGCTTTGCCAGTCGAATTCCGGCCACACTTTCAATGCGTAATCTCGCAGCGAATACCCGTGCCGCATCTCTTCGTGCTGCCAATGATCTTCCAACCAACGCACAACGTCGTCATCGCCCGAAAAATGCTGGATCAGATTGCTGGTGTACAGATCTGAAGCAATCTCGATAAAAGATGCGCTGGTTACCAGATAGAAAAGGTCTTCGTTCTCGCGCGCTTTTGAAACATCAATCTGCTCGAAAGGAATGTTATCCAGCCCCCATCGTGGAGCCTGAATGGTGGACTCTTGCATCGCTTGTTCCCGCGTAAATTGGTTGCGCTATGAATGGCGTGACTTTCGAATCATTGCTAGTGTACGCTTAAATCTGGACGATAAAAACGCCTGGCACACAATGGCCGGCGACCATTGCACCCGTGCTCGGCAAGCCGCTACACCCGCTCGATTCAAGGACATGCCATGACTCAATCCATTCCCGGATTCAACGCTCCCGCTGCAGGTTTTGATGAACCCATCCAGCTGCTTTCGGCATGCCACGACAAACTTCGAAGCCGCTGCGATACCTTGTCGCGCCTGCCCGCGCATATTGCGGCTCATGGAGCCGACGAGCAAGCCAGAAGCGCGGCCCAGAGCATACTGCGCTACTTCGACGGCCCGGCCCTGTTTCATCACGCGGACGAAGAACAGGACCTGTTCCCAGCGCTGCTGGAGGCCGTAGCCGGTTCCGACGCCGTGTGTATGCGCGAACTGTTTGGGCGGCTCTCGGCCGAGCATCGCCAGTTGGAAGCTCAGTGGCAGCGTCTGCGTCCCGTTCTGCTGCAAATCCAGAGTGGATCGGCAGCCGAGCTTCCCCTGGACGACGTCGATCGCTTCATCCAGGAGTATGCCGCGCACCTGATAACTGAAGATGAAGAGCTCTTGCCCATGGCGCAGCGGCTTTTGCCCACCAGCGCCCTGGACCAGATGGGCAAGTCGATGCACCATCGGCGCAACCCCGACTGAGCTTACCGGATTACCCCGCAGGCCATGCGCCCACCCCCTCCGCCAAGCGGCATGGGGTGGTCAGAGTAATTGTCGCCTCCCTCGTGCACCATCAATGCGCGTCCCTTGATCTGGTCGAGTTTTGTGAGTCGAGGAGCCAATACCGGCAACCGTGCATTGCCCTCTGCGTCAACGTACAAGGCAGGCAGATCGCCCAGGTGTCCGTCACCCCACGGGCTTGCGTGTTTCTTGGCATTATCGGGATCGTAGTGACCGCCCGCCGCACCAGCCGGTGTGACCTTTCCATCCTTTTCCAGCGGATCGCAACTGGGGTTCTGGTGAACGTGGAATCCATGCACTCCGGGCGACAGCCCTTTGAGCTCAGGCGTAAACACCAAACCGAATTCCGATTCGGACACCTTGATATTGCCAATCTCGTCAGTGATTCCTTCTTGGGACACCTTGTGCATCGTAACGGTGACATCAGCGTGTGCCGCTGTGGCAAATACTCCGCCCGATAGCAATATTGCAATCAGCGCACCTGAGGATTGTCGCGAGCGACGGCGGCGTAAAGCATTTGATCGTCTGTCTGCGGAATTAATGCGAGACGTTGCAAGTGTGTGCATGGAAATCTCCTGTTCAAAAACACGGCGCGTCGATGCATGCACGGTGCGTCGATACATACACGGCGCGTCGATACATGCCTGGGGATCAGATCAATAATGCAGCCTCGAAGGCCGCTGGAACCGTATGCCACCGTATGCCCGCATGCGACCCCATAGCGCCAACGGACCCTATAACGCCGGACCATATGGCCATATGGCGCCAGCAAACTACGTTCCCTTTGCCAGCCCCGTGACCCCCCGAAATAAAGCGAATCCGGAACCTTGACCAACGCCGCGGTATCGGTTACTATTTTTAGTTAAATAGAAGTCTTTCAAAAGACAAACCAGTTATATAGCGGCAAGTTATATAAGGGCACGTTCAAAAGCTGATATTCAGCTTTTTCGACCCCGACCTACATACGGGCCCTTCTCGATTCGCCTGCCACTACAGCCGGCGACCTTCCCTTTACGAACCGCCAGGTTCCGTCGCTTTACTCAACCTGCGCTACCCGCGCACTGAAACATTGGCAAACCGCGCCACCAGCGTGGATTTGCTGCACTGTTTTTTACAGGAGAATCACATATGGCTAAAGAAGAATTATTGGAAATGAGCGGCTCCGTTACCGAAGTCCTGCCTGATTCGCGTTTTCGCGTCACGTTGGATAATGGGCATCCCGTCATCGCCTACACTGGCGGAAAAATGCGCAAGCACCACATTCGCATCCTTGCTGGTGATAAGGTCACCCTCGAAATGTCACCCTACGATTTGAGCAAGGGAAGAATCACCTTCCGTCATCTGCCAAATCGTCCTGCCTACTCGCCCGCACGCAGGCGCAACTAAAACTTTGCTTGCCGGCGACGTCTTGCCAGGCGTTCGACCGCGCACCGAACACACCCCGCATCCGCTTTATTCTGATTGACTGGCCGGCGTGGCGTATCGTTCGAGCACACCCTGCTGCTCGCCGATGGCGCTCCAGGAATCAACGTCAAAATCAATGACTGCCAGCGAACCGGGCGGGTAATCCGCATGCAAACGGGCATATGCATTTCGTTGGGCACTGCCCACGAGATACAGCGCCAGCCGGTGCATGCCGGGGTTATGTCCCACAACAATCAGCTTCTCTTCCATTGCGGGAGCAGAACGGATCACCGTCAGGATATCGTCCGGGCCAGATTCGTAGATTCGACTTTCAAATACCGCGGGAACCACCTCTGGCAGGGATTTCTGGACCAGAGCCCATGTCTCGCGCGTGCGCGCTGACGTCGATACCAGTGCGAAATCGGGGACCAGACCGGCTCGCGCCATATAAATTCCCATGGACGCAGCATCGGTCTGACCCACCGCACTAAGGGGACGCTCATGGTCATGGATGGCGGGTGGGCGCGCCGCCTCGGCGTGGCGCAGTAAAAACAGGCGACGATTCGAACCGGACATCCAGGATCCTTAAGCACAAAGGCTAAAAGGTAACCCACCCTAAACGTCTCGACAAGCCAACAGGCGATAGCGTGGCATCGTACCGGCTTCTTGCGAGGTGGCCAGTGCAATGCGTCGGGCTGTCCAGTGTATTGGTTCGAACCCGGCACGCGGCAACGCCGCCTTTCGCGCCAAAGTAACATGGGGTACAAACCCGGCTTCTCGTCGAAATGAGACTGCGGACAAGGCTGGCATTGCCAATAGACGAACACGCAGCTCCCGCAGCGACTCCGGAACGTCTGTCATGCCTGCCCACACGACCTTTTGGCGTGCGAACTCGCCGTATGTGTTCAACGTCATTGAAATCGCGCTGAATTCAATCTGTTCAACCACGGCTTGTAAAGCAGCCAGCTGTGACATCGGCTGAACGCCCAGAAACGCCAGGGTAAGATGGAAGTCACGCGCGTGGGTGTGCCGCGCGCCCTCGAGCACGGCTTGCCTCTGTGCCAGAAGGCCGGCTGTCTGTTCATCGGGCCAAAGGGCAAAAAAAAGGCGGCCGGTTCGATCGGAATCTGAAGACATGAGCAGGCTAAATGCTTGATTAACAAACTTGCCATGTACATTAATGGCAATCAGGGACGGTCTGATCCAGATACACTTCGAACGCAATATCATGCGTCATATCTGCAATCAGTTTGCCGTAATACCCCTTACTTTGCCATCCCGCCACCAATTTGCGAAGTCGATTTGCAAGTTCCTTGCGCTGGGCAGGCACCAGAAAATATTGCGCGGAGGCGTTACCGGGCGGCAGACTTGCCGAGAACTTCTTCCATTCCGGAAAGCGCAATAATGCCTTCAGCATCGTGTCGTCATGCACTGCAGCGTCGCACTCACCGATGCGCAGGGCAAGCAAGGAGTCGGCGGGAGCTCGATAAACCTGCTCGATGGCTCCGTACTGCTGTGCAATCTTCCCGACGTATTTCCCATCTTCAGCCAGACAGACTGTCCTGCCCTTCAGCTGCGTCCACGACTTGATGTCTGTGTCGGTGCGCATGATGGCCATGGGCCGTGTCACCTGACCGGTGGCGATGGCGGTCATGGACGGAAAGACCGGGGGACTGCCCTTGGGAAGATCCGCCACGACAAAATCAAAGGTCTCGGGCGATACCGAGCTACTGCTTGCGTCGGCAGCAATGTATCGAGGCGTGCGTTGCATGCTTTTTGCTACCTCGTCCACCAGCAGTGTTTCTATGTTTTCCGGCGTTCTGACTTTGCTTCCGGCAACGAAAGGCGGAACGACGTGACGCACTCCGACAACAAGTTCACCGGCTCTTTCGCCGTCACTCTCACTGGCCACGTCGGGGCGTTGGGTCGGTGCGCCGGGCGACGCCTGGGCGCCGACGGCGCCAAGCCCACAACCTGCCAACCACACACACACGACCGTTCGCAACAGATAATTCGACATGCTCATGCCGGCACGCTCGTGCCGGTCCTTAAACGTATTGATACCGCAGCAACTTGCGCTTGAGGTTTTCCAGCAGAACCTGATCGATCAAGGTTGCGAGAATGGCAATCGTGAGAATGTTCGCCATCACGCCGGTCATGTCCGCTGTTTCACCCGCATAGGCAAGAGATCTGCCCAGGCCTTGCCCAAAGCCGATCAGCATTTCCGCAGAAATCAGGGCGCGCCATGCATTGCCAAAGGCAAGCTGCGCCCCCGTAATCAGTTCGGGCATGACTGCCGGCAGGTAGACGCGCTTGATCATTCCCCAACGCGAAGCCCCCATGACACGCGCAGCCGAGACATGCACCTTCAGGACGCTCTCGGTCGCATTCATCACCGACAAGGCAGCCGGAAAAAATGCGGCCAGTGCAATGACAACGATGATCGGCACATTGCCAAAGCCCATCAAGATGAGGAACAGCGGCACCCAGGCGATAGACGGGATCGACTGCAAGATGATGATCACCGACTTGAGCACCTCGCGGAAAAAAAACAGTACACCGCCCAGCAAACCCAGGCCTATCCCGAAGAGCAGCGCAAACCCATAGCCCAGCCCCAGCCGTGCCAGGCTGCCAGATAGAACCTGACGAAACTCGCCGGTCTGGATTTCTTCCCACAAACGCATGATGACTGTCGGTACGCCAGGCATCAGGAAGTCGGGCAGTGTCCAGGCCGCAGCCTGCCAGATCAGCAAAATGAACAATATCGCCACCGTCATCGCAGTGGCTTTCTGGAACCTTGATAATTGTGAACGTGAACTCATGAATGGCTTTAAAACAAGATGGCCGGAAGGTTACCGGCCATCTTCAGTGCGCAGCCACACAAGGCAGTTGCCGTGTGCCGCTACGCCCGGGTTGGTAAGAATCGAGCGGATTACAATTGGCGAGCTTTCTGCCAGCTGAGATCGACAATGGTGTTCACATCAAATGGCGATCCGTCACGTGTCTTGAGCGAACCCTGGCTCTGCATGATGTCGGCAATCTCCTGCATGCGGTCCAGTTCCTGGGGCGTAAGAATGGGGCTGAAAGTCTGGCTTGCGATAGCGTCGCGAATAACGTCTTCGCGTGCAATCTCACCATGCTCGAGTGTCTTGAGCTTGGGTTCGGCAATGAAATAGCCGGCGATCAGCTTTGCGCCCTCTTCCGGATTATTGGTAAGCAACTCGATGGCCTCGCGCTGGGCATCCATGGAAGCCCAGACCCCTTCCTTGTTCTTGCGCAGCGTCTCGCCGGAAGTAATGACGACCATGCAGGGAAATGGCCATACTTCGCCGATTTCGTAGATTTCCGTAACGGGAGCCACCAGCTTGGCGATGCTGGCCTGCGGTTCGAACAGGAATGCTGCGTCCACACGGCTTCCTACCAGAGACTGAACGGCAACTTGCGGGCTGACGCCCATGATATTCAGGTCAGTGGGCGCCAGACCGGCGTCCTTCAGTACCACACCGCGCAGCACGGTGTCGGCGGTGCTGCCTTCTTTTTGCGATGCAAGAGTGCGCCCTTTAAGGTCGGCAACAGTCTTGATGTTGGCATCATCGCGCACAACAATGGCGTGATATCCGTGTTGGGCACCGCCCACCACTTTAAGGTCGGCGCCACGCGACGACCACGAAGCCGCGTTCGTAAAGCCAAGGACACCCGTATCCAGCTGACCGCCCACAATAGCCTTGATCAGGTCAGTACCCGATTTGAACTCCACCAGCTCGACGTCCAGGCCGTGTTTCTTATAAAAGCCGCCTTCGTAGGCAGCCATGACCTGAGCGTCATCCATGACGCGCAGATAGCCGATCTTGAACTTTTCTGCCGCGATCGCCTGACTGGACAGCGCCAGTGCGGCCAAGGCCGGCAACAACATGCGTAAGAACTTCATACTGCAACTCCTTCAAGTGAATCCTGTGTTTGCGGTTCTGCGCCGGGGTTTTGATCATGCTCGGCATGAATGCCCAAAAGCCCCAGAATCTCGCGGCGCATATCCGCGAACTGCGACAGATCATGCGTTTTCTCGTGCTCGGACAAGGTGAATTCCTTCAATACGGTTGCCGGGCGCTTGCTGAACACCAGAATCCGGTCGGCCAAAAATAGCGCTTCATCGACGTCGTGCGTCACCAGCAACACAGTAGGACCTGCCTCGCGAATCAACTGTCGCAGAGCGTCCTGCAGAGTCATGCGTGTAAGCGCATCAAGGGCACCAAAGGGCTCGTCAAGCAGCAAAGCCTTTGGCCGGGTGATGAACGCGCGTGCCAAGGCGGCTCGCTGGCGCATCCCGCCCGACACCTGATGCGGGTAATAATCTTCGAAGCTCTTCAGGTTGACTTTCTCGAGCCATTCACGAGCCTGTTTGTCAGCCAGCTTCTTGTCAATATTCTGGAACTCCAGGGCCAATGCAACGTTTTGCACAAGCGTCATCCAGGGATAAAGAGCATTTTCCTGGAACATGAGTGTACGTTCGGGGTTTGGGCCTCGCACCGCCTTTCCGCCAGCCAGCATGGAGCCCGCAGTGGGGTGCTCCAGACCAGCCGCGATGTGTAAAAGTGTGGATTTGCCGCATCCAGAAGGTCCAACAAGGGCGACCAGCTCGCCGGAATCGATTTCGCGGCTGAAGTCCTGGACGACATTCAGATCGCCAAAGCTCTTCTTGATGTGTTTGAATTCAAGTTTCATAAGTGATTCTCGATGCGTTTGGCTCAAATGCGGCCTTATAGCCGGATGGGTATTAAACCCACGCCAAACACATTGGTTGACATATATGAAACTGTACTTTTTTAGTTGCGGTTCACGAACAAATTTTGAGGTCTTTGTTTATGCCTTGACGTTATAAAAAGAGATCAACCCCAAGCAATTTATTAATAAACCCTCTTGTCCGCTACACGGCCCGGCGCGTACGCAAGCGCAATACTCCATAGGCAAAACCGCCGATCACGACCCCCCAGAACGCCGAACCCAGGCCCAGAAACTGCATATTGGACGCCGTCGCGAGGAAGGTAATCATCGCGGCCTCACGGTTCTCTTCGTCCTGTATCGTTCCCGCAACATTACTGGTAATGGCACCTACCAGCGCCAGACCCGCGAGCACCGCAATGAATTCTTTTGGCAACGCGGTATAGAGCAGCACAATGGTTCCTGCGAACAGACCGCCGATCAAATAGAACACACCGTTGGCGATGCCCGCCACGTAGCGGCGTGAAGGATCTTCATGTGCATCCTTTCCGGTACACAGCGCGGCTGTAATCGCAGCGATCACCACGTTGATGCCACCGAACAGTGCCACCACGACCGAGGCCGCGCTGGTTGTAACGAGGATGGGTCGGGCGGGCATGTCGTAGCCCGACACTTTCAAGATAGCCATGCCTGGCAAGAATTGCCCGGTAAGACTGACCAGAACCAAAGGCAGCGCCAGGCTGAGCGTACTGTCCCAGGTCCACTCGGGCATGATGAACACGGGTGTGGCAAGCTCAAGATCCAGCGTGGACAAGCTTGTCTGTCCCATCAGCACCGCCAGTGCAATCCCCGCGATCAGTACCAGCACAACGCAATAGCGCGGCCAGAAGCGTCGAAAGACGATATATGCAGCGATCATCCCAAATGCCAGCGCCGGAGCCGTCGCGGCCGAACGAAAGGCATCAAGACCGAACTGAAACAAAATTCCGGCCATCATGCCTGACGCAATTCCCCGTGGAATACTCCGTATGATGCGATCAAACCACCCGGACACGCCGATGATGAAGAGGATCACGGCCGAGGTAATGTAGGCAGCCACAGCCTGGTTTACGGTTATGGCCGGAAACAACGTCACGAGCAGCGCTGTGCCCGGCGCTGACCAAGCGGTGACAATTGGCGTCTTGAATTTCCAGCTCAGATAAATGCCCGTGATGGCCGGCCCGATCGATATGGCCCATATCCACGACGACAGCATCTCGGTAGAAATATCTGCAACGGCCGCCGCCTGGAAGAAAATCACCGCCGGGCCGGCGTAGGCGATCAGTACCGCCAGAAAACCCGCTGCAACCGCTGATACAGACCAGTCCTTCAATAACACCTGGCACCCCCCTTTCATTTGCATTATTGTTCCGGTGCTGGTGAGCGACACCGGTTCGCTGCATTGTAACCATGCTAATGTATAAGGATGGAAACGAATTTTGATGCTCAATCGTCCAGTTGGTCCGAGCGCATTGTCGCCGGATACCACTCGCATGTGTATTTTGATGCTCACTCCGTCGAGCAAGCAAAACGGCTATGCTTCGAAGCAGCCAGGCGATTCGAACTGAAAATGGGGCGGGTCCATGAGCGGCCGGTCGGCCCTCACCCCGACTGGAGCTGCCAGTTGGCTTACCG
>NZ_JAJUFE010000018.1 GCF_029263785.1 Pusillimonas sp. | reverse complement strand
TTGGCGGAGCGGACGGGACTCGAACCCGCGACCCCCGGCGTGACAGGCCGGTATTCTAACCAACTGAACTACCGCTCCGCAGCGGTTTACTACATGCCAGATTTACTGGCGTCCCCTAGGGGATTCGAACCCCTGTACCCACCGTGAAAGGGTGGTGTCCTAGGCCTCTAGACGAAGGGGACTCAAGGACTGCAAACTGCTAATTGTAGCAGACTTTGTTAGGACTGGTGGAGGTAAGCGGGATCGAACCGCTGACCTCTTGCATGCCATGCAAGCGCTCTCCCAGCTGAGCTATACCCCCGTTGTTTGCGGTGCCCTAGCAAAGAAGCAAAATTATGCACCATATTTTTTGTTTGCGCAAGTCGTACCAAGAAAAAAGTGTTTGTTGCGAAAAAACGAGGTCAATGCGCACAGAAATATTGATCCGGCATCATACGAGTGGCAAAAACGGTCATTACCCGGTTTTAGCCACAGAAGTTTCAACTTTGTAACAAAATACCGATCCGGGCGCGTACAATAGATTGTTTACCTGCTGCAGCAGACGACAAGTGGTAATGGCACGCGCCTCGCGGAATCCACGAAATGAACAACGGCAATAGCTTCGACGAGATCGTTCACATATGGTCAATCAACGGCAAAGCAACCAGCTTTCCCCCGACCGCTCCGGACAAGGGGCATCCTCTCTATACCAAAGCTTGGCCGACCACGTGGCTGTGGGTCTGTATCTTATAGAGGACGACCATTTTCGATATGTGAACATGAGGCTGGCCCAATTGTTGGGCTATACGCGCGACGAGCTGGTCGGGATGTCTCTTTACGACATCGTGGCGCACGATGAAAGGCAGCGTGTAGCCGAAACACTACGTCAGACGCTTACGGGTGACCGAAGCAGCATTCATTACGAGCGCAAGGCCCGGAGAAAGGATGGCTCGTATATCGACGTTGAGATTTTTGGCTCCCGTGTCCAGATCGGCGATAAATTGCTGGTTGCCGGCGTGATGGTAGACGTCACGACGCGCAAACAAGATGAAAACATGGCCGAGCTGACGGGTTTGGTCTACGAGCACAGCCGCCATGCCATGGTCGTCACGGATGCCAATGGAGTCATCATTACGGTGAATCCGGCATTCTCGGATATCACGGGTTATACCCTTGACGAGGTGGTCGGTCGCCGCATGAACGTGCTCAGTTCGGGCCGGCACGACAAGGAGTTCTTTCGGGCGATGTGGCAGTCCATCCAGGAGACGGGCAGCTGGGACGGCGAAATCTGGAATCGTCGCAAGGACGGTAACGAGTACGTCGAGAAACTTACGATCACTACCACCTTCAATGAGGATGGTTCGGTCCGTTGCCGTGTGGGGATGTTTTCTGACATTACCGAGCAGAAACAACACGATGACCGCATATGGCACCACGCTCACTTCGACCTTCTGACGGGGCTGCCGAATCGGCTGATGTTGCAAGAGGGTCTGGATGCCAAGATGGTGTATGCCGAGCACACGGGCGCGGCCTTCGCCTTGTTGTATCTTGATCTTGACCTGTTCAAGGATATTAACGATACCCTGGGGCATACTCAGGGTGACGAGATGTTAAGGCAGGTTGCCGGTCGGTTGCTGGGATGCGTGCGTCGCTCGGATCTGGTCGTACGCCTGGGGGGCGACGAGTTCTGCATTGTGGCTGATGCAATGAGCGACGAAGAAGAGGTTCGGGGCCTCTGCGAGAAGATAGTACGCACCATTGCCGAACCTTATGTACTGGGGGAAGACCGGGGCCTGATTTCGGTGAGCGTAGGCGTGGCGTTTTATCCACGCGATGGCAAGACACACGAAGAACTGATTCACCATGCCGATTTGGCGATGTATCACGCCAAGAGCCTGGGCAGAAACTGCTATAGCGTGTTCACTCCTGTCATGCGCAAGCAGGCCGGCGAGCGTCGTCAATTGGTGCGAGATCTTGCCGGCGCGCTGGAAAACAAGCAGCTGCTTCTGTATTACCAGCCCATATTTGATCTTAAGACCGGCCGGGTCGTAAAGGCAGAGGCGTTACTGCGTTGGAAGCATCCCACCAACGGTTTGCTAAGTCCGATTCACTTCATGCATGAAGCCGAGGAAACCGGCCTGATAGTTGATATTGGCAAGTGGGTGTTTCGTGAGGCTGCTAAGCAAGCGGCGCAATGGCGAAAATCCATTCCGGATTTTCAGATGGCGGTGAACATGTCGTACGGGCAATTTACGAGCTCTGACGTGCGACCCTCCGACCTCATTGATTCGCTTCAGGAAATTGGTCTTCCTCCGGAAGCGCTGATGATCGAGTTTACCGAGCGCTTGCTCATGGATGTCAGCCCTCAGGTGGCAGAAAAGCTGGCAGCGCTGGCCGATTCAGGCATTGGACTGGCTCTGGATGATTTTGGCACGGGGTATTCATCGCTGCCGTATCTGCTGCGCTATCACATCAGTTGTCTCAAGATCGACATGTCTTTCGTGCGCAATATCGAACGCAGCGTGCGCGAACTGCACCTTTGCGAAGCCATTATTCTGGTAGCACGCAAGCTTGGCTTGTCGGTGATTGCCGAAGGCGTGACAACTCCTGGCCAGCGCTGCGCATTGGTTGAAGCCGGTTGCGATTTTGCCCAGGGGTTCCTGTATTCGGCTCCGTTGTCCGCCGCCTCATTTGAAAAGTTGTTCGACCTTTCAAACGAGCTTTAAGCGCCGAGGATTACGGCTCACCGCAGTCGCCTGGTCAGGGTTGGGGCCGACGGCGAATCAATAGCATTGCGCCGATCATGACCAGACTCCAGATCAGTACCGGCCAGTTTCCGAATCGCACGTAAGGCGTAAGGCCGCTCATGCCTTGGACCTCGACATCCAGGACACCCTTTGCGTGGGCGTCCAGCATGGCGCGAACATGGCCGTCGGGTGCGATGGCTGCTGTCATGCCGGTGTTCGTCGCGCGCAACATCGGACGAGCTGTCTCGATTGCCCGCATCCGCGAGATCTGCAGGTGTTGACGCAAGGCCCACGACTCGCCGAACCATCCCAGATTGCTGACGTTTACCAGGATGCTGGCTCCAGGTCCGAACTGTGCGCTTGGCCGGACTGCCTGGATGATTTCTTCTCCAAAAACATCTTCGTAGCAGATATTGGGCGCGAAGCGCTGCCCCGCCAGTACGAAATGTTGCTGGCGGGTTGAGCCACGGTCGAAGTCGCCCAAGGGTATATGCATGGCATTGACGAACCAGCGGAAGCCCGGCGGAATGAATTCGCCAAAGGGAACCAGGTGATGCTTGTCGTAGCGCATGTCAGTTTGCCCCGAAAGCAGATGTTCGGTGGGTGTTGCCGCATCAAAACCGATCACGCTATTGGTGTAGCGGTCGCCTTGTGGAGTCGATGTATGCAATGGGGCGCCCATTACCAGAGCGGCATTGCGTTGGTCTGCAATGCCCTGCCACTGCTCCCACACCGCGGGTTGATATCGGTTCTGGAACAGTGGCATTATTGTTTCGGGCAGGACAATGACGGCCGGGTCCATACCCGGTTCGCGCGGCGGTAATGCAGCCAGCTCCATATAGGTCTGCACCCCCTCGTGAATGCGAGCGGGGTCGAATTTTTCGGACTGGGGCACGTTACCCTGGACCAGTCGTACCAGAACAGAAGGCCCTTCGGGTTGCCCCCACGAAAAGCCGCCCAGAAGCCAGCCCGCGGCGGCAATGACCAGGCCGGCTGCTGTTGTGGCAGCAGCGGGTGCCTCGAAGCCGGAGCGCTGGCGAAGCATAAGCAAGCCTGTCGCCGCACAGATGAACGCCGCCAGCCAGGTGATGCCGTACATTCCAATCAATGGTGCCCAGCCCGAAAGCGGGCCCTCGACGTGCCCGTAACCAATGGCCATCCAGGGGAAACCGGTAAACAGGGTGCCTCGCAGCCACTCAAAAAGTGCCCAGCATGACGCCCAGGCTGCTACGGCCAGGAAATGCCTTGCGATCCCGTCTTCTTGCGCAAGACGCCGTTGTGTCAGCCATTTGATCAGGGCTGCAGCAATGCAATAGAAAAGTGCTTCGGCGGCAGCAAGAAGCAAGGTGGCAGCGCCGGCCAGAGGTGGAGGCATGCCGCCGTAGCGATGCATGCTGATGTAGACCCAGTACAGGCCGGCGGCAAAAGAGCCCAGTCCAAAAAGAAAGCCCGTGACTGCAGCACGTTTGACGCTGGACGCGTTCCAGACATAACGAGCGAGAAAGATCAGGCACAGCAGCTGCACGTAAGGCAGCACGACGCCGGGGAGCGGATCCGGCGCAAAGGCCTGCGCGTGTGCGGCACCCAGCAGTACCAGGCTGGCACCGTATCGCCATTGTTGCACGCGACGGGCCTTGGCTGCTTTAGCTTGCTGCGTCATTCAGGGCCAGTGGGCTTTGTGCGTCGTGCTGAATGTGCAGCCACAGAACGCGTTTGTTGTCGGCACCCACGACGGTCATGTTCAAACCTTCGAAGTCAAGGGTGTCGCCGCGCTTTGGAATACGTCCGAGTTCGGCTGTGAACCATCCGCCCAGAGTGTCGTAATCGTCGTCTGGTATCGAGGTATTGAAGGCCCGGTTGAAAATCTCTATCTCGGTTGCCCCCATTGCCCGCCAGCTGTTGCTGCCGGTCTGGAAAATGGTCTTTTCGGCGTCCTCGTCGTATTCGTCTTCGATGTCGCCGACAATCTGTTCAAGAACGTCTTCCATGGTGACAAGGCCGGCCGTTCCGCCATGTTCGTTGATGACGATGGCCAGATGGTTACGGCTGCTGCGGAAGTCGTGCAGCAGCACGTTCAGGCGCTTTGTTTCTGGAATGAATACGGCAGGGCGTACAAGGGGACGCAGGTCGATCGATGGATTGGTGATCGTAAGGAGCAGGTCCTTGGCGAGCAAAATGCCTACGATATTGTCGCGATCGTCTTCATACACCGGAAACCGGGAATGACCTGTTTCGATAATCGTCGGTAGCAGCTCGGACAATGGCTTCGTGATATCGAGCATGTCTATCTTCGAGCGGGGAACCATGATGTCGGCGGCGGTCTGGTTGGCAACGTTGAGCGCACCGGAGATCATGGTGAAGGCATCGCCGTCGAGAACTTGCCTGTCGTGAGCGGCCTCGAGAACTGCCTTGATGTCTTCTTGATCTTCGGGTTCGGGCCGGATTAGAGATACGATCTTGGCGAGCAAGGATTTCGAGGGCGCCTTGCTAGATCGGGGTTCAGGGTCGGTAGAGTTGGGTTCAGACATTGTCCGCTGGACTAGTTACGAAGTGTTTAGCATAACCGAAAATGCGATTGTTTTCGGCAAGGAACAAGGCGATATTCGCGAAGTTACGTGGCAGATTGGAGTGCGCCAATCCGCCATAAGGGCCTGGGCTTTCAGGCGTACGGATCATCAATCCCCATTGAAGCCAGAATTTGTGTCTCGAGGGCTTCCATATCGCGTGCATCGTCCGCCTCGATATGATCATGTCCCAGAGCGTGAAGGACGCCGTGCACAGTCAGGTGGGCCGCATGGTCGAGCAAGGCCTTGCCTTGCTCGGCTGCCTCGCGTTCGAGCACGGGCAGGCAAAGCACAATGTCACCCGAAATGCTCCCGGTTGGGTCCAGCCCGTATTCAAACGTGAGGACGTTGGTCGCGTAGTCGCGATTACGATAGGCCAGGTTCAGTTCCCGGCCCTCGTCCAGATCAACCAGACGCAGCGTCAGCGTTACGGATCGCACTTCGGGTCGCTCGTGTGCGGCGTGTTTCACGGCACACAGTGCCCAGCGTCGAAGGCGCCAGCGCGGAAGCTCCGGTGCCGGAGCCGCATACTGAACGGCCAGGGAAAATTCAGGAGTCACCGGTGCCTGCTTTCTCGTAGGCGTCGACGATGCGCGCGACAAGAGGATGGCGAACAACATCGCGCGACGTAAAGCGCGTTGTGGCGATGCCCTGGACATCGCTCAGTACTTCGAGCGCATGGGTCAACCCGCTAGGCTGGCCGCGAGGCAGGTCGACTTGAGATGGGTCCCCGTTAACCACGGCCTTGGAGCCGAACCCGATTCGGGTCAGGAACATCTTCATTTGTTCGGGCGTGGTGTTCTGGGCTTCATCAAGAATGACGAAAGCGTGGTTGAGCGTGCGCCCCCGCATGTAGGCTAACGGCGCGATTTCGATGGTCTGTTTTTCAAACAGGCGCTGTACGCGTTCAAACCCCATCAAGTCGTAGAGCGCATCGTACAGTGGACGCAGATAGGGGTCGACCTTCTGTGCCAGGTCTCCGGGCAGAAAGCCGAGGCGTTCTCCAGCTTCGACAGCGGGTCTGGTCAATACGAGCCGTTGCACGGATTCTCGTTCCAGGGCATCGATGGCGCACGCTACGGCAAGCCAGGTCTTGCCCGTACCCGCCGGACCGACGCCAAATGTGATGTCGTGCTTGAGAATATTGTTGAGGTAGTCGCGCTGGCGTGGCGTGCGCGGGCGCAAGTCGCTGCGCCTCGTACGCAAGGAGATGTCGCCGCTTTGATCATCTATTGGTGGCAGCTCGGGCAGTTCGGGTGTGGCTGCGGGCTCACCGTCGTCGCGACTGCGACCGGCACCGAGTTCAACCATGCCCAATTGAATGTCGTCAATGGACAGTGGTTTGTGAACGGATCGCCGATGGAATAGCCGCACGGCATCAGCCGCTGCGCCGGCCCGTTCGCCATCGATGGTTATGCGGTTGCCCCGACGATTCAGGCGTACGTTCCAGCCGTCGGCAATCTGTCGCAGGTTTTCATCCAGCGGACCACACAGGTTCGCCAGGTGCGTGTTGTCACCTTCCAGGACGATGGCTATCGGCTTGCGGCGAGACGAGCTGCTCATTGGCTGTGCGCCGGCGTTTGCACCAGCTCGCCCTTGAGGGTATTGGTATTGGTGGAAGTGATGCGCACGTCTACCATTTGCCCGATAACGTCGGCAGGGGCGGCGAAGTTGACGATGCGGTTGTTTTCGGTACGGCCCATCAGCTCGTTGGGATCCTTTTTGGACGGTTTCTCGGCCAACACCCGTTCAATACCGCCGACCATCGACTGGCTTATTGCCGCAGCATGCTCATTGATAAGGGCCTGCAAGCGGTAAAGCCGGGCCAGCTTCTGTTCTTTGCTGGTGTTGTCTTCGAGATCAGCAGCGGGCGTGCCCGGCCTGCGCGAATAAATGAAGGAGAACGACTGGTCGAAGCCCACGTGGCGAATGAGGTCGAGTGTCTTTTCGAAGTCGTCTTCGGTCTCGCCCGGGAAGCCCACGATGAAGTCGGAAGAAAGCGTCATTCCGGGACGTGCGGCGCGCAACCGGCGCACAATGGATTTGAATTCGAGTGCGGTGTAGCCCCGTTTCATGGCTGCCAGAATACGGTCGCTGCCTGCCTGCACGGGCAGGTGCAGGAAGGGCACCAGCTTTTCGAGCTTGCCGTGCGCCTCGATCAGGCGCGAGGTCATTTCCTTGGGATGCGAGGTGGTGTAGCGAATGCGCTCAATACCGGGAATTTCGTGGATATATTCCAGCAGCATGGCGAAGTCGGCGATCTCTGAACTGTCGCCCATGGGGCCGCGATAGGCATTGACGTTCTGGCCCAGCAGGGTCACCTCCTTGATGCCCTGGTCGGCCAGGTCGGCGACCTCGACCAGCACGTCGTCAAAAGGCCGCGAAACTTCTTCGCCGCGCGTGTAGGGAACCACGCAAAAGCTGCAATATTTGCTGCAGCCTTCCATGATCGACACAAATGCACTGGGTCCGTTGATGCTTGCCGGAGGCAGGGCGTCAAACTTTTCGATCTCTGGAAAACTGATGTCGACTTGCGAGCGGCCGGACTGCTTGCGTTGCGAAATGAGCGCGGGCAGGCGGTGCAGGGTCTGGGGGCCGAACACCACGTCAACGTATGGCGCACGCTGAATAATGGCTTCGCCTTCCTGACTTGCCACGCAGCCTCCGACCCCGATGATGAGGTTGGGATTGCTTTGCTTCAGGTGTTGCACCCGTCCGAGATCCGAAAAGACCTTTTCCTGGGCCTTTTCTCGCACGGAACAGGTGTTGAACAGAATTACGTCCGCTTCTTCGGGGTTTTGCGTAAGCTCCAGGCCCTGATCGCTGCGCAGTACGTCGACCATTTTGTCGGAATCGTACTCGTTCATCTGGCAACCAAAGGTCTTGATGAAGAGTTTGCGGCTGGGCCCCGGGGCGGGGCGTGCTTTGGGTGCGTCGTCGCCGGTGGTAGCGGCACGTTTGATCGTGGTTTCTTGCATGGTCGTTGGCCGTGACGGGTGTCGATCCCGGGGGCAGATGAAACCGACTATTGTACTGCGAACTTCGACCTTTAATGGTGCACGAGTCATAACTCCTGCGTTGGGCGCAGCCCGCCCGAACCTATAGAAATGCTATATTGATATAGCTTAAGCGAATAGCCATAGGCTATATACCCCGGTATATAAGGGTGCTGCAAGGGCATCCCGGCGTGGAGCAAGTTGCATATCGACACGTCGTCCTGTCGCTTACCTCTAGGAGATTCACATGGAACACACAACCAACAAAACCCGTCGCAGGCTGTTGGCGACGGCGGGCGGAGCTGTTGCATGGGCAGGCCTTGGCGCCCCGGCCTTTGCGGACTCAACCGAGCCCAAATCCCAATCCAATCCAGGACCCGTATCCGACGCCAGACCCTTGCCGGACTACGCAAAATGGAAGGACGCTGACAGCCTCATCGTCCATAGCGCAAATACCATCGAGACGCGCCGTACAGCGTTTGGCTCCAGTGGCATTACGCCACTCGACCGCCTGTTTGTCCGCAATAACGTCGCGCCCCCCTCCAGCGACATTGTCAAAGATCCCGACGCCTGGCAGGTCAAGATCGAAGGCGTAAAGAACCCGCGCACCTTCACCGTTGCCGAACTCAAAAACCTGGGAGTGGAATCGGTGGCCATGGTGCTGCAGTGCTCCGGCAATGGTCGCGCCTACTTCCCTCACGACCCAAGCGGTACGCAATGGACGGTCGGTGCCGCCGGCTGCGTTGTTTTCACCGGCGTTCCCGTCAAGGAAGTTCTGAAAGCAACAGGTGGCATGGCAGACGGCATGAAGTACATGACCGGCACTGGTGGCGAAGAGATTCCTGCCGGCCTGGATCCCAACTCCATCATGGTCGAGCGTTCGGTGCCTCTGGACGCCATCGAAGACGCCTTGCTGGCTTGGGAAATCAACGGCGTACCGCTCCCCCTGGCACACGGTGGTCCGTTGCGCATGATTATTCCCGGCTACGCAGGTGTCAATAACGTCAAGTACATCAAGCGCCTGGCATTCACGCAAGAGCAGTCTCCTGCCAACATCCAGCAAAACAGCTATCGCATGTCGCCTGTTGGGGTCAAAGGCACGACTGAGCATGATTCCGTCTGGGGAATGCCGCCCAAATCCTGGATCAACATCCCGTCCGATCCCGAGCAGCCGGTCAAGGCCGGAAAGGTTGCCATCAGCGGGGTGGCCATGGGCGGCATGAGCGAAGCCGAGAAGATCGAAGTCTCGCTTAATGGCGGAAAAGACTGGAAAGAGGCCGAGTTTATCGGTCCCGATCTGGGCAAGTATGCATGGCGTAACTTTGTGCTTGTGGCTGACCTCAAGCCCGGCGAGTATGAGCTCGCTTCGCGCGTCACGAATGATGACGGTGAGACCCAGCCGGAAAACCGGGTCGAAAACAATCGCGGCTATCTCAACAACAGCTGGCGCGATCACATGGTCAAGGTAAAGGTGGTTTAATGCGCAAGCAGTTGTTTGTACTTTTGGCTGCGGCGTCCATGGCGGGCGCTGGTATTTCCGCACATGCTTCCGAATCGCCAGATCCGGCGGTTCTGGAGCAAGGCAAGGAGCTTTTCATCAGCAAGGCAGCTCCCGCCTGTGCGGTCTGCCACACGCTCGCTGACGCAGGTTCCGCCGGAACCATCGGGCCCGACCTCGACGAGATCAAGCCTGATTTTGCAGCGGTAAAAAAGGCGATGTACGAAGGACTCGGAGTGATGCCGAACTTCTCACAATCGTTGAATGAAGACGAGATCAACGCGGTGGCAAGCTACGTGTCCCACGTTGCCGGCAAATAAAACCCGGTTTTCTTGTTTGATTGGCCCGAAAAAGGGTGTCGGAATGATCCGGCACCCTTTTTGTTTGAACCTGGATTGTTTATTGTTCAACTTGTGCGGTCAATTCGGCATGAGCGCAGCATTGCGGGTGCAAGGCCCGCTGTGGGCCTTGACGCCCGATCGGGTTGATTTGAACAAGCGAATCTTTAATCGTTCGATGTACTGTGGGTCCAGTACTGATAGAGCTTTTGTGCCAGGATATCCAGCAAGAAACCCAGCGCACCGATCAGGACGATGACCGCCATCAGTTCAGAATATGCCAGACGATCGCGTGTATCGAGAATGAAATAGCCCAGCCCCGAGCTGACACCCAGCATCTCGCACGGCACCAGCATGATCCAGATGATTCCAATGGCCAAGCGCACGCCCGTCAGGATATGCCCCAGGATCCCTGGAATGACAATCCGGAACAATATTTCAGCTCGCGTCGCGCTGAGGCTTTTGGCCAGCAGCAGCCACTTGGGATTCAATTGTTTTACCCCTGCAGCGGTGTTCAGGATAATCGGCCACACAGCAGCAAAGGTAAGCAGAAAATAAATGGGTGCGTCGCCAATGCCAAATACCATCACCGCGATCGGCATCCACGATAGCGGTGAAATCATGCGCAAGAACTGAAACGCGCTGCTTGTGCTTTTTTCAAGCAGTCGCGACGAGCCGATGGCCAGCCCGATGGGGACGCCAAGAAGCAAGGCCAGTGTCAGACCTACTGCCACACGTTTCAGACTGACCAGGGTGTGGGAAGTCAGGTGGTTTTGGCTGAGCAGGTCGAACAGACTGGCAAAGGCCGGACCTGGGCGAAGCGATGAGGCCAGGGGTATGCCACCTTGCAGCAGGTATACGCCCAGCCACCACAATGCCACCAGGGCCGCCAAGCCAACGATGCCGTAGGTCCAGGCTGCGGCGTTGCGGGATTTCAAGCTTTGAATCATGTCAGGGTTCAAACGGGACGGCGCGACGGATGCGTCGTCAAACTCATGTGGTGATGGTCTCTTCGCGCTCGAAGGAGGTCAGCCCGAACTTCGAAGGACCACCAATCTGTTCAATGGCCTTGCGAACGAAGCGGTCATCGACCAGGTCCTTGGCGACGAATGACGGTTCGAGTTCGCCCAGGAACTCGTTCCGGCCCAATACCAGTGTTTCCTTCAGCTTGACGATCAGTTCCTCGGTATAGCTGGGGAAGGGATACGGTTGGAAGTCGATACGCTTCTCTTTCCAGTCGGTATTGACGATTGCGCCGTTGGACTCGTAAAGCTGTGTGTTGAGCAGTTCGGGCTGCAGAACCTGGGCAAGTGCTTCGTACGAGTGCGGGGTGTAGCGCTGCGCGTTGTCCTTCGACAGGATGCGCGCCGTCTGTTCGCGGTTGTCCTGAATCCAGGCCTGTGCCTGAACCAGCGCGTTCACGACTTTCTGGGTCCACTCGGGCCGTTCCTGCAGGTCTTGCTCATGCATCAACACCACGCAGCATGCGTGATCTTTCCATACATCGCCGGTGAAGCGCAGGATCTTGCCGATCTTGAGCACTTCAGCAGACGCATTGAACGGCTCGGCCACGATGTAGCCCGAAATCTGCTTGTTGGCCAAGGCCGGCACCATGTCCGAGGGAGCCATGACAACCAGCTTCACCTGCTTCTTGGTAGGCTCGCCGTCGCTGATGGATTCGAGGCCTTTGCTGCGCAGCAGATGTTGCAGCACCACATTGTGCAAGGAATACCAGAAGGGGATCGCCACGGTCGTGCCACCCAGATCTTCGAGGCTGTTCACTTCGTGCTGTACGGTCAGTCCCGAACCCGACATGTGATTCCAGGCAACGACCTTGGAGGGTGACTTGCTGCCGTAGCGTGCCCAGACCGTCATGGGTGAGAGCAGGTGGACGGCGTTGACCTGACCGGCCAGGAAGGCTTCCACAATCTGGGCCCAGCTGCGGAACATGCGCGGCTTTTCAACTTCCAGGCCCTGGTCCTGGAAAAGGTTGTTGTGGTGGGCGACCAGCAAGGGCGTGGCGTCAGTAATGGGCAGGTAACCGATGCGCAGCGGGGCATCGGGTTCGGCAGCGCGTGCCACATTCTGCATCTGCAGCAGGGGCAGGGCGCCGGCGGCCGTAAACATGCCGGATAGCTTGAGAAACTGGCGGCGGCGGGCAAGGGTGGTGTCAACGGGATGAGTCACGGTGTGTTTCCTGGCGAGGGTCTGAATGGATGACTTAGGCTGCAAGTTTTTGTGGTTCTGCGGTACCGCGAGAGTCGCGCAGCAACTGCATGATCTGAAGGCGAATTGCAGTGATGTCGGTGCCGACGGTGTCTCGCGGGTGCGCGCCGGGGATTTGCCATTGGCCGATCAGCTCGCCGGGTTTTCCGCCAATGAGCACGATACGGTCGGCGACGGTCAAGGCTTCGTCGATATCGTGAGTGACCAGGACGGCCGCAGTCTTGTACTTTTGAGTGATACGCAACAGCAAGGTCTGCATGTCGCCACGGGTAATCTCGTCCAGTGCACTGAAGGGTTCATCGAGCAAGAGGATTTCGGGCTGACGGGCCAGGCTGCGAGCCAGGGCCGTACGTTGCGCCATACCGCCGGACAGCTCGGACGGATAGCGCTCGGTTGCATCGCTCAGGTCGACATCTGCAATGGCCGCAGCTACGCGGGCTTTCTTCTCGGCCTTGCTGATCTGTGGCTGATGCTTGAAATCAAGGCCAAAGCCGACGTTTTCTTCGAGATTCAGCCAGGGAAGCAGGCTGGCATCCTGGAAAACAAAGCTCAGGCGTGGATGGGCACCTTGCAACAGCTCGCCATGCACGTGAACCGTGCCTTTCTGAGCTTGCTGGAGACCCGCCAGCACGCGTAGCAGCGACGATTTTCCGACTCCGCTGGGGCCAAGCAACGCCACGATTTCACCTTGCGCGACCTTGAGCGAGAAATTGCGCAGAACGGTGTTGGGCAGACCATTATTGCGGCGGTACTGCAGCTCGATGGACTGCGCTTCAAGTACAGTGGGGGCTTGTTTGATCGAAATAGCCATGGTTGCGTATGCCTTGAATTCGTATCGACTCACGCAGCTGCCGTTTCCAAGCCTTGGGCTTCAAGGGCATGGATTTCCTTGCGCAGGTGCTTGAGCGCGGGGGTAACAATGGCCACAAAGACGGCTTCACGCAGGCGGCGTTGTGCCGGGTGGATCATCAGGTAGCCCTTGGCTCCGGCGTGCAGTACCGCCGAATTGGCTGCCTTGAGGGTGAGTTCGCTGATTGCCGCCCGTGCCTTCAGGATGGGCAGCATATCTGCAGCACCGGCCTGGGCAACAGGTGCGAGCTCAGTTATTTGTTGCTCGATCCCTGCCAGTTCGGCAGTCAGGTCGGATTCCTGGACGTCGAGAAACACGTTGACGTGGCCGACGCTGGCATTGCTGTCGCGAGCAATGGCCGCGCAAGCACGCACGATGCCGATACCCATGCCGATCTGACCCAGGACGAAGCCGGGCTTGATGCGGCGAATATAGTCCGTGAACTGGTCGGGGTGCGCAACAACGTCTTCCGCGGGCACCACTACATTCTGGAAACGCAGCGTCAGGGTTTGTGTGCCCTCGAGTCCGGAAAATTCGAGGCAGGGCCGATACTGGAAGCCCGAGGCCGTGCTTGGCACGGCAAACATGATGTAGCCTTCATCTTCGACGGCTGCCGCGACAATGGCCAGATGGCCGTCGCCCACGTTCGAGACCCAGGGAAGCGAGCCATTGACGACGTAGGTGTCGCCTTCGCGACGAGCGCGTAGCTGGATCTTCTCGATGCCGGCAAGGTGCTTGACCGTGTTGGACATGCCTGTGCCGGCCAGCAAACGGCCATGGGCTACGTCTTTCAGATAGCGATCTCGCACGGCAGCATTGTCTGAGTTGTGCAAGTACCAGGCGCAACTGGACTGGCACCAGACCAGAAATGCCGTCGAGCCACATTGTTCTGCAACGGCTGCCGTGACGGCAACTTGCGCGGCCAGCCCGAGATTGTTGCCGTATTCAGCAGGAAGTGCAGCGCTGAAGCCGCCCAAGGCACCCAGCTTGTGCATGAAATCGGCCGGGTACTTGCCCTCTTGATCGATGGCCTGCACCTGCGGTGCAAGTTCGGACTCTATCAGTTGGACGATGGGCGCCAAAAAGGCCGCTTGAGCTTGAGACACTGCTATTCCTTGGAAGATTTAGGCGAATGGCTGCAATTCAGGGTTGATCGGGGTCTTGGCCAGGTTGTTGGCGTAGTTGCACAGCGTGGCCAGACTGACGCCCAGTACGACTTCCAGAGCCGCCTGCTGGTTGTAACCGGCGTCGAAGAACGCCTTCAGGTCGTCGTCGCTGACCTGGCCGCGGTTATCCATGACAGCCAATGTAAAGACAGCCAATGCATTGAGCTTGGGGTCGCTCAGGGCACGGGTTTCACGCAAGCCTTCGATGATGTCTTCGGGCATGGCCAGTTTCTTGCGGGCCAGGGCGGTATGGCCGGCCACACAGAAGCCGCATTCGTTACGACGAGCGGCCGTAATCTGCACAACTTCGCGTTCTTCGGGCGTAAGCGATGTGCGAGCGTTAATAGCACCTACAGTCTGGTAGGTTTCCAAAGCCGTTGGTGCATTTGCAAGCACGCCCAGCAAGTTGGGCAAGAAGCCATTGGCCTTCTTGGCGTTGCTCAGGCGCTCTTTGGCTTCGTCGGCGGCAGTTTCGATAGTCTGAATGGTCAGTCGGCTCATTAGTATGTCTGAAGAAAAGTGGAAATTTGCCGCAGCAAACCGATTTGCATGCGGCTCTTTATTTCCATTCATTCTATAAGTGAGCCCTAAGATATCGAACGAATATAAGGAAATTTGGATATGCTTTTTGGCTATATGGCGGTGCAACAAAAAAGGCCTCTTCGCAATGAAGAGGCCTTTTCGGGTAAATGCACGAAGCGTGTCGAGGTTACATGATTTCGGCTGCAGGGTCTTCTTTCTTGACCGGCTTGACAAGGTCTTCGCGTTTGACACCCAGCCACATGGCAATGGCTGCCGCCACGAATACAGAAGAGTAAATACCGAACCAGATACCAATAGTCAGCGCCAGCGAAAAGTTGTGCAGGGTAGGGCCGCCAAAGAAGAACATCGACAGCACCATCATCTGGGTAGATCCGTGGGTGATGATCGTGCGGGAAATGGTCTGGGTAATGGAGCTGTTGATGACTTCCTGAACGGAAGAAGTGCGTTGCTTGCGAAAGTTTTCACGGATGCGGTCCATGATGACGACCGATTCGTTGACCGAGTAGCCGAGCACTGCCAGCACGCCAGCAAGCACCGCCAGAGAGAACTCCCACTGGAAGAGGGCAAAAAAGCCAAGAATAATGACCACGTCGTGCAAGTTGGCCACAACGCCTGCTACTGCAAACTTCCATTCAAAGCGCAAACCCAGGTAGATCATGATGCCGACGACTACAAACAGAAGCGCCAGCAGTCCGTTGGTGACGAGCTCCTGGCCAACCTGCGGGCCAACGAATTCCACGCGGCGCAGCTCGACATCCGGCGATTGAGCCTTGAGCGCTTCAAGCACCGATTCGCTCTGAGCGGCAGAACCGAGGTCTTCGCGCACCGGCAGGCGGATCATGACGTCTTGCGAGGTGCCAAAATTTTGCACCTGGAAGTCGCTATAGCCCAGGGACGCGACAGCTTCGCGCACCTTGTCGATCTGGGCCCCCTGGGAATAATGCACCTCCATGACGGTACCACCGGTGAATTCGATCGAAAGATGGAAGCCGCGGGTAGCAATGAAGAAAACTGCCAGGGCAAAGGTGATCAGGCTGATCAGGTTCAGCACCAGCGCGTGGCGCATGAACGGGATGGTGCGGCGAATTCGGAAAAATTCCATGGTCTCTTACCTGTTTTAATCGCAGGCCGGTATGCAGGGCACACCGGCATAGTGCCTTAGTCGTTGGGTTTCCAGATCTGCCCGATGGAGATGCTTTGGAGCTTGCGTCGGCGACCATACCAGAGGTTGGCCAGGGCACGCACACCTACTACTGACGAGAACATCGAGGTAAGAATGCCGATGCAGTGAACGACGGCGAAGCCACGTATCGGACCTGTCCCGAAAGCCAGCAGGGCAATACCGACGATGAGAGTTGTGAGGTTGGAGTCAAGAATGGTGCCCCACGCGCGTTCGAAACCCTGATAAATGGCCTGCTGCGGCGGTAGGCCCGCCCGGAGCTCTTCGCGTATTCGTTCGTTGATCAGCACGTTGGCGTCGATGGCCATGCCCAGCGTCAGGGCAATGGCTGCAATGCCCGGCAGGGTGAGCGTGGCCTGCAGCATCGACAATACGGCAAGCAGAAGAAGTACATTGAAGGCAAGCCCCAGCGTCGAGAACAAGCCGAACAACTGGTAGTACAGGATGATAAACACGGCGATGGCCAGGAACCCGTACAGCGTCGAATTGAAGCCCATCTTGATGTTGTCGGCACCCAGGCTTGGTCCGATGGTGCGCTCTTCGATGATGCTCATGGGCGCGGCCAGGGAACCGGCTCGCAGAAGCAGTGCGATATCGGCCGCTTCCTGTGCATTCATGCTGCCGCTGATCTGCACCTGACCGCCGGGGATTTCGCTGCGGATTACCGGAGCCGTTACCACCTGGCCCTTGTTGTTCTCAAACAGCAAAATGGCCATGCGTTTGCCGATGTTGTCGCGGGTGACGTCGCGGAAGATGCGTGCGCCCTTGGCATCGAGTGTGAGGTTGACCGAAGGTTGCTGGGTTTGCTGATCGCGGCCCGGCTGGGCGTCCTGCAGGTTTTCGCCGGTCAGGATGACCTGGCGACGCAAGAGCAGGGGTCGTCCGTCGGCATCGGTATAGCGTTCGAGGCCGAAAGGAACATTTCCGCTGGCCAGAGCAGCCTGGGCCGAGGGGGAATCGTCGACCATGCGAATTTCAAGCGTGGCAGTTCGTCCCAGAATTTCTTTTGCCTTGGCGACATCCTGAACGCCGGGCAACTGCACGATGATGCGGTCGCCCCCCTGCTGCTGGATGACGGGCTCCGCGACTCCCAGCTCGTTGATCCGGTTGTGCAGGGTGACGATGTTCTGGCGCAAGGCATGGTTTTGCACCTGCAATATGGCTGTTTCGGTAAGCGTTCCGCTAAGGGTGAAGCTGTCGCCGGCTGTGCTTCCGGTGAACACCATGTCGGGCATGGTGCGACGAAGCTCTGAAATGGCATCGTCGCGGGCCTGTTGGTTGTCGAAACGGGCCACTACAGAATGGTCGCTGCGCTCTACGCCTGCTACGGGGATGCGTGCGTCGCGCAGCGTGCTGCGTACATCGTTGGCCAGAGAGTCGTAGCGTCCGGTGAGTGCGCCCTGCATATCGACCTCTAGCAGGAAGTGCACACCTCCTCGCAGATCCAGACCCAGGTACATCGGGCGGGCTCCAATGGCCGTGAGCCAGTCGGGCGACGACGACAACAGGTTCAGGGCAATGGTGTAATCAGGATCTTCCGGGTTGGGGTTGAACGCTTTTTCGAGTGCGTCCTTGGCCTGCAGTTGGATATCGGGTGTGGCAAACCGGATTCGCACTGCCCCCACCGGCCCATTCTGTTCGAAGTAGGCGCCAGTGGATTCGATGCCGCGGTCTGCCAGCACCTGCTGCGCCCGAACCAGGACGGAGTTGTCGATCTTGACCGCGGTTTTGGCCCCTGCGATCTGTACCGCCGGCGACTCGCCGAAGAAGTTGGGGAGCGTATAAAGCAGCCCTATGATCAGGGCCGCCAGCACGGTGAGGTATTTCCAGAGGGGGTAGCGGTTCATCGTCGGTCAACAAGAGATACGAAGGGCGCCCAGGACGGCTCGGGTAGCCGTGTTCGGGCAACAGGGCGGGAAGCCCCGAGCGATGGTTACAGCGACTTGATCGTGCCCTTTGGCAGAACGTTTGACACCGAATTGCGCTGCAGGACGACTTCGACCGGTTTGTCGGCAAGTTCGGCCACTTCGAGAGTGATGTAGTTGTCGCTGACTTTGGTGACCTTGCCCAGCATGCCGCCAGATGTGATGACTTCGTCGCCTTTGGCTAGCGCTGCAACCAGGTTGCGATGTTCTTTCTGGCGTTTCATCTGGGGACGAATCATCAGAAAATACAAGATGACGAACATCAGGATGATAGGCAGCATGCCCATCAGTCCGCTGGTGGCATCGCCGCCTGCGGCCTGTGCGGTAATGAGGTTGAGTAGATCGACTGCCTGCATGTCTGGCTCCTGGCTTTACTATAAGTAGTTGTAAGGAAGGTTCAAAAAAACCGAATCTTCTATTGTAGCGATATCCGGTGTCAATCGATGCCGCGTGCCCTGTTTTCTGCGAATTGTTTTCGCCAGCCCGCAAAGTTGCCTTCCGCAATAGCCTGCCGCATTTCCTGCATGAGGTTCAGGTAGAAGTGCAAATTGTGCAATGTATTCAGGCGTGCCCCGGTAATTTCATTGGCGCGCTGCAGATGATGCAGGTATGAGCGAGAAAAGTTCGAGCAGGTGTGGCACGAACAAGAGGGGTCGAGCGGGCGAATATCGTCGCGATAGCGCGCATTTCGTATCTTGATGTCTCCGTAGCGCGTGAACAGCCAGCCGTTGCGGGCGTTACGCGTGGGCATCACGCAGTCGAACATGTCCACACCGCGACTGACGCCTTCCACCAGATCTTCGGGAGTGCCCACGCCCATCAGGTAGCGAGGGGCGCCGGCGGGCAGGCGGGGTGCTACATGGGTCAACACCCTGAGCATGTCTTCCTTGGGTTCACCTACGGACAAGCCACCGATGGCATAGCCATGAAAACCGATATCCAGCAGTCCGGCCAGTGATTCGTCGCGCAACTGTTCGAACATGCCACCCTGGACGATGCCGAACAGGGCGTTGGGATTTTGCAGCGAATCGAAGGCCTCGCGCGAACGGCGGGCCCAGCGCAGTGACATGCGCATGGATCGGGCGGCCTCTTCGGCAGTTGCTGGGCGGCCATCGATGGAGTAGGGCGTGCACTCGTCAAACACCATGACAATATCCGAATTGAGCGAGCGCTGAATCCGCATCGACTCTTCCGGTGTCAGGAACAGGCGCGAGCCGTCGATCGGAGAGGCGAACTTCACGCCTTCTTCTGTGATCTTGCGCAATTCGTCCAGGCTGAACACCTGGAAGCCGCCCGAATCGGTAAGTATGGGTTTATTCCATTGCATGAACCCGTGCAGGCCGCCGTGTTTATCAAGGACCCCGGTGCCGGGACGCAGCCAGAGATGAAACGTGTTGCCCAGGACAATCTGGGCACCGATTTCTTCCAGCTCGTGCGGCAGCATGGCCTTGACGCTGCCGTAGGTGCCCACAGGCATGAAGATGGGTGTCTCGACCACGCCGTGATTCAAGGTAAGCCGACCGCGGCGCGCTGCACCCTCGGTAGCAAGAAGTTCAAATTTCAGACCGGTCATGGTTTGGGGGACTCAATGAACATGGCGTCGCCATAACTGAAAAAACGATAGCGGGACTGTACCGCATGCGCGTACGCCCGTTGAATGGGTTCCATGCCGGCCAGCGCCGATACCAACATCAACAGCGTCGACTTTGGCAGGTGAAAGTTGGTGATGAGGGCGTCGACATTCTGAAAGGTGTAGCCGGGCTTAATGAAAAGACGAGTATCGCCCTCGAGGGGGTCGGTCAGTGTGTCGGTATTGCCTGCCACGGATTCCAGGGCGCGCACGCTGGTGGTTCCAACCGCGATGACCCGCCCGCCCTTGCGGCGGGTGGTTTCAATTTCCTGCAGGACGGAACGCGGAACAACATAGCGCTCTGCGTGCATCTGATGTTGCGACAGGTCTTCGACGCGTACGGGCTGAAACGTACCGGCACCCACATGCAGGGTGACGAAGGCGTGGTTGACATCCATTGCCTTTAGCGAATCGAGCATGGCTTCATCGAAGTGAAGGCCCGCTGTCGGTGCCGCTACCGCTCCGGGTGATTGTGCGTAAACGGTTTGGTAGCGCTCTTCATCCTGCTCTTGCGCGTCATGCGTAATATAGGGTGGCAATGGCGTGGCACCGTAACTGTCAAGCAGGTCGAGCACACGTTCGGGAAACTCCAGTTCGAACAGCTCTTCATGCCTGCCCGTGACTGTGACCGCAAAGGCGTCGTCTGCCAGATGCAGGACTGAACCCGCTTTCGGAGACTTGCTTGCCTTTACGTGGGCAAGTGCGGTGGAAGCCCCTGTGATACGTTCGATCAGGATTTCGACCTTGCCGCCGCTGTCCTTCCGGCCCCGCAGTCTGGCCTTGATGACTTGCGTGTTGTTGAGCACAAGCAGATCGTCGGGCCGAAGCAGGGACGGCAAGTCGGTAAAAAACCGATCATGCAGCCTGGAACCCGTATCAAGGTGCAGCAGCCGACTGCCGCGTCGCGTGGCGGCAGGAGTCTGGGCAATCAGTTCCGGGGGGAGGTGGTAGTCGAATTGGGACAGTTGAAGTGGAGGGTTCACGCGGCAATCTGGAGTTTGGCGATGTTTGACAGGGCATTTTAAGCCTTGACGGGATTTTGCCGCTGGAACGCTAGCCGCCGGGGCTGCAGTTTCGGTATGCTGGAGTCTTTTCGTCCAGCCGAAATCAAAAGAGGGTGTCTGTGTTTTCTCTTGGTGTGATGCGATTGATATCCAGGGTGTCCGGTTGGCTGCTGGCTTGCAGCGTACTTTTGCTGGGTGCTCAGGCCATCGCTCAGGGGCTGCCCCCCGAACTGCAGCAGGCCTGGAAATCAACCCGGCTGCAACACGGCGACGTTTCCCTGGTTGTACAGGAAATTGGCGGGCCTCGCCTGATCGAGATTAATCCCGACCTGCCGCGTAATCCGGCTTCAGTCATGAAGATGGTGACGACCTGGGCGGCCCTGTCGGGCCTGGGGCCGGAGTACCGCTGGCGCACCGAACTGTTGGCCGGGCGCGGGCACCACGTCGACCAGCAGGGAAGTTTGCGCGGCCCGCTTTATATCAAGGCCTCCGGCGACCCGTTCATGACCCAGGAGGAGTTTTGGTTCCTGTTGCGTGAACTGCGTTTGCGCGGCATCAAGAACCTGACAGAAGTGGTGGTCGACAGATCAATATTTGGTCAGGTCGCCATCGACCCGAACGAGTTCGATGCTTCCGGAGACCGCCCTTACAACGCCAGCCCTGACGCCATGATGGTTGGGCTTGGGGCTGCGCGCCTGATATTCATGCCCGACAGGGTGGGGCGAAAGTGGGTTCCCGTTGTCGATCCGCCACTGCCCGGCGTTCGCGTGGTCGGCGAGGTTGCATATAGCGATGCTGTGTGTCCAGGGTCACCGTCCGTCTCGGCTCAGGCCCGTCAGGTTGGCGGCGAAACCTTGATCGAGGTCGCCGGCACGGCGGCGGGGTCCTGTGGCGAATTCAGCATCTATCGGCTGTTGCGGCCTCAGCCGGATCATTTTGAAGGGATGTTCAGGCACTTGTGGCGAGAACTGGGGGGAACATTGGCCAAGGGCATCCGCGCTGGCAAGGCTCCCGCCGATGGCGAACTGATTGCCTGGGCCGATTCTGAAACCCTCGCTGATACGATTCGCTTGATCAATAAGCAGAGCAACAATGTCATGGCCCGGGTGCTGCTGCTTACGCTCGCGGCTGAAAAAATCGGCCGGCCTGCCACACCTGCAAACGGGGCCCAGGCAGCATTGGCGGTGCTGAATGAGCAGGGTGTGGATACCCGTGGCTGGCGGATCGAGAACGGGTCCGGCCTGTCAAGGACCGAAAGGCTGACAGCCGGGGGACTGGCCGGCATGCTGGATGCGGCCTGGCGTTCGCCGCTCATGCCCGAATTTGTGTCCTCGCTGGCAATTGCTGGGGTCGATGGTACGATGCGGCGGCGGCTGCGTCAGGACGAGGCTCGCGGCATGGCTCATCTCAAAACCGGAACCCTCCGCGACGCTCGCGCCCTGGCCGGCTATGTCCTTGGGGCCAGCGGCAAGCGTTATATTGTCGTCAGTCTCGCCAACGGCGAACGCGCGACGGCCATTCGCCCGTTTGACGACGCCCTGATTCGCTGGCTCGCCTCGCGTTGATACGCGCGAATCCGGAACACTCATTCTTTAGTTGATAACCACCATGTCCATACACGAAATTCGCCATCCGCTGATACGTCACAAGTTGGGGCTGATGCGTAAAGCCGATCTGAGCACCAAGAATTTTCGGGAGATGTCTCAGGAAATTGCTGCGTTGCTTACCTATGAAGCCACCAAGGACCTGCCATTGGAACCGACCGTGGTGCAAGGCTGGTGTGGGCAGATAGAGGTCGAAAAGCTTGCCGGCAAGAAGGTGACCGTGGTGCCGATCTTGCGGGCAGGGATTGGCATGCTCGAGGGGGTACTGACACTTATTCCAGGTGCCAAGGTCAGTGCGGTGGGTATCGCGCGTGACGAAGAAACCTTGCAAGCTCACGCATATCTTGAACGACTCGTGGGTGCGCTGGATCAGCGCCTGGCACTGATCGTCGATCCCATGCTGGCAACAGGCGGGTCCATGGTTGCCACCATCGACATGCTCAAGAAAGCGGGTTGTCGCACCATTCGCGCCCTGGTTCTGGTGGCGGCGCCCGAAGGCATCAACGCGGTCGAGGCGGCACATCCCGATGTCCAGATATTTACCGCGTCCATCGATAGCCACCTTAATGCGAACGGTTATATTATTCCCGGCTTGGGCGATGCCGGTGACCGTATTTTTGGTACCAAGCAAAAAGACGATTAGCGTCCGCAAAAGCTGTGCCAGGGGCTTATCCGCTGACTGGATGACTGGCTGACCTGATCGCCCGCCTGTAAGATATTGATAACCTTTTTCCGGCTGATTTGTTACACGAGCCGGTCAAAGAATGTAGGATGCAAGTGTCGCAGTTCGAACAGAGGGTGATGGAATGCATCTGGCACGAGCAATCCCGGTCTTGGCTTTCCTGGCCTTCGGCTTCGCCGGCCAGGCGTCGGCCAGTCTATGTGACGCCCCTTTCATGCATGATCAGGGCAAGTTGCGCCTGGATGGAACAGGTGCGTTGCGCCTTGGCGCCAACCTGGCGTTTTCAGAAGTACGCAAGACCTCGACCGACGAATGTCAGGTCCGAATCACCGGAGTCGCCACATTTGGTTTGGCAGGCTTGCCGCCCGGAAAATCTGCGCTCGATTATTGGATGACCCTGCGAAGCGGTAACGCCAGTTTCGAGCGCGAGGCTGCGAGCGGCGGCCGAGAACCTGTCGAAGGCAAGTTCGATTTGCGAATGGTTGGCCTGTTTTCCTACGGCGAGCCCATTACCCGGGCCGGACAAACCTTTCCTGCACGAAAATTCCAGATAAATGTTGATCACAAAGGCATAGATTCCAAACCGGTTGTTGTCCACACGGGCACGAAAACTGTTGGTAACAAGACTGAAATCAGCACGGCAGCGGGGCAGCAAGAATGTTGGCCTATTGAATATTCGCGGGTTATTGAATCCACGCAGGCGTCGTTCAGCGGTCTGGTCATGCCTATTCCCGAGATCCGGTCTACCGTTGTTGACTGGTTCTGCCCCGACCTTAATATGGTCATGCGGCAGGAAAGCCGTCAGCAAGGTGTATCTTCAACCGTCGAGGTGACTGAACTCAAATGATATGACGCGCGTCAAAAAGCTTGTATGTTTGATCCACTACCATCAAAGTGGCAAACAGCGGTTAATCACCCATCCAAAAGGAGCCTGATCATGGCAAGAAACGATGTTAAAGCAAAAGAAGACCAGTTTATTGACAGCGTAAAAGAAAGCCTGGACGACGCCGAAAAGCTTTTGCGCGAAGCAGCCGATGCCACCGGTGAAAAGGCGACCGAGTTGCGCGAGAAAGCCATGGAATCCTTGCGTCGCAGCCGATTGGCCCTGTATGACGCTCAGGATGCCGTTCTGGCCAAAGGGCGGCAGGCGGCTCGGGCCGCCGACGACTACGTCCACGACAATCCGTGGCAGGCTGCCGGTATCGCCGGCCTTACCGGGTTGCTGGTGGGCATGTTGATCAGTCGCCGCTAACCGTCCTGTAACACTGGCCCGATCGGGGCCCCGGTTGCCCCGATCATCCAGATACAACCAAGGGGAGCTATGGCGTTAAGACACTCTGTCGGTGACATCGTAACCACCGTATTGTCGATGGCCCGCACGCGACTCGAGCTTTTCACGCTTGAGGCCACCCAAGAAAAGTCCCGTCTGCTGCGGGTGCTGTGCATGGCGTTTGGAGCCTTGTTGTTTGCGACGCTGGCACTTTTGGTGTTTTCGGTGGCCGTGACCCTATATTTCTGGCCTACCGAGGAGCGTTATCTGGCCATGGGCGTTCTGGCATTGATATACGCTGTAATTGGTGCTGGTCTTTTTATTGCGGTTTGGCGTGGTGTAGTCGACTCTCCTCCGCCATTTTCGGCCACGCTCGACGAACTAAAGCGCGATATTGCGCTTGCCAACCGTCTGCGTGAGCCCGACAACGTTGACGATACAGAGGGGATCCATGGCTAAGAAACCTTCGGCCGCCAAATTGCGCGAAGTTCGAATCGAGTTGTTGCGGGCGCGCGCCGCGCTCGAGCGTCAGACCCTTGGCACAAGCGTCCGCCATCTGGGGCAAGATCTCAAGCCGTCAGCGCTGCTGCGATCCCTCTTGCCTGGCTCGGTAAGCCGCAAGCGTCCTGCCGACTGGTTGTTCCAGGGCTTGAGCCTCATGAGGCGTTATCCCTTTATCGTTTCGACAGCATCCGCCCTGCTTTCGGGTGTACGCAAGCGTCATCGTTTATTGCGTCTGGGTGCCGGCCTGTTACTTAGTTGGCAAGTCGCCCGAAGCATGGGCGACCGGCGCTCATAAACCCAGTTCGCTCCACATCGCGTCGACGCGCGCCTTGACCGTATCGTCCATCTGAATAGGCCTCCCCCATTCGCGGTCGGTTTCGCCCGGCCATTTGTTTGTGGCGTCCATGCCCATTTTGCCGCCCAGGCCAGAAACCGGGGATGCGAAATCCAGGTAATCGATAGGGGTGTTTTCGACGAGCAGGGTGTCGCGGGCTGGATCCATGCGTGTCGTCATGGCCCACACCACCTCTTTCCAGTCACGGATATTGACATCATCGTCCACGACGATGATGAATTTGGTGTACATGAACTGCCGCAAAATACTCCACAGGCCGAACATGACCCGTTTGGCATGACCGGCGTACTGTTTGCGGATCGAAATGACGGCTAGTCGATAGCTGCATCCTTCTGGAGGCAGGTAGAAATCGACAATTTCAGGCAACTGACGGCGCAAGAGCGGTACAAAGACTTCATTCAGGGCAACGCCGAGTACGGCCGGTTCGTCAGGCGGTTTGCCTGTGTACGTGCTGTGGTAAATGGGGTTGCGCCGCATGGTGATGCGCTCGACCGTGAATACAGGGAACCAGTCTTGCTCGTTGTAATACCCTGTGTGGTCGCCGTAAGGACCTTCAAGGGCCATTTCATAGCCATTGGAGGGCGGGGGGCGCACACCATCGGGCACCTGCGGGGTGCGGGCGTCCGGATGCCCGGACGGCAGAATGTGGCCTTCGAGGACGATTTCGGCAAATGCGGGGACGGTCAGGTTGCTGCCCAGGGCATCGGCCACTTCGGTACGCGAGCCGCGCAGCAGGCCGGCGAACTGGTATTCAGACAGGCTGTCAGGCACGGGAGTCACGGCCCCCAGGGTCGTGGCGGGGTCGGCTCCCAGCGCTACGGCAATAGGAAATGCCGTGCCGGGGTGAGCCAGTGCATGATCGCGAAAGTCGAGTGCTCCGCCTCGATGCGACAGCCAGCGCATGATGAGCTTGTTACGGCCTATGACCTGTTGTCGGTATATCCCAAGGTTCTGCCGTCGGGCGTTGGGCCCGCGGGTGATCACCAGCCCCCAGGTCAGAAGCGGGGCGGCATCCTCGGGCCAGCAGGTTTGCAAGGGGATATTGTTCAGGTCGACTTCATCCCTTTCGAGGATGATTTCCTGGCAGACCGGATTGCGGATGCGCTTGGGAGACATGTCCCACAGTGCGGATTTCAGCATTGACACTTTGGCGAAGGCATCGCGCAGCCCTCGTGGGGCTTCGGGTTCACGCAAAGATGCCAGCAACTCGCCAATATCGCGTAGCGACGCGACGTCGTCAGCCCCCATGCCTTGGGCAACACGCTGTGGGGTACCGAAAAGATTGGCCAGCACCGGCATGGTCGATTTTTGCCCGCCATGTACGGGATTTTCGAACAGCAGCGCCGGCCCCTCGGCGCGTAGAACGCGATCACTGATCTCGGTCATTTCGAGCACGGTCGAAACGGGATGAGCGATGCGCTTTAATTGGCCTGCGCTTTCCAACTGGGCGATGAAGTCTCGCAGGTCGCGGTATTTCAAGTCACTCTCGCTGATTGGTTTTGATGGACGTCTAAGGTTAACATCGAGTTCGCTATTTTATTGCTATGAGGGCCGGCATTTGCCGCCCCTGACGGAGACAGTCTTCAGCTCATGACTACGTCGAGAACATATGGCCTGGTGGATCGTTCTGTGCGCTCGCTGGTACGGTGCGCTGCCGAAGTGACCCACGCGGCGGCCGTGTATCTGGGTATTGCAGTACTGGTTACCGTGGCGCTCAGCTTTGTCGTTCCGTCGCTGCGTGATCAGTCGCAGCAGATTCACGCCGCGCTGCTTGTCAGTCTCAAGCCGGGTAACGGTACATACGATGGTGCAGCCTATACCCTGGCCGATCGCTTATCGGGCGGACAACTGGTCTTGTCATCGGAGGCCGAGGCAGGGGCGCCCGACGGAGCGGCCACGCCCCAAACCTTTGTCGAGGCTCTGGGAGCGCTGGATGCGTTTTCGATTCCAGGCGTTACCAAGGTGCAGAGCCAGGCCTTGCGCAGCTACATCGCGCGCAAATACCGGATCGCTCATGATGTTGCCGGGGTCCTTATCCACACGGTGTACGCAGTGGCCCGAGAAAAAGACCTTGACCCCTTGCTTGTCCTGGCGGTGATCGCCATCGAGTCGCGATACAACCCCTTTGCGGAAAGCCATGTTGGTGCGCAGGGTCTGATGCAGGTCATGACCCGGGTACACAAAGACAAGTTTGAGTCGTTTGAAGGGGGGCCGGATGCCGCGCTGAATCCCATCGCCAACATTCGGGTCGGCAGTCAGATTCTGCATGACTGCATCAAACGGCGAGGGTCTGTTGCCGGAGGCCTCGCCTGTTATGTCGGTGCTACCGGGCCCAGCGACGGAGGGTATGGCGCCAAGGTGCTGGCAGAACGGCGCCGGCTGTCCCTGGCTTCGGGAATACCCCCGCGGCACTGATTGCGTTTATGTGTAGCGACGCGATGTGCCCGGATCACGCGCGGGCTTCCCGATTCAGAAAGGCTTCCATTCTGTGAACAGCCTCGCCAAGGCGGTCGAGGCCGGTGGCATATGAAAGCCGGATGGAATGGGCGGCGTGCGCGGGGCCGAAATCGCGACCCGGTACCGTTGCGACACCGCCTTCGTGTAACAGCCGGTGAACGAAATCGTCGCTGTCGCGGCTGAATTTCGTGATGTCAGCATAGACGTAAAACGCCCCGTCAGGCATCACGGGCACGTCCAGACCGATGCGCTTGAGCTCGGGCACGAGATAGTCCCGCCGTTGCTTGAACGAGAGCCGTCTCTGTTCATAGATACGCATGACTTCGGGCTCGAAACAGGTGACCGCGGCATGTTGAGCCAGGGAAGGGGCACAGATCGCCAGGCTGGCGGCCAGCTTCTCGATGGCGGGAATCATTGCCGCAGGTGCAATCAGCCAACCCAGACGCCAGCCGGTCATGTGGAAGTACTTTGAAAAACTGTTGATGATGACGATGTCGTCGTCCAGCTTCAGGGCACTGCGCGGCGTATCACCGTAGTACAGACCAAGGTAAATCTCGTCCATGATGATGAAGCCGTGGCGCAACCTTACCTCTGAAATCAGCTCTTGCAAGGCCTCGCGTCCGATTGTCGTTCCGGTAGGATTGCTTGGGGATGCAATGACCACGCCGCGCGTCGCGGGCCCCCAGTGCTGACGCACATCCTGGGCAGAAAGCTGAAAGCGTTGCTCTGCCGTAGAGGGAATAAGCCGGGGAACACCGCCCGCGCCCATGATGAAGTTCTGATTGGCAGGGTAAGCCGGGTCGGCCAGCAGTACTTCGTCGCCTGGATTGATCAGTGCCATGGCCGCCAGCAGAAGGGCGCCGGATGCTCCGGATGTCACCACCACCCGACCAGGATCTACCGGTGCGTCAAAGTGCTCACCATAGTAATGCGCAATGGCTTCGCGCAGCGCCGGCAGGCCCGCCGGAGCGGTGTAACCGCTGAGCCCCGCCGAAGCTGCCCGATTCAGTGTTTCAACCACCTGGGCAGGTGCGGTGAAGTCGGGCTCGCCGATACCCAGACTGATGATGTCCCGGCCCTGGGCGTTCAGGACGCTGGCCTGTTTGAAGACTTCCACCGCGTAAAATGGCATCACCTGATCGGTACGTTTGGCAAGACGGGTCATGGCATGGCTCGACGAGAAAACCCCGATTGTAGTCCGCGCTGCCGGCGATGGTGCGCCTTGCATCGCGTCTGAGCGGCCCTCGGGCGGCCGGTATACTTTCCGCAGTTTCCTACCCTTTACCAGGCATCAGAAGTAACGATGGAATCTTCATCCAGACGGGCGTTTTTGACGGGTCGTCGCACGCCCCGGACATCTTGGGAGCGATTTTCAGCGCGCATGCGTCGAGGTGTGCAGGGCGATTTTCTGGATTTTGGGGAATATGACGGCAATGGAAGTGGCCGCCTCACGCCTGCCGGCGCAGGAGATGTCCAGTTTGCCCTGAACTTATGCCGTGAACTGGGCGTGGTCCTGGCGCTTAGCGGCGTCGGCCAGGCAGACAGCCTGATGGGTAAATCCGTACTCTGGGTCGAACTCGGAGGCGCGTTGGCAGGATGCCAGCCCCTGCCCGACGACCCCAATAAATGGTTTGTTCAGCCCGGAACCCTGGTTTCCGACCTGGTTGATGCCGGATTGACACAATTTGCCGATCAGCCCGGCTACCTGACAATCGCGGCCTGGGTCGCAGACCGCAGCCTTTGCGGGTGGGGGCCTGGCGAGTCGCATTGCACAGGCTTGCTGCATGCGTCCGTGTTGATGGCCGATGGAAGCTCGGGAGTGCTCGGTCCTTTCGGCGCCCGCAATCGCATGCCGCTCGGCACCCTCACCCTGCAGACCCTGGTACCTCAACTTTTCGCCTTGATGGCCGGCGAACCCGCGGCAGGGTTTGCGACACTCGACAAGTGGCCTGCGCGTTACCGGCTTGATGCGATGGCGCCCCGGGGCGGCGGCGAGGTCAATCTGTCGCATCTGATGTTGGGGCATGGCGGCGACCTTGGATGGATCCAATGGCTGATCCTTGAGGCCAGGCCGCCGTTGCCATCAGTAGATTGGGCGACTGCGTATACCAGTCGTCCGCCGCCTGGCTACGCGGCGCAGGCAGAAGCCTCCACGGATTCGGCAGTTGATGTGTTTACGCGGTGGAAACAAGCGTCTACCCTTGATGCAAGCGTCAAGAACCTGTTCGATCCCAAGCGCGTCTTTCCCGATCCGGGCCAAGACCTTTGAGCTTTCGCCCCGTCAACGCCACAGGTAAGAAAGCGCCGCAGGCCCGCAGGTACACCTGTAACGTATGACCAACGGCGCACTAAGGGATAGAATGGGCGTCTCTAAATTATCTCGTCTTGTCTGAGTCGATCATCATGGAAGAAAACTTTCGCAAAGCGGCGCTCGAGTATCACGAGCAAGGCCGTCCGGGAAAAGTCTCGGTCACGCCCACCAAGCAGCTCTCCAACCAGCGGGATCTGGCACTGGCCTATTCGCCTGGCGTGGCAGCCGCATGCGAAGAAATC
This sequence comes from Pusillimonas sp., assembly GCF_029263785.1. Classification (GTDB taxonomy): domain Bacteria; phylum Pseudomonadota; class Gammaproteobacteria; order Burkholderiales; family Burkholderiaceae_B; genus Pusillimonas. The sequence continues at coordinate 13,107 of NZ_JAJUFE010000018.1, read as the reverse complement.
GTGATCGATCCTTTCAACGCCTATCGTTACACCGGGCGCGGCAATCTGGTAGGCGTCATCACCAACGGCACGGCTGTCCTTGGACTGGGCAACATTGGCCCGCTGGCGTCCAAGCCGGTAATGGAAGGCAAGGCTGTCCTGTTCCAGAAATTTGCCGGTATCGACGTATTTGATATTGAAATCAATGAGTCGGATCCGGACAAGCTGGTTGAGATCATCGCGGGGCTCGAGCCTACCTTTGGTGGCATCAACCTCGAAGACATCAAGGCTCCGGAGTGCTTTATTGTTGAACGCAAATTGCGCGAGCGCATGAAGATTCCGGTGTTTCACGATGACCAGCACGGTACTGCCATTTGCGTAGCCGCGGCTTTTACCAGTGCATTGCAGGTTGTCGAAAAGGACATCAAAGAGGTCAAGCTGGTGGTGTCCGGAGCCGGTGCAGCCGCCTTGGCCTGTCTTGATCTGCTGGTCGACCTGGGTCTGCCTCTCGAGAACATCTGGGTGTCCGATATTGAAGGCGTCGTGTACAAGGGTCGCACGGTATTGATGGATCCGGCCAAAGAGCGGTTCGCCCAAGACACCCAGGCCCGTACATTGGCCGAAATCATCCCGGGCGCCGATGTGTTCCTGGGCCTGTCGGCAGGGGGAGTGCTCAAGCCCGAAATGGTGGCGCAGATGGCTGCAAAGCCGATTATTCTGGCGCTGGCCAATCCCGAACCCGAAATCCTTCCCGAAATCGCCCACTCGGTACGCGACGACGTGGTGATGGCAACCGGGCGGTCCGACTACCCCAATCAGGTCAATAACGTACTTTGCTTTCCCTATATTTTTCGGGGCGCACTTGATGTCGGTGCCACGACGATTACACGCGGCATGGAAAAGGCCGCTGTCGAAGCCATTTCCAAGCTTGCCCAGGAAGAACAAAACGACGCCGTGGCGGCAGCCTATGGCACTTACAACGTTTCGTTCGGGCGCGACTATCTTATTCCCAAGCCTTTTGATACGCGCCTGATCATGCGTATTGCGCCGGCGGTTGCGCGCGCCGCCATGGAAGACGGCGTGGCGACGCGCCCCATCGCCGACTTCGATACCTACGCCGATGAACTCCAGCAGTTCATGTATCGCTCCGGATCCTTCATGCGTCCCTTGTTTTCGACTGCCAAGAGCATGGTACGAGACGGCGGCAAGGCGCGCATCGTGTTCAGTGAAGGCGAAGAAGAGCGCGTATTGCGAGCGGTACAGATCGTCGTCGACGAAAAACTGGCCAAGCCCATCCTGATCGGACGGCCTGCCGTGCTCGAGTCCCGCATCAAGAAATTCGGCCTGCGGCTCAAGCTGGGCGTTGACGTTGAGGTTACCAACCCCGAGTATGACGAACGCTTTCATCAGTATTGGACAACCTACTGGGAGATGCGTTGCCGCCATGGCATTACCAAGGAAATGGCTCGCGTCGAGATGCGCCGACGCCTGACACTGATCGGCGCCATGATGATCCATCTGGGCGATGCCGACGGCATGGTGTGCGGCACGGTCGGATCGTATGCGGATCACCTGCGCTTCATCGACGAAGTGATTGGCAAGGCCCCCGGTGCCAACACCTATGCCGCCATGAACATTCTGCTGCTGGCCGAGCGCACGATTGCGTTGGCGGACACCCACGTCAATGACAATCCTACCACCGAACAGATTGCCGAAATCACGCTGGCGGCGGCCGCTGAAATGCGTCGCCTCAATATGGAACCCAAGGTCGCCTTGCTGTCGCGTTCCAACTTCGGCACCGGCAGTTCGGCCTCCGGCACCAAGATGCGCGATGCGCTAGCGCTGGTTCAGCAACGTGATCCCACGCTTGAGATCGACGGCGAGATGCATGGAGACTGCGCCCTGGACGAGGCCTTGCGTTTGCGCATTCTGCCATCCAGTACGTTGAAGGGTGCGGCCAATCTGCTGATCTGCCCCAACGTCGACGCCGGCAATATCGCGTACAACCTGCTCAAGACGGCTGCCGGTGGAAACATTGCCGTGGGTCCGTTCCTGTTGGGCGTCAATGCACCCATACACATCCTGACATCCAGCTCCACCGTACGACGCATCGTCAACATGGCGGCGCTTACCGTGCTGGATGCGAATCAACCGCGTTCGACGTGATGCAATGCATGGAGGCTCCGGTGGTGCTCCGGTAGGACTCGTGTTGATGGGGGGCGGCGCACGCGCCGCCTACCAGGTCGGAGTCTTGTCGGGCATACTGGACATCATCGATCCGGATCGTTCTCCAAAGTTTCGCAATCCCTTTCCCATTCTCAGCGGCACCTCGGCCGGCGCCATCAACGCGGCGGCGCTGGCTTGCCGCGCCAATGATTGTCATCTGGCGGTAGACAGGCTCGTCCTGCTATGGGAATCGCTTCGAACCGAAAGCATTTATCGCAGCGACGCACTGTCGCTGTTGAGCACCGGGTGGCGGTGGCTGAGCATGCTGGCATTGGGCTGGCTGTGGCCGGATCTGCGCGGCAGGCGACCCAGTTCCTTGCTTGACAATAGCCCGCTGGCTGAGCTGCTTCATGAGACCCTGGACTTTGATCGTCTCAACGACAATCTCGATCAGGGAAATCTGCTGGCAATAGCCATTACCGCTGCGGCTTTTGTCAGCGGCGAACATTTGACGTTCTATAACGCACGCCATGTCATTGAACCGTGGACACGCAGCCTGCGTCGCGCTGTGCCCGGCCCGCTCGGTGTCGAGCATCTGATGGCGTCAAGTGCCATACCTTTCGTATTTCCCGCACAAGCCATTCTGGTCAATGGCAAAACTGAATGGTGTGGGGACGGATCCATGCGGCAACTGGCGCCCTTGAGCCCCGCCATTCATCTTGGCGCCAAGCGAGTGTTGGTTATTGGCACAGGGCACCGAGACGATACGCACGCTGAAGAACGTCGCGTAGACTCCCAATATCCGCCCCTTGCACAGGTGGGAGGACAAATATTATCGAGCATTTTTCTTGACGGCCTGTCCATGGACGTTGAACGGCTGGAGCGCATCAATGACCTGTTGGCACTCATCCCGCCGGAGTCGGGGCAATCCCTGCCGTTACGGACAGTCAGTGCACTGACCATAACCCCCAGCCAGCGACTGGATAAAATCGCCATGGAGTTTTTGCACCAAATGCCACGCGCAGTACGTACACTTTTTCGGGTACTCGGTGTATCGTCTGGTTCCGGGGCCACAACAGGTGGCGCGCTGGTATCCTACTTGCTGTTCGAGCCGGGATATATCCGCGAGCTTATTCGCCTGGGTAGAGCTGACAGCATGGAGCGTATCGAAGAAGTTAAAGCGTTTTTCAAGGAGTCGCCGTTATGACCCAAGCGCAGGCGTGGCAAAAGAAACTTCAAAAGGGCGGCCAGGTCGATGCCTCGGCCACATCCAAAGAGGACGCCGTCCAACGGGCCCAGGCTTTGGGCCTGGGTGCCTTCGTGGTGGATTGCGATCGAGCACGCAGTCGTTCCGCGGTGCTTCGGGCTGTCGTCAAGGCCGTCGATTTTCCCGAGTTCTTCGGCGGCAATCTCGATGCCCTGTACGACTGTCTCTGCGACACGGTACTCGACCAGAAGATCGGGCTGTTCCTGTGGTTTGATAACCTGCACTCGGGTGATCCGGCCCTCACCGACGATGCCAAGGCAATCCTGGCTGTTTGTGACGACGTGGTCGAGTTTGCCAAGAACAATGACCGCAGTTTTTCGTATGCTGTCGTGCATGCGGGTAAACATCCCGACCCCGAGCCTGGCGTGTCGCCCACGCCGTATTCTGGAGTACGTGAAGAATAGCCTCGAGGCTGGGTGAATCTTATACCCAGCCTTGCAGCGCACTGATGGCGGCAATCAGTGCCAAACCGGCGGTCTCTGTCCTTAACACGCGGTCGCCAAAACGTAACGGCCTTGCGCCATGACGCAGGGCCGTTTTTTGTTCCTCAGGAGACCAGCCTCCTTCCGGGCCAATCAGCAGGGAGACGCTTGAACTGCCGTCCAGGGCCTGGGCAAGGTTCTGATCCGCGTCAGGATGGCACAACAATACTGTCCCCAGGTCGTCGTTGTCGCTCAAGCAGGCTTCCAAAGACACGGGTTCGGAAAGCCGCAGGATGCGATTGCGCCCGCATTGTTCGCTGGCGGATTGGGCAATACGCTGCCAGTGCCCCAGGCGTTTCGCCCGTCGCTCGGGAGAAAGCTGCACCACGCTGCGCTGCGCTGCGACGGGAATCAGGCGCTGCGCGCCCAGCTCGACTGCCTTCTCGATAATCCAGTCCATCTTGTCGCCGGACGGCAGACCCTGGATCAGCGTAATCTGGCCTGGCAGTTCTGCCTCGACAGGATGATGAGCGCCCACCACGGCACTGGCCGTTTTTCCGTCGATGTGAAGTACTGCGTCGTAGTGTCCGCCGCTGCCGTCAAAAAGAATGATGGAAGCGCCGTCTTTCAGGCGCAGCACGCGTAGTGCGTAATGCGTCAGCTCCGGCGGCAGAGTCAGGATTTTATGTTCTTGTATCGGGACAGGGCAGAAGAAGCGTGGAGCGGCCATGGATTCTTGTTCATCGGTGCCACGGAAAGTCTTGACCGGGCGGGGGTGGTAAAATTGATGGCTTTGTGATGCTTTTGCCGGACCGCGACCGTGCGTGGTTGCCAGCCGGCCAGAGAATACCTCGAGATTACCCCATGAGCCCATCCCCCGCCCAAGATTCCACCTTGGCCAATGCCATCCGTGCGCTGTCGATGGATGCTGTCCAACAAGCCAATTCCGGTCATCCGGGCGCGCCCATGGGCATGGCCGACATCGCCGAAGCGCTTTGGACACGTCACTTGCGCCATAACCCTGCAGATCCTGCCTGGTTCGATCGTGATCGCTTCGTGCTTTCGAATGGGCACGGCTCAATGCTGATCTATGCACTGCTTCATTTGACCGGATACGATCTTCCGATCGATGAGCTTCGAAATTTCCGTCAGCTGCATTCGCGTACGCCTGGTCACCCCGAAGTCGGTATTACCGCGGGGGTTGAAACCACTACCGGCCCGCTTGGCCAGGGCCTGGCCAATGCCGTGGGCATGGCACTGGCCGAGGCCTTGCTCGCCAAGGAATTCAACCGTGAAGGTCACAAGATTGTCGACCATTACACGTACGCCTTCGTGGGTGATGGCTGCCTCATGGAAGGCATCTCGCACGAAGCCTGCTCGCTGGCCGGCACGCTAAAGCTTTCCAAGCTGATTGTCTTTTACGACGACAACGGCATTTCAATTGACGGCAAGGTCGAACATTGGTTTGGTGACGATACCCCCGGTCGTTTCGAAAGTTACGGCTGGAACGTGGTGCGTAATGTAGATGGCCACAATGTTGCCGATGTTGACCAGGCCATCGTCCAGGCCAAGACCTGGGCTGAGGCCGGCAAGGGCCCCACGCTTATATGCTGTCGCACCATCATCGGCAAGGGTTCGCCCACCATGGCCGGCAGCGAAAAAGTCCATGGTGCGCCTCTTGGCGCCGACGAAATCGTTGCTACACGCGAAGCACTTAATTGGCCGCACGAGCCCTTCGTCATTCCTGACCATGTGTATCAACGCTGGAACGCTCGCATCAAGGGCGAGCTTTGGCAGAAGGAATGGCAAACTGCGTTCGATGCATACAGCCAGGCCTATCCTTCGGAAGCAGCTGAACTGACGCGTCGCATGAAAGGGGAACTTCCCGCTGACTTTGCCCAGAAGGCGCGCGAGTTCGTGCAGGCTACCGCTGAAAAGGCCGAGACCGTCGCCAGTCGCAAGGCTTCGCAGTTCGCCATCACCGCATTTGCCGAGATACTGCCCGAGATGCTGGGTGGCTCTGCCGACCTGACCGGTTCGAACTTCACCGACTGGAAGGGCGTTGCACCGGTACGCGCAACGGCCGAAGGCCTGCAGTTTGGCCGCCACATCAATTATGGCGTCCGCGAATTTGGCATGGCTGCTGTGATGAACGGCATTGCCCTTCATGGCGGCTACCTGCCGTTCGGCGGCACCTTCCTTACCTTCTCGGATTATTCACGTAATGCAGTGCGCATGGCCGCGCTCATGAAGCAGCGCGTGGTGCACGTGTTCACGCACGACTCCATCGGTCTGGGCGAAGACGGCCCGACGCACCAATCCGTTGAGCATGCGAGCAGCTTGCGGCTGATCCCCAACCTTCATGTATGGCGGCCTTGCGACACCACCGAAACAGCCGTGGCTTGGCAACAAGCCCTGCAACGGCCCGCCAGCCTGGGCATGTCCGTGCATGACGGCGGGCCAAGCGCTTTGTTGCTGTCGCGTCAGAACCTTCCCTTTGTCGAGCGTAGCGCCGACACCATTGAAGCCATTGCTCGAGGCGGATACGTTTTGCGTGACGCGGACAATGCCAGGGCGGTCATTATCGCGACAGGGTCCGAAGTTTCCTTGGCTCTTGGTGCACAAGAGCAATTGGCAGCACGGGGCATACCGGTTCGCGTGGTTTCCATGCCGTGCACCGAGCTTTTTGACCAGCAGGATGCGCAATGGCGCGAGTCGGTTCTTCCCAAGGGCTTGCCACGTGTTGCAGTCGAAGCGGGGGTTACGGCGGGCTGGTACAAATATGTGGGTCTGGAAGGCGCAGTCGTGGGGCTGGATACCTACGGCGAGTCCGCCCCTGCAGGAGTCTTGTTCAAACATTTCGGTCTGACCGTTGAGCGTGTCGCGGCAGCCGTCGAGCAAATTTTGTAAAACAGGAGAGTAACCATGGCGATTCGCGTCGCGATCAACGGATATGGACGTATTGGCCGCAATATTCTGCGCGCCCACTACGAAGACGGTAAGAAGCACGACATTGAAATCGTGGCCATCAACGACTTGGGCGATCCCAAGACGAACGCCCACCTGACCCGTTACGATACGGCTCATGGGCGATTCCCCGGAACGGTCGAGGTCGACGGCGACTACATGATCGTCAACGGTGATCGCATCCGCGTGCTGGCCAATCGCAATCCGGCCGAACTGCCGTGGGGCGAGCTCAAGGTAGACGTCGTGCTTGAATGCACTGGCTTCTTTACCAGCAAAGAAAAAGCCAGCGCCCATATTCAAGGCGGTGCCAAGAAGGTGATCATCTCGGCGCCCGGCGGCAAGGATGTCGACGCTACCATTGTTTACGGTGTCAATCACGACGTTCTCAAGGCCAGCGACACCGTCATCTCCAACGCTTCGTGCACGACCAACTGCCTGGCTCCGCTGGTTCAGCCTTTGCACCAGAAGCTTGGCGTGGTAACAGGCCTGATGACCACCATTCACGCCTACACCAACGACCAGGTGCTGACCGATGTCTATCACAGCGATCTGCGTCGGGCCCGCTCGGCTACCTCCAGCATGATCCCCACCAAGACTGGTGCTGCGTCGGCTGTCGGTCTGGTGTTGCCAGAACTCAATGGCAAGCTCGACGGCTACGCCATTCGTGTTCCGACGATCAACGTGTCTCTGGTTGACCTTTCCTTCGTCGCAGCCCGTGAAACAACGGTCGAAGAAGTCAACAGCATTCTCAAGGCCGCTGCAGCCGAAGGTCCGCTCAAGGGCATTCTCGATTACACCGACGAGCCGCTGGTTTCGGTCGACTTCAATCACTCGACAGCGTCGAGCACGGTAGACGAGGGCCTCACCAAGGTTTCGGGCAATCTTGTCAAGGTGGGTTCGTGGTACGACAACGAGTGGGGCTTCTCCAATCGCATGCTCGACACGACCGTCGCCCTGATGACGGCCAAGTAATCGGACGCTACAGTGCAACAAGGGCGGGCGTGATCCCGCCCTTTGATATTCACACTCATAAAAACCATGTCTGCGATCAATACTTTATCGGCCCTGGCCAAGACTGACGCACTTTCCGGCAAGCGCGTCCTCATTCGTTCCGACCTCAACGTTCCGTTCAACGACGCCGGCGAAATCTCTGAAGATACGCGTATCCGTGCCTCGGTTCCGGCCATACGCATGGCGCTGGACGCCGGTGCAGCGGTGATGGTGACGTCGCACCTTGGACGCCCCACGGAAGGTACTGTGGCCGCTGCCGACACATTGGCGCCTGTCGCTGCCCGTCTGACTTCCCTCATGGGGCAGCAGGTGGAACTGGTGCAAAACTGGGTCGACGGTGTCCAGGTCGATCCGGGCCAGGTGGTATTGCTCGAGAATTGCCGGTGCAACGTCGGCGAAAAGAAGAACGACGAAGCGCTTTCGCGCAAGATGGCCAAGCTGTGTGATGTGTATGTAAACGATGCTTTCGGCACTGCACATCGTGCCGAAGCGACGACTCATGGCATTGCCAGGTTTGCCCCCATCGCTTGCGCCGGCCCTTTGCTCGAGGCCGAACTCGATGCCCTCGGACGTGCGCTCAGCAACCCCAAGCGCCCCATGGTCGCGATCGTTGCCGGTTCCAAGGTGTCCACCAAGCTGTCCATTCTGCGTTCGTTGGCAGACAAGGTTGACCAGCTCATCGTCGGTGGAGGCATCGCCAATACCTTCATGCTTGCCCAAGGGTTGGCCATAGGCAAATCGCTGGCCGAGCCCGAGCAGGTGCCCCAGGCGCGCGAAGTGATAGAAATCATGAAGGAACGCGGTGCAGACGTACCCATCCCTGTCGATGTGGTGTGTGCCAAATCGTTTGCAGCCGATGCGCAGGCTGAGGTGAAGCCTGCAGGCGAAGTGGCTGAAGATGATCTGATCCTGGATATCGGACCCGAGACAGCGGCCCTGTTGGCAGCCAAATTGCGTCAGGCCGGAACCATTGTCTGGAACGGGCCGGTTGGCGTGTTCGAGTTTGACGCCTTTTCGGGTGGCACAGAGGCCATTGCCAATGCCATTGCCGAGTCCGACGCCTTCTCGATAGCCGGCGGGGGCGACACCCTGGCCGCTATCGCCAAGTACGGTATCGCAGACAAAGTGGGTTATATCTCGACGGGCGGTGGCGCTTTCCTCGAGTTCCTCGAAGGCAGGACCCTGCCCGCGGTCGATATCCTTCAGCAACGCGCAACAAAATAAGCGTGCTTTAGCAGGAGAACCTCCATGTCCACGAATGTTCGGCTGATCCGCCGCAATCCTGATGATCTGCTGGTTGGCCTGGTGTCAGTATCCGATCGCGCCTCCAGCGGTACCTATGAGGACCAGGGCATACCTTCGCTGCAGTCCTGGCTGGACGGGGCCTTGGTAGGCACCTGTCAGTATGCGACCCGTCTGATTGCAGATGATCGCTCGACCATTGCCCGTACCTTGACAGAGCTTGTAGATGACGTCGGCTGCGACCTGGTGCTGACAACGGGCGGCACCGGTCCGGCCCGGCGCGATGTTACGCCGGAGGCCACGCTGGACGTCGCCACCAAGCCCATGCCTGGGTTTGGCGAACAGATGCGTCAGATCAGCTTGCGATTTGTGCCGACGGCGATTCTTTCACGGCAAGTGGCGGTGATTCGTGAAACCGACGACCACGCTGCCTTGATCATCAATCTGCCGGGTCAGCCCAAGGCCATCAAGGAAACCCTTGAGGGCCTCAAGGACAGCGATGGAAACCAGGTGGTGCCTGGCATTTTCGCAGCGGTGCCTTATTGCATCGACCTGATCGGCGGGCCGTATATCGAGACGAACGAACACGTGGTGAAGGCTTTCCGGCCGAAGTCAGCCGTACGCACGGCACGATCCTGATCCCGCACGCGGCGACCCGATGGTCGCTTGAAATGTTCACAGGCCGGTAGGCACGGTTTTGAAAGCCTTGTAGGGCGTTTGCATGGGAATGCGACACGTCCCGTTCGGGTAAAATTGCAGTCATCCCCTTTATTCTTTTGATTTGGAGGTCTTGTCATGGCCCTAGTTTCCATGCGCCAGTTGCTTGATCATGCCGCCGAGAACGGTTATGGCATTCCGGCATTCAACGTCAACAACCTGGAGCAGGTCCAGGCCATCATGGAGGCCGCACACGAAACTGACAGCCCGGTCATCATGCAGGCCTCGGCCGGCGCCCGCAAATATGCCGGCGAAGGTTTCCTCAAGCATCTCATCCAGGCGGCGGTCGACAGCTATCCGCATCTTCCGGTCGTCATGCACCAGGACCACGGCCAATCCCCGGCGGTTTGCAAAGGTGCCATTGATCTGGGCTTTACCAGTGTCATGATGGACGGCTCCCTCAAGGAAGACGGCAAAACCATCGCCGAATACGAGTACAACGTCGATGTCACCAAACAGGTAGTGCAGATGGCGCACAAGCTGGGCATCACCGTCGAAGGCGAACTCGGCTGCCTGGGGTCGCTCGAGACCATGACGGGTGACAAGGAAGACGGCCACGGCGCAGAAGGCACCATGACAATGGATCAGCTGCTGACCGATCCCGAGCAGGCCGCTGACTTCGTGCGTCAGACCCAGCTCGACGCCCTGGCCATCGCCATCGGTACCAGCCACGGGGCATACAAGTTCTCGCGCAAGCCTACCGGCGATATCCTTTCGATATCGCGCATCAAGGAAATTCACGCCCGCCTGCCCAACACGCATCTGGTCATGCATGGCAGCTCAAGCGTACCGCAAGACCTGCTGGCGGAAATCCGTCAGTTTGGCGGCGACATGAAAGAAACGTACGGCGTACCTGTTGAAGAAATCCAGGAAGCGATCAAGTTCGGTGTGCGCAAGATCAATATCGATACCGACATCCGCTTGGCTATGACCGGCGCCATCCGTCGTTTCATGGCCGAGAACCCGTCCAAGTTCGACCCACGCGAATACCTCAAGCCCGCACGTCTTGCTGCCAAGAAGATCTGTCTCGAGCGCTACCAGCAATTTGGCACTGCCGGCAATGCCAGCAAGATCAAGCCGATTCCGCTCGACGAAATGGCGCGTCGCTATGCCGCCGGCGAGCTGGCTCAGGTGGTGCAGTAAATGACCGCCCTGCATCAGTCGCAGATCAAGTCGCTGCCCTTATTGGCGCGTGGCAAGGTGCGCGATATGTATGCCGTAGGCGACGACAAGCTGCTTATCGTCGCCTCCGACCGCATTTCGGCCTTTGACGTCATTCTTGACGATCCCATTCCCGGCAAGGGTCAGGTTCTGACCGAGCTCACCGAGTTCTGGCTGAAGAAGCTTGCTCATGTCGTTCCCAATCATTCAACGGGAATTGCGCCCGAAGACGTGGTAACTGCTCAAGAACGCGATCAGGTCGCGGGTCGCGCCATGGTGGTCAAGCGGCTCAAGCCTGTCATGGTCGAGGCGGTTGCCCGCGGCTACCTGATCGGTTCGGGCTGGAAAGATTATCAGGCCACAGCTGCGGTGTGCGGTATCAACTTGCCGGCCGGTCTGCGCCTGGCCAGCAAGCTTCCCGAGCCAATTTTTACTCCGGCTGCCAAGGCCGAGGTGGGGGCACACGACGAAAACGTTGATTTCGCGCATGTCGTAGCCGAGGTCGGGCAAGACATGGCCGAGCACATCCGAAACGTCACCCTGCGACTGTATGGCGAAGCAGCGGCCTATGCGGCTGAAAAAGGCATCATCATTGCCGATACCAAATTCGAGTTCGGACTCGATTCGTCGGGCACATTGCATCTGATGGACGAGGTCCTGACACCTGATTCTTCACGCTTCTGGCCGGCCGACCAGTACGCCGAAGGAAGCAGTCCTCCTTCTTTTGACAAGCAGTTTGTGCGTGACTGGCTTGAAACACAGCCCTGGGACAAAACGGCGCCGGCCCCTCGTCTGCCGGCCGAGGTCATCGAAAAGACCGCGGCCAAATATCGTGAGGCGGTGACCCGCCTTGTTTCCTGATCCCGTCACATATCGCCCGCCTTGCGGGCATTATTGCCCGTCATCCTTATGAACACTTCCTCCGGCAGTCTGTCTGATGAGTCTCCGTTGATCGGCGTCATCATGGGTTCGTCCAGTGATTGGGACGTCATGAAGCATGCGGTGGCCATTCTCGAAGAGTTTGGTGTGGCGCACGAAAAACGCGTAATTTCGGCGCACAGGATGCCTGCCGATATGGCACGCTATGGCGAAGAGGCGGCTGCCAGGGGCTTGCGCGGAATTATTGCCGGCGCGGGTGGTGCGGCACACTTGCCCGGAATGATGGCTGCGCTAACTTCTGTTCCCGTATACGGTGTGCCGGTACCTTCGCGCTATCTGCGCGGTGAAGATTCCCTGCTTTCCATCGTGCAGATGCCCAAGGGTGTGCCGGTGGCCACGTTCGCCATTGGCGAGGCCGGTGCGGCGAATGCGGCCCTGCATGCCATCGCGTGCCTGGCCGTCACCGAACCCGCACTGCGCCAGAAGCTTGAAGCATTTCGCGCGCGCCAGACCGAGGCGGCACGTGCCATGGCCCTCCCCACCAGCTCTGACGGTACCGCAGGCTGATCGATTTACTATTGTTTCGCCCTGACCGGCGCAGGGCACCACAACATGAAAGAAACTTCCGACACGCATGTGATCGCACCTGGCAACTGGCTTGGAATGTTGGGTGGCGGCCAGCTTGGGCGCATGTTTTGTCATGCGGCCCAGAGCATGGGTTTTAAGGTCGCCGTACTGGATCCGGCTGCGCAATGCCCGGCAGGTGTGGTGGCCGACCTGCACATACAGGCGGCCTACGACGATGCGCAGGCTCTTGAGCGCCTGGCCGATTTATGCGCGGCGGTCACCACCGAGTTCGAGAACGTGCCGGCGCAAAGCCTGGCGCAGCTCCAGCAACGTGTCCGGGTGTCTCCTGATCCCCGTTGTGTCGCCATTGCCCAAGACCGTATCAGTGAAAAAGCGTTTCTGGCCGAAGCCGGTGTCCCGGTTGCTCCTCATGCCGCGATCCGCGTTGAGCAAGACCTTGATCAGCTGCCCGTAAACCTGTTTCCGGGTATTCTGAAATCGGCCCGCATGGGATACGACGGCAAGGGACAGGCTCGCGTAAGCTCCCTTGAGCAAGCACGTGCAGCCTGGAAATCGATGGGTGGAGTACCGTGTGTGCTCGAGGCATTCGTGCCATTGGTATCCGAAGTGTCCGTGGTTGTGGCGCGCGACGTCAAAGGGAACGCAGTGGCGTATCGTCCGTCGACGAACGAACATCGCGACGGCATTCTTGCTGTATCGTTGGTCGAT
>NZ_JAJUFE010000083.1 GCF_029263785.1 Pusillimonas sp. | reverse complement strand
CCCGCTGATTCGATGATCTTCGGGTCACCCAGCGAAAAGAAATCCTGGCCCGGATTGCCGTTGACGTCGAATCCGTCTCGATGAATTACGTTGACTGACATGGCCAGACCGGCCGCCAGACGGCCCAGGTCGTTCTGAACCGAATCCAGTGCCTCGCTGCGATACTGCAGCAGTCCGCCCAGGCTGCCTCCTTTAATGGAAGCATCGGGCATTTCGACCAGCGTGGTTCGGCCGGCCCCTACCGGAGCACTATACGCAACAACTATACGGGTGGGATCGTCAGCTGAGGGAATGGCCTGTAGCGGAAACACCGTATCGCCGCCCAGCAATACCTGGCCATTGCCAATGGTGATATTGAAGCTGCCATCCTGCTCGATGACACGCACGCCGGCAAGCTGGTTCAGTTCGGAAAGCACCTGTTCGCGCTGATCGAGCAGATCATTGGGTGGCTGACCCGAACTGGAAGCCTTGGCGATGACGATTTGCTGGTTGAGATCGCGAATGCGTTCAACGTGACTGTTGATCTGCGTCACCACCGTCGAGATCTGGGTATTGATGTTTTGACGCTGCGAGTCGAGAAAGCCATTTGCATCGTTGATTTGGCCTACCAGACTGGCGGCACGACCTAGAAGCTCTTGGCGCGCTGCGGGGTCTGCCGGCGATGACGCCACCGCCTGGATACCATCAAAGAACTTTTGCAATGCCGGGCTGACACCAACGCTGCGGTCACCGAACAGATTATTGATCTGGGTGATTTCATTGCCGTAGGACACCAACGAAGCTCCGGTGGACTGAGCGTTGACGAGCTGGCGATACAAGAAATTGTTGTACGAGCGCTCGACGCTGTCGGTACGTACGCCCTGCCCGATAAAGCCGTATCCCATGTTCCGGCCACCTGCAGTAGACACGACGACGGTCTGGCGGTTGTAGCCTTCGGTAGCGGCGTTGTTGATGTTGTGTCCGGTGGTCTGTAAGCGGGCCGTCGCGGCGGCCAGACCCGAAAGACCAAGATTCGCAAGATTCATTGTGATTCCGCTGTTGGTTTGCTGATGCCCGTAACAGACGATGCAGGCATGACTTCTATGCTAGTTATACGGCAGGAAACGTGCTTTGTTTAATCCGGAACACAGCGTCCACGCGGCAGTTCGGAAATTGGCCGGCTACCCGCCCTAGGCCCTGCGGCTATCGAAGTACCCCATGATCGCAATCAGCTTGTCCGCATAGGACGGATCGGTAGCGTAACCGGCGCGCTGGATGCTGCGTGCGGCTTCTTGAGGCGTGGGAGCCTGTACCACTTCGCTGTAACGTTCATTGCGACTGATCAGCCGGGCGTAGTCAGCAAACGACTCCGCATACGAATCGTAGGCACGAAACGGCTGCATCACTTTGCGCGCCACCCCGTCCTCATACTCGGTGGTCATCACATGGACGACCTTGCCCTTCCAGTTGGGGGATGCCTTGATGCCGAAAAGGTTGTAGCTGGGCGTGCCATCGTCACCACGAATCTCGCGCTTGCCCCAGCCCGATTCCAGCGCCGCCTGGCTCAGGATCAATTCCGCGGGCACTCCACTTTCTGCTGAAGCCTGCCGCGCAGCGTGCGTCATGCGAGACACGAACTGCTCGACATGTTGAGGTGCGCCCCGGATGGCGGACACGACAGCGCCCGCTGCCCGGCCAACCGCCGTTTCGGACAGCATTTCGATCAATGCCGAAATGGACGACGCATGTTGAGGACGATCAGGACCGATTCGCGACTTCAGCGCCGGGTCGCGAGATTGCGCCAGCTCGGGTGGTTGCCCGGAAGTCAGGTGGATGGTCCGGTCTTTATCGCTGCCGGCCTGCATCTGATCAAGCAGTGCCTGTGCCAGCCCCATGCCCGGGTTGGCAAGCTGCATGGCGATCTGCTCGTCATACATGCTTTGGGCCATGCGGGTCTGATCGCTCTGGAACAGGCCCTGGACTCCGCTTGACGCCTCGCGGGCCTGCTTGATGAACTGTTGCAGAAACAGGGCCTCAAACTGTCGCGCCACTTCCTTCTGCTGATCACCCGTACCGCCGGACCGGGCGACATCCCTTTGCAGACGCGCCAGAGCCTGGGTATCGAACGCCGCCCGCGGGCTGTCGACGGGCCTGGGAATATACCGGACAAAACTCATGATGACCGCCTATATGATTTCCAGATCAGCGCGCAAGGCGCCGGCACTCTTCAAAGTTTGCAGGATGGAAAGCAAGTCTTGTGGCGTGGCGCCCAAGGCGTTCAGCGCCTGGACCACATCGGCAAGATTCGCGCTTGTCTGTACCCGGTGAATGGAGCCGGAATCAGAACGCATCTCGATCTGCGTGTTCTCGGTGACTACCGTTTGCCCGCCACCAAAGGGAGTGTCAGGCTGACTGACCTGCTGCTGACCACTGATCACAACCGAAAGGTTTCCGTATGCAATGGCCGCTTCTTCAATAGTGACCGTCCGATTCATGACGACCGAGCCGGTACGCGCATTGACAATGACTTTCGCCCGGGCAGGCGGCAGTTTGACCTGAACATTCTCCACTCTCGACAGAAAGCGGGTCTGGGCAGCGGGGTCGCGTGGACCACGCAATTGCACCAATCTGGCATCGAGAGCGCTTGCGGTGCCTGGACCAAATTCGCGATTCAATGCAGCCACCACACTATCCGTCACGCTGAAGTCGGACGTGTTCAGCTCAAGGTTGATGAGCCCATCGTGGGCAAATGTGGTCGGAACAGCCCGCTCGATAATCGCTCCGTTGGATATGATTCCGCCATTGAGCTGATTTACCTGCACGCTGGAACCCCCGGCCTGTGCGCCGGCACCGCCCACCAGCAAGTTGCCTTGCGCCAGGGCGTAGACCTGACCATCCGCACCCTTGAGCGGAGTCATCAACAAGGTGCCTCCACGAAGGCTCTTCGCATTGCCCATCGAAGAAACCACCACATCCACTGTTTGTCCAGGACGTGCAAAGGCCGGCAATCGGGCAGTCACCATGACAGCGGCCACGTTTCGGACCTGCATATTGGTACCCTGGGGCACCGTGACACCCAGTTGCGAAAGCATGTTTGTGAGGCTCTGCTGAGTAAAGGGCGATTGACGCACCTGATCACCGCTTCCATCCAGACCCACGACCAGACCGTATCCGATCAACTGGTTGGCGCGTACACCTTGAATCGAGGCCAGGTCCTTGATGCGGTCTGCCCAGGCCGACGACACCGGCAGGAAGCCGGCCAAGAGACACAGGCCGCAAAGCAGTGCTCTTGTCCAGTTAAAAGTAGCGGAAAGGAAGTTGAATCTACGCGGCACAGCCGTCCTCAGAAGGGTGAAATATTCAGGAAAAACCGCTGCAACCAACCCATGGTCTGCACCTCGTCCATGCGCCCCTTGCTACGAAACTCGATTCGGGCGTCTGCCACCTGGGTCGAAGATACGGTGTTGGAACCGGAAATCGAACGAGGGTCCACCACACCCGAGAAGCGGATATGTTCGCTGCCCCGGTTGATGGCAATTTGCTTCTCGCCTGCAATCTGCAAGTTGCCATTGGGCAGTACGCCGATCACGGTGGTGGTCAGAGTGCCGTTGAACATATTGTCTGCGCGACTTGAGCCCGTGCCCTCGGCAGCATTGCCGCCGCCCATATCAAAGCCCTGTTGCGGACCTAGACCGGGAGGAAAGAACGACGGTACGACGTCCAGCCCGAGGCTTGCGCTACCGCTGCGATTCGACGACGTCGCGACATTCTTGGATGCATTGGTGCGCTCCTGAATGACGACGGTTACGATATCGCCCACATTGCGCGGTCGCCTGTCCTCGAACAAGGGATAGTTGCCATAGGCAGTGGGCTGGTAGATGGCTCCGTTGGCGAGCGGGGCCGGGGTCTGCGCCACCGGAGGTGGGGGCGCCGTCAAGGGCCCCGTCACCACGGGTTCGGGTGGAATCATGGCGCAGCCCGTTGCCAAAAGCGCAATCAGGCTGCTAATGAAAAGACGTAAGACATTGCGCATGGTGTTTTGAAGCGCAGCGGATCAGATCTGGGTCAGACGCGCCAGCATCTGGTCGGAGGTCTGGATCGCCTTGCTGTTCATCTCGTAAGCACGCTGAGTGGTGATCATGTTGACAAGCTCTTCGGCGACATTGACGTTCGAGGTTTCCACGTAGTTCTGCAGCACCAGGCCGGCACCGTCCAGCCCCGGAGCCGCAAAGTTTGCCGGGCCCGACGAATCCGTTTCCACGTACAGGTTTTCTCCGATGCTCTGAAGGCCAGTAGGATTGATGAACGTGCTCAGTTGCAATTCGCCGACCTGCACGCTGGTGCCTATTGCGCCGGGCTGGGTGACCGATACCGTTCCATCACGCGCGATAGTGATGCTCAGTGCATTGTCGGGAATGTTGATAGGAGGCTGGATCGGGTATCCGCCAGCCGTGACAAGCTGCCCATTCTGATCGACCTGCAAGCTTCCGTCTCGCGTGTACGCGAACGTGCCGTCAGGCATTTCAACTTGCAAAAAGCCGCGGCCCTGAATGGCAATATCCAGAGAATTGCCAGTGTTTTGAAGATTGCCTTGCGTGTGGACGCGCTCGGTAGCGACCACCCGGGTTCCCGTACCTACCTGCAAACCGGAAGGCAACTGGTTGGCCGCACCCACCTGAGCACCGGGTTGCCGGATGGTCTGGTACATCAAGTCTTCGAACACGGCTCGACTACGCTTGAAACCTGCGGTATTGACGTTGGCCAGGTTGTTCGAAATCACGTCCATCTGGGTCTGTTGCGACTCCAGGCCGGTTTTGGCAGTCCAAAGCGATCGTATCATTGCATTTCCTTGTTGGCGCGCACTGGCGCATCCCGATTAAATTCAGTTCCCGGCGGACAGTATGGAGTTGGCGTCCTGGGCGATACTGCTGGCGTCCCGGATGACTTTCATCTGCATTTCAAAGCGTCGGGCGTTTTCGATCAGGGCAACCATGGTTTCAGCGGCGCTGACGTTGCTGTTTTCGATGTAGCCCGAAACCACCCGCACATCGGGATTAGCCGGGACAAAAGGCTCGATGTCCGGATTCGCGCGAAAGTAACCATCGGCCCCACGAATCAGCGCGTTCTCCTGTGGTTTGCTCAGCTTGAGCTGTGCCACGTTTTGAATGTCATTTGGGTTGTCGCCGGCACCAATTGCGGTAATCGTGCCGTCCCCCGTGATCGTCACAATGCCGCGATCGGGGATCTGGATAGGCACGTTGTCGGCCGACATCACGAGATAGCCATCCCGGTTCACAAGCATGCCTTCAGTATTGATACTGAACTCGCCGGCCCGGGTAAACGCTTCACCGTTCGGGGTCTGCACACTGAACCAGCCATCGCCTGTAATGGCGACGTCCAGTGCACGACCCGTCTCGGTCATGATGCCCGGGCGCATATTGCTTCCAGGTGTCGTGGCTACTGTAGATACTCGCGTCGGAAGGCCCTGCTCGGCCATGACCGGAACTGACCGGTAATTGATCAGTTGCTCGCGAAAACCCGCCGTGCCAACGTTGGCCAGGTTGTTGGTCAACACCGCCTGCTGGTCAAGCACGCGGTTGGCACCGTTGACCGCTGTGTAGACGAGACGATCCATATCCGTCTTTAACGCATGGTGATCAGGGTCTGAAGCACCTGATCCTGAGTCTTGATGGTTTGCGCATTAGCCTGATAGGTACGCTGGGCAATAATCATATTGACCAGCTCCTGGCTCATGTCGACGTTCGATTCTTCAACCGATTGTCCCTGCAAGGTTGCCAGGCCGTTGGTTCCCGGGCGTCCTACTACCGGACCGCCCGATGCGCCGGTTTCCGCCCAGGCATTTCCGCCCACTGGCTGCAAGCCTTGCAAATTGTTGAAATCCGCCAAAGCCACGTAACCCATGGCTTGCGATTCACCATTGGTGTAGTTGGCCATGATGGAGCCATCTGCAGCTATCGACATCCCCGCGTACTCCCCTGTGGGATATCCGGTTTGCGTGAAATTCGGCGAGAACTCTCCACCGAACTGAGTGGAACCGCCATAGGCCAGGGTAATGTTCAGATTGTCTGCAGGTGAGTT
>NZ_JAJUFE010000082.1 GCF_029263785.1 Pusillimonas sp. | reverse complement strand
TTATTGAGCGCAGCTCGCCCGATCAGGACGCCCCTGGACTGCAATGTCTGGAATCAGGCGGAATTCTCGTGCCCCACGAAAAGACTTGTGGCACACCACCGGATTACCTGACGTTCGACACGCTCAATGCCTATTATGTTTCGCCGCTGGTAATCATCGATAAAGGCCAGGTCGAGAAAGTTCCTTTGACGGATCCTCGTGCTCGTGGCTATCGCACGACCATCGAAACCGATGCCGCCATCGAGTGGATCAACTCGCGACCTGCCGACAAGCCGTGGATGGCGACTGTCAGCTACAGTGCCGCTCACACACCCTGGCAACAGCCACCCAAAAGGCTGCTCGCCGGTCACGTAGAGCCGCTGGACCACCTCAGCTGCACTACCACCAATGATAACGGCAGCGTTGGGGTGCGTATTATTCAGGACCGCATGACCGAGGCCATGGATACCGAATTCGGGCGTTTGCTGGTCGAAACCGGGTTGGCCTCGTACAACCAGGACGGCAGCCTCAATTACGATCCGACCAAGACCAACACGGTTATTGTCATCGTCGGAGACAACGGATCCCTGGCGACTGCGGTAAAAGCACCATTCGACCCCACCCGGGCAAAGGGGACAGCCTACCAAACCGGCGTCTGGGATCCTCTGATCATTGCGGGGCCACAAGTTGCCCAACCCGACCGCGAAGTCGATCACATGGTCAATATGGTCGATTTATTCCAGTTTTTTGGTGAGCTTGCCGGACTGGACGTGCACAAGGAAGTGCCACACACCGTCGACTCGGTCGGCATCCTGCCTTACCTCAAGGATCCCGAGCAGGGCAGCCTGCGCACCATCAACTTCACCATGGGCGGACTCAACCTGCAGGCCAATGGAGGCAGGAACGGTCCTTGCGTCATCGAAACTGCCTGCACCGTCATACCGACCTCCAAGAGTGTCTGCGAAGACAACCAGGGCGTGTACTGGGGTGAGGGCTATACCGATCCCAGCGTCATACCTACCGAACCTGAAAGGGCCGGATATGCCTCGTGCGCCGACGTGAACAAGGCCAGGTACTACGCAACCCCAAGGCAACCGGCCCTGACCCTTGTTCCGGAATCAACAATTGCCATACGCGACGACAAGTACAAACTGGTACGAAATCAGAGCAAGGACTTCGTCGAAGGTGAATACATCGAAGAAATGGTTGAGGAGCTCTACATCGTTGATCAGGCAGCGCCGAAACCCAAACTGGACCGTGAGGGCGACAACTTGCTGGTCGGACAGGGCAAGGCCAAAGATCCGGAAGCACAAGAAGCCTATAACAAGCTTGTTGTGCTGCTCGACGACATGCTTGCTTCGAATCCGGATTGCCCCGGCGACGGAAACATGGACGGCGTAGTCGATGCCAAAGACCTCTCGAACTGGCGGCGCATTGCCAACGAATGGGGTTCGTCCAGCGTCTACGACTTTGTTACCGACGCTCCGCGCGACGGCGAAACCAACCACCTGGACGAACAAGTTATTCTGAACAACTTGAATACAACCTGCGACCGGACATACAGCATCTACTAATGTCCTTGATCGACTCGCCCCTGGAACCGGGCGGGTCGATTCCTTTCTAAACAATGCACTCTATTCACATGTCACGACGAAAACTGTTGGTGCTTGGCGCAGTCACGCTAGCCGTATTGGCCACGGCCGGCCTGACCACGTGGAACTCGTCCACGTCGCAAGCTTCACCACAGCCGGTAGTCATTCTTGGAGACGGCGTCTCGACACCGGCCAATATGGCCTGGGTACCCCCAGGCAGGTTTCAGATGGGTAGCGACAGCAGGCTGGCCCAAAACAACGAGAAGCCGGCTCATCCCGTACACGTAGACGGTTTCTGGATGGACGTCACCCATGTCACAAACGACGAGTTCGCCGAATTCGTCAGGCAGACCGGTTACGTCACTACGGCCGAGCGCAAGCCCGACTGGGAGACCATCCGCGTACAGTTGCCCCCAGGCATCCCAAAGCCGCCCGACGACGTGCTTGTGCCGGGCGCCATGGTGTTCGTCGGTACCTCTCGCCCAGTCGACCTGCGAGATTACTCCCAGTGGTGGCGTTACGTCCCTGGCGCCAATTGGCGTCACCCTCAAGGTCCCGGCAGCAGCATAGAAGGCAAGGGCGATCATCCAGTGGTCCAGATCAGCTATGAAGATGCCTTGGCCTACGCGAAATGGGCCGGCAAGCGCCTGCCGACGGAAGCGGAATGGGAATACGCCGCGCGCGGCGGGCTGGAACAGGCAACCTACACATGGGGCGACGAGCTCATGCCTGACGGAAAGCCGATGGCCAATTACTGGGATACGGAACAGCAGGGCACGTTTCCCGTCATTAGCCCCAAGGCAGGCGGTGCTGAAGGCACTGTGCCTGTACGGACCTTTCTTCCGAACGGCTACGGCCTATATGACATGACCGGCAATGCCTGGCAATGGGTGGCTGACTGGTATGCGGCCGATTACTTCGCGAAGCAGGCTGAATCCAAAACGCTTGTAAAAAACCCCAAGGGCCCCGATGCGTCCTTTGATCCCGCCGACCCAGGGGTTCCCGTTGATGCGCCCAAACGGGTCATACGCGGCGGTTCCTTCCTGTGCAACGAAAGTTACTGTCTTTCATACCGCCCCAGCGCAAGGCGCGGATCCGATCCACATAGTCCCATGTCTCACGTGGGATTTCGCCTGGTCAAGGATGCGCCGCCACCATCCCCCAAGATGGTGGCGCAGGCTTCAAAATAATCGTTCTTCAGCTTGCTCAGGTGGGCCGGCAATCCCGGCCCATATTCTGAGTGATGATCTGCAGATCAGTCTCATCTGTCAGACCGTCGTGGTTGAAGTCATACCAGCTTGAATGCCCTCCATTCTGGGTACTGAAATGCTTCCAGTTCCGGACATCTTCCTCGTCTACCACCAGGTCGAGATTGCCGTCTCCTGGACAGTCGATGCGGCTGGCCAGCAAGGTGTCCAGTTTCGTCTTGAGCGTGTCGTAATTTTGCTGTATTTCGGGCGTCCAATGAGGCCCGGGTGGCAGAAGGTTACTCGGCCCGTTGTCCAGCTTGGGCAACGGTACGTTCTGGTTCACGGCGTAAAGTTCGTCACTTGATTCCAGTTGTCCGCTACTGCAGTTCATGCGGTCGATCCGAACCAGCTTGAAGAACTCGTTGCGCAGTGCTTTCTGTGAATCAGGCATGATGTCGACCGCGTCGTCACCCAGATACTCATTGACCGCGCAACACGAGCCGAAGCCCTCCGGCCTGGCGCTACTTCCCGGCCCATACCAAATACCACTCTGGTCTTCGCACACTTCCTTCTGCGGGAATATCTGCACACACACGTTATATAGCGGAAGCACGCAAGGTGGAGCACTGGAAGCTGCAATATTGGTGCCCATCTCGGTGTAGTTGTATTCCCGAATGGAATCGCGGCCCGGATCTGTCAGGTACGGCAATACGGGTTCGGCATCCACCTGCCGGGACGCGGGCAGAGCATCTTTAAGATCAATGCCTGCCAGTTCGCTGAAAAAGCTATACATGTCTGCCGAGTTGACCATATGTTCGATCTCGCGGCCCGGCTCCTGAACCATGGGGCCCGCCACAATCAGCGGCACCCACACTCCGGTCTGATACGGAAAGCCCTTAGCCCGCACCGGATTGAAGGGAAATTTCACGCTGGGTCCGTAAGTACCGTTGTCGCCCGTTACTATCACCACGGTATTGGTGTCCTGGGGCCGGTAATCCAGCGAGCCGTCAGTTTTGTACTTTGCCAGGCCGATTTCGACCAGAAGGCGACCGATTTCCTTATCTAGCGCCTCGAGCATATGCGTGGTGAGCTTGCGCTGCTCCAGCGTACCCGAACTGTCATCTGTCGTTACTCCGCAGGTGTAGGCTCCAATCTGTGCTGCCGCTTCGGGCAACAGGCTTGTCGGGGGCGGCTGCAAGGGCGTATGAATGGCGGAGTATCCCACGCTCAGCATCCAGGGCTTGCCCGCGGGCTGCTGCTTCACCCAGTCTACGGCCAGATCCGTCTCCAGAATGGTTCGATACTGTCGGCCACGGGGGTGCTCGGGCGGCATGACTTCCACCTTGCCATCTGGATGATTGATGACGAGCTCGCTCGTGTAGTAGCCGTTTTGCTTGGTGAAGTTGAGATACGCAGGCACAGATGACTGGCAGGACTGCCCGGGATCAAACAGGCCGCCGTCTGCCACACAAGCCAGCCCGGGAATATCGGCATCCAGGGTTGATACTTCGCTGCAGCTGCCATCTGGCTGGTAGCAAGCACCTGTGTCAGCTCCGTTGGCTGGATCAACAGCCAATGTCGGCACGAAGCCGCAGCCGTACGTGGCGCCGTTATGGTGATTGGCTCCGCCCGCCGTCTGGTCGATAGGATACGGGCCGCCATCCAGGTAACCCGCGAAATAATCCCATCCCAGTTCATGCATCACGCCATTGCCCAGCGGATTGTGGTCCGGGTTCTGGTCGGAGCCAGACAGATGCATCTTTCCGATCAGGGCGTTGGTGTAGCCCTTTTGCTTGAGAAGCTTCGGAGTGGTTGCCTCGAAGGGAGATACTTGGGAATTTGCCAGATCGGTCGAGACAATGGCGTTCTTGACATCTGTTCTGAATGGATATCGACCGCTGAAATACGTAGCACGACTGGGTGTGCAGGTGGGCATCGACCAGGCGTTGCGAAATCTGAGGCCGGCCATGGCCAGGGTATCGATGGTGGGGGTTTTGGGCCGTCCTTCTTCGAGCGGCCCCCCATAACCAAAAGTCGACAGCTGATCGACGCCCAGATCATCCAGGACAATAAACAAGATGTTGGGCGGCGCATTGCCGGAAGCGGTATCGCTTCCGCTGCTTCCGCAAGACGTCAGAAATAGGGCGGACAAAGTCGCTGCCAATACCGCCGAAACACCTTTATTCAAGTTATTCTCCCGTTTGCGGCCTGACCTGGCACTGCTCACGAACTTTACCTGGAATCCCAGCAGTTACCGGCTGTCCAGGCCGAAGGTCCAGCCCTGCAGATCACGCTTGCCGACTACAAGCGTGCCCTAAAATCACAACTGCATTGTATTTTCCAGTCATGACAAAATTCAACAATTTATTTGGACTAGTGCCGTGAATCTGTGGGAACCGTGGCAAATATCAGCGGGAACGTGGTTGATGACGGCGGTAGTGTTTGCTTTGTTGATAAGTTTCCCCTTAAGCAAGCTGGCCTTTATCCTGCCTCGTCATCTCGATCCGTCGCTTGGCAGCGAACCTACGTCAGGGCACCGGAATCTCCGGGCGCTCTTCGTCCTCCTGACACTTTCTAGTGCTGCAGTCTGCGCATGGCGATTCGGGGCAACGACGGCCAGTTTGGCAGCAATGGGTTTCAGTGCCTGTTTACTGACTCTGGCCTGGATCGATGCGGAAACCGGATTTCTTCCCGATGCATTGACCTTGCCCTTGCTCTGGACGGGTCTGCTGGTGAATATAAACGGCACCTTCGCGTCACTGGCTGATGCCGTCATTGGGGCCGCTGCCGGATATTTGTCCTTATGGTTGCTGAACGCAGCTTTCTTTGCATTCACCCGGCGTCAAGGGATGGGGCGTGGTGACTTCAAGTTGCTTGCGGCGCTCGGAGCCTGGCTGGGATGGACGTCGTTGCCCTGGCTGCTGCTGGTCGCGTCAGTATTGGCTTTGATTGTCGCTTTTGCCCGGCGCCTGGCTGGGCGACTCCAAGCCGGCGAGTCGTTCAGTTTTGGCCCTTACCTGGCCTTGACAGGTATTGCGGCCCTGATAAATCTGACTCCCCCCATCATGCCGTTCTTCTGACATGCCGCAGCGGCTTCGTCACGTCGATGCCGTAAGAAAGCGCGGCGAGTCATCAGGGCTGCGTCACAGTGACAAACCCCAGCGGCACTGCCGCTGCTGCGGCTATGGATACATCTTCGATGATCCCGTCCTGATCCAGTGAAACACCCGTTGCACTGACACCGGCAAGCGTGACACCCTGGGCCAGTGCCTGGCCAACCTTATAGGCTCTGGCAGGCTCGCCGTTAATGGATAATAGTGCTGCACCGCGATCGCCGGCTGCAATAAGGCCGACCACGTTGACGCGCAGCCGGGCCGTACCACTGCCGAACCAGTTTGCAACTGGCGAGATATCCTGGCCTGGCGCCTCGCCCAATGTGAGTGCAGGCGGTGCCGCCAACGGCCGTGGCGCAAGAAGAAGTGCAGCCCAAAGACCGACACCCACCGCAACTGCAAGCATGGCAGCGGCCTGAAGCAACCTTGGCCCCCGTTGGT
>NZ_JAJUFE010000045.1 GCF_029263785.1 Pusillimonas sp. | reverse complement strand
GGCCGTTTTGCGGCGTCGGCCATGCTGGCGTCGCAGCAAATATCGCAAGACGAATCCAGGATAAGCCAGCACCAGATACAAGCTGAGCGTAATGGCGTAGAACTCCCAGCCCTGCTCAAAAGGGTTTCCGATATTGGTCTCGAAGGCCAGGCCAATGGTACCGACCATCACGTACAGCACCAGGACTTCGAGCAGCCGCGCAATGACGGGCTTACCTACCGATACTGAACGATTCCTGTAGCCCGGGTACGCCAAGAGAAGAACCCCCAGCACAAGTACGCCCAGCACCTTGGCCAAAAAGACCAGTGCAGAAGCGCCATCTGCGCCAATGTAGGCATCCCCTATCCAATACAGGGCGAGCCCGCACCAGCCGATCAGCAAAGCAAAGAAAACCAGCGACTCGAAGATCCGCAGCAGCGCCGGGCGGGCTGGTTCGCCCGGTTGCGCCCAAGGCAGGGCGAGCAGATGACGCTGCAGCAGAAAGGGAAGGCTTGCCGTCGCAAAAGCAAGCACAATGACTATCCAGACGGCAAGCGATTGTGGCATGACGGGCCCTAGAACCCTAGCGAGGTTTCAATCGCCCGTACGCACAGGGCCATCAGGCCGCCGGGCAGTACACCCAGCACAATTATGGCCAGGCCATTGATGGACATCAGGCCGTTAGGCAAAATACCTGCCGGAGCCGCAAGCGTATCGCCCTCGGGCTCATCGAAATACGCCATCTTGACCACGCGCAGATAGTAGAACGCACCCACCAGAGAGAAAAGGACTGCGACAACGGCGATCGACACATAACCTGCACCAATCAACGCCTGCAATACGGCCAGCTTTGCGTAAAAGCCCACCATGGGTGGAATGCCGGTCAGCGAGAACATCGATACCAACAGCACACCCGCCAGCACCGGGCTGCGCTGGTTCAGGCCCTTGAGGTCAGAAATACGCTCACAATCAAAGCCTTGTCGACTCAACAACAAGATCAGACCAAACGTCGACAAGGTAGTCAGTACGTAGGTCAGAACATAAAAGAGCGCCGAGCCATACGCCTGGCCGGTAGCCACCGCGTGGTCTTCCACCACGCCGGAAAGCAGGCCCAAAAAGACGAAGCCCATGTGTGAAATCGTCGAGTACGCCAACATACGCTTGAAGTTGGTCTGCACAATGGCGGTAAGGTTGCCGATTGCCAGCGACAACACTGCCATGATCAACAACATCGGCTGCCAGTCCAGAGCCAGCCCGTGCAACGCCTCGGTAAGCAAACGAAGCATGACGGCGAACGATGCGATTTTGGGGGCGGCGCCCAGGATCAAGGTCACAGAGGTTGGCGCACCATGATAGACGTCTGGTACCCACATATGGAAGGGCACTGCGCCAAGCTTGAAGGCCAGGCCGGCCACGATGAACACCACACCAAACACCAGTGCCATCTGGTTAGTGTCGCCTTGTGCAATGGTCTGCGCGACCAAAGCCATATCCAGATGCCCTGTGGCGCCATAAACCATCGACAATCCATACAACAACACACCGGAAGCCAGGGACCCCAGCACGAAGTACTTCATGGCCGACTCGATGGCAGGCACGTGGTCGCGGCGCAGCGCAATCAGCGCGTACAGTGCAAACGACATCAGCTCTACGCCAAGATACACGGTCAGCAGGTTGCCGGCCGAGATCATCACCATCTGGCCCAGCAAGGCAAACAGTGTCAGTGTGTACAGCTCTCCACCGTTGCTGAGCATGTTCCGGTCTTCGGCGTAGGTGCGACCATAGATCAATGTCACGGCTACCGCGATGTAGGAAGCGATCTTCAGCAAATGAGCGAGGGGATCGACAACATACAGACCGTGGAAGGTCGAACCTTGCAGGTTGTTCGACCACTGCCAGGCACTGACGGCGGCCACCACAACCAAAGTGCCCAGGCTAAGCACAAAGGTAAGATGGCGCGTGGCAGCCTTGGAAAAAGCATCTATCAGCAGAATTGCCGCGGTGAGGACCAGGAGCAGAATCTCGGGCAGTGCCAATGCGAAATGAAATTGATTTTGCATAGTGATCCAGGCCTACAGTTTGGAAATGGAGACGTGCTGCAAGAGGGCCTGTACTGACACATGCATGACGTCCGTAAACGGTTTGGGGTGAATACCCATGTACAGAACCATGACCGCCATGATTCCCAGAATAAAGAACTCTCGGGCGCTGAGGTCGGGCATGGCGCGCACCTGATCGTTGGCGATCTCGCCGAATGCCACACGCTTGAGCATCCACAAGGAGTAGACGGCGGCCCAGATCAAGGCCGTAGCGGTAAGCAGCCCGATCCAGAAGTTGTACTCGACCGCACCCATGATGACCGTAAACTCGCCCACAAAACCACTGGTGGCGGGCAGCCCGCTATTGGCCAGCGAGAACAGGACGAAGAAGGTCACGAAACGCGGCATCACATTGATTACGCCGCCATAATCCGCAATTCGGCGCGTATGCATGCGATCGTACAGAACACCTATACACAGGAACATGGCGCCCGAGACAAAACCGTGCGAAATCATTTGCACGATAGCGCCTTCGAGGCCCGCCGTGTTGAACAGGAAAAAGCCCAGGGTGACAAAGCCCATGTGAGCGACGGACGAATACGCCACCAGCTTCTTCATGTCGTCCTGCACAATGGCGACCAGACCGATATAGATCACTGCAATCAGGGAAAGTGCAATCATCAGGCCGGCCAGGCTATGCGACGCGTCCGGTGCAATAGGCAGGGAGAAGCGCAGGAAACCATACGCGCCAAGCTTGAGCATGATGGCCGCCAGCACGACCGAGCCCCCGGTGGGTGCCTCGACGTGGGCATCCGGCAACCAGGTATGCACCGGCCACATCGGCACCTTCACCGCAAACGCGGCAAACAGCGCCAGGAAAACGAGAATTTGTGTAGTTTCACCCAGAGGCAGCTGATGCCAGGCCAGGATATCGAACGAGCCGTCGGCGGCATGCCATAAATAGATGAACGCAACCAGCGTCAGCAATGAACCAAGCAGTGTGTACAAGAAAAACTTGAAAGCTGCGTAGACGCGATTTGGACCACCCCACACACCGATGATCAGGTACATCGGAATGAGTGTGGCTTCAAAGAACACGTAAAACAGCATGCCGTCAAGAGAGGCAAACACACCCACCATCAAGCCCGACAAGATCAGGAACGCGCCCATATACTGAGCTATGCGTTGCTTGATGACCTCCCAGCCCGCCAACACCACAATAACGGTGATGAAAGCGGTAAGCAGTACAAACCAGAGAGAAATGCCATCCACGCCCAGGTGGTAATTGATGGCAAAGGTTTCGATCCAGCTTGTCTTTTCGACAAACTGCATGTCGGCCGTTGCGTTATTGAAGCCTGTATACAGGGGCAGTGTCACCAGCAGGCCCAGCACCGAACCGATAAGGGACAGCCATCGGGTCAGACCGGGCCGATCGTCACGTCCGATCAGCAAGACAATCAGGCCAGCGACGATCGGCACAAAGATCGATAGAGTCAGCCAGGGAAAAGTAGTAGACGCCATGTCGCTTGCCATCAATAAACCGTCAGCACGAAAAAGGTTAGGAACGCCATGATGCCGATGATCATGGCAAAGGCGTAGTGATAGATAAAGCCGGACTGCAGATGACGGCTGATCGCGGCAACCCAACCGACCACGCGCGCGCTGCCGTTAACGATCACGCCATCGATCAGACCACGATCACCCCCCTGCCATAGTCCGCGGCCCAGGGCCAGCGCCAGCCGGGAAAGCACTTGCTCGTTGAACCAGTCGGCGTAGTACTTGTTCTCGAGCAACTTATATACGCCCGAGAAGCGGCGGCGAATGGCCGCCGGAACAGCGGGATTCACCATGTAGCAGTACCAGGCCACCACCAGACCGGCAATCATGAGCCAGAACGGGACCGTGACAAAGCCGTGCAGCGCATAGGCCACCCAGCCATGCCAGTGCGAGGCCATCTCGGCCATGGCCGGATGTTCGGGCAACACGCTGATTACACCGTCAAAGAATCCACCGAAAAGCATGGGTTCGACCAGCCAAGCCCCTACGACCACCGAAGGTATCGCCAGCAGCACCAGAGGCAAGGTGACCACCCAGGGCGATTCATGAGGCACACCACCATGATGATCATGGTCATGCGATGCCTTGGCATGCGTATCGAAACGCTCTTTGCCGTGGAATACCAGGAAGTACACGCGGAAGGAGTACAGGGACGTTACGAATACGCCGATGAGAACTGCGTAGTAGGCAAACGTCGCGCCCCATACGTTGGCAGCCCCGGCGGCTTCAATGATGTGCTCTTTGGAATAAAAGCCCGAGAAGAAAGGCGTACCCACGAGCGCGAGCGTACCCAGCAAAAAGGTGATCCAGGTAATGGGCATGTACTTGCGTAGTCCGCCCATATTGCGGATGTCCTGGTCATGATGCATGCCGATGATGACGGAGCCGGCTGCCAGGAACAACAAGGCCTTGAAGAAGGCGTGGGTCATCAGATGGAAGACCGAGGCGGAGTAAGCCGAAGCGCCCAGCGCGACAGTCATGTACCCCAATTGGGACAAGGTGGAATAGGCAACGACGCGCTTGATGTCGTTCTGAATGATGCCGAGAATGCCCAGAAACAAGGCGCCAATTGCACCAATGACAATAATGAACGCCAGAGCAGTAGAGGACAGCTCGAATACCGGCGAGAAACGTGCCACCATAAAAATGCCCGCCGTCACCATCGTTGCTGCGTGGATGAGGGCCGAGATTGGCGTCGGGCCTTCCATCGAATCGGGCAGCCAGCTATGCAGCGGTACCTGGGCCGATTTACCCATGGCACCGATAAACAGCGAAATGCAGGCAACCGTCAGCAATTGCCAATCGGTTCCGGGGAACGCGAGCCCTGCGAGCTGCTCGGTCTGCGAGAACACCTGACCATAATGCATGCTGCCGGTGTACGCGAAAAGCAAGCCAATGCCAAGAATGAAGCCGAAGTCACCCACCCGGTTGATCACAAAGGCCTTCATGTTGGCGAAAATAGCCGTAGGCCGTTTGAACCAGAAGCCGATCAGCAGATACGAAACCAGGCCAACCGCTTCCCAGCCGAAGAACAGCTGGAGCATGTTGTTGGACATCACCAGCATCAGCATCGAGAACGTGAACAGCGAAATATACGAAAAGAATCGCTGGTAACCCGGGTCGTCTGCCATGTAGCCGATGGTGTAAATATGCACCATCAGTGACACCGAAGTCACTACCACCATCATCATCGCGCTGAGCGAATCGATCAGAAAGCCGATCTCGATCTGTACGTTGCCAATGGCATTCCAGATATAAACCGTGCCGTCAAAGGTTTGTCCGTTGAGGACCTGAAGCAGAACGACCACCGATCCGACAAATGAAATCAACACACCAAGAATGGTGATCAGGTGTGCGGCGCTGCGACCAATGAAGCGGCCAAGAAAGCCCGTTCCGAACAGGCCCGTAATCAAGGCTCCGACCAGCGGTGCCAGCGCAATAACAAGGTAAAGACTGGTTGAACTCATAGTATCGGTAATCCCATCAACCCTTAAGCTGGTCAAGTTCTTCGACGTTGATCGTGTTCAGGTTGCGGTACAACAACACGAGAATGGCCAAACCAATCGCCGCTTCTGCTGCGGCCACCGTCAGGATGAAGAAGACAAACACCTGACCCGACATATCGCCAAACCACGTCGAGAAAGAGACGAAATTGAAGTTGGCGGCGAGCAGGATCAGCTCGATCGACATCAGGAGAATGATGAGATTCCGGCGATTCAGGAAAAAGCCGAACACGCCGATGGCAAAGAGTATGCCACCCAGTATCAGGTAATGAGCCAGCGTTATTGTCATTTGGTGTCCTTGCCGGTTGATTCAGTCTGCGACGGGATGCTGACCAGTCGCACGCGGTCCTTGGCGCGTACGCGCACCTGTTTGGCGGGGTCGGTACGCTTGACATCGCGTCGTTTGCGCAAGGTCAGAGCGATGGCGGAAACCATACCGACCAGCAGAATGACGGCGCCTACCTGCACGGCGAACACATATTCGCTGTACATCAGGCTGCCCAATGCATAGGTATTGTTGAAGTCGGCGCCGGTCTGGGCTTGTGGACCATAACCGTTCCACAGGCTGTACAGCACAAAGGCAAGTTCAAGCACCATGACCAGACCGATGAGCGAACCGAGCGCCATGTAGGCCTTGAAGCCTCGGCGCAGGCTTTCCATCCGCACGTCAAGCATCATGACCACGAACAGGAACAACACCATGACGGCGCCCACATACACCAGCACCAGAAGCAAGCCAAGGAATTCTGCGCCGGCCATGACCCAAAGCATGGAGGCGTTGAAGAACGCCAGAATCAGATGCAGCACACCGGTAATGGGGTTGGGAGCCGCTATCACCCGGATTGCCGCATAAACCAGCACGAACGACAGAATGTAGAACAGGACAGAATAGAAAGTCATGGGAATTGCCCCGAGAT
This sequence comes from Pusillimonas sp., assembly GCF_029263785.1. Classification (GTDB taxonomy): domain Bacteria; phylum Pseudomonadota; class Gammaproteobacteria; order Burkholderiales; family Burkholderiaceae_B; genus Pusillimonas. The sequence continues at coordinate 13,009 of NZ_JAJUFE010000045.1, read as the reverse complement.
TAGCGGTAAGGCGCGTCAGCTTCGCGCCGGCGAGCAATTTCAGCTTCGTAGCGGTCACCGACCGCCAGGAGCATATCCTTGGTGTAGTACAGGTCGCCCCGCTTCTCGCCGTGATATTCGTGCATATGAGTTTCGACGATGGAATCTACCGGGCAGCTTTCTTCGCAAAAGCCACAGAAAATGCACTTTGTCAGGTCGATGTCGTAACGGGTCGTGCGACGCGAGCCGTCTTCACGCTCGTGCGACTCGATAGTAATGGCAAGTGCAGGGCAGACTGCTTCGCACAGCTTGCAGGCGATGCAACGCTCTTCGCCATTGGGATAGCGACGCAGGGCGTGCAAACCCCTGAAGCGAGGCGAAGCAGGTGTTTTTTCTTGCGGATAGCGCAGAGTGACCTTGCGTTTGAAGAAATACTTGCCGGTCAGGCGCATACCCTTGAGCATCTCGGACAGCATCAGGCTGCCGAAGAAATCTTTGATAGCTTCCATATCTAGCCCCAGTCAGTCTATTGCCAAATGTTCCATGGCGTCTGCATCCAGATCGCCACGACCACCAGCCAGACGCCGGTGACCGGAATGAATACCTTCCAGCCCAGACGCATGATCTGGTCATAGCGATAACGCGGGAAGGTTGCACGGAACCAAATGAACAGTGAGACGACACAAAAAGTCTTGATGCCCAGCCATAGCCAACCCGGCACCCATGTCAGCGGCGCGATGTCCAGCGGAGGCATCCAGCCGCCCAGGAACATGATCGACGCCACGGCAGACAGCAGAATCATGTTGGCGTATTCGCCCAGGAAGAACAGCGCGAAGGCCGTACCCGAGTATTCGACCATATGTCCGGCAACGATCTCTGATTCACCTTCGACCACGTCAAAGGGGTGCCGGTTGGTTTCCGCCACGGCAGAAATGACGTAAATGACAAACAGCGGCAACAGGGGCAACCAGTTCCAGGAAAGGAAGTTCACGCCACGGTCGGCAAACCAGCCGCTTGACTGCCCTACCACGATTTCACTCATGTTGAGCGACCCCGACACCAACAGCACCGTCAGCAGTACGAAGCCGATGGCCAGTTCGTAAGAGATCATCTGGGCCGATGCACGCATGGCCCCGAGCAACGCGTACTTGGAGTTCGAAGCCCAGCCGGCGATGATGACCCCATAAACGCCCAACGATGTAATGGCCATGATGTAAAGCAGACCGGCGTTCACGTTTGCCAACACCATGTCAGGACCGAACGGCACCACTGCCCAGGCGGCCAGGGCCGGCATCAGTGTGACCACCGGAGCCAATATGAACAGCACCTTGTTCGACTTGGCTGGCAGGATGAGCTCTTTGGTCAGCAGTTTGAACACGTCGGCAAACGGCTGAAGCAGCCCGCGGAATCCGACACGGGTCGGACCAAGACGCACGTGCATCGCGCCAATCATCTTGCGTTCCCAATACGTCAGGTATGCCACGCACAGAATGATGGGAACGGCAACCACAAGCACTTTGACCAGCGTCCAGACCACATACCAGGCGCTGGGACCGATCAGGCTGGTACCCAGGGTTTCAAGTTGAATCAACCAGTCCATTTATGCACGCTCCACCGAAATTTCGCCAAAGGAGGCACCCAACGGCAGGGTCTGGGCAAACGCCGCAGAAATCCTGACTGCGCCATTGGCCACGACCGGATCGAGCTCGGCAGTAAGGGTGACTTCGCCCTGCTCCGAGCGCACACGCACGGAATCGCCATCACTCAAGCCAAGACCTTGTAAGGTCGCTGCATTCATGCGGGCTGTGGGCAAACGCGAATCACGCGTTTCCTGCAGGGGTTCGGCACGACGCACCAGCGCATCGCTTCGATAAATGGGAACATCAGCAACGCGTTGCAAGCCTTGTGCAGCTGCACCCAGGCCAACCGGCGCAACGACATGATTGGACAGACGTTCCTGAATGCCGTCGACCAGCACAGTGTCACGTACGGATTCCGACGTCTCGTCGTCGAAGCCCGACAGCTCGAGCAGGTTGCCCATGACGCGCAACACCTTCCATGCGGGCCGGCTGTCTCCGTACGGAGCGGCAGTGCCCTTGAAGCTTTGGGCACGCCCTTCGGCGTTCACAAATGTTCCGGACGTTTCGGTAAACGGCGCGATCGGCAACATGACGTCGGCCCAGTCGGCGGCAGCCGAGAAATACGAGGTCAGCGCAACGGCGAACTGCGCATTTTTTAGCGACTCAATGGCTTTGGCGCCATTATCGGAATCGAGGGCAGGCTCGGCATGCAGAACGATATACCCCTTCAGCGCGCCCTGAAGCATTTGCTCGGCGTTGAGTCCGCCCGCTTGGGGTATGGCGCCGGCAAGGTAGCCACCAACAGTGTTTCCACCCGGGGTCAGGAAGCCCAGCTTAGCCCCCATGGCCTGTGCAAGCGCCTGGGCATTGGCTGCAATGAGGGACGCCTGGGGCGACGACACTGCCATATTGCCCAACATGACGGCCACCTTTTCGCCGCCGGCCAAGGCCGCCGCGATGGCTTCTGCCTCTTCGCCTGCCTGTACAGAAGCCAGTGCCTGGGGCACGGATTGCTGATGGGCCTTCGCCCATGCAACCAGCACCTGCGCGATCGCATCGGGAATGCCTGTCGGTGCCACAAGCTGCCGGGCGGCAACAGGGAACAGCGGGTCGTCGGCAGAGCTGTCAATGAAAGCAATCTGGGTACCGTGCTTGGCGGCTTGCCGCAGACGCTGTGCCAGCAGAGGATGATCTTTGCGCAGGAAAGAACCCACGACCAATACGCGATCCAGTTCGGCGAACTCTTCGATGGACATGCCCAGCCAGGGTACGCCCGGCACGGCGTGGGAAAAGCCTGGATCGTTATAACGCAAGCGAAAATCGATGTTGTCCGAGCCCAGGCTGCGGGTCAGGCGTGCCAGCAAGGCAAGCTCTTCAACCGTGGCAGTATGGGCTCCGACAGCACCCAGCTGTTCCGCGCCATGGTCTTCGCAGACCTTGCTGATGCCGCGCACCGCAGCCTGAAGTGCATCGCTCCAGGAAGCCTCGTGCCATTGCCCTGAGGCATCGCGCACCATCGGATGGGCAAGGCGATCCTGCGTGTAAAGACCCGTGTATGAGAAGCGATCGCGGTCACTGATCCAGCATTCATTGACCTCTTCGTTCTCGAAGGGCACAACTCGCAAGACGCGGTGATCCTTGACTTGAACAACCAGGTTGGCACCCAGGCTGTCATGCGGGCTTACCGAGCGGCGACGCGCAAGTTCCCAGGTCCGCGCTGCAAAGCGGAAGGGTTTCGATGTCAGCGCACCAACCGGGCAGATGTCGATCATGTTGCCCGACAGCTCGGACTCCACCGCACGACCGACGAAGGACGTGATCTCGGAATGCTCGCCCCGGTGCAACATGCCCAGTTCCATGATGCCGCCGATTTCCTGACCAAAACGCACACAGCGCGTGCAGTGGATGCACCGCGGCATTTCTTCGGCGGAAATGAGTGGCCCCATGGGCTTATGGAACACCACACGCTTCTCTTCCTTGTAGCGCGAGGCCGAAGCCCCGTACCCCACCGCAAGGTCTTGCAGCTGACACTCACCGCCCTGATCACAGACCGGGCAATCGAGCGGGTGATTGATCAGCAGGAATTCCATGACGCTTTTCTGAGCGGCGACTGCTTTTTCAGAGCACGTATGCACCACCATGCCATTGGTGGCCGGTGTCGCGCAGGCCGGCATGGGCTTGGGCGCTTTTTCGACCTCGACCAGGCACATGCGGCAGTTCGCTGCGATGGAGAGCTTCTTGTGATAGCAAAAATGCGGCACGTAAAGACCCAACTTATGGGCCGCATGCATGACCATGCTGCCTTCGGGCACTTCAACCTTGTTGCCGTCTATGGTGATTTCAACCATTGCTTGTCCTGACCTACAGATATTTAGGCACCACGCAGCTCTTGTGCTCGATGTGGTGTGCGAACTCGTCGCGGAAATGCTTGATGAAGCTACGCACTGGCATGGCTGCCGCGTCGCCCAAGGCACAAATGGTGCGGCCCATGATGTTGGAAGCGACCGAGTCAAGCACCTCAAGGTCCTCGGGTCGGCCCTGGCCGTTTTCAATACGATGGATCATGCGATACAACCAGCCGGTTCCCTCGCGGCACGGCGTACATTGGCCGCAGCTTTCCTCGTAATAGAAATACGAAAGCCGCAACAACGACTTGACCATGCAGCGGGTCTCGTCCATGACGATGACCGCACCCGATCCCAGCATGGACCCTGCCTTGGCAATACTGTCGTAATCCAGGGTTGTCTGCATCATGATGTCGCCGGGCAAGACCGGTGCACTCGAACCGCCCGGAATCACTGCCTTGAGCTTGCGACCTCCGCGCATTCCGCCGGCCAGCTCAAGCAACTCGGCAAAAGGAGTGCCCAGCGGTACTTCGTAGTTTCCAGGCAGTTCTACGTCTCCCGAGACAGAGAAAAGTTTGGTGCCGCCGTTATTAGGCAACCCGGTCTCGAGATAGGCCTGACCGCTATTGCGGAATATCCACGGCACAGCCGCGAAAGTCTCGGTGTTGTTTACCGTGGTTGGCTTGCCATACAGGCCAAAGCTGGCAGGGAACGGCGGCTTGAAACGCGGCTGGCCTTTCTTGCCTTCCAGCGATTCAAGCAGCGCGGTTTCTTCGCCGCAAATGTAGGCACCGTAACCATGGAAAGCGTGCAGTTCGAAACTGAAGTCGGAGCCGAGGATATTGTCACCGAGAAAGCCCGCTTCACGCGCTTCGCGAAGAGCTTCTTCGAAGCGGTCGTACACTTCAAAGATCTCGCCGTGAATGTAGTTATATCCGACACTGATGCCCATCGCGTAAGCCGCGATCGCCATGCCTTCGATCACAATATGCGGATTGAAGCGCAGGATGTCGCGATCTTTGAATGTACCGGGCTCGCCTTCGTCAGAGTTACAGACCAGATACTTCTGGCCAGGCAAACTACGCGGCATGAAGCTCCATTTCAGGCCGGTAGGAAACCCTGCACCACCACGACCCCGCAAGGCCGATGTCTTGACTTCGGCGATGACGTCTTCCGGCTTCATGCGGGTAGTAAGAATCTTGCGCAGACCCTCATAGCCGCCACGTTTGACGTAGTCTTCGAGACGCCAGTTTTCGCCATTCAGGTCGGCGACGATCTGGGGCTTGATATGACGCCCATGAAAGATCATGCTGCGTGACAGGTCGCCGTCAGGCGCAATCTCGAGGCCCTGCCCAAATTTCTTGAGTACGTTGAGTTCCGGAGCGTTCATGCCGATTCTCCGATTCGATTGAGTTCGTCGAGCATGGCATCGATTTTTTCGGGCTCCATGCGCACACACATGTGCTTGTTATTGAGCAGCAATACGGGCGAATCACCGCAAGCACCCATGCACTCGCCTTCCTTCAGGGTGAACAGGCCGTCCGGGGTGGTTTCGTTGAAACCGATGCCCAGCTTCTTGCTGATGTAATCGGCGGTCTTGACGCCATCGCGCAGTGCGCACGGCAGGTTGGTACAAACCGTGATCTTGAAACGGCCTACCGGCTGGGTGTCGAACATGTTGTAAAACGTGGCGACCTCTTGCACGGCAATAGGTGGCACATTCAAGTAGTTCGCAATGTCTTCTATGACTTCTGTAGAAAGCCAGCCTTTTTCGTCCTGCGCGAAGGCAAGCGCCGCCATGATGGCCGATTGCTTTTGATCGTCGGGGAACTTGGTCAGCTCCGCGTCGATTTTTCGGTAGGCTTGTTCGGAAAGCAGCATAATTTGAATCCGGTTTATACCTGGTTGGGCACCGCTCAGGTCCTGGTAACTCTAACGGTCGATCTCGCCGAACACGATGTCCAGCGTGCCAATGATGGTGACGGCATCGGCGATCATGTGACCGCGCGACATTTCGTCAAGCGCAGCCAGATGCACGAAGCCGGGCGCACGGATCTTGAGGCGATAAGGTTTGTTGGCGCCGTCGGACACAATATAGGTACCGAATTCGCCCTTGGGATGCTCGACCGCCGCATACGCTTCGCCTCGGGGTACGTGCATGCCTTCGGTGAACAGCTTGAAATGGTGGATAAGGTCTTCCATGCCAAGCTTCATGCGTTCGCGCGAAGGTGGCGCAACTTTGTGGTTGTCAGTAATGACCGGCCCCGGATTATTTCGGAGCCACTCAACGCACTGGCGAATGATGCGATTGCTTTCACGCATTTCCGCCACACGCACCAGATAGCGATCGTAGCAATCGCCGTTGACGCCCACCGGAATGTCGAAATCGAGCCGATCGTAGACCTCGTACGGCTCCATCTTGCGAAGATCCCACTCGACACCTGAACCGCGGAGCATGGGGCCGGTAAAGCCCAGCGCCTTGGCCCGTTCCGGGTCAACGATACCGACGTCGACCAGGCGTTGCTTCCAGATGCGATTGTCGGTCAACAGGGTTTCGTACTCGTCAACGCAAGCGGGGAAGCGATTGGTGAAGTCTTCGATAAAGTCCAGTAACGAACCCGAGCGCGCTTCATTCATCGCCTTGAGTTCTTTTTCGCCGCGATACTTGCTGCTTTCGCCGTACTGCGGCATGGAGTCAGGTAAGTCGCGATATACGCCGCCCGGACGATAGTAAGCCGCGTGCATGCGAGCACCCGACACCGCTTCATAGCAGTCCATCAGGTCTTCACGCTCGCGAAACGCATACAAAAACACCGCCATTGCCCCCACGTCAAGTCCATGCGAACCGATGGACATCAGGTGGTTGAGGATTCGGGTGATTTCGTCAAACATGACGCGAATGTACTGCGCGCGCAGAGGCACTTCGATGCCAAGCAGCTTCTCGATTGCCATGACATAGGCGTGCTCGTTGCACATCATCGAGACATAATCCAGGCGATCCATATATGGCAGCGCCTGAATATAGGTCTTGTGCTCGGCAAGCTTTTCAGTAGCCCGGTGCAACAGACCGATATGCGGGTCGGCGCGCTGGATGACTTCACCGTCCAGCTCAAGCACCAGCCGCAACACTCCGTGCGCAGCAGGGTGCTGGGGTCCGAAGTTGAGGTTGTAGGTTTTCAGTTCTGCCATGTTTAACGCTCTATTCCGTAACCTTCTTCGCGAACGATGCGAGGCGTGATCTCTCGGGGCTCGATGGTCACCGGCTGATATATAACCCGCTTTTGCTCGGTGTCGTAACGCATTTCAACGTGACCGGACAGCGGGAAATCCTTGCGGAACGGGTGACCGATGAAGCCGTAATCGGTAAGGATGCGGCGCAGGTCTGGATGCCCTTCGAAAACAACGCCGAAAAGGTCAAACGCTTCACGCTCGAACCAGTTCACGCTCGGCCACACATCTACCAAAGTCGGCAGGACGGGGAAGTCATCGTTCGCTACCCAGGTGCGGACACGCAGGCGCCAATTGTGGGTAATCGAGATCAGGTGCAGCACCACCGCGTACCGGCGCGGGAACTCGGGCAGGGGCCAGCCAAATGCCGGTTGGCCCCACGTGGAGTAGTCGACCGCACACAGATCGATGCAGGTAGCAAAGTCAAGAGAAGGCTGATCGCGCAACGTAGTGCAGGCGTCAACCCACTGATCGGGACTGATTTCGAGCGTAAGTTCGTTCAGCGCTTCGGTCAGGGCCGCGTCCTCGCCGAACTGCGCCAGCAAATTGGTTTTAAGAGTTTCAAGCCGGGTCATAGCAAGCCATTAGCCGTTGAGGGAAATGATCGGAAGCCGCTCATGGCTAGCGCGCGATCGTGTTCGTAAGGCGAATCTTGTTCTGCATTTGCAGCAGACCATAGACCAGGGCCTCGGCCGTCGGTGGACAGCCCGGCACGTAAACATCGACGGGGACGATTCTGTCGCAACCCCGCACAACGGAATAAGAATAGTGGTAATACCCGCCCCCGTTAGCACACGAGCCCATCGAAACCACCCAGCGAGGCTCGGGCATCTGGTCGTAAACCTTACGCAGTGCGGGGGCCATCTTGTTGCACAAGGTGCCCGCCACAATCATCAGGTCAGACTGGCGGGGACTGGGACGAAAGATAATGCCAAATTGGTCAAGGTCGTATCGGGCGGCACCTGCGTGCATCATTTCGACTGCACAGCAAGCAAGCCCAAAGGTCATGGGCCACAACGAACCTGTCTTGGCCCAGTTAAGGAACTTGTCCGCACTGGTGGTGATGAAACCTTCTTTGAGAATGCCGTCAATAGCCATGATTTTGCCTTAACGCTTGTACAGCGAAGGGCACAGCAAACCGGTAGAGCCGTGCCGAGAATTTGCGATGCGGACCCAGCCGCGATGATTGCCTGCGCGCTACTCCCAATCGAGCGCGCCTTTTTTCCACTCGTAGACGAACCCGACGGTGAGCACCGCCAGAAACACCATTACCGTCCAGAAGCCAACCAGGCCCACCGTGTCATTGGCGATGGCCCAGGGGAATAGAAAGGCGATTTCAAGATCGAAGAGAATGAACAAAATGGCGACGAGATAATAACGCACGTCGAATTTCATGCGCGAATCGTCAAAAGCCTCGAACCCGCATTCGTATGCAGAAAGCTTTTCGTCGTCGGGACGGTGTGGACCAAGCACGCGACCCACAGTCAAAAGCGCAAAACCTATCAGGGTGGCAACAATAATAAACAGCAAGACAGGGAAATACTGTTGCAGGTTCATGCCCAACTTCCAATCACGATAAGTAAACTATAGGATTGTAGCATTTTGGGCGCGCTCGTAGCCCTGCGCCGCCAACCCGGCAACCCGCCTGCAAGGAATGCGAACTTCACGCCGAACGCAGCAGCTGCCGGGATTTTCACAACACGGCTTGAACGTCCTGCCAAAACCTTCAGCACACTCAATATAGCGCTCTTGCCAAGGCTATCCCGTGCGCCGTTTCCTCGAGCACGAACCACCCGAGCGCAACTCCTGCGCGTCTGCTTCTTTTACAAAAAAGCCCTCTTCCGCCGAAAACAGAAGAGGGCTTTATACAACAGTAATCCTAAATCGCTGCTGCGAAGACCGCCAATTTCCATCGGGGTGATGAATCAACGTTAGGCGGCCTCCGTCAGCCAGGCACTTAGAACTGGTGGCGCACACCCACACCAACCAGGGTCGACTTCAGATCGTCCTGGAAGGCCACATTCTTGGCATACGAACCCACCGCGTACACATTGGTACGCTTGGACAGCGGATAGGTGTAACCCAGGCTGTAGATGTTTTGCTTCTCGTCGTCACCGACGGTGCCGCGCGGATCAGCCATGCCCCACGACGCCATGACCTGACCGGCACCGACGGGAGCGCTCAGACCTACGGTGTACGAATTGACGCGCATGCCGTCGTTGGCCATCAAGGCGCCGGTGGCGTCCAGGTCAGCGAAGGTGATGCCCTGGAACCAGCCGTTACGGGTCTGACCAAAGCCGGCGTGCAGCTTGACAACCTGGAAGTCATAGCTGGCGCCCACGTTCCACGACTTGACCTTCACGCCGCCATCAGGATTGGGCGTTCCGTCGGCGAAAGCATCCGGCGACTCAAACTGATCATAGGTAGCGGCAACGCCGATGGGGCCGTTGTCGTACCGCAGACCGGTAGTCCAGGCGTGAGTATTGGGGTCATCACCACCGCTTTGACGGAAGCCCTGAGGACCGTTGGCGTTGAACGAATAACCGATACCGAACTGGAAGCCCGAGTAGCTTGGGGTCTGGTACATGACCATGTTGTCGTAGCGCAGGCTTGCAGCCGAGTTGAACGTCGCACCGGCAGCAGCTTGACCAAAGTCAACGCCAAACGGGCTGGCGATGCCTGCGAAGTACTTGCTGGCGATGTTGGTCTGACGACCGAGGTCGAGGCGACCCCATGCATCCGACTGAAGACCAACGGTAGCCTGACGACCAAACATGCGGTTGGAGTTACCCAGGGACTGACCCGACACACCGGTACCCAGATCAAAGCCGCTTTCAAGTACGAAGACCGCCTGAAGGCCGTTGCCCAGGTCTTCCGTACCCTTCAGACCCCAGCGGTTGGCGGAGTTGATGCCGTTGATCATGCCCGTGCGTTTGCCGTTGTAATCAACGTCAACAGGCAGACCTGTAGCCGGATCGGTGGTCGTGTAAGTACCCTTCAGTTGCTGGTAGCCGATACCCCCGTCAACGATACCGTAAAGGGTGACCGACGTTTCTGCGTGAGCCGCACCGACGGCAAAGCCGAACCCGGTAGCGAGCGCTGCAGCGAGCAGAGTCTTTTTCATTTGAGGAATCTCCGTAGATTTGATTTGATCTGATCCGATTTGATTTAGCGACAGTGCAGATATTTTTCTGCTATATGTAGTCCGCCGCCTGGGACATGAGGGCTGTTGCAATAAAACTTGAAACGCGCCGTTCACAAATCAAATGCTAAACCTCTGCCCGGCTCTTTTAAAAGAAAAACCACTCCGAGGAGTGGTTTTAAGTGCACGAAACGTAAGCTCGTGTTGCCGACAGGGCTTTCTATGTAACGGAAAGCCTCTGTCGAGTCATGGCGTAACCGCCCTTGCTGCAATTAGAACTGGTGACGCAGGCCCAGACCAATCTGAGTTGCTTTCAGATTCTCTTGGAAAGCCACATTCTTGATGTACGAACCCAGCGCGTACACGTTCGTGCGCTTGGATAGTGCATAGGTGTAGCCCAAGCTGTACGCCTGTTGCTTCTTGTCATTAACGTTGTAGACGCCGCCGTTCTTAGGATCGGCCATGCCCCACGAAGCCAGAATCTGGCTGTTTGCGCCAACCGGGGCGCTCAGACCCACGGTGTACGAGTTCACTTTCATGCCATCGTTGACAATGTATCCATCGCCCAACGAGACGTCGGCATACTCAATGTCGGTAAGCCAGCCGTTACGCGATTGACCGAAACCAGCGTGCAACTTAACGATTTCGAAATCGTAGCTGGCCCCGAGGTTCCAGGACTTGATGCTCACGTCACGATCAGCTGCGGGCGATGCGGGCAGATCGTTGGTTTTCAGTTGGTCGTAGGTCAGTGCAGCGGCGAGAGGGCCGTTTGCATAGCGAAGGCCGGTCGTCCAAGCACGGTTGTTGGGCTGCTCGCCACCGCTCTGCTTGAACCGTTGGTTGCCGTCATTGTTAAATGAATAGCCAACACCAAACTGGAAGCCCGAGAAGTTGGGGGTTTGGTACATGACCATATTGTCGTAGCGAACGCTATCGGCCGCACCGAACGTGGTACCGACGCGTGCATTCGAGAAATCAGTGCCGAAGGGGCTAGCGACACGCGCAAAGTACTTAGAGGCGATGTTGGTCTGACGGCCGAAATCAAGCTGGCCCCAAGCTTCGGACTTCAGGCCGACCGTTGCTTGGCGACCGAACATGCGACGGTCTTGGCTGGCTACGCCGGTGCCCAGATCAAAGCCGTTTTCCAGGACGAAAACAGCTTGCAAGCCATTACCCAGATCTTCGGTGCCTTTCAGGCCCCAGCGGTTGCTCGACTGGCCACCGCTGAGCACGCCTGTGCGCGTACCTTTGTAATCGGCGCCGTTGACCGTGCCCTTAACCCGCTCGTAAGCGATGCCGCCGTCAACGATACCGTAGAGGGTGACCGAGGTTTCGGCTTGAGCGACACCGGCAAAACCAGTAATCAGAGCAGCAACTAGCAGACTCTTTTTCATGTTGTAAATCTCCGTAGATTTGATTGCTGGCAGCAAAGTACTAATGCCTTACTGCCTGTAAAACTCCGCAAGCGGTAGTTAAATACATTCGAACAAAAATCCGGATTGGTGGCTATGAAGACGTACGAAAAACGTTACTCCAGTCTTGTTTATGTCACTTTAATGCAACATTATCGTTGTTTTCTCGCAACTATTTTGGGGTGATTGATGGCGTGTGCCCGATGCCGCACCGCATAAGTTTTGATTGAAAATCGCTCAGTCAGCACGGAGTTCTTCCGGCTGCACTCCATAAAAAGATCTAACACACTGATATTTAACATTTTTTCAGCTTATTTAACTGAGCCCGCCTTAATACTCGCATACATTGCATTGCAGTAAATTCTTTTTCCTTTCAAAGACCTACGGGTTAGTCCCCATATTCTCTCGCACGCGACGAAACGATAATTTTTGACCTCCGCTTATGAAGGGGGCCATTAACACGTGAAATCGGTCACAACATACCCTTCTGCCAAAATACGGCCGCCTACGCCGTGTCACAGATGCACCGCAAATCGTTCCGTGGCCAGCATCCTGCCCAGGTAACGCACTAAGCCGCCCTATCCTCCCTTGAAGCCGAAACAAAAAAAGGCCGGGGATCGAACACCGACCCCGACCTTTTCGCAGTTGCCGCAAAAGTTCGCTTAGAACTGGTGGCGCAGACCGACGGCGAATTGAGTGGCCTTCAAATCATCGTAGAAATGGATGCCCGTGCCGTAGGAGCCCAGTGCGTACAAGTTGGTGCGCTTGGACAGTTTGTAGGTATAGCCCAAGCTATAGATGTGTTGCTTATCGCGCTGGAAATCACTGAAACCGTTCTTGGGATCAGCCATTACCCACGATGCCAGCACCTTTCCGTTGGCGCCGACAGGCGCGCTAAGTCCCAACGTGTACGAATTGACCTTTGCGTCGTTATCGGCGCCCCAGCTCATGCGGCCTTCCATGTCTGCGGTTCCATCAATCTGACGATAGTCGATGGCAGAGACATGCTTGAACCAGCCGTTGCGGGTCTGGCCCACACCAGCATGAAGTTTAACGACATCAAAATCGTAGGCGCCTGCCAGGTTCCACGACTTGATGGAAGTGTCGCGATCGCCACCGATGCCGTCTACACGAACTTCGGAGGTTTTGTACTGGTCGTATGACAGGCCAAGTTCAATCGGGCCGTTGCCATAGCGAAGTGCCACACCCCATGCAACGTCGTTTGGCTCGTCGCCACCACTGGTTTTAAATTCCTGGTCGCCTTCGCCAGAGAACGAATAGTTCAAACCTAATTGAAATCCGGAAAACTTCGGTGTCTGGTAG
>NZ_JAJUFE010000091.1 GCF_029263785.1 Pusillimonas sp. | reverse complement strand
GGCATCTTCAAGACCGGCGCGATCAGCAGTAAAACCCATCTGTTTCAAGACCAGTTCCCGATCTTTGCCTGCAGCCACGAGTTGCTCGATACAGGTGTTTTTCTGGGAGGTGGTGGCATTGAGCGCGTCGAAGTTATCGGGTTGTTCAAGCGCGGCGGCCTCGGCGTGCAAAATGTCGATGAACTGCTGAACTGCGGCCAGCTCGTTATCGAGAGCAGTTTGCAAGGCGTCGAGCGAGGCGGTCATGGTAAAGGGGGGGCGGTAAGGGGTGACTTATTTGAGAAGTTCGCGAGCACTGGCCAGTAATGAGTCAGCTATACGACCGGTGTCGATTTTTAGCTGGCCTGAGGCGATGGCGTCGCGGATGGCTTGTACACGGGCCACATCGACGTCGTTGTCGCTGTTTTTGAGCGTGGCCAACTGACGGGCAGCGGGGCTGAGCTCGACCGTGGATCGTTCGGGAGCATTCTTGCCCGCACGCGTGCCGGCTGGCGTACGCGAGCTGGTAACGCTGTTGATGCTGGGACTGGAGGAGGAGGTGATCTTCAAGTGCGGCTCCGGGCAGGCGAATCACTACAATAAATTCAAGTATAAGCTGTAACGGCCTTTCGACTAAAAGGTTTAGCGGCAACAGGCGCTGCTTGCATAAGTGACCTGGGCCTATATCACTGGGGCTACATCACCGGGTCTACATCACTGAGTCTATATCACTGAGTCTACATCACTGAGTCTATATCACTGGGGCTACATCAGCACCAGGACTGTCTGGCTGTTCAATACTGTACCGCTTACCATTTGTCCCGACGCCGCACGCACCTGAATCTGCGTTCCGGGCTCGCCACTTTGCATTGCCGTCCCTTCGCTGGTCGCAACAAACCCGACGCCGCGTGCTTCCAGGCGGACCGCCTGGCCCCGGGCGACGGAATCCGCACTGCGCAGAGCACGTTCGCGAATAGGTGAACCGGTTCCTATGCGTTGGGTGGTAATGCTGCCAAGCAGCCGGTCGCGGTCAAAAATGGTACCGGGAGCCAGTCGAAGAAGGTCGCCGTCACGTGTTGCGATGTCGTCTTCTGTGATTACCGTGCCGCTATCCAGGCTGCGGCTGGCAACATAATAGTGGCCCTCAATGCCCAGCTCAACCTGTGTATACGAGGTCCAGGGTGAAGGTGCCAGGCAACGAAGCCCGACCGTCATGCGCGGACGGAGGCGTCCGTTCGAGGGCAGGAATACTTCGCTTTGCGAGCAAGCCGGCATGCGGTTGATGTCGGGTGGGCTGACGGTTACGCGTGCCTGGCCCGGATAATCGGCCGCTTGTTCCAGAACGAACTCCTCTGCCTGTTTCGCAAAATCTTCGTTGCTTAAAGGAATGATCGAAGACGCGAACGCGGTGGACACACCGCCCGCTATAAGGATGAACGTACTAAGAACATGCTTGAACATGCCTGAAATTGTATAGGTCGGCCTGCAATGACAACGAAGGAATTGGCCGCCAAATAGTGCCTTGTTTCGGTGTTTGTCTTGCGGCACGTCCGCTTAACATGGCAAGCATGAGATAAGGCTTGTCGCACGACTTGCCTTGGGTGGTTGCATGTTCTTACGGCCGCCGGGTTTCAGAATTTAGAAAGGCTTAGTGCAGATGACAGATCGAATCGGTGCAGACCTGCAGTTCTTCCAGAGCGCCATCAATTTGCGCCAGCAACGGCAAGAGGTGCTTGCTTCCAACATCGCCAACGCCGACACACCCAACTACAAGGCACGTGACTTCAATTTCAGCGAGGCCTTGCGCAATGCCATGGGCGAAAGCATGCGCCTGGCAGACACGCAGCTGACGCTGACATCGGCCCGGCATATTCCCGCCAAGGCCGTCACGCCGGATCCGGCAGAGCTGCTTTACCGCCAGCCCTTGCAGCCGAGTCTGGACGGAAACACGGTCGATATGGATGTGGAGCGGGTGCAGTTCGCCGACAACACTGTCAAGTATCAGACTGAGCTGAACATTATTTCACAACGCATCAAGGGCCTGATGGCCGCGTTGCAACAATAAACCGGAAGGAACGCCAGGCAATGTCTTCGATGAGCATTTTTGAAATTGCGGGTTCGGCCCTGACGGCGCAGTCGCAGCGCATGAACGTGTCGGCCAGCAACATGGCCAACGCGGACAGTGTTTCCGGCCCCGATGGTCAACCCTACAAGGCCCGCGAGGTCATTTTCCAGATGCAGCCGGCTCCCGGGCAGCCATACACGCAATCGGTAGGTGGTGTCCGGGTGGCGGGCGTTGTAGAAAGTGATGCACCCCCACGCTTGCGTTACGACCCAAAGAATCCCCTGGCCGACGCAGACGGGTATGTGACCATGCCCAATGTGGATGTTGTGGCCGAGACCGTAAACATGATTTCAGCGTCGCGCTCGTATCAGGCAAACGTTGAAGTCATCAACACGGCCAAGAGCCTGATGTTGCGAACCCTGTCCATCGGACAATAAGGAAAGCAAGAATGAGCACTGTCAATCCCCTGGCTGGTGGCGGCAACGCGTCGCTGTTTGGCGCGGCGGGTTCCGCCGACCTGACTGCCTCCACCCAGTCGCAGTTCCTGACCCTGCTGGTGACTCAACTGCAGAACCAGGATCCGCTTAACCCGATGGATAACGCCGAGGTCACCTCTCAGATCGCGCAGTTGTCTACGGTCAACGGCATCAATCAGCTCAACAACACTTTGCTGGCATTGTCTGGCCAGATGGACATGTCCCAGTCCATGCAGGCGGCAAGCCTGATTGGCAAAGAGGTTCTGGTGCCGGGTGAAAAGATTTCTCTTGGCAGCACCGAAGTCGATGGTGTCAAGACTCCGGTCGCCACGCCGTTCGGCGTTGACCTCATCTCTGATGCAGCCAAGATGGTCGTGACGATTCTGGACGCCAGCGGCAAGGCTGTTCGTCAGATCGAGGTCGAGGGTCCGCATAAGGCGGGAGTCTTCAGCATGCACTGGGATGGCAAAGACGATTCCGGCTTGCCCGTGGGCGATGGCGCGTACACCGTCAAGGTGGCGGCCCTGGATACCGAGGGCGAGCCCGTTGCTTCGGAAGCCTTGCGTTCCGGCAAGGTGTCCAGCGTTGCCTATGCTTCTACCGGTCTGCAGCTCGAGCTGGGTCTGGCGGGCACGTATTCGCTTTTCGATATTCGCAAGATTATGTAGCACAGCGTCGAAGCGACGGACGTCGTATCGTCGCGCGGCTTCATTGGAATCAAATTCAATTAACGAGGTAGATCATGGGTTTCGGACAAGGCTTGAGCGGACTGAACGCAGCCGCGCAGAATCTGGACGTCATCGGCAACAACATCGCCAACTCGGGCACCGTGGGATTCAAGGCCAGCTCGGCTACGTTCGCCGACGTGTATGCCAATAGCAAAGTGGGCCTGGGCGTGCAGGTCGCGAGCGTCAATCAGCGCTTTACCGTGGGTACCATCAGCGCCACCGGCAACCAGTTCGACATGGCTATCGACGGCCCCAAAGGTTTGTTCCGCGTGCAGGATCCCAGTGGCAATAT
>NZ_JAJUFE010000028.1 GCF_029263785.1 Pusillimonas sp. | reverse complement strand
CAGGCTTCTGTTTCATATGCACGTAATGCCTGGCGAGCGGGGTTAGACATATTCGTCGTCTCCACGGCGGCTTAGTGAGAACTGGCCGGCTTCGGCCAGGCGTCTGGCCACCTGAAGTATGGTCTTTTGTGCCTCTTCGACCCGCGACATGCGTATCGGGCCCTGTGCCTCCAGGTCGTCGCGCAGCATGGCGGCGGCGCGATTGGACATGTTCGACATGAATGTGTCGCGCAATTCTTCGGGTGCACCCTTTAGTGCAATCGTCAATGTCGCCGTGTCGACTTCCTTGAGGATGAGCTGGATGGCAGACGGCTCGAGTTCGACCAGGTTCTCGAACACAAACATTTCGTCCACGATGCGCTGTGCGAGATCCGGATCGAGTTCGCGCAGGTTCGCCACAACGGCATCTTCTTCGGCGGAACTCAGATAGTTGATCATTTCAGCCGCCGCACGCACACCACCCATCTTGCTGCGCTTGGCACCCTGGCCGGAAAGCATCTCGTTCAGCACGTCGGTCAATTCGTGAAGTGCAGTGGGTTGGACTCCGCCAAAAGTGGCGATGCGCAAGACGACATCATTGCGCACGCGCTCGTCCAGCAGAGCCAGCACAGCAGAGGCGCGATCCCGTTCGAGGTGTACGAGGATGGTCGCAATGATCTGGGGATGCTCATCGCTGATGAGTTCGGCCACACTGTTGGCGTCGAGCCAGTTGAGTGCATCGATTCCATTGCTGGTGTCGCCTGCCTCGAGTATGTCTTCGATAAGGCCGGCAGCCCGGTCGTTTCCAAGCGCCTTGGTCAGCACGCTGCGGATATAGTCGTCGGAGCCGACCGTCACGGCCATGAACTGATCTGCTTCCTGGCGGAAGTCCTCCAGCACCTTATCGACGTCGGCGCGTGTGACTTGAGTCAATGACGCCATGGCGCTGCCTACAAGCTGCACCTCACGGGCGGTCAGATACTTGAACACTTCGGCAGCAGAGTCCTCACCCAGAGACAACATGAGGATGGCGCAGCGCTGCAGCTGTTCGTCGTTACTAATCCTTGGCATTTGGCTCCATCCATGAACGCAACACCATGGCTACTGCGCGCGGATCTTTTGCGGCAAGTTCGCGAGCAACTCCGAGGTTGTCTTCATAACGGCTGATTTCGGAGGCACGGCGCGCCGCTGCTGCCGCGGCTTGAGCGGCGGCATCGCGATTTGCTGCGTTTTCCTGGGCAGCCTGCAGGACGGCCTCTTGGCGGCTGGCCAGGTGGGCAAAGTACGGTTTGACGATCTTTCGCCAGATAAACCACGCAGCGAGCGCGATGAGCAGGTAGCGAAGCAGTTGCATGCCCAGGTCCAGGTAATCCGGATCTTCCCAGACCGGGACCGATGCCGGGGTGTCGGGGGTGAAGCGGCTGTTGACAATGCTGAGTGTGTCGCCGCGCTCCTCCGAGAACCCCATCGCATCCTTCACCAGACGATTGAGGTTTTCGATCTCTTCGGGCGGTAAGGGCTGAGCGACTCCGTCTTCATCAGGACGGTAATTCACCACCACGGCCACCGATAGCCGACGCAGCTTCCCGGTCGCTTCCTTGACGTGACTGATGGTGCGGTCCACCTCGTAATTGATCGTCGCGTCATGACGGGTGTTGGTTGGAACTGCCGGCGCCTCGTCCTTGCCCTGAGTGCTAAGCGGGTTGGCACCTTGCTGTGCACCGGGTTGAGCCGGCGGCGCGGGTGGAGGCAGGCTGATGGGAGCTACAGCGTTGGGTGGCGGCTGATTGGTAAGTGCGCCTGGTACGCCTTGCGGCGGCAATACATTATGTTGTTCCGAGCCACTGGTCTGCTTGCTGCGTACGGCGGCCTGGCCCGGCTCCTGGTTGGGGCGATAGACCTCGGAGGTCTGTTCGCGCTGTGAGAAGTCGACGTCTGCGCTGGCCTGGGCCCGGACATTTCCTGCACCAACCAGCGGAGTGACCAGGGTCAGGATGCGCTGAACGGTACGTTGTTCAAGGTCGTTGATGAAATTGCGACGTGTGCCTTCTGCTCCGGCTTCTCCGGAGGGCGCGCTAAGCAAACGGCCGTTCTGGTCGACTACTGACACGTTCTCGGCATTGAGGCGGGGTACGCTGGAGGACACCAGCCAGCCGATGGCCGCCACTTGCGCATCGGTGAGCGTGCGGCCAGGGTACAGGTTAAGCAGGACCGAGGCGGTAGGCTCCTGGCGCTCGCGAACAAAAAGGGATTCCCGGGGAATGGCGAGGTGGACCCTGGCTTGCTGCACGGCGTGCAGCGAGGCGATGGAATTGCTGAGTTCGCCTTCCAGCGCGCGCTGATAGGTAACCTGTTCGGTGAACTGGCTGGCACCAAAGCGAGTGTTGTCAAGCAGCTCGAATCCCACACTGCCGCTTTTGGGCAGGCCTTGCGACGCCAGCTGCAAGCGGGTTTCATGAACCCGGTCTTTGGGAACGAGGATGGCGCTACCGCTGTCGGACATGCGATAGGGGATGTTCATTTGTCCGAGTGCGGCCACAATGGCACCGCCGTCCCGATCTTCGACGTTTGAGAACAGGACGCTGTACTCTGGCCCCCTGGACCAGAGTAACAGGACGACGACGGCTGCAACCACCGCCGAGGCGGCACCAAGCAAGACCGGCCGGGGCAGGTCTTGGAGCTTGCCAAGTGCTGGAAAGCGAGCCAGTAGGGCTTGCGCCTGGCTCATCGCTGGCCTCCGGCCGGATTCTCGCGACGGTGCGCCAATGCCGGAAACTGCGTGAATACGATATGCATGCGACGGAATACTAGAAGGGGAGTGGTCATTATTACGCGTCTTCAAGCAAGACCAATGGCCGAACAGCACAGATTTTTGAGTGCAGTTTGGCCTTACGCCGACCAAGCTCGCACAAGGGCGAATTGACGGACGATGCAGATGGTAATCGAGAGCGGTGCCGGCTGTATGAGGGAAATAGCCGGGTGTTTTGGCGGCTAATGGCTTTCTTGCGCGAAGCCGGAGTCGGCTACAGTAAGCGCCATGGCTATTTCGAACTTAAGCAATATCGAATCAATGCTGGCGCAGATGCGCGAGGTCGCTCGGGCGGCGTCAGGTGCTGACGTACGGTCGTCCGAGAGCATGGCGGCTCCGGGTGGTTTCGCTGCCGAGCTGCAGCGCTCCCTTGAGCGGGTGTCATCCATGCAGCACAATGCTACTCAGCAGGCCAAAGGCTTTGTGCTGGGCGACCCGGACATTTCGCTGAATAATGTCATGATCGACATGCAAAAAGCCAGCATAGCTTTCCAGGCAACAGTGCAGGTGCGCAATCGCCTTGTGGCTGCGTATCAGGAAATCGCCAGCATGCCTGTCTAAGGTTCCGAGGCGCCCGACGCTGACGCTGCTTCCAGCTTATATAGCCAGGCCAGCAGTTGGGCGACAGCCTCATACAGTTCTGGCGGAATGTGCTTGTCCAGATCCACCTGCATCAAAAGACCCACGAGTTCCGGAGACTCGTGAATATACAGGCCGTTATCTCTGGCCACCCTCATGATGTTGTCCGCTACCGTGCCGTAGCCTTTGGCCACGACGCGAGGTGCCGTATCCGCCGTGTCGTAGGCAATGGCGACAGCGCTTGGGCGCTGGCCCATTGGCGACGCACCGCCGGCATCCCGATTATCCGCACTCATGGCTGATCCTCTTTCAGGATGGATAGTTGGCTGAGCGTAAGCCCCGCTTCTGCGAACCCGGCGCGCAAGGCCTGATCGTGTTGCGCAAGCGTCGACGCGCTATTTGGCGCGACCATCCGCATTACTACCTGCTTGTCATGAAGCGAAATCCTGGCCTCGATCTGGCCCAATTCCGGAAACGTCAGTCGCAAGCGGGTTGACCAGTGCGTACCCGCTTCGTCCGGACGCCCGTCTTCATTCTGCCGTGCAACCTCCCACTCCATGGGTGTTTCGGGCCAGACTTCTCCGCGCCAGGTCATGGTCTGGGTAGCAAGGATTTCGAGTTGCTGGCGTACGACAGGCTGCGTGTCAGGGTGGACACCGGTAGTGCTACCGGGCGTAGTGGCAGCTGCTGACGGCGCCGAAGGGTTGCGGATGTCAGCAGCGAGGTTCTGGCCGGGCTGGGAAAGAGCCGGGGATGATGATGAGGACGCCCCCGCGCCTGTGGACGGAGAGCCTGGCTGGCCGGTGGCCGCCAGACGCCCTTGCGGTTCCTGCCTGAGTTGATCAAGATTGCGGTTTCCCTGAACAAGATCGTGCAAGTGCGATTCATAGAATGCGCCACTTTGCTGGAGAGCCTGCGCCAGCGCACGCACGAGCTGGACAGGAAGGCCGTTACGCACAGGGGTAGACGTGGCCGCCTGAACGGCAGGCGTTCCTGCGGCAGGCGTTCCTGCGGCAGGCGATCCTGCGGCAGGCGATCCTGCGGCAGGCGATCCTGCGGCAGGCGATCCTGCGGCAGGCGGACCTGCGGCAGGCGGACCTGCGGCAGGCGCTGATGTTCCCGCACCGGTTCCAGGTGGCAGACCAGAGGTTCCGCCGGCGCCGGGTGTACTTGCTGGAGCCGGCGACGCGGGCAGTAAAGGGCGACGGCCTTGTAAAGGAGGGGGGGTGTCTGGAAAAAGCGACAGCAGGGCGAGGATGGTACGGGCGCCGCTGCCAAGACTTGTCGGCGCCGAGGGAGTCATCGACGTGTCGATGGCGGGCCTTGTCATGCGCAGGTGGGCAGGAGCCTGTTCAGTTCTGCCGCCTTCGGCTGTACGACGGGCCTGACGTTCTACCTGGGCCTGGGCCTTCTCAATGGTTTCAGGAAGCGGGCGATCAGTCTGATTATGAACCGGATTGATGCGCGCGGCATCAGCAAGCTGAGCAATGGCATCAGCGCGTGCGCTACTGACCAATTGGCTTTGTTGGGAGGCCTGTATGCTTAACGCTGTGTCGAGCCGCCGGATCAGCAGTGTTCCAAGATTTGAATTCCCACCTATGCTCATTGTCAGAAACCGGCCGCATCAGGACGTCTTAATGACGTTCCGGCGTATTGTTGCAGTAAGCTTCGAGCACGTTTTGATGCCGTTTCATGGCACCCAGCAGTGCGCCCAGTCGGGCCATCTCGGGTGCCGCAAGGTTGCGAATGCGGGCGTCATCGTTCAGGATCTTGGACAGCAGCGATTTGCGTACCAGACGGTCATCGGTATCCAGAGGCTGCAGGGGTCGCAAGGATTCGACTGCCGCAAAATATTGCTGGCTGAGTGCGACGACGGCATCCCAGTCGTTGGCTTGAGCCATTTTGAGCATTTGGCCGGAAATTTCGGCAATTTGCTGATAGTGATGCACGATGGAGCTGGATTCGGCCATATGGGTACGCTGTGAAGAAGCCTGACAGACGCAGGCATGAGGCTAAAGGGGTAGGGGGCCTGGAATTTCAGGCCGGGGCGGATTCCTTGGATGTGGCCGTTCGCCATGCGTCGGCGATGTCAGCGAGCAATTTTTTTGCAAGCTCCAGCTTTTGGGCATCAGCGTGCAAATTCGCCTGCAGAAGATGGTGAAGAATGATCTCGTAGGTTGCTGCCAGATTGCGAGAAAGCTCTCCGCCGGCTTCCATGTCGAGGCTTGCCTTCAAGCCTGAATCAATAATGTCGATGGCTTTGGATATTGCAGTACCACGCCCTTGGATGTCGCCATTCTCTAAATATAATCCTGCCTTGGTAATGGCTGCCAGTGCCCCATCGAACAGCAGGGTGATCAACTGTTCGGGTGTTGCACTTAACACCTTGGTTTCCAGCCCTATGTTGGCATAGGCGCCGGCCGAGCGAGAGCCACGCGCGCCGCGTGGCGAAGCATAAATTGTCATTTCTTCTCGTAGAGATTACCCAGCATGGACAACTGTTGGGTCAGGTAGCTGCTGACGGAACTCATCTGAGCCATCATGCTGTCCAGAGCCGTAAATTGGCGTCGGTAGTTTTCCATTTTGGCGTCAATACGTGCCGACGTATCGTCATATTGGCGTTGCAGGTTGGCGAGGGTCCGGTCGGCACCGTCTTTGGCACTTTGAATGTAGCCTTTGCTGCCCAGGAAGTTTTCGGTGGTTGCCTTGAACCTTTCTGCCAAACCGCCTTCGCCTGCCAGCAGACGCTGAACATCGCCGAGGTGGTCCTTGATGCCGGCGGAAAGTTTCTCGTCGTTGACTTCAAGCTGCCCCGTCGTTGGATTGGTGGTGATGCCCAGTTGCGATAAAGTGCGCAACGTACCCTCGGACGAGAAGCCGTTCAAGGCGTCTCGTGTGGCAGCCTGGGCCCGCCGGGCCAGCGTATCGCCGGTAAGTGCGCTGCCCTGTTGCGCTTCGACGTCATAGGACGTGAGCGACTTGATGGTACTTTGCAGGTTGTTGTAGGCCGTGACAAATGCCTTGATGGCCTGCGTCGTGCCGGCATCGTCGCGTTCTACCTTGAGGGTGGCGGATTCGTCGGCTTTGGTCAGCGTCAGGGTGACGCCCTCAATGGCGTTTTCGACCTGATTGGTCTGGCTGCTGATTTCGATGCCGTTGATGAACAGGGTGGCATTATTTGCCTTTTGTTCCTGTATGTTGGGGTTGGCACCAGAGCTGTCGAAGCCGATGAGGGCTTCAAGCTGGGCGTTGTCGTCTACCGTAATGCGTGAAACCGCCGCGTTTTCGCCGGTGGCCGTCGCAGTGAGCAGAAGACGGTGTGGCTCGGCGCCGCCGTCGTTGATGACGGTCGCCCGCACTCCCAGGCTGGGATCAGCCTGGTTGATTGCCTTGATCAGGCCATTGATCGACGTATCCTCAGAACCCAGTTCGATCGACTGCGTGGTGCCATCGGCCAGCTCGATGGTGATGGTGCCGCCTGTTCCGATGGCCTGGGCACGATCTGCCACCCCGTTGGTGACCAGGGATTGTGCGCTGGCCAGGGTCTCGACCCGGATGTCGTACTGACCGGCGATGGCCTTGTTGGTGGCGGATGCAGTAAAGGCGTCGCCTGATACCGAGGTTTTGAGCCCGCCATAGGTGTCGTCCTTGCCCAGTTTTTCGGCGGCTGTCTTGAGAGCCTCGATTGAAGACTGGATACGGCCATACGCAGTGAGCCGGCTCTGTTCACTGTCCTGTTTCTTTTGGATAAGGGCCAATGCCTGATTCTCGCTATTGCGAAGATCAGTCAGCAACTGGTCGAGCGGCAGGCCCGACCCCACCCCGATAGAAGATATGGCCATGGTAGAACTTCTCCTGATTTAGGTATTGTGGTGCAAGTACCAGAGTTTTAAATGGCCCGACAGGCGCAATATGTCTGCTTATTTTGACTGTTTGCCTGAACAGGGTACGGTTCAGGCCTGGGTGCTGATGCTTTGCCCCTGAAGCTGCACGATCATTTTGGCGATTCGGATTACAGCGTCGCTGGGCACGGTGCGCAGCACTTCACCGGATTCGCTGTCGATGATCGAAACCACCACACGCTGCGCATCGGGATCGATGTCGAAGCGCATTCCCGTTGACCAGGCCTTAAGGCTATTGTTGACGTCCTCGAGGGCTTGCTCAAGTGGCTTGCCTGTTGATTCGTCGTAGCCGGCGCGGTTTGACGCCGAGTTTCGGGCGCCAATGATTTCTGCGGCGGGCGTTACCTGGCGTGCGGGTTCGGGAAGGGGCGGACGCTCGATTTCCAGAGCGACCGGATTCATGGGCATTGAAGCTGAGGAAGTTGGAGTAAGCGGATTAACCATCAGGAAGGCTCCCGAGCAGTATTGATGACGGGGGTTACGGTTAAATCGCGGGTAACTTTAGCCTTTTGTGCCCAAGTGAGGTCTCAATAGCTCGAACAGGCCGCTAAAGTCCTATTTGATCCTGCCGTTTGCGCGAGCGCTGCGGGCGAAAATAGTAGCTATCGTTTGCTATCCGGCTTTTTTCTCGCATGCTTAACTCTGAAGACCTGCTGGTCAGGCAGCACACTCCGTTGGTGCGTCGAGCGGCCTTGCAGCTCGTTGCCAGGCTGCCGGCCAACGTCGAGCTCGATGACCTGATGCAGGCCGGCATGATGGGATTGCTTGACGCTGCGCGACGCTATCGCGAAATGGCGGATGCACAGTTCGAAACGTACGCGACCACGCGCATTCGTGGGGCCATGCTCGACGAACTGCGCAGTCAGGACTGGTTGCCCCGTAGTGTACGCAGTAAATCGCGCCAGATCGAGGCCGCAATTCACGAACTCAATCATCGCCTGTTGCGTGCGCCGACCGAAACTGAAATCGCAGAAGAACTCGAAATCTCGCTTGAGCAATACCAGGTAATGCTGGAAGAGGCCAGAGGGGTGCAAATCCTTCACTATGAAGACCTGGCACGTAATCACGATGATCGCAGCGATGGTGCCGATGCAGCCATAACGAGCGCCCAGCAACCTGCCCTGGATAATCCTCTTGATCGCCTGCTTTCGAAGGGCTTGAGATCCGCACTCGTCGATGCCATCAAGTCCTTGCCCGAGCGCGAGCAGCTTCTTTTGTCCTTGCAGTTCGAGCACGACCTGAACCAGAAAGAAATCAGTCAGGCGCTGGGCGTGACCGAAGGGCGCGTATCTCAACTCCGGTCTCAGGCGGTCAGCCGTATCCGCGCTTTCCTGGCTCAGAGCGAGTGGGATGTCGAGCCGAACGAAGGTTATGCCGAAGCCAAGCTGATATAGGTTTGCTGATGGCGGCCGGCTGCGTGGTCCGCCGATGCGCCCGGCCGACGCACACGAAGGCTGCGCGGCCGATTCAGTCGCGGAAGAGTGGTAATCTTCTACCTGTGGAGCCAAGTTGGCAAGGTGTTCAATCGTGTCAGGCTCTGCAGGAAACAGCTACTGGAAGATAAATTGGATTACGTCGCGTCTTGCAACCTGCCGACCCCGTGGGCGGTGTTTCAGCTTCATGGCTTCGTCAAGCCCGAAACAGGTAAAGAGCATCTTGTGCTGACCCTCGGAGACGTGGGTGACGGCAAGCCGGTGCTGGCGCGCGTGCATTCCGAGTGTCTTACAGGCGACGGCTTGTTCAGTCAGCGTTGTGATTGCGGTGCCCAGCTCGAGGCAGCCCTGAGGGCAATCGCCGCCGAGGGCAGGGGCGCACTGTTATACCTTCGGCAAGAAGGCCGTGGCATTGGTCTGCTCAACAAGATTCGGGCCTACCAGCTCCAGGACCAGGGCGCAGACACGGTCGAAGCCAACGAGCAACTGGGGTTTCCGGCTGATATGCGCCGCTACGAACTTTGCAAGCCCATGCTCGATCATTTTGGCATAGCCAGTTTGCGGCTCATGACCAACAATCCTCGCAAGGTGGATCAGCTTCGAGCCGCTGGGGTCGAGGTCATCGAGCGCATTCCGTTGCAGGTAAATCGCAATCCCCATAACGAAGGGTATTTGCAAACCAAGGCCGCCAAGCTTGGTCATTGGCTAAAAGCAGGTCTGACGGAGCCTGAGCAATGACAGGAGGCTGGTACATATTGCCAAATGGCAATATCCGCCATATTGACGGTCTCGAAATTCAACCCGAACTTGACTGGTTTCCTACCGAGCAAAGTCTGCTGAACTACGCCGAGGCACAGCGCGCAAAGGGAAACTCAGAAGAATGGATAGCGCGTCGGATCATGGCCCTCGCCGTCGAGTGCGAGCTGTGGGTACAGGAAAACCTTGAATAGCTCTGCTTGCGCGTCGTCCGGCCTTACATAAACCGCATCTTGAACCGGCGCCCCTTGATGGTACCGTTGGCAAGCCTGTCGTAGGCTTCATCGGCCACAGAACGTTCAAGTGCGATGAACGTCACAAAATCAAGAATATCGATTTTTCCGACGCTGTCGAAAGGAATCCGCGCATCTTTTGTCAGGGCCCCAACCAGATCCCCGGGGCGGAGTTTGTGTTTGCGGCCGCCCTGGATACATAGCGTGATCATTGGCGCGGGGGCCGGAGCGTCGCCGGAGTGGGGCAGGGAATCGAGGTCTTGCCAAGGCAAGGGACGCCCCTGCAGTTCTTCGATGCGCTGGGCTCGGTGCAGCTCGTTCTCGTCAACAAGGCTTAACGCCAGTCCGTCAGCCTGGTTGCGGGCCGTCCGGCCGATACGATGTATGTGTACCTGGGGTTGTCCGGGTAGCTCGACGTTGATGACGGCATCGACTGTTTCGATGTCAAGACCCCGCGCGGCGACATCGGTTGCGACAAGTACCGAACAGCTTTGATTGCGGAACTGCACCAGAATATCTTCGCGATCACGTTGCTCAAGATCGCCATGCAAGGCCAGGGCAGAAAAGCCCTTTTCCACGAGGAAATCTGTCAGCTCTTGTACGCGAGCCTTGGTATTGCAAAATGCCAGGGTCGAAGTCGGGCGAAAATGCCTGAGTATCCGTGCAACCGCTGGCAGGCGCTGGTCGGGGGCGACCTGGTAAAAATATTGCTTGACACGGCTTTCAGGCAACTGGTGTTCGACCCGGATTTCGACCGGTTCGCGCAGGAACCGCAAGGCGGTTTTCTGAACGTTATCCGGATACGTGGCCGAAAAGAAGAGAGTCTGGCGCTTTTTGGGGCAGGCCGACACTATCTGGACCATATCATCGTAAAACCCCATGTCGATCATGCGATCGGCTTCGTCCAGTACAAGTGTGCGCAGTCCTGTCAGATCGATGGTGCTTCTGTGCAGGTGGTCGCTGAGGCGCCCGGGTGTTGCAACAACGATGTGTGCGCCGTGGCGCAAGGATTCTATCTGGCGGTCAAGAGAAGCTCCACCTGCCAATACCAGAACCTTGATGTTGTCCGAAAAGCGCGCCAGGCGGCGCAGTTCCTGCGCAACCTGTGCAGCCAGCTCGCGCGTCGGGCACAACACCAGCCCCTGGATGCCAAACCAGGCGGGCTTGAGCGTGTGCATGATGCCAAGTCCGAAGGCGGCGGTCTTTCCACTGCCGGTCATTGCCTGGGCGATCAGATCCCTGCCTTCGAGGATGACAGGCAAGCTGTGCTGCTGGATCGGCGTCATTTGCCGATAGCCGAGCTGGTCGAGATTGGCCAGCATGGCGTCAGATAGCGCCACACTGCGAAAAGATAGGGGAGAGCTCACCGCAAGCCTGATGAATTGGCGAAGAAAGACCGATTTTAACAGGCTGGTGAGGGGCGGAGCCTGCCCAAGCTCCACCCCAACGGGTTTGCGCCGTGCTTAAGCGGCCTCGAGGGCCAGTTCTTCGATACTGCGTTGCGCTTCGCCCATGGCTTGTTCGATCGCCGCGTCTCCCATATTGACGCCTTCTGCACGCACGAAGCGAATATCGGTAATGCCGAAAAAGCCGAAAATAACCTTCAGGAAGCTTTCCTGGTGCTCCATTGCCTGGCCCTGCTCAGAGGTTGAATAGGCGCCGCCGCGCGACGAGGCTATGACAACCTGTTTGCCGGCTGCAAGTCCGACAGGGCCGTTTTCAGTGTATTTGAAGGTATGGCCCGCTTGCGCAATGCGGTCGATCCAGGCTTTCAACTGTGACGGTATGGTGAAGTTATACATGGGTGCACCAATAACGACGATGTCGGCCTTGAGGAACTGCTGCAATAGCTGCATGGTGATCTCGTTTTCGCGACGCTGGGCGTCGGTAAGCTGCTCGTCAGTCAGACCAAGCCGGAATCCCAGCGACTCGATGGAAAGATGCGAGGGAGCCTGCTCGGCCAGGTCCAGGTACTCGACCTTGATGTCGGGCTGGTTGCTGCGGAAATGCTCGACGATGCGGCGAGTCAGGCGACGCGAGAAGGAAGCTTCGCCAGTGATGGCGGAATCGATGTGAAGCAATGTGGTCATCATGAAATCCTTGAAAATATAAGCGATGAAATAATCTTAATTGGTAAACGGTTTGGCGATTAGTCACCTGAATTTGGTTTTGTTGTTCCAAAATTGGAACAGTTACCGAGCGGCATGGCTGGGCAGCAGTGCGCTGGAGCCCAAGGCGTCTGGCAACTTTTGGTGAGGTGAGCTTATGCGCGCGGCTTTGGCATTGCGAAGAGCCCGGCCTGGAAATCTTCGAACGCCTGGATCAGCTGTTGCCGGGTATTCATTACGAATGGCCCATGTTGCGCAATGGGTTCATTCAAGGGCTTGCCCGCAATCAAAAGTACTTTTGCCGGGCCTTCGCTGTGCAGGGTCACGCCATCCGCGTCGGGATTATTTTCGAGCAGCCCCATTGTTTGCCCGGGAACGACTGAGTCGCCGACGCGCACTTGGCCGCGATAGACATAAATGAATGCATTGGCGTCAGCCGGGATTGACTGCGTGAATTCCCCTGCCCGGTCAAAGTGCACGTCAAGATACAGCGGCTGGGTGACCACCCGCTGAATGGCTCCACGAATTCCATGGCTGCCTCCGGCAATGATGCGCACGGTGATGTTGGCATTCGAAAATTCCGGTATCTCGGGACTTTGAATGTCGCGGTACCAGGGGTCGATCATCTTGTCTTTGGCAGCCAGATTCAGCCAAAGCTGAAAGCCTTCCATACGCCCGTGCGTCTGCTCGGGCAATTCAGAGTGAATGACGCCTCTGCCTGCTGTCATCCATTGCACGCCGCCGTCCTTCAAGAGGCCTTCGTTTCCGTAACTGTCGCGATGCCGCATCTGGCCGGCAATCATGTAGGTGACTGTTTCGAAGCCGCGATGAGGATGATCGGGAAAGCCCTGGATATAGTCGTCGGCATTATCGGTGCCGAATGCGTCGAGCATCAGGAAGGGATCGAGCCGGCGCTGAAGATCTTGCGTCAGGACGCGGGTGAGCTTGACGCCGGCACCATCCGTGGTGGGCATGCCGCGGATCAGACGTTCGACAGAGCGCGAACGTTGGACATGTTCGGGCTGGATGGAATGGACGGCTTGATTCATGATGCGTTCCCGCGGTGAGTAGTGGTTGCCAGGCTTTGACCAGGCTTGCCAGGAAAACATGCCTGGCACCAATGTGGCCCGGCATACACGCTGTACTGGTACTCATTATATGAAGCTGTGAGTGTGAACGATAAGGCTTCCCTCAGGAACACTTTGTTCCAGCCCTGGCTCAATAGTCGTGTGCCGGCCTGGCTAGAAGCGGTTGCTGCACGCGGGCGGACACTCGGCGACGGGCTCCGGGCATCGTGTACAATCTTGCCGTCATCCGGTATTGGCCGCGTCCCGCAAAGGGGTGAATTGCGTCAACATGCTTGACCTTCCGGCCATGGCGCGAACCGCTCTCGGGCCTGACACCCGTATACATTCCGGCAAGTCTCCTGACTGTCGCACTTCGTTGTCGGCCGGTGCACGGCAGTCGGATGTGCACTTGCCGGCTACCGACATATACCTTCATGCAGGCCTTCCTCGTTTCTACCGGCGTTGTCGCCCTGGCCGAAATCGGCGACAAGACACAGCTGCTCGCGTTTGTGCTTGCAGCACGGTTTCGCCGTCCCTGGCCGATTATCGCCGGTATTCTGTGTGCGACCTTGCTGAATCACGGGCTGGCCGGGG
This sequence comes from Pusillimonas sp., assembly GCF_029263785.1. GTDB lineage: Bacteria > Pseudomonadota > Gammaproteobacteria > Burkholderiales > Burkholderiaceae_B > Pusillimonas. The sequence goes on along the minus strand of NZ_JAJUFE010000028.1, from coordinate 14,222 downwards.
CCCTGGGTTCCTGGATCACATCGATGGTTCAGCCTTCGACGCTCCGATGGGTGTTGGGCGCATCGTTTATCGCCATGGCTGCATGGGTGTTGATTCCCGACAAGATTGATGAAGAGGAAATCAGTTCGGCAAGTCGCCTCGGCGTCTTCGGAACCACACTGATCGCTTTCTTCCTGGCGGAAATGGGGGACAAGACCCAGGTGGCCACCGTGGCCCTCGCGGCGAATTATGCGGCAGTGACAAGCGTGGTGTTGGGCACGACCTTGGGAATGTTGATCGCCAACGTGCCGGCGGTATTGATTGCCCGGAAATTTGTCGAGCGGATTCCGATGAGGCTCGTACACACCCTGGCAGCGGTGATTTTTCTGCTTTTGGGCATACTGACCCTGTCCGGCGTGGGACAGGGCCTTTACTAAAAGCGCATCAGGCGCGCAGGGTCTTGAGCGCTTCTGCCCAGCGGTGCAACTCATCCAACATGGTATTGGCCGCATTGTCGATAAGTTCGTTCGACTTGAATTTGCGGTTCTCGTCGAGCAGGGTGGCCACCATCGGGATGGCCACGCCTTCTACCATGGGCATCATCTTCAACGTGGTGACCAGCTGCTTTTCAAGCTGCACCGCGCGCATGCCGCCTGACACGCCACCATAGCTCACAAAGCCGCAAGGCTTGTAGTTCCACTCTTTGTACACGTAATTGAGCGCGTTGACGAACGACGGCGGCGGGCCGTAATTGTATTCCGGGGTGACAAACGCGTAGGCGTCAGCCTGGGAAACGCTGGCGCTCCAGGCTTTGGTGTGTTCCTTTTCGTACTTGCGCTGCACCGGATGATTGGCCTCGTCGTACAGGGGCAGGTTGAAGTCGGCGAGGTCGATCAGCGACGTATCGAACTTGCCATGACGACTGGCAAAGTCCTTGAACCACGTTCCGACCGACGGGCCGACACGGCCGGGCCGGGTGCTGCAAATAATGACTTGAAGCTTGAGCGACATATTTTTCGTCTCCGGTTAGTGTGATGCAACCGCAGGCGAGGTCGGCGACGTTGCCGGCGACGCCTGCGGTACAACTGGCATTCTACACACCCGGCGGGCGCGGTACTTGCTGGATGGCTGACGCATCAATTTTGAGGAGCAATACTCATGAACAAGACGCTCATTCCGCTGGTGGGCCTGGCATTGGGTGTGGGCCTGGCTGCTTGCACCACTCCGCGTGACGCGACCCAGCTTTCGCAAAAGACCGTTCATTATGCGTGTGGTCCCCAGGGAGCTCAGCAGCCATTGACGGTGCAGTACACGTTCCAGGGAACCGAAGCACTGGCCGCCAAGGTCATCTATAACAATCAGGCCGTCGACCTGACCCGCGCCACCGCCAGCAATGCCGATATGGTGGGCAATACGTTCCGTGGCAATGGCTACACCTGGACCACAGACAAGTTCACCTTCGACACCGTGGGACAGACCCAGGGCAACATGCTTACGCAGGACCTTGTCCAGAACGTTAACGGTCAACAGACAACCGTCAGCAACATCATCGCCAACAACTGTATGGTCGCGGGGCCTGTACGCACGCATCCCACCGGCCCAGACAACACCCCGCAATGAACGAGTTGAGCGGCGTTGCGGGTTTCATGAAAGAACACGAGCTGCTGCCCGTGACGGCAGAGTCCTGTACTGCGGGACTCATTGCCGCTCGTCTGGCCGATGTCCCCGGAGCCGGGAAATTGCTGGACTGCGCGTTTGTCGTGTATTCGCCGGAGGCCAAGGTGCAGTGTCTGCAAGTCAGCCCCGAGACTCTGCGCAACCACAATCTCACCAGTGAGCCGGTTGCCTGCGAAATGGCATTGGGGGCCTTGTCGAATAGTCGACGGGCCAATGTAGCCATCGCGAATACGGGGCTGGCAGATGGGTCAGATCTCGACCTGCCTGCGGGAACCCAGTGCTTTGCCTGGGCGTTTCGACTGGACGGCATGGAAACGCCCGTTTTGTATGCCGAGACGCAACAGTTTTCGGGCGATCGGGTTGATATCCGCGAATCCAGTGCCCTGTATGCCCTCAAGCGCGTCCGTTACTATTACGAACGTGCGAGTTCCAGCCAGACAGTCTGATCCGGGCTGCTTCTGCGCATTCGGATTTCATTGTTGCGGATGAGGGCTGCGAGTCGGATCGAAGTCCTCCCAGCGTCCTTGGCTCCAGCGTCCATGAGCTCGTTCCACTTCCTTTCCTCCCGCACGGCGAAGCAGGTCGGCGATTTCCGCCTGATTCTCCGGCGTCGTATGAACGGCCAGCAGAACGCCTGCGCGGCGACCTTCGGTGGCCTTGGCGCGTGCTTCTTCAAAGCGTCCGCGCTGCCGAGGTCGACCCAAGGAATACATGGCACCGGCCAGCGAGCCTACGTACGCCCCCACAGCAATACCCCCAACAATGAACAGGGCCGGGGCGGAAAGAAGCCAGGTCAACGCACCGCCAAGCACTGCGCCCACGATGCCGACCAGTGCCGCACCGGCTACGGCGGTCGCCGGCGCACCTTTGGAGTTGGGGTCGGCTGCGCGGTCTCCTCCGAGAGGATAACGATCATGCCATCCCGCAGGATTCACAAAAAACGTATGGAGTTCATCTCCGGACACCCCCTTTTCCATGAGTGCTGCGGCGGCCTGTTCGGCTTCTTCAAACGTATCGAATCGGGCGGCAATAATCAGGGCCATATTCGTTCTCCGTATGGGCCTCAAATGAGGCAGAATTGGGAAGAACGCAGCAATAACCGTGCCGTGGGCGCATAAAAAAACGCCCGCCCGGCATCTGGCCGTGGGCGGGCGCTCAAGGGGTGAGTCAAGCTTTACCGGTGCGCGGTCCGTCTTTCTTCTCGAGAAATGCAGGTGTGTCGTCCTTGGGCTTGAAAGCGTCGCGCTCGGCACCTTCAGGGTTCGGGTTACCGTCGAATTTTGTGGCCTTCGAATTCTTGGCGTCGTCTCGCTTGCTTTGGTCATGCGCCGGACGCGAATCTGGCGGAAGTGAGTCAGGTGAAGGCCGGCTACCACGTTCTGGATTGCTTGGTTTTGACATCATTCATTGCCCCAGAGAAGACGTGGATGCTTTCTGAACTTGGTCCGATCTGTCCATCCATACCAGGATGATGAACAGCGCGGCGCCCAAGCCATACAGAATCAAAGGTATGCTTTCATGCGACATGACGGTCTCCCTGTTCAGGTAAAAAAGTTCACTGCCGCATCAACAGCAAATAGCGTGCCGGCCCTTCATGGCAGACCATGATGAACCTGGCAAGCAGCCCTCCACGCAGTTCGTGATCTTTGCAACCGGGTTGCGCAGACCGCGATGCGCAGACAGACCCATCAATGATTGATGTCGATCTCTTTGGTTTCCTTACCGAGCAACAAGGCGACAAGCGTCAGGGCGCTCATGGCCGTCAAGTACCATCCTACCAGTGTGGGACTGCCTTCCCCCATATCCCACAGCCATACTGCAATGAAGGGCGCGACAGCCGCGCCGAGTATGGACGATACGTTATATGACACTCCCGAACCTGTGTATCGGACGTTTGTCGGAAACAGTTCGGGAAGCAGGGCTCCCATTGGGCCGAAGGTCCACCCCATCAGGCTGAAGCCGATAATCAGCCAGGCCATCACGCCGATGAAGCCTGCGCTGAGCAGCGGAGTCCAGACCATACCGAAAACCATGATCGCAATGGTTACGGCAATGAGTGTCTTGCGGCGACCGAAGCGGTCTGCCCACGGACCGGAAAGCAGAGTGAATACGCCAAAAAACACCACGCCTGCGATCAGCATCATGACGAAATTGTTATAGCTGTAGCCCAGTCCCGCCAACTGGCCCACACCCGGGTCTACCGGTGCCCGCCCATAGCTGAGCGAGAAGGTTGTCATCAGGTAAAAAAGCACGTAGGTGGCCAGCATGTAGAAGGTGCCCAGGATCAGCTCGCGCCAGTGAGCGCGTACCACTTCGCCCAAGGGCAACTTCACGACCTTGCCGGTAGTCACGGCCTTGGAAAAGGCAGCGCTTTCTACAAGATTCAAACGAACCCAGAGACCGACAATGACCATAATGGCCGAGAACAGGAAGGGAATGCGCCATCCCCAATCAAGAAAAGCCTGTGAGGGGCGTGAGGGATCATCAGATGGCAGCAGCGCTGCAACGATCAGGAACAGGCCATTGGCAATGATGAAGCCCAGCGGAGCGCCCAACTGGGGAAACGTGCCATACAGTGCCCGACGCCCCTTGGGTGCGTTCTCGGTCGCAACCAACGCGGCTCCTGACCATTCCCCGCCTATGGCAAAGCCCTGGGCAAGCCGCAACAGCACCAGCAGGGACGGTGCAAACCAGCCGATGGTGTAATAGGTGGGCAGAAGGCCAATCAGAAACGTGGCGATTCCCATGGTCAGCAAGGCAGCAACCAGAGTGGTCTTGCGGCCAACCCGGTCTCCCAGATGGCCGAAAAATACGGCGCCGAGTGGCCGCGCAATCATGGCTGCGCCAAAGATGGCAAATGACGAAAGCAGTGCTGTGGTTTCGTTTCCGGGAGGAAAGAACAGGTGCGGAAACACCAGGACGGCCGCCGTCGCATAGACATAAAAATCGTAGAACTCGATGGTCGTGCCTATGAGGCTGGCAAGAATGACACGTGATCGGGAATTGGCTGGCTGGGCTGATGCCGCGTCAGCAGAAAGAGTGGACATGGGAAGCTTTCGAAAGAGGGTGAAGTGGGCAAGATACCCTTGAGCCGCTGCAGGTCCTTGCCAGAAAAGGAGAAATTATAGTACGTCTGGCGTGAGGCGCGGTTGCAACCACAAGAGGAAACGTAGTTGCACCCGCAAGACGACAGGGTAACAGCGGTGATTCCGGCCAGCCGAAAAACAGATGACCTTGCTGCGTCAGATGGGTCGCGGGCCTTTTTTCTACGACACAGTAATCGTTTCTGTTTCTTCAACTGCCCGACCCGAGCTTTCGACCCATTTGAACTTCAGCTCTCCCCCCTCGGTTGGAGCTGCATCAAATCTGAGATAAGGATTGGCCGCCAGGGAACGAAAGAATTTTGAGCGCAGGACAGGGCGGTCATTAAGGGTGATTTCGAACGATTCGATAATGCGCTGTTCCGGGGTGTTTCCCTGGGCGTCTTCGGCAAGACCCGTAATCATCGGATGGGAAATCATGGTCACGATTTCCTGGGGTGCGCCGGCTTTCCATTTTGCGGGTACACGCAGGCGTGCATTCATTTCGTTCGAGGGATCGGACTTGGCAGGTGCGATGCAGCCACTTGTTGTGACACGCACTTGTCTTTGCGCCAGCAGTACGCGTCCATCCTCTGTGTGGGCAACCGCCACCACGGCCTGGGAGTCGCTCAGCCGGATACGGGTCGATAAATTGAGCGCAGGGATTTCGGGGCCGAACTCAAACACTGCAATTTCCGGAGTTGGATTTCCGGTGGCGAACACGCTCAGGCGCGTAATGCGAAGACCGGCGTCGGCTTTGATGGCCAGCGGCACTGATGAACCGTCTTCGGCCACCAGTGGCAATACGAGTTCAAGTCCTTCGGCCGAGACTTCGGCACCGCCGATGGCCTCTGCAATCGGCGGCAATTGCTGCCAGTTGGCAGCCTGTGATAGGGCAGGCAGCCACGCCAGCGTGACGACGGCCGACACACAAAGAGCCGAGATTACTGCAGCGAACCTGCATTTGCCGCGCTGAGGTTTCGTCGGCACGGCTGAGAAATGGAAAGACAACAAATTTAGTTTTGACATGAACCCAGGGGAAAACAGTCGGGCGGAGTAATTGTGGCAATCAGGCGCGCGAACGTACAAAGTTCAGGCGGGCGCCAATAACGATGGCTGCTGCCGCAATCATTGAGCCATACGCCAAGGTCGACAGGCCGGTCAGGCCCTGGCCTATCGAGCAGCCGAAAGCCAAAGCGCCACCCGAGCCCATCAGAAGGCCGCCCATTACGTAGCGTGGCATTTGGCGCGCCGTATCGAAGCCTTCGAGGCAGCATGTACGACGCAGTAGTGAAGTGATGAACGAGCCGGCCACGACACCCAGGACGACGGTTATACCGAAGCGCAGGCTCATGCCCGTAGCGATCATCGCATACTGTATTGTATCGCCGATAGGCGCTACGAAGGTGAGGGAGGTGACGGGAACCGGGTCAAAGTCGTCGGCGCCAAGCCAGCCTGTGGCAACCCAGCCGCTTACAACCAGCAGGCCCATGACAACGCCGGAAAGCAGGTCAGTGCTGCGGTGCCCAGAATTGCGAGTGCGTGAAGCAAACCACAGCAACAGTGCCACGACAAGCCAGGTGACGATATTGCGTGGTATCCCGGCCGGAACCGCGACGGACTGGGGAGAAAAAGTGGTGTGCTCGGCCAGCCACAAACGCAAGGGTGCAACCAGCCCCGTAAGAGTCATGTATGCCGCAATGCCCAGGCAGAGCAGGACAAGCAGGGAGCGAAGATTTCCTTGTCCCAGAAGAACCAAAGCCCGGGCGCCGCAACCGTTTGCCAGCGACATCCCGTAGCCGAACATCAGCCCGCCCAGCGGTACCAGCAGCCAGGAATAAGAGGGCATGTAATAGAGCGATTCGCTCAGATTAATGACGCCGGCGCCGGCAAGCAACTGGGTGCCTGCCAGCGCAACGGCCAGTGCGACCGCAAAGCCATGAAGCTTGTAGCCGTGCTTGCCGGACCAGATTTCAGTCAATCCGCGATGCAGGCAGAATCCGGAAATCTGCCCGCAGACGCCGAAGGCCAGCCCAATGGCCAGCCCGGCCCACAGTACAAGTTGAATATGCGTCATGGCTCCTTAAGCGCGTGTGCCCCACGTATCCAAAGCAATGGCGTTGTACCATGCTTCGCCGTATTGTGCTTCGAGCTTGCGGAACTCGGCATCGCCGTCCTTGGGACTGACCCCGCCCGACGCTTCGGCAATCTTGCCATCCTTCAACGCATACAGGTGGGCGACGGAAATGCCGTAGTCCGGTGCGATCAGGCTATAGCAAGTGTTGGCAAAAGTCGGTTGAGCGGGTTCTTTTCCAGTCAGGGCGCTGACAATTGCTGCCGCAGCTACCTTGGCCTGGGCATTGGCCGAAAAGCCCGACTTGGGCATAGGCGCAGCCAGCGTGGCATCACCAACCACGTAGATGCCCGGGACCCGTTCCGATTCGAAAGTCTGGTGCTTGACAGGGACCCAGCCGCTTTCGTCGGTGACCCCTGCCAGCTCGGCGATCGCACCGGCTTTTTGTGGCGGAATCACGTTAAGCACATCGGCCTTGTGAATTTCACCGAACTCGGTTTCAACCGACAGGTTCTTGGCATCGACCCGTACCACCTTGCCGTCTTTTGAAAGCGGAACCCATTCGATGATGTCGCTGTAGAACTTTTCCCAGCCTTGCTGGAACAGCCCTTGCTTCGAGAAGGCATCCTTGGCGTCCAGAATCAGCAATTTGGACTTGGGCTTGTTGTGCTTGATGTAGTGCGCGACCATGCTTGCCCGCTCGTAAGGTCCGGGAGGGCAACGGAAGGGGTTGGCAGGCGCGACCATTACAAACGTGCCGCCATCGCGCATGTCTTGCAACTGCTTCTTCAGTAGTACTGACTGTTCGCCCGCCTTCCAGGCATGCGGAGCCAGCTTGGAGGCTTCTTCGTCGTAACCTTCGAGTGCGTTCCAGCGGAAGTCAATGCCGGGAGACAGCAAGAGCTTGTCGTAGCTGAGTGTGTCGCCGCCGGCCAGGCTGACCTTGCGCTTGTCGGCGTCTACACCGGTTGCGAAGTCATGAACAACTTTCACTCCCAGGGAGCGAAGTTCGTCGAAGCTGTGACCTTGCTGTTCAAAGGTGCGAAGGCCCCCGAAATAGAGGTTGGTGAACGGGCAGGTATAGTAAGTTTTGGCCGGTTCCACCAGTGTGACGTCAATGGCCGGGTTGCGACGCTTGATGTATTTGGCTGCCGTGGCACCGCCAAAGCCGCCTCCGATCACCACCACGCTGCCGCCCGATGCGCGGACTACGCCTGGGAAAGTGACCAGCGCGGCACCTGCAACAGTGGCCTTGCCTACATTTGCCAGCCACTGGCGACGAGAAAACTTGATAGGTTCATTCATAGCTTAGCGAGCTCCCTGACCGGGTTGGGCTTTGATCTGTGAAAAATGTTTTGCCAGCGCCTGAAGTTCTTCGTCGCTGAAGCCGCGAGTCAGGCGATCCATGATGGTGGTTCCGGGTGGGGGCGTCTCGGATTTGAATGCGCGCAAGTGGCTCAGGAGGGCGCTTTCGGGGCGTCCGGCGATGGATGGAATGCCACCCGGCGACCGACCGTCGGTGCCGTGGCAATTAGCGCAGGCGCCGGCCAGTACCGTCACGTCAAAGGTGGATTGGTTCGCTGAGGCCGAAAGGGGCGCGGCGCCCGCCAGTGCAAACGCCAGCGTCACAGCCGCGCGAGCTACATTGGTTGCTGTACGCATAGAGTGGTGCCTTTAATGGATTTGTAAGGTTACGCATGGTAGCGAGTCCTTACTGCTTTGCAAACGACCATTTAGCTCGTTGCATATAACTTCATGTAATAAAGCTTTCAGTCGTGTTTTATTTTGGTTGAACATACCAACTAGTTGGTTTAAATTATGGTTTCCATACCAGTTGGTATGTTCTTGGTGTTCCAAATCGAAATAGGTCACACGCACGGCACTGACATGAAAACCAATAAAGGCAAAATCAGCGATCCAACATTTAAGGCGGCCCCACCGAAAGCGTCCGCAACCCGCAAAGGGCAGGCGTCGCGAGGCCGCATTCTGGATGCCGCATTGCATGTGTTTCGCAGCAAGGGGTATGCGGCCACTACCGTCGACGATCTGTGTCGTGAGTCCGGTGTCACCAAGGGCAGCTTCTTTCATCACTTCGCGAGTAAAGAAGAGGCGGCACTAGCGGCCATCGAACATTGGATGGGCGCTACCTCGCGTCTGTTTGCCGAGGCGCCGTACTGGAAAGTTGCCGACCCGCGACAGCGCCTGCTTGCCTACCTGGATTTTCGCGCCGGGCTCGTGCACGGAGACCTGCCTGAGTTCACCTGTTTGCTGGGCACGCTGGTTCAAGAAACGTTTGCCAGTCATCCCGTTTTGCGTGCAGCCTGCGATGCGGGCGTTGAGTCGCATGCCCAGACATTGGTCAGCACGATTGAAGAAGCCCGTAAGCGTTATGCGCCGCAGGCCGACTGGAACGCCGAAAGCCTTGCACGCCATACGCAAACTGTGTTGCAAGGAGCGTTTGTCATCGCCAAGGCTGCCAACGACCCCACCCGGGTCCTTGACGCCATTGCACACCTGAAACGCTATGTAGAAATGCTGTTCCCCCAACCACTCAAAGGAGATTTCCATGAGGATAGAACCGTATCTGTTCTTTGATGGTCGCAGCGAAGAGGCCATGATGTTTTACGAGCAAACCCTTGGTGCCGAGCGTGAAGCGCTGATGCGATATTCCGACTGCCCCGAGCCCATGCCCCAAGACTGCCTGCCTCCTGGCGGCTTACAAAAAGTGCTCCACGGCAGCCTGTTGTTCCAGGGTCAGCGGCTCATGTTCAGCGACGGCTCTGCGGCCGAAGAATTGGGAGGCTTTCGCGGTTTCAGCCTGACATTGCAATACGACAACGAAGAGGAGGCTCGGCAGGCTTTCGACAAGCTGGCAGACCAGGGTCAGGTCGTCATGCCACTGGGGCCCACGTTTTTCTCACCCTGCTATGGAATGTTGTCTGATCGCTTCGGTGTTCAGTGGATGGTCATGGTGACACCACCCAATTCCCAGCCTTCGTGAAGGAGTAGTCACATGCCCTACACCCTGACACAGATACGAGTGTTTGATGCGCCGGTCGAGCGTGTATACCGAGCCCTGATCGACCCGGCAGCGATTGCCAAATGGAATGCGCCCGATGGGTTCACCGCAATCGTTCACGAATTGGAAGCGACAGTTGGAGGCCGGTTCCGAATTTCATTTGTGAACTTTACAAATGGCCAGACCCACTCCTTTGGCGGTGAATACCGCGAGTTGATACCAAACCAGAAAATCGTCGCGACCGACCGCTTCGACGATGCCAGTCTGCCGGGTGAGATCCTTACCACTTATGAACTGCGCCCGGTTTCAGTCGGAACCGAGCTGGCCATCAAGCAAGAGGGACTTCCCGACGTCATACCCGCCGACGCATGTCGAATGGGATGGCAGCAGTCGCTCGAGCTGCTGGCTCGACTTGTAGAGCCCGAAATCCCTGCCGAATAGACGAAGCATCTTCAGAGGGTCCGGCACGCCTGGCCACCACGACCGCGCCATAGTATATTTTTAATACATGTTGAAATAAAAAGCGGGAGACGTTGTGGCGATTAAGGTGATCCGGCGCGTCGGGCTAGCTTGCGGGTTTTTTTCGGTACTTGTTTTAGCCGGCTGCAGTTCCGGTGGTTCTTCAGAAGAGCCGTCAGATCGTTACCGCCGGCAAACAGTCAAGTGGGAAGCCTGCACTGAAGATCTGGCCAAGCAACTGCAGGCTCTGCCTATCGAAATGCAGCACCGCAGCCAATGTGCATCGATCGTGGTTCCGCTCGATCACCAGCAGCCGGACAAAGGGGATATTTCGGTCGGGATCATGCGCATTCGGGCCGACAATGCGGCGACAGACCGCCGCTTGCTTTTTCTGAATCCGGGGGGGCCTGGCGCAGACGGCATCGGCAAGGGTGTCATGCTTGCTTACCTCTGGTCCCTCAGTTCAGAACATTCTGAAATTGGCCGGCTGCAGCTGGAGTTGCTCAAGACCTACGATTTGATCGGTTTTTCGCCGCGCGGATTAGGTAAAAGTACCAACCTGGTCTGCGAGTCCGAGGCAGTACTGCAACCTACCGATAACAGTATCGGCGGACGTACCGACGAGAACATCGCGCTTCAGCTTCATAACACCCGCCTTATCGCCGAGGCATGTAGCCAGAATCCTCTTACCGAATACATCAACACCCATCAGACGGCGCAAGACATGGATCTTATCCGCGAGGTGTTGGGGGCACAAAAATTCAACTATCTGGGTTGGTCGTATGGAACGTGGCTCGGTGCCTGGTATGGCAGCCTGTTCCCGGACAAGGTCGATCGGATGATACTTGACAGTTCGGTCGACTTTGACCTGACCTTGCACGATACCGCCCTGGTGCAGGGGCCTGCCCTAACACGCGCATTCAACGAAATACTTGCCCCGTACGCGGCACGCCACCCTGATGTCTTCGAGCTCGGTACCGATGCGCAGGCCATCCGCGTTCTGTTGGGCAACACCAGGCCTGTCCTGCAGGCTGCCGTCTCGAGCCTGATCTATCTGCCCTTGTTCAGAAGCCGAATGGCCGAAGAAGTGCTGGGCTATGTGCTTGTTGCTCGTGAGCTCGATAAAGAGCCGTTCCGTTCATACTTGCCAGACGGCGTGGTGGGGGGCAACGTCGAGCAACTGCGGCTGTTGGTCGATTCACATGTCTTTTCTGTCAAGGCTCATACTGACAGGATGTTGAGAAAACTGGCGCACAACGTCGTTGACAAGATTGAATACCTGCTGCGGCCGCGTCCCGTACTTCTGAAAGGCAGCGATGCGGTGTACACGGCTGTTGTCTGCAACGACACGCCGTCTCCCAGTGACGACCCCGGTTGGTGGGTCGACGTCGAAACCAATATGTATGCGAACTATCCGATGGTCACTACCGACGATGTACGCAGTTGCCTTTACTGGCAGCGTCCGGATCTTGAAAAGCCTTCAATTGATGCCATGGCCGATCTGGACGTGCTGATGTTGCAGGCCGAGTACGACGGTGCCACACCAGAACCCCAGGCGCGCGCAACATTCAGCAAGTTGCCCAAGGCGCATATGGTATACGTGCCCGACGAGATGTCTCACGGCGTGTACCCGTATTCCGACCAATGTGTCGACATGGCCGTTGCCCGCTATCTGCTTCATCAACCCCTACAGGGGAGAGAAACTACCTGTAAAGCGCATCCGCTGATCGAGGATGACCCGAGCATCGATAAATCAGCTTCAGCTGTGCGTGCCTTGGCAGAGGGTTCCAATGTTACGTATCCCGACAGGGATCTGGCTGCCGAGTTGATAGAGCAACTCAAGGCATCCGTCAGGTAAACGGGCACAGTTCGAAGGCCGGCTTGTCACGACGAGGCAGTCTTGACGGCCGGCCACCCCGCGCTCAATCATCCAGCTCGATCTCTTTCGCGTACTGCTTGCCTTCGCGGGTGACGTAATCCACTTCTACGCGCTGACCCACCTTCAAATCCGAGAAGCTTTTCAGGTTGTCGTCATAGTCGGTTCTTTCATCGGCGTGGAACGTCTTGCCGCCCACGACAAAACTTTGAGCCTGTTGGTCGATGGATTCAATTTCGCCTTCAATATCCTGGTCATTGTTTGCCAGTGCGATGGAAGACAGCGAAACAGCCAGTGCAAGCCCCACAGCCTGCAATAGTCGAGTTGATTTCATGGGGGCGCTCCAGAGTAATGGGGGTGAAACACAATACACCGGGCGTCAGAATGGCGGCGACGGGATTTGTCACGAGAGGTTGCGGAGTTTATTCAATGTCTTTTTCGGCACGAAACGCTCGGTTTCAGACCGCTTTTGTTCTTCATTTACCGGGATATGTTTCTGAGCAACACTCATCCTTTAATCTTTAAAGGCGCTCTGGGCTCAACCATTGAACCTTTGAGTGGAGGCCGCCGAGGGTGTCTTTACACACCCTCATCAAATCAAAATCACTTCCGCCAAAACGCCGCCCACGCCACCACAGCCAGCAGGACCAGCCCGACAACGATGCACGCAGTCGCTGCAATGGTGTCGCTAAACGTCATTGTTCCAATACCTCCCAAAACCACATCAATCTGGGTTCTTGTTATCTGCATCTGGTGCCCAGCGACACCAATGGACTAATCCTCGCGCCCCCGTGTACGCGCCGGCCACGGGTTTTGCGTATGTCGCGATGTAAGGGGCGACCCCCAATTTCGCCTCACCCAATCATGATTACAAAGCCACATTTAATTAAATTTTTGTTACGTTGGTTTTGTATTAGATAATTTTGGGTCAATAACGTCAATTTCTCAGTCTTTCGAACTTCGCAGGGGTATGTTTCGGCGTATTGTTCGTTCTGCTGATCAAGTTGCTGGGCGGACATTTTCCGGAACGAGTGGACAGCTTGGCTCTCGGAATTCGATGTAGTCACTGTTAGCCGGTCGCCCTCCGAAGCGCCGGACGCCGTCGCAACACTCGACGGCAATGCACTTGCATTGACCTGACAAGGCAATCGCATTATCATGCGGGGCATCCCCCTTTTTGACTGGAGAGAGCCATGCCCGCCACCCTCGAAGTCGAATCCACGTTGACCGACCGCTACCAGACCACAGTGCCGGAAACCGTGCGTCGTGTCCTTCGGCTCGGCAAGCGCGACAAGATTCACTACACCATCCGCCCCAGTGGCGAGGTCGTGCTGACCCGTGCCGAGCCCTCCGAAGGCGATGACCCGGTGCTCGGACAGTTCCTGGGCTTCCTGGCCCGGGACATTGCAAGCCATCCTGAGCGCCTGCAGGCTGTCGATGTCGGTCTCGTTCAGCGTCTGCAGTCCTTGATCGGCGGCGTCGAAGTCGATCTCGATGCCGCCCTGTCGGCAGACGATGAATGAGCACGGGCAAGCCCGCGCCCCTGGTCATTCATGGCTGGACGGTCTTCGCCCACCCGCTGTTCCTCGCGCAGATTGAGGCACTGGCACAGCAGGTCGAGGCCTTGAAGCAAAAGGACCGGTTCGGGTACGTGAAGAAAAACGCCAGCAAGCGACTGGCGGCCATCACGAAGTTGGCCTTCGACGTCGTCCCGCAAGATCCGGCGCGGCCGGAGTATCGTCAAGGCGGCACCCTTGGTGATGATCATAAGCACTGGTTCCGGGCGAAGTTCTTCCAGCAGTACCGGCTGTTCTTCCGCTACCACGCGCCCGGCAAAGTGATCGTGTTCGCGTGGGTCAATAACGAGGACACCAAACGTGCCTACGAGAGCAGCGACGACGCCTACCGGGTGTTTCGCAAGATGCTGGAAAGCGGTCATCCTCCGGACGACTGGAACCAGTTGCTGGCCGAGGCCCGAGCCGAGGGGCAGCGCTTGCAGCGGTTCGCCGCTGGCATCACGCCGTAAGGCTTGGCTTCTGCGGCGAGCAGCGTTGTCAT
>NZ_JAJUFE010000037.1 GCF_029263785.1 Pusillimonas sp. | reverse complement strand
GCATCCGAATAATCGGATTGAGGAACTACTACCTCACTGCTGGGTCCCTGACGCCTGCGCATAAACGACTACGGCCGCTAACGCGGCCGTTCGTCAATGTGTGTTCCCCGTGCGCTTACAGAGAAGCAGAGAATTCGCTCATTAAAATAAGTGTCCATTTACCAAAATTAATGGACACTTATTTTGATGAGGCTTCAACGAGAGCGCTAGACGGTACTGGGCGTACGCTTACGAATTACCTGGCCCCGGCATGCGCTGGCGGGCACGGATTCGGCACGGGTCAGCCCACCGTCATACACCAGGTGCCCATGCATGCAGATTCACTTGATTTAACCGAACTTGGCTGCGAGTTTGCTGCGGTTAGACACAAAATTTAGTAGACTGGCATAGCTCACTGTATCCCGACGTTCTCGTCTCTACACGTGGGCCAAATAAGTAACAAAAATATACGAGAGAAACCAAATGTTTAATAGGAAGGCGTTAGCCATTTGCATTGTGACCTTGGGTTTGGCGGCCTGTGGCGGAAGTGGTGGCGGCAGCAACGAGCCAAGCCCGCCACCTCCCCAAGCCAATCCTGAAGGTTTCTGGAGCGGCACCCTTTCAACTGGCGATTCGCTCGAAGCGCTTGTGACGGAAACCGGCGAAATTTGGGCCATAGGGATCTCGAATGGCAGTGTAGTCAGTATGTTGTGGGGAAAGGGAGAAACAAGTGGATCAACCTACCAGGGCACTGGATTTGAGTATTACGGCGGTGCGGTAGGCCGAGGTAGTTTTTCAGCTGAAGTCGAAACTCGAGCTTCGCTGATTGGCAGCGCCGGTACTGTTCAATTCAAACTTCAATATAACGACAGCTACGAAATACCGGCATCGCAGGTTACCCTTGCAGGTAAATGGGCAACGTTTGACCGATCAGCTTTATTTGAGATTGATGCTACCGGATCGGTCTCCGGCACTATGTCGACGGCAGATACCGGATATCAGCCCTGCTCCTTCTCGGGCAATGCGAAGGCGCATGACAGCAAGAACTACTACAAGGTCAATTTGACCTTATCAGATGATATGGGCTGCCAGCCCAGGATGGGCGCAAGTTATCAGGGAGTATTGATCAAGGATTATGGCGGCATAACCGATACACTCTTGATAGGAGCTGCGCGCAACGACAACACAGATGCTTTCGTAACGATAGCGTTCCCGGACTAGTGTACTAATCCAAGTTTCGGCCATCGCTGGATGGGTCAACTTCGCTAGCAAGTCGAGGCTGCACGTGTGCAGCCTCATATCTTCTTTTCGACGGCGGCAAACTGTTCTTGCGGATGTCTCGTCGATCGTGCCAACGGCAATTGAATTTTGACCCCCTGGAGGTGCGGACAGAATCTTGGGGGGATGCGGACGTTTTCTTGGACTGTTTTTCAATTCATCAGTGCCAGGGCTCGCCGATATTCGAACTGATCAATCAAAAAATCTTGGACGTAGCAGGGCTCGCCGGATAATATCTATGCTTCGAAGGCCATCAAGCCAGGAGAGAGCATGGAGACACAGTCGCTACAGCGCGGTCGGCTGATCGATCATATTCAATTGGTAGTCCGAAGCCTGCCCGCCAGTAAACGCTTTTATTCTGCTGTGCTCGAAGCACTCCAGGTGCCCATCAGTGGCGAAGCGGACGACTTTTTCTGGGCAGACGAGCTGGTGGTGAGTTCCGTGGAAAGTGAT
The DNA here is from genome assembly GCF_029263785.1 of Pusillimonas sp. Lineage (GTDB taxonomy): Bacteria > Pseudomonadota > Gammaproteobacteria > Burkholderiales > Burkholderiaceae_B > Pusillimonas. The sequence goes on along the minus strand of NZ_JAJUFE010000037.1, from coordinate 21,810 downwards.
TCGGCGATCGGAAAACTGACGGGCCGATGCCATGTGGCATTTCAGGCACGCGATAAAGAGATGGTCGATGCGTTTTACAAGGTTGCCCTCGAAAACGGCGGTACCAGTAATGGCGAGCCGGGTTATCGACCTTATCATCCGGATTATTACGGTGCCTTTGTGCTGGATCCGGATGGCAATAATATTGAAGCGGTTTATCACGGACCCGCACAGCGAAGCGCTGCGTCAGTCGAAATACGCTTTTGAATAATGGTGTTTCGGTCCGGTTGTAAGGCTAGGCGTCAAAGAGGGCTTACTCCGCCTTTTTGCAAGAGTCTGGCGGTTTCGAACAAGGGCAGTCCCACCACTCCTGTATAACTTCCACTGATGCGGGCCACAAAGGTGGCGGCACGACCTTGAATGCCATATGCGCCGGCCTTGCCCATCGGCTCCCCGCTCGCGCAATACGAGTCTATCTCTTGCTCAGTGAGCGTCTTGAAGACGACTTCAGTGTCCGATACGTCTTCATGGAACCTGAACGCAGAATTTTCTACCGGTACGGTAAGGACGACGGCTGTCTGCACATGATGCACGCGGCCCGAAAGTTGCCGAAGCATGTCCGCGGCATCGACAGTATCTTGCGGTTTGCCCAGAACGTCGTCCCCCAGGATGACGGTTGTGTCAGCGGTCAATATTGGACGCAGAGGGGCAGGATTATCCGATCGGGGCCAAACTGCGTCGGCCGATTCTACGCGTTGCCCGAGCCAATGCAGCGCTCGCAGCGCCTTTTCGCGTGCTGTCCTCAATACATACGCCTGAGGAGTTTCACCGGCAAATCGAGGTTCGTCTTCTCCTGGTGGCGATGGCACCTCAAGAACCTGGTGCGGGATGCCGGCTTGACATAGCAATTCGTGCCGGCGGGGACTGGCGGACGCAAGATAGATCATAGTCGGTCAGGGATTCGGCCCAACATCGTCTTGGGAGCACATTGCGCAATACGTGGTGAAGGTCAGCAAGTGGATAGCCACCAGGTTCAAGCCCGATGGTAGGGGTGGTTGACCATAATCGCCCAGGCTCGATATAACTGCTCGGCCAGCACCACGCGAACCATGGGGTGGGGAAGAGTCAGTGATGAAAGCCTCAACATGCTGTTGCAGCCTTTCTTGAGATCAGCGTCCAGACCGTCTGGTCCGCCAATCAGAAAGACGACATCGCATCCCAGGTTTCTCCATTGTTCCAGTTCTGATGACAGCTTCTGCGTCGTCAGATCCCGGCCGCGCTCGTCCAGGGCGATACGTAACGCACCGGCGGGAACCGCTGACTCGATCCGGCGAGCTTCTGCCGCCATCATTTGTTGCGCCGTTTTTCCTGCGCTTCGAGGTTCAGGCTTGATCTCGCGCAGTTCGAGGGCGCAATCGGAGGGCAACCTGCGCGCATAATCGTCCCAGGCTTGTTCGACCCAACCCGGCATGCGGTTCCCGACGGCAATAACGATTAGCTTCATGAGCGATCTCGTGCTCGAGTGCTGTTGCGAGTTTAATCGACAGGGTCGAAGGGTTCGTCAAAGGATTGCGGCGCGATGGGCTGTGTTGATTGCGGCAGCAGCTTTACGCGGACTGGCTTGTCGCCCCAGACTTCTTCGAGGTTGTAGTACTGGCGGATGCTGGGCTGCATGCAGTGTACGACGATGTCGCCAAGGTCGAGCAAGACCCACTCGCCGGTATCCTGGCCTTCGTACGCGATGATGGGTATCTTGCTGCGCTTGGCGCTTTCGGCCACGCTTTCAGCCAAGGCACGCGTTTGGCGGTTGGATGCGCCACTGGCAATGACCACTCGATCGAAAAGGCTGGTGATATGGGTGGTGTTGAACACCTTGATGTCCTGAGCCTTGACGTCTTCGAGAGCGTCGATGACCAGCCGTTGCAGTTTCTGTATATCCATGGAATGACTATAACTTGATAAGCGGGAATTTAGGAAACGACTTGCTGGTACAGGCCGTGTTGCTTAATGTACTGCGCTACCGCAGGGTCGAGCATCCCGGCAGTCGATTGCCCCCCAGCCAGCCGATGCCGAATGTCGGACGCCGAAATTGGCATGGGAGTGAAAGGGATGTGAAGCAGGGTACGACCCTGAGCCCGAAGATGAGCCTGAAGCTCGGCGGGCGCCTGTATGGCGGCGCCGGGCCGCGCAGCCACTGCGATTTGCACCAGGCTGGCGATGTCTCGCCATTCATGCCAGGTATGGAAGTTTTCGAGCTGGTCTGCGCCAAGAATCCATACATATTGCGAATCGCTGGGCAGGCTACGCACGGTATCGATAGTGTATGTCTTGCCGCCACGGTCTATTTCCATGGCGTTGATGTGCAAGGCCGGCTCGTTGCGGGTCGCGAGCTGCAGCATGGCCAGGCGATGCTCTGCCGATGCTTTGAGTGCACCGCGTTGCCACGGGTTGGCGGCGGGGATCATGTGAACCTGGTCAAGAGAAAGCTCGGTCAGGGCTGCCTTGGCCAATGAAACGTGGGCAAGATGGACGGGGTCAAAGCTGCCCCCGAGCAAACCGATTACCTTTACAGCCATTCGCGTGGCTGCAGGTAATCGTAAAGCTTCGCCTCAGGCGTACCTGGTTCTGGATGCCAATCGTAACGCCATGCAGCATGAGGCGGCATGGACAGGAGTATGGATTCGGTACGCCCTCCTGATTGCAGGCCAAACAAGGTACCGCGGTCCAGCACCAGGTTGAATTCGACATACCGGCCGCGTCGATACGCCTGGAAATCGCGCTCGCGCTCGCCGTACGGAATGTCCCGCCTCTTCTCGACGATAGGCATGTAGGCGGGCAGGAAACAGTCGCCGACTGACCGGGTCAGGTCGAAGCTTTCGTCGAAACCCTCTTGATTGAGGTCGTCGTAGAAAAGGCCGCCGACCCCGCGAGTCTCGTTTCGATGCTTCAAGAAGAAATACTGATCACACCATTTTTTGAAAGCGGGGTACTTATCGTCGCCGAATGGTGCAACCGCGTCCCGGCATACCTGGTGAAAATGACGCACGTCCTCTTCGAAGGGGTAGTAGGGTGTCAGGTCAAGACCACCTCCAAACCAGAATACGTCGTCGCCTTCACGATCTTCGGGCGGGCGTGCAACAAAAAGCCTTACATTCATGTGAGTGGTAGGCACGTACGGGTTGCGTGGATGCAAGACCATCGAAACGCCCATTGCTTCCCAGTGTCGACCCGCCAAATCAGGACGGTGCGCTGAAGCCGAAGGCGGAAGCGCACGCCCTTTGACATGACTGAATAGGACACCGGCGCGCTCGAACAGTTCGCCGCCTTCGAGAAGACGAGAAAGCCCGCCACCACCTTCGTCGCGAGTCCAGCTGTCGGAGCGGAACGAAGAGCCGTCAGCTTCTTCAAGCGCCTTCACGATTCGGGATTGCAGGTCGGTGAAGTAGTCGTAAGCAAGAGAAATGGGCACGGACATACTGGCTTCCTTTGATACGTGTCAGTGTGAGTGCGGCAGGGCGCGCCAACCGATATCGCGACGATACTGGGCTCCCTCAAAGCGGATCTGTTGAACGGCGTTATACGCGGTTTCTTGTGCCCGCTTGACGGAGTCGCCTAGCGCCGTAACGCAAAGTACCCGTCCGCCGGCTGTCCTGAGCGTTCCATCGTCGTGTAGCGCTGTTCCTGCATGAAAGACGACACAATCTTCGGTATCGGCCGGTAATGACGTGATGACGTCGCCGGTTCTGGGTGCCTGGGGGTAGCCGGCAGACGCCATGACCACGCCCAGGGCGGTACGGCGGTCCCAGTCGAGCTCTGCTTCTTCCAGTGTGCCGTTTACAGCGTGCTCGAAAACGGTAGCCAGATCTCCTTTGGCGCGCATCAGGATGGGTTGGGTTTCGGGGTCGCCCATACGGCAGTTGAATTCGAGTACCTTGAGCGGCCGGGTGGCGTCCGGCCCGTCGCCAATCATCAGCCCGGCATACAGAAACCCGGTATAAGGGTGACCGTCTTTGGCCATTCCCTGCAGGGTGGGGTGTATCACTTCGCGCATGATGCGATTATGCAATGCGGGCGTGATGATGGGGGCAGGCGAATATGCGCCCATACCGCCCGTATTGGGGCCTTGGTCGTTGTCCAGCAAGCGTTTGTGGTCCTGGCTGGTGGCCAGGACCAGCACCTGGCGCCGATCGCACATCACGATGAAGCTCGCTTCCTCACCTTGCAGACACTCTTCAATGACCACACGTGCACCCGCGGCTCCGAGGCTTGCATCGCAAAGCATGTTGTCGATGGCGGCAAGGGCTTCGTCTTCAGTCGCGGCTACGACCACGCCTTTTCCGGCTGCCAGACCATCAGCCTTGACCACGATGGGAGCACCCTGCTGGCGGATGTAGGCCTTGGCTTGATCCGCATCGGTGAAGGTTTTGTAGGCGGCCGTGGGAATATTGTGGCGGATCATGAATGCCTTGGCATAGTCCTTTGAGCTTTCCAGCTGCGCGGCGGCCTTGGTGGGCCCGAATATTTTCAGCCCGGCAGCCTGAAACGCATCTACGACGCCCGCTGCCAAGGGAGCCTCTGGACCCACTACGGTATAGGCAACGCTTTCCTGGCGAGCAAAGTCGACCAGTTCATCAATGGATGCAAGAGGGACGTTCTCGAGATGTTCCGCCTGTGCCGTGCCACCGTTACCGGGGGCTACGAACACCTTCTGTACGCGTGGAGACTGGGCCAGTCGCCAGGCCAGCGCATGTTCGCGGCCGCCGCCGCCAATAACGAGGAGTTTCATGTGAAGGAGCTCAAAAGTAGTGCTGTGCGTCGCGACGGAACCGACACGATCTCTGCCAGCGGATAATTGAAAAGCGTAATGCAAAATGCCCGGCTGACGTCATAGCGTTTTCCATGACGCCGGCAGGGCAGTGCGATTTTTATGCAGACTCGTCGAAGACCGCGGTGGTGTAGACCTCTTGCACATCGTCCAGTCCCTCGAGGACTTCCAGCATCTTCTGCATTTTGGCGGCATCGTCTCCGGACAGCTCGGTCTCGTTGAGCGCTTTCATGGTGATGGCCTGAACCTCGGGCACCAGTTCGGCAGCCTCAAACGCTGCCTTGACCGCAGCGTATTCCGATGGAGGACAAATGACCTCGATGACACCTTCGTCATCAGTAATGATGTCTTCTGCACCAGCCTCCAGGCCAACTTCCATGACCTGTTCTTCGGAGGTGCCCGGAGCAAAGATGAACTGGCCGCAATGCTTGAACATGAAAGCGACCGACCCTTCCTGGCCCAGATTGCCGCCATGCTTTGAAAATGCGTGACGTACTTCAGCGACGGTGCGCATGCGATTGTCTGTCATGCAGTCGACCATCACTGCCGCGCCGCCTACGCCGTAGCCTTCGTAACGGATTTCTTCGTAATTATCGCCATCTGCGCCGCCAGCCCCTCGGGTAATGGCCCGCTGGATGTTGTCTTTAGGCATGTTGGCCGCTGTGGCCTTGTCCCAGGCAAGGCGCAGGCGGGGATTGCTGTCTGGATCTGGTCCGGCCTCGCGAGCGGCGACCGTGATTTCACGAATGATTTTTGTCCAGAGCTTGCCTCGTTTTGCGTCCTGGCGACCCTTTCGATGTTGAATGTTCGCCCATTTACTGTGACCAGCCATAGTTTCAACGACTCAATAAAGATATATAAATACAGAATACAAAAGGAGATTTTAACGCGTGCATCGTTATGATGCCGGAATTACACTACTGCTGCTGTCTTGCGCTTCTAGAAAAGGTAAAAAAAATGGCTGATCCGATCGTCATAGCCAGCAGTCCCCAAGGGCCCGTAACGATGCTCCCCAGGCTGGCGAACCGTCATGGTTGCATTACGGGCGCCACAGGTACCGGCAAGACCGTGACCCTGCAGGTGCTTGCGGAAGCTTTCTCGCGAATGGGAACACCGGTCTTCATGGCGGACGTCAAGGGTGATCTGAGCGGGATGTCCCAGGCTGCACAGAACAACCCGAAACTTCAGGAGCGACTCGACAAGCTGGGCCTGCCAGAACCTGTTTGGGGGGCATGCCCCATTACATTTTGGGATGTGTTCGGCGAACAGGGGCACCCTGTTCGCGCCACAATATCGGATATGGGGCCGCTATTGCTGGCCCGCATGCTTGAACTGAACAACACGCAGGAAGGCGTCCTCAACATTGTCTTCAGCGTCGCGGATGAAGAAGGTTTGCTGTTGCTTGACCTGAAAGATCTGCGCGCCATGTTGCAGCATGTCTCTGAGCGTGCATCCGAACTGCGCTCGCGATATGGAAATGTGTCAGCCGCGTCGGTGGGCGCCATACAGCGAAGTCTGTTGCGTCTGGAAGCAGAAGGTGCCGAGCGATTTTTTGGTGAGCCCATGCTTGATGTGCACGACCTGCTTCGCGTTGATGCCCGTGGCCAAGGGATGGTCAACATTTTGGCTGCCGACAGGCTCATGCAGGCGCCAAGGCTTTACGGCGTGTTCCTTCTGTGGATGCTTGCCGAAATTTACGACTCGCTGCCTGAAGTTGGCGATCTGGACCGTCCCAAGCTGGTGTTTTTCTTCGATGAAGCCCACCTGGTCTTTTCGGACGCACCCAAAGCCTTGCTTCAAAAAATTGAACAAATTGTGAGACTGGTGAGATCCAAGGGAGTAGGCGTGTATTTTGTGACGCAAAACCCGGCAGACATACCCGACACCGTTCTTGGCCAGCTTGGTAACCGTGTGCAGCACGCCTTGCGTGCGTTTACACCCCGAGACCAGAAGGCAGTGAAGGTTGCCGCCGAGACAATGCGTTCCAACCCGGATCTGGACCTGATGGCAGCTATCACGGAATTGGGAGTGGGGGAGGCCTTGATTTCGGTTCTGGACGAAAAGGGTCGCCCGGGCGTGACACAACGTGCATGGATGGTGGCGCCGGGCAGTCGTATCGGACCAGCCACCGACGCCGAACGCCAGGCCGTCCGCCAGGCTTCGTTGCTGGCAGGCAAGTATGAGCGGGCAGTCGACCGGGAATCTGCGTACGAACTGCTCAAGAAGCGTACCGAATCCTCAACGCAGTCCAACGGCATGACGTCTCAAACTGAAACCGGTCGGCCTCAAGCCAAAACTACGGGCAGGGATGACAACAATGGACTTGCGGGTGTCGTTCAAGACTTCCTGTTCGGTTCAACCGGGCCGCGCGGCGGACGACGCGAGGGCGCAGTTCAATCTGTGGCCAAGGGTATGATGCGGCAGGCAGCCAATAAGCTCGTGCGCGGAGTACTGGGATCGTTGGTGTCGCGGCGCTGAACTTGCCAGATATCTGTTCCGGAGAAAAACATGAAAACAGAAGCCATAATCATCAAGCGCCACGGTGGCCCGGAGGTCATGGAGCTGGTCAGTCAGAACGTGCCTGAAGCAGCTGAGGGTGAGGTCACCATTGAACAGAAAGCCATCGGACTGAACTTCATCGATACCTATTTTCGTAGCGGACTGTACAAGAATCCGTTGCCCCACGGGCTAGGTTTTGAGGCGGCCGGAAAGGTAATCGCGGTAGGGCCGGGAGTCAGGCACCTTAAGGTAGGAGATCGCGTAGCGTACGCAATGGGCCCCATAGGAGCGTATGCCTGGACGCGTACCGTACCGGCTTGGCAGGTGGTGAAACTGCCCCGCAATGTTGATTACGAAGCCGCCGCCGCCATGATGCTCAAGGGGTTGACCGTGCAATATCTGTTTCGGCAAACCTACCGGCTGCAAGGAGGCGAAACCATTCTTTTTCATGCCGCTGCCGGAGGGGTAGGGCTGATCGCATGCCAATGGGCCAGAGCGCTTGGCGTAAAGTTGATCGGTACGGTTTCCAGTCCGCAGAAGGCAGAGCTGGCACTTCGAAATGGGGCCTGGAAAGTTATCGACTATTCTTGCGAGGATGTCCCCAAGCGCGTCATGGAGCTGACCTCGGGTCAGAAGGTACCGGTGGTTTACGATGGTGTGGGAAAAAGCACCTGGGAGGCCTCGCTGGATTGTCTTCAGCCACGCGGATTGATGGTCAGCTATGGCAATGCATCGGGACCGGTCGATGGGGTCAACCTGGGTATCCTCGCGACAAAAGGTTCGCTTTATCTTACGCGCCCCACGTTGGCGGATTATGTGGGTACACAACAGAAACTTGCTGCTGCCGCCAAAGATCTGTTTGATCTGGTGGCCAAGGGCGATCTGAGCATTCAGATAGACCAGCGGTTTTCTCTGCATGACGCCGCCAGCGCCCACGAGGCCCTGGCCTCGCGCCGCACGACCGGCGCGACGGTGCTGCTGCCCGAGTGGGAGTAGGCAGCCGGACTGAAGCGAGGTCGATACTGGGGAGGTCGGTCGCGATCGGTCGGGCCGCGTTCGGTCGGGCCGCGGTCGGACGAACCGTGAACGGAGGGGCCGCGATACCCCGGGCCCGATCCAGACGTTTGATGCGAGATCAGTCTTCTTGGTGGTAGCGCTTGACGCGCTCGACTTCGTTCTTGGAGCCCAGAACCACACCGACGCGCTGATGGAGCGCTTCGGGTTTGATATCAAGAATGCGCTGCTCACCATCGAGCGCTGCGCCACCTGCCTGCTCGACGATGAAAGCCATGGGATTGGCTTCGTACATCAAGCGCAGTTTTCCTTTTTTACCCGAAGGCCGCTCATCGCGCGGATACATGAAAATTCCACCGCGGGTCATGAGGCGATGCACATCAGCCACCATTGACGCAATCCAGCGCATATTGAAGTCTTTGCCCAGGGGGCCCGTCGAACCGGCCAGGCAATCCTCAATGTAGCGCTTGACCGGTGGTTCCCAGTGACGCATGTTTGACATATTGATAGCGAATTCGGCAGTGTCTTCGGGTATGGAAAGACTTTCATCAGTCAGCAGCCAACTTCCCATTTCTCTGTCAAGAGTGAAGGCGGCTACGCCGTTGCCCAAGGTCAGTACCAGCACACTTTGCGGGCCATAGATGGCATAGCCGGCAGCCACCTGCTGATTGCCGGGTTGCAGAAAGTCGGCTTCTTCAATCTCTCGGCCAGCCGCGTCTTGTGGAGCACGCAAGACCGAGAAAATCGTGCCGATCGATACGTTGACATCGATGTTGGAAGAACCATCCAGAGGATCGAACAGCAAGAGATATTCGCCTTTGGGGTAGCGGTTGGGAATGCGATGCAGGGTTTCCATTTCTTCGGACGCCATGGCTGCCAGGTGTCCACCCCATTCGTTGGCCTCAAGCAGAATTTCGTTCGACAGGACATCGAGCTTCTTCTGGACTTCACCTTGTACATTTTCGCTTTCCAGGCTGCCCAGCACTCCTCCCAAAGCTCCTTTGCTTACTGCGTGACCGATTGCCTTGCAGGCGCGCGCCACGGTTTCAATCAGGAGCCGCAGCTCGGTGGGAACGGTTTGGTGAGTGCGTTGCTGTTCGACCAGATACTGGGTCAATGTTTTGCGGTTCAAGGAAGACTCCTGTCAAATATTCAAAGCTTTGGAGACGATCTCGGCCACATTTCGCGAGAGCGGCTCGTGTTGTTGGATTCGTTCCAGTGCCTGACGCGCGGCATCTCGATTCTGGGGAATATAACGCGACCAGTTATCGAAAGCACGTGCAAGGCGTGCCGCGATCTCGGGATTGAGAGCGTCAAGCGCCAGGACCTGCTCAGCCCAGAACTCATAGCCTTCCGGCCGGTGGACGCCCAGCATATTGTTCAGGCAAAACTGGAAGATAAGGGATCGCGCACGATTTGGGTTGCGCAAGGTGAATGCTGGGTGCAGCATCAACGCCCGGACGGTGCCGGTGCGCGTCGCCGGAGCAGTGGCCTGCAAAGCAAACCAGCGATCGATGACCAGCGGGTCATGCTGCCACTGTTCGTAGAAATGCTCCAGCGCCTTGGTGGATGCTGTGCTGTCGTCCAGACTGACAAGTGCCGAAAGCCCACCCATACGGTCTGTCATGTTATGAGCCTGCTCATATTGAGCGATCGCGAGCGATTCGGCTTGGTCGTGATTCGCCGCCGCCAGGTAGGACAATGCCAGGTTTTTGAGAGCTCGACGTCCTGAAGACAGCGCGTCGGGGCTATATTCGGATGGCTCTGACTCGGCGCAGTGGTGGTACGTCTGTATCCACAGGTCGGCAAGTGCCTTTCCGAGTATTGCCCTGAAGTCCTCGCGGGCCCGGGCGACGGCCAAGGGGTCCATGGGATCGGTTTTCTCAAGCAGGACCTTGCTTGCGGGCAAGGAAAGGACGCGCGAGCGATAGGCATCGCTAAGGCCGGCATCTTCCAGAATTGCACGCCAGGTGTCGATCAATAGCGATTCAGTCGCTGCGTCCTGATTTTGCTGCGCCATCGACAATAGCTGACGACTGGCGAGTTCCTGTCCTGCTTCCCAACGCGCAAACGGATCTGTGTCGAACCGGGCAAGTAAAGCCAGTTCGTCGTCCGGGCGCTCGTATTCGACAATGACCGGAGCGGAAAACCCCCTCAGCAAGGAAGCCACAGGTCGCTCCGGGATGTCAGGGAAAGTCCAGGATTGAGTTTCTTCACATAGGTCCAGCACGACCGTGTCTTGGGTTTTCCCGTTGGATTGCAAAGGCAGGGGGGTGCCTTGCGGGTCGAGCAAGCCTATTGCGAATGGGATATGCAGTGGGGGCTTCTGTGCCGGCGGCGACTGCAGTTTTTCAATGCCCACGGGTGGGCACTGCTGGCGCAGAGTAATCGTACATGTTTGTGTTTGCGCGTCGTGTTCCAGTGTTACGTATACATGGGGTGTTCCGGCCTGTGAATACCAGCGACGGAAAACGTCAAGCGATTTACCAGGGTTGCGCTGTCGATAAACGCTGTCCATGGCGTCGATGAAATCATCGCAGGTGACGGCCTGTCCGTCGTGTCGGCGGAAATATTCTCGTATGCCCGCCTGGAATCCTTCTTCGCCCAACAGGGTGTGTTGCATCCGGATGACTTCCGCGCCTTTTTCGTAGATGGTCGCAGTATAGAAGTTGGCGATCTCCTGATAGCTTTCGGGTCGAATCGGGTGAGCCATGGGGCCGGCATCTTCTGGGAACTGGGCCACCCGCAAGGCGGTGACGTCGTCAATTCGTTTGACAGCACGGGCGCTGCGGGCGGCCTCGTCGGCCAGCCCGCGGGCCATCATGTCGGCCGAAAACTCCTGGTCACGGAAAACCGTCAGACCTTCCTTCAGAGAAAGCTGGAACCAGTCGCGGCAGGTGACCCGATTGCCGGTCCAATTGTGAAAATACTCATGACCAATCACGCTTTCGATGCCATGGTAGCTGGCATCCGTCGCTGTCTGGGGATCTGCCAGCACGTACGAGGAATTGAATATGTTCAGGCCCTTGTTCTCCATGGCACCCATATTGAAATCTCGTGCCGCCACCACCATGAAGCGATCAAGGTCAAGCTGAAGGCCGAAGCGTTGCTCATCCCATTCTACTGAGCGTTGCAAGCAGTCAAGCGCCCAATGCGTCTTGTCCCGCGAACCGCGATCGCTATAAATCTGCAACAGTGCCTCGCGGCCATTACCGATGCGCACGCGACGTTCCAGGCAATCGAAATCTCCTGCTACCAGAGCAAAGAGGTAGCTTGGTTTCGGGTGAGGGTCTTCCCAGACTGCCTCATGTCGACCATCAGGCAGGTCCTGATGGCCGATCAGATTTCCGTTGGAAAGCAGCAAGGGATAGCGTTCTTTGTTTGCGCGAAGCGTCACCATGTACCGAGACATGACATCTGGCCGGTCCGGAAACCAGGTGATACGTCGAAACCCTTCGGCCTCACACTGCGTAAACAGGCTCTCGCCTGACACGTACAGACCCATCAGGGCTGAATTGGCAGATGGGTGACAGCGGCTCTCTATCTCGACGGTGAATGCCCGAGATGCTGGAAACAGCGTCAGCGTGGCATCGTCGAGACGATACGATTCAGGATCAAGCGGGACGCCATCCATCGTGACCGAAAGCAGGTCCAGATCTTGCCCCTGCAAACATAAGGGTGGCAAGCCCCCGTCGTCTCGCTCAAATGTCAAGGCGGAGCGCACCACCGTGGCTTCAGCGTCAAGATCGAACACGAGGCTGACGCGCGGCAATCGATACGGATAGGGCGCGTAGTCGTGGCGTGAAATAGTCAGGGCAGAGTCGGTTCGCATGGCTGTGGGATGTTGAAGTCGGTCTCGTGAACACAATGTATTGTAGTGGTTGGCTTACTCGCGTGCGCTTCGGTCAAAGTGCCCGGCAGGCTTGCGGTAAAGTGCAACCTTTTTCCCTCGTCGAAGTCTTATTTTTTTGTCAGCTGCATTTTGCGGACCTTTTTTGAAATTGGGAGTAAATCATGGCGCCCTCTGATATCGCAGTCAAAGAAACGGCCATAGGGCTTCGATTGATAATCGGTGTGGCCTTGATGATGGTGCTGGCAGGGTGCGCCTCGACATTGTCAGCCAAGGTCACTACGTTTCAGCAGTGGCCAGCCGATGCGCAAGGAGCCACCTACAAAGTTGTCCCGCCAGCGGGTAACGACCTTGAAGTTCAGGCGTTCGCAGACATGATTCGTGCTGCTATCGGGCGCACCGGCCTGGTCGAGGCCCAGCCGCAGCAGGCCGCGCGATTCGATGTCCACTTTGAATATGGTGTAACCAGTTCTCAAGAATGGGAGCAACGTTATCACGACCCGTATTTTGACGGATTTTGGCCCTGGGGAATGGGCGGTTATTATGGCGGTTATCGAGGCTGGGGCGGGGGAATATACTATACGCCCAGTGTCGTTAATGTGCCGGTGCGAGTTGAAAGAAATACGCTGACTGTCACTATTAACGATAATCAGCGAAACGGAGCCCAAGTATATAAATCAACAGCCGTCAGCACTTCAGGTAGTTTGGCCGAGGTAATGCCATACTTGGCGCGGGCGGTATTCGACGGATTTCCCGGCAATAATGGTCAGGTCAGAAACATTACCTACGACCTTAAGCAGTAGATATATCGAAGCTGAAGTGATTACGCTTTTTTGGCAGGCGAGGGTTTGATTAAAAATTGCTCGCGACTTTTGCCTTCTGCTTCGGCTTCGGTTATCCAGCGCGGGGCCTTGCCGCGACCGGTCCAGGTGGCGCCGGTTTGGGGGTGCCGGTATTTGGGCGGAACTGTGCGTTTAACCGCGCTTGACGAGCTTGAGCGACGTGCTGCCTTTTTATTGTAGGCGGTGGTTATTTCTTCGGGGGTAATGTCATATTCGCGCATCGAGCGAATAATTGAAGCAATTACCGGGGTGCGTTGTTTGGCTTGTAAGGCTTGAGCTTGTTTTTGAAGACGGGCAATTTCTTTCTGGATTTTTAACTGAAGTGCGGCGTATGTGTCGCGCGTCATTATGATTCCTTGCCTGATCCAATGATAATAGAAGTGAGTAGTATCATGCGCTGATTTTGAACGCCTTTAATGATACTGATGGGCCTATTTTAAATCAAATGCTTATTGAATTAAACCTCTGAACCAAAATCGTGCCCGAATATATTGGGCTTATTTGCTCAACCGTATTTCCCCGGATGTTGCTTTAATATTAAGAAATATTTTTTTACATTTGCAGATTACTGATGGCCTGAACGGGCGCGTTTTTGGCGAGGCAACAAACACCGCCACGCCGTAGGTGCCAGTATTTAATGACCCGATATTGATCAAATAATGGAAACTGTTAACACATTTGGCGACTTCCGTGTCGCAGCGGTTCAGATGGTATCCTCCACCGGCCTTGAGGAAAACCTGGCGCAGGCTCAGCAGCTTATACAAAGGGCGGCCGGGCAAGGGGCAGAGCTGGTTTTGCTGCCCGAGTATTTCTGCCTGATGGGCGCAAAGGATGAAGATAAGGTTGCGTTGGGCGAGCAGCCCGGCACAGGCCCAATTCAGCAGTTTCTGGCCGATGCTGCCCGTGAGCACAAGATATGGTTGATTGGTGGCACTTTGCCACTTGAAAGTCCGGATAGTCACCGCATCTATAACACAACGATGGTGTACGATCCGTCGGGCCTCCAGGTGGCGCGGTACGACAAGATTCACTTGTTCGGGTTTCGCCGCGGTGCCGAGGCTTACGACGAGTCGGTAACGATACGAGCCGGCGAACCCGCGCCTCAGGCGTTCGAAGCACCATGCGGGAAGGTGGGGCTGTCGATCTGCTACGATTTGCGTTTCCCCGAACTGTACCGGTCCTTTTCCGAGGTCAGTCTTATCGTCGTGCCGGCCGCATTTACATACACGACCGGGTCTGCGCATTGGGAAATCCTTCTGCGGGCGCGTGCCATCGAAAATCAGTGCTATGTTCTGGCCGCGGCTCAAGGGGGCAAGCATGAAAATGGTCGCCGCACTTGGGGACATTCGATGTTGATCGACCCCTGGGGCGAAATACTTGATTGCCTTCCCGAGGGGCCGGGCGTAGCCATTGGCAACCTGAACCAGGCGCGCTTGGAGGATGTACGGCAGGCTCTGCCGGCATTAAGGCACCGCAGGTTTTAATCTATATTGCAAACACGGAATTTATGAAGACAGTCGATCCCGCCATCAGCGCCTTGGCCACCGCAAAGTCAGTGCTGCTAGACCCTTGGGGCCTTGGTGAAGCCGATATGGCGCGCGCTCTGGGCGAGATATTCACGCACAAGGTTGATTACGCCGATCTGTATTTTCAGTACACGCGCAGCGAAGGCTGGAGCCTGGAAGAAGGAATCGTCAAGACAGGAAGCTTTTCGATTGGCCAGGGTGTCGGCGTACGCGCCATCAGCGGCGAAAAAACGGCCTTTGCGTATTCAGACACGCTTTCTCCAGAAGCCCTGCTATCGTCTGCGCGGGCAGTCCGCAGCATCGCACGTCAAGGGGCAGGCCGGCAAAAGGTAGTTTCGGAAGCCGGTGCACGGCACGATCTCTATCCTGCACTCGACCCGCTGGGAACCTTGTCAGCACCGGATAAAGTTGCGTTGCTTGAGCGCGTGGAAGCAATGGCGCGCGCTGCTGATCCTCACATCATCCAGGTTATGGCTAGCCTGGGAGCGGAATATGACGTGGTGCTGGTAGCGGGCAGCGACGGCCGCCTGGCTGCCGATGTACGTCCGTTGGTACGCCTGTCGCTGACAGTCATCGCAGAACGCGACGGCCGCCGTGAAATGGGGCATGGCGGCGGTGGTGGGCGCAGTGGTCTCGGCTACTTCACCGACGACGTTCTGCGTTCGTACGTGCGTCGAGCCACGCACGAGGCAATGACAAATCTCGAGGCGCGGCCTGCTCCGGCGGGCGAAATGACGGTGGTGTTGGGATCGGGCTGGCCGGGCATTCTCCTTCATGAGGCGGTTGGTCACGGGCTTGAGGGCGATTTCAACCGCAAGGGCTCCAGTGTTTTTGCCGGTCGGATCGGTGAACGTGTTGCCTCCAAAGGAGTCACGGTTGTAGACGACGGCACGCTGCCCGACAGGCGTGGTTCGCTGAATATGGATGATGAAGGCAACGCAACGCAGCGGAATGTCTTGATCGAGGACGGAATCCTTAAAGGCTATCTGCAAGATTCGCTTAATGCGCGATTGATGAAAACTGCTGTAACTGGCAATGGTCGTCGTGAGTCGTTTGCGCATCTGCCGATGCCGCGCATGACAAACACTTACATGCTGTCCGGCAAGGATGAGCCGCAGGAAATTATCGCTTCGGTGAAAAAAGGGCTGTACGCTGTGAACTTCGGGGGCGGGCAGGTAGATATTACAAATGGCAAGTTCGTCTTTTCGGCTTCGGAAGCGTACATGATCGAAGACGGGAAGATTTCCTATCCTGTGAAGGGGGCTACCTTGATCGGAAGTGGCCCGGAAGCCATGAATCAGGTAAGCATGATCGGCAATGATCTTGAGCTCGATTCTGGGGTCGGCACCTGCGGGAAGGATGGCCAAAGTGTGCCTGTCGGAGTGGGAATGCCTACGATTCGGATGGACGGCCTTACTGTGGGCGGGACAGGCTGAGGCGCGCATTGAGCCTCGTGCTCAGTGCAAAAGTGATGTCAGGGTTGGCCTGGAACTCTTTTCCGAGCACTACGCTTTTTTTGGCTACTGTTCCTGGCGGTGGCTGCCTTCTTGATGCGCCAGACCGGCACCAGTCCATGTACAACCCGGCTACTTAGATAAAAGCTCAGCGCAGCGGGTGAGTACCGATGTCAACCGTTCGGCTTCACGCTCGCCAATCGCCGCCATCACTGCTGCCTCTACATCGAGAATTGCGGCGTGCGCCTGCATCAGGGTCTTTCTTCCTTGTGCAGTGATGAAGCCACGAAGAATTCTGCCGTGGTCGGGGTCCGCTTCTCTGGTCACGAGCCCATTTCTTTCCATATTGGCAAGGATGCTTTGCATGGTTTGAGGCGTGACAAATGCCGCCCGTGCCAATGCGGCGTTGGACTGGCCCGGTTCTCTCTCCAACGCGGAGAGCACCGCGCATTGTGGCGTCGTCAAGCCAATGGGCCTCAACGCCTCATCCAGGCGAGTACGCAGGGCATGCTGAGCCAGCTTGAGCGCTCCACCAAATCGGCGTGCGACGGGAATCTCTGAGTGGAGAGTAGACATATCAGGGGGCTTATATTAATATCAGGGTCCTGATATTATCCCACGACGTGACCATTGCCAAACTCACACGGTTCACGCCATGACTGCTTCCGGAAAGACCGAAAATTCCAAGTTGGCACAGGTATTGACTGAAACACAAGTGCAGCAGTTCATCAGCGATGGCTTCGTGAAAGTCGAACATGCGTTCTCGCGCGAACTCGCGAACGAGGCGAGGACCGTCTTCTGGAAAGACTTGCGTGCTTACGGTTGCGTGCCGGACGATCCTGATACGTGGACATATCCTGTAATCCGTCTGGGTATGTACGACCAGAAGCCGGTTGTCGCTGCAGCCAATACGACGGCACTTCGTGCGGCCTTTGACCAGCTCGCCGGGCAAGGATGCTGGCTGCCATGCAGGAGCGTGGGAACCCTTCCTGTGCGCTTTCCCTCTCCCGATGATCCGGGGGATACGGGTTGGCATGTCGACGCCAGCTTTGATTATGAAAAGTCCGATTTTATGGATTGGCGCGTCAATATTCGTTCTCGCGGCCGCGCTCTGCTGATGCTGTTTCTGTTTACAGATGTAGGCGAAGAAGATGCGCCCACTCGTCTGCGGGCCGGATCACATAAAGACATAGCCCGTGCTCTGGTTCCGGCTGGAGAGGCCGGACTGAGTCTGCGTGAACTTATCCCTCACATCGCCGACACTTCTGCCAGACCCGAGGTAATTGCCACCGGCAGTGCAGGCACTGTGTATTTGTGCCATCCGTTTCTGGTGCACTCCGCTCAGATGCACCGAGGCTCAGAGCCGCGATTCCTGGCGCAACCTCCGCTACTGCCAAGAAGTGAGCCGTGGCTGGGGAGCCTGGAGCAATCGAACGTGCCTGTGGCACGGGCAATCTCTCTTGCGCTTGAAGAAGGTATGTAGAGGGGAACGCTGTTCCGGCTGCATCGACTCGAGAGGACAGAGATCCTGCCGAGAATTGGTTCTGGTGCTGATCATTTTGCCTCGCATGAATTCCGAGGGAGTTGTTACTATTTGTTTCTAAAGTAATTAGCCGGGATATCGAAACTAACCCAGAGTTATCAACGGCTTGCAGATATCTTCTATTGCGTGGCCCGGATCTTGCAGCGATTAATTGGGTTGACTCGAATCATTCAGGGTAATATCATTTGAGTAGAAATCAATTTGACTGAATCTTTTTCCATCATGACCAATTTCGATGACACCCAAGCGTACGATTTGCGTATCTTGCGGGCTTTGCGCCGCATTACGCGATCTATTGCGCTGCATTCGCGTCAGCTGGCGGCGGGCAGCAACATTACCGCTCCGCAGCTGATTTGCTTGCGCACGGTTGTCGAAAAAGGTCCGCTTACGGCCACGGCCATAAGTCGCGAGATGCATGTCAGCGCCAGCACGGTCGTAGGAATTCTCGACCGTCTCGAAGACAAGGAACTGATTCGCCGCGAACGCGGTCGTGAAGACCGTCGCATTGTTTTTATTTCGGCAACGCATGCCGGAATCGCTCTTGCTCGTGAAACGCCTTCGCCGCTTCAAAAGAAGTTGGCCGACGCACTTAACGAGTTACCTGAACTGGAGCAGGCCACGATCACGCTCTCACTGGAGCGCATCGTCGACCTTATGGAGTCCGGCGGTGTGACACCGGCTGAAGTGTCCACCGAGCTTGCTTCCCCAATACTCGAGGTTCCCGACGGGCGCATTCCGCCTGAATCGGGGTTGGTAGTTTGATTGACGACACAGACTCTTATCTATCCGCGCAGTCCGAAACCGTGAACGGTTGCAGCGAAGTACAAGCCGGACACGGAATCGTACTGCGCCATCCCAAAAAAGAAGATGCCCTGGCCATACACGCGCTTATAAAGCAGTGTCCGCCGCTGGATCTGAATTCCATCTACACCTACCTGCTGCTCAGTGAGCATTTTTCGCAAACCTGTGTTGTGGCACAGGGCGAGCAGGGTCCCGACGGATATCTCTCCGCTTATATCCCCCCAGGCAAGCCTGACGTGATTTTCGTGTGGCAAGTCGCCGTACATGAGCGTGCGCGCGGCCAGAGCCTGGGGCGGAAAATGCTGTTACATCTGCTTTCCCGGCCAGCTCTGGCAACTGTTCGCTTTATCGAGACGACGGTCGGACCAGACAATGCGGCGTCACGCGGCATGTTCATGGGCCTGGCCCGAAAATTGCAAGCCGAGGTGTCTGAGAGCGAGTTGTTTGGCAGTCACTTGTTTGGTGATGCCGGGCACGACGACGAGCGACTCATACGCATTGGGCCCATGCGCCTGCCACCCCCCGATATCTGAGTATTGCTTTTTCCGGGCTACCACCGCTGGTTTCTAGGAGGTGGGTCGGTTCACGGCGGCTTTGTGCCGCTCGTCAGTGACATGAAACCCAACAAATAGAGAGGAAGATAAATCATGGACTTGAATATTTTTGACCGGATGGAGTCGGAAGTACGAGGCTACGTCCGGTCGTTCCCGGTCATTTTTAATCAGGCGCGCGGATCGATTCTTGTCGACGAAGCGGGTAAGGAATACATCGATTTCTTTAGTGGTGCCGGTAGTTTGAACTACGGGCATAACAACCCGGTACTGAAGGAAAAGGTCATTGAATACCTGAAGTCGGATGGTGTGATTCATGGCCTTGACATGGCGACCTCCGCAAAGAAGGACTTCCTCGCCACGTTCGAGAATGTGCTCCTTAAGCCGCGCAACATGAACTACAAGTTGCAGTTCACGGGACCAACGGGCACGAATGCGGTTGAAGCGGCGTTGAAGCTGGCTCGACTGGTAAAGGGCCGTCCGAATGTCATTTCCTTCACGCATGGTTTTCATGGGGTCAGCGGCGGGTCGCTTGCGGTTACGGCCAATGCGAAATTCCGTGATGCAGCGGGCGTTTCGTTGGCCAATACCACGTTCGTCCCGTACGACGGTTATCTTGGTCCGGACGTCAACACGATCAGTTATCTCGAGCGCATGCTCGAAGACCCAAGCAGCGGGATGGACAAGCCTGCCGCAGTCATCGTGGAAACGGTGCAGGGTGAGGGCGGGGTCAATGTTGCAACGGTGCGTTGGCTGAAGGATCTCGAAAGACTGTGCCGTCAGCATGACATGCTGCTCATCATTGACGACATCCAGGTGGGCTGTGGACGTACGGGAACGTTCTTCAGCTTTGAGGCGGCCGGCATCAGCCCCGACATCATCACCTTGTCGAAGTCACTGTCAGGCTTCGGTTTGCCGATGTCGCTGGTGTTGTTCAAGCCCGAGCTGGATATCTGGAAGCCGGGTCAGCATAGCGGTACGTTCCGCGGCAACAACATGGCGTTTGTGACGGCTGCCCAGGCATTGGATAGCTATTGGACGGATGAAAACTTCAGCGACGAGGTTCAGCGCAAGGCCGCGATGGTACGCGACTGGCTCGAGAATCTGGTTCATAGCTATCCCATGGCTGATCTTAGCGTGCGGGGACGCGGGCTGATTCAGGGTCTGGTTACCCCGGCTGGTGATGACATGGCGAACCAGTTCTCGCGCAAGGCTTTTGAACAGGGCTTGGTCATCGAAACGTCCGGTGCCAACGATGAGGTGCTGAAAGTATTGCCGGCACTGACTATTCCTGAGGATCAGCTCAAGAAGGGGCTGGAGATTATCGAGCGCAGCGTGGCCCAGGTACTGCAGGAAAAGGGCGTAAGTTCGAGCGCTCATGTTTTGAAATTTGGAGGTAAGCGTCGATGATAGTCAAGAACGTGAAGGACGTGATTGGCACAGAACACGAGGTCAAGACAGACACCTGGCTGAGTCGTCGGGTGCTGTTGCAGAAAGACGGAATGGGTTTCTCGTTTCACGAAACCATAATTTTCCCTGGCACTGAAACGCATATCCATTACCAGAATCACCTGGAAGCAGTGTGGGTAATCGAAGGGGACGGCGAAATTGAAACCGTTGCCGATGGCAAGAAATATGCACTAGGCCCCGGAGTCGTTTATGCCTTGGATCAGCACGACGAACATTGGTTGCGCGGTGGCAAGGAGCCATTGCGGGTGATCTGCGTTTTCAATCCGCCTTTGACGGGCTTCGAAGTCCACGATGAGGACGGAGTTTATCCGGCTGCGGTGACGGACGCGGCCTGAACATCAGTACAAGCTGTGTGCCGGCCGGGCTTTTTGAGCCTTATGCAGGCTGGAAGGTCGGCCGGATCACAGGAAGGAGCTAGTTATGACAATGGGTGATTTATACGTTTCGCGAACTGATCGGGGCGCTGCCATCATTGCCAGGCAGGACCCGGTGGTGTACGAAGGTGGCACCTATGCGGACGGGCTCAATGCAGAGCAGTTGGAGAGCTATAACCGCGATGGTTTCATCATGCTCGAAAATGTCTTCGACGAAACAGAAGTGGAGGCCTTGCTCGATGAGGTCAAGCGGATGAGTCTGGACGAGAAGATCGGCTCTATGGATGAGGCCATCCGCGAGCCGGATAGCGATGCGGTGCGATCAATATTCCGCGTTCATCAGCTTAGCGATCGTATCGCGGCGCTGGCGCGGGATCCGCGACTGATTCATGTGGCACGGCAGATCCTTGGATCGGAAGTGTACATTCATCAGTCACGCGCCAACCTGAAGCCCGGCTTCAAGGGCAAGGAATTCTATTGGCATTCGGATTTTGAAACCTGGCATGTCGAGGATGGCATGCCGAATATGCGCGCATTGAGCTGTTCGGTTCTGCTTACGGACAACAACGAGGTGAATGGTCCATTGATGTTGATTCCGGGCTCGCACATGCAGTTCATTTCGTGCCAGGGCGAGACGCCGGATGAGCACTACAAGAAGTCGCTGCGAGCGCAGGAATATGGAGTGCCTGATCCATTGAGTTTGCAACTGCTGGCCGAGCAGGGCGGTATCCGCCAGATGACGGGCAAGGCGGGATCGGTGGTGTTCTTTGACTGCAATGCCATGCATGGTTCAACTGGGAACATTTCACCGTGGCCACGCGCCAATGTCTTCATGGTGTACAACAGCGTGGAAAACACGCTGAACTCACCAAAATACGGATTGACGCCGCGGCCGGAGTATATTGCAACTCGCAAGGATTTTTCTCCGCTTGAGCCGATGGAGATAGGGGCGCTGGTGTAGTGCGGCGAACTCGTACTCGCACGTCTCAGGGCTGTGGATCTAGGGGTCTGCAGCCCTTTTTGTTGGGTTGATGGTGTTGTTGTTGTAGTTGTTATTGTTGTTGTAGTTGTTATTGTTGTTG
>NZ_JAJUFE010000032.1 GCF_029263785.1 Pusillimonas sp. | reverse complement strand
TCAATAGGCAGGCCGGCAATCAACGATTGACCCGTATGAGGACGGCCATGCAGACGCGTCAACGCCACCAGGCACGACAGCAGGGGATCGTCATGCGTCAGATGTGGAGGAATCGTATTGGTGAGCCGGTCGGTCGCGGTATGTGTCGCCCCGGTTTGGGCATGCTTGGCGTTGCTTTGGGTCATATCACATCCGAATCGTCGATGAGATCGAGAGAATCGCGCAAGCGTGCCCGCGCGTCCTTTCGGCGATTCAATTTAGCCAGGGCTTCGGGCGGCAGATCGGTGACCCGCAGCGTGCCGTTAGCAAAAAGGGCATCAATAAGATCTTCGAGGACCCGGATGAAGTCGGCATCCAGCTCGGATAACTCGATTTTTTGCAGAGGACGTTTTTTCTCCAAGGTTTTTCGCCTTACCGTGTTTTAAGCAACAGCAACATTACTGTTCCGCCGAGGCGGCGTCTACCGAAGTAATCACTGGGGGTAACATCCCGTCGCGATACTGCAGTTGCACGGGTTGCAAATTTTGGGTGTCCGGGGCCGGAGTCAGGCATATCTGCAGCAATTCATCCGGAAAAACCAGCTTCTTGGCCTCATCCGGCTGCTGTTCATAGGGCTGTCTCAATCCCAGGGCGGGAAGTATCTGATGAGACTTCGCCAGCCAGCGGTATTCGGCAATACGAAGGTCGTGAGTGGCATTGTTCAGACTGCGCTTGGCATCGAAGAGCTCGTTTTCTGTATTGAGCACATCCAGAAGCGAACGCTCGCCAATGTCGAACTGCTGCTGGTATGCCAGCCGTACTTTTTCGGTGGCTGTCTGGTGTGCCACCAAGAAGGGCATTTGTTGACGCAGGACCTGGACGCGGTTCCAGATCACAGACAAGTCCTGCTGCAAATTTCGGCATGTATGGTCGCGAACGTCGCGAGCAGCATAAGACTGGGCCTTCGTTTGACGAATTCGGGCGCTGTCGGCTCCGCCGCGATACAGGTTATATGACATCACCACCTGCACGCTTGAATTCTGGATATTGCGATAGGCATCCCCGGGCAGGTTGGTGTCACGCCCCGTTGATGCACGAAGTTCAAGCCGGGGCAGATCGTTTCCCTTCGCGGCCTCGACACCATGTTCCGACGCCTGAAACAGGGCTTGTTTCGCCAGAACGCCAGGATTGCTGCGTAGCGAGCTCTCGAAATTCTTGGGATCTTTGGGCAGGGCCATGCCTAAGCTGACAGGCTCGAGCATGGTTTGCGGCGGGGGGCTTCCAATCAAGCGGCGATATCGCTGTGAAACGTCGTTGAGGTTGTTCGTTTCGGTCATCAGATTGGCCTGAGCCAACGCCAAGCGACCACTGGCCTGCTCATAATCGACGCCCCTGCCTACGCCCGAATCGAGCCGCTGCTTGATTTGGTCCAGCGTTTCGACGTGCACATCGTAGTTTTCACGCGCAAGACGCTCCATCTCGCGGTACCGGATGACATCGATGTAGGCTTCGGCCGCCTCGAGGGCGACTGAGTCGACTGCAGCAAGCAATTCGTAATACCCGGCGAGTTTCTCGAGCCCCATCTGGCGGGTAAGATTAAGTGTCGCGAGGCCATCAAACAGCAACTGCCTCAACTGCAGCCCGTAACCGTTACGCGTCCAATTTGAACTCGACACTGCAGCGTTACCGCCGCTCCATTGGCGTCCGGTCCAGCCTTCAACACTCAGCTGGGGCAGCAGGGCGCCGCGCTGCACGTTCTGGCCTTCCAGCGAAGACACAAAATCATTGAATTGCGCCCGAATCTGCGGGCTGTTCAAGACAGCGGCCTCTACTGCCTCGTTGATTGTGATCGGCTGCGCGTGCGCGACCCTCGGCAGAATCAGCACTCCGATAACCAGCACACTGCTAAGCACGTTTCGTATCAGCAAACCAAAGGTTCTCCTCAAGGTAAAGCGAGGATCGCAACATCCAGGAACGGCAACGCGCACACCTCCCCACGCACAACAATACGCACGGCGATGAAGACTGACTATGTGAAACGCGAAGACGTGCAAAGCCCCGCCACCTGTAGCTGGTTATCAGCTATGCAACGGGATACTTTGTTTAGATATGTGAGTATCTGGCAAGGCGGAGCTACGGGCTTCTGGCACCGTATTCTTGGAGCATAACCTTGCGTCTTAATGCGGTTTGCCTGGCAGATGAACCCTTGCCGGTGTGGCCAACAAGCTACTTGAACACCTTGGCAAACTATGCATGATTATAACAATATGAATCTTTTTATTGTAGGAAATGACTTTTAAGATTCGTTAAGAGCGGCCGCTGCCGTGTACTTTCCACAACAATAGAGCTGGATGCCGCCCCGGCCAATCGCCTACGGTTTGCAGACGAGCGCTGTAAGCTCCGATATTTTACAGAATGTAAAAACGGGCCCAGAGGGGCCCGTTGTGCTGCGCGTTAATAGCGACCAGAAAGCAGGCTTCCTGCATTCGGTACTTCTGTTTGCAGGCCCAGACGCTTGAGCATCTGGTGAACTGTGCCGATAGCGGCAGTTGTTACCGGCATGCCAAGCTGATTCTCGACCTGTTGTACAGACTGGAACGAGGGCATTTGCACACAAGCCGACAATACCACGGCATCTACCCCGCTGGTATTCAGACGCTTGACGTGCTCGGCCGGAGCCAGCGGATCTTGGCGACCCACCTCGAGGTTGTCAGGAATCTCGAGCGACAACGCGTCGTGCACTTCGATTCCCTCGTTCTCGATATAGTCTACGACCAGCTTGGTCAGGGGCTTCATGTACGGGGTCAGGATTGACACTTTCTTGGCACCCATGGCGTGCAGCCCTTCGACCAGCGCGCCCGCGCTGGACACGACCGGAGCAGCGCCATTATTGTCGACAGTTACCTGGTGCAGACGCTTCTCAGACTCCCGGTGATATCCGAGTCCCATGCTCATGATCGCGACCAGACATGCATAGCCCAGCACATCTACGCGAGCGTCGGACAGCTCGAGCGCGCAGCGATCCGAGTCGGCGTCCATAGCCTTGAGCTCTTCGGCCGTCACTTTCTTCATGCGCATACGGCTCGAATGAAACGTAAAACGCTCTTCAAACTTGCTTTCGCGGCTGCGCAGCATCAGGGGAATTTCGGTTTCCATCGTTGTGTTGGAACTGGGAACGATCTGACCGATTCGGAACGAACGTGCTGTTGTGCTCATAATCTTTACCTGGAAAGGAACTTTGGACAGTAACCGGATTATCTTCGGCTATTTTGCAAGGCAGGTCCAATATAAAAATCGTCTCGTACGCTATATTTCGGCTATGGAACTACGCCAGCTCCGCTACTTTACGACATTGGCCGAGGAATTGAATTTCACTCGGGCGGCCGAGCGTCTGCATATTTCGCAGCCGCCGCTTAGCGCCCAGATTGCTCAGCTGGAAAACGAACTGGGCGTGAAACTTTTCCATCGTACCAGCCGCAAGGTCGAACTTACCGAAGCCGGCGCTGCATTTTTGCGCGATGTCCGCATCATCCAGAATCGCCTGAAGGAGGCGACCCACCGGGTGCGGCAGATCGACGCAGGCCTTGCCGGCCGCCTGGAAATTGGCTTGTCAGGGTCGCATTTTCTGGGCCCGCTTCCGGGTCTGATTGCCAAACTGGCCCGGTCTCATCCTGACATCCGGGTCATCTTGAACGAAATGGCGCCCAATGATCAGCTGGAGGCTCTGCGAGAACATCGTATCGACCTGAGCATTTCCAGGCAATTCATCGAAGACGACCTGCTCTGCAGCCGCAAATTGTGGAATGACCCCCTGCTGGTTGCGCTGCCACCCGGCCACCCCCTGACTTCACGTTCGCAGTTGCGGCTGAACGAACTGAAAAACGAGCGATTCGTGATGTTACGGCGAGAAACCTCGACCTTTGCGGAGCGCATATTCCTGGCATGTGCGGCACACGGATTCTCGCCCAGCGTAGAGCAGACAGTCAGCGAGGTGCCTGCGCAACTGAGCCTTGTCGCTGCAGGGGTAGGCATCGCTCTGGTGCCGACGTCGACCAAAAGCTTCAAACCCCATGACCTCACCTTCAGAAGCCTGGATGAGCCCGGGCTGGAAGCCAGTGTCCACGCTGTCATGCGAAAGGACAATAAAAAAGCGGTGCTCAAAACCTTCGTGGAAGGCCTGACCAGCCAAACGCAAAACCTGAAGTAAACGAGCCACCCTGTGGATCTCTGAGGCGGCGACGGCTCCATGCTTGTAATTATGGTGATTATTATCTAATATTATCGAAAAACACCGCGATTTTATAAAATCATTCACCTCGAAGAGACAGGCTGCTATGAAAATTGTCCCTCGCACCAATTACCGGGAAGACGTGGTCGGACGCGCCAACGTCGAAGACACCCCTGAACTGCTCGCCTACTACGAAGAGCTCGAAACCCTGAAGACCGGCGCGCTCTGGACCGTGGCGAACAAGATCGAGCCCTGGTTCCCGCAGTCGTCTTCGGTTCCTGTCTTATGGCGTTACCGCGACCTGCGCGATCACGTCCTGCGCTCCATCGATCTGGTATCGCCCGAAAAAGCCGGCCGCCGGGTCGTTTATCTGAATAATCCCGGCCGCCAGGATGTGGCGGCGGCGGTAGGCTGGTTGTATTCAGGCCTGCAGGCAATGAACCCGGGCGAGCTTGCCTCGGCCCATGCACATTCCGCCAGCGCCCTGCGTTTCATTATGGAAGGCAAGGGTGCATTCACCATCGTCGACGGCCACAAAATGACACTCGGCGCCAACGATTTCGTTCTTACGCCTAACGGCACATGGCACGAGCATGGCGTAAGTGAAGACGGCGAACCCTGTATCTGGCAAGATGGCCTGGACATTCCGCTGGTCAATGCCCTCGAAGCCAACTTCTACGCCGTTCACCCCGATCTGAACCAGGCCGTCACCTACCCTGTCGATGACAGCACGGCCACCTGGTCAGGCACCGGCCTGATGCCCGGCGACGACAAATGGCAGCATGGCTACTCTCCGCTGCTCAAATATGAATGGGCCCCAACATACGAAGCCCTGTGCAAGTATGCGCGAGTCACCGACGGTTCTCCGTTCGATGGCGTCCTGATGAATTACATCAATCCCAAGACAGGCGGCCCCGTCATGCAGACCATTGGCGCCAGCATGCAGATGCTGCGCCCTGGCGAACACACCAAGGCACACCGCCATACCGGCAGCTTCATTTATCAGGTCGCCAAGGGCAAAGGGTTCTCGATCATCAACGGGGAACGCTTCGACTGGCAAGAACGCGACATTTTCTGCGTACCGTCCTGGGCATTCCACGAGCACGGCAACTCCAGCCAGTCCGAGGACGCCTGCCTGTTCAGCTTCAACGACCTGCCGGTCATGAAAGCACTGGGTCTTTATCGCGAAGAAGCCCTGAAAGAAAACGACGGCCATCAGGCTGTTTAAGTACGTGGGCGCACGCCCTGGGGCGAGCGTCTGTTCAATTCACACCCTACTTTTGTATTGGGCGAATACGCCCCGCACCACAAGGAAATCTTCATGCGTCTCGTCACATATCGCCGCAATGTCCTGGAAAGCGCCCGTCTCGGCGCACTCGTCGACAACATGGTTGTAGATGTCGAATATCTGGGCATGGTTGCAGGAATCGACCTGCCGAACGACATGCTCGACTTCATCGATCTTGGTCCCTCGGCGGTCGCCACCACAACCGAATTGCTCAATGAGCATAAAGAAAGCTGGCCCGTCGGCGTTGCGCAGCCCCTTCAGAACGTAAAGCTGCTTGCACCCATTCCCCGCCCGCGCAAGAACATCTTCGGCATCGGCCTTAATTACGTCGAGCACGTCGAAGAGTCGAGCCGCTCGCTGGATACCTCGCCCGATCTGCCAAAGCAGCCTGTCGTTTTCACCAAGCCGCCAACCACAGTTGTGGGTCCTGGTGACGCAATCGAGCACAACGCAAAGATCACGCAACAACTCGACTGGGAGGTTGAGCTTGCCGCCATCATCGGCACTCGCGCCACCCGTATCGAAGAGAAAGACGCGCTTTCTTACGTGTTTGGCTACAGCCTGATGCTCGACATGAGCGCACGCGACAATCGTCGTGCCGGCCAGTGGGTCTACTCCAAAGGTATGGACACCTACGCTCCATTTGGCCCCTGCATTGTTACCGCCGACGAAATCCCCGACCCCCAGAATCTGGATCTGTGGCTCAAGGTAAACGGCGAGATCAAACAGCAGTCCAACACTCGTTACATGCTGTTCAACGTGGCTCATCTGGTCGCCGACATCAGCGCAGGCATCACGCTTGAGCCGGGCGACATCATCGCCACCGGTACGCCTTCCGGTGTCGGCGCAGGCCGCACGCCTCAAGAATGGGTCTGGCCCGGCGACGTTATTGAATCGTACGTCGAAGGAATCGGCACCATGCGTAACCCGGTCGTTGCCGTCTAGATCGGCATCCAGTTTTAAGAGGAAACTATGCTAAAGCTGCCCGTCGTCAAAGTCGCCGCGGTCCAGGCCGCGCCCGTGTTCCTGGATACCAATGCCACAGTGGAAAAGGTCTGCGCACTTATCGAAGAAGCGGCCGGGCAAGGCGCCCAGCTGATCGCCTTCCCGGAAGTGTTCGTCGCAGGCTATCCCTACTGGAACTGGATCATGAATCCGGTCGACGGCAGCCCATGGTTCGACAAACTCTGCCGTAGCGCAATTGAAATCCCGGGTCCCGAGATCCAGCGTATCGCCCAGGCCGCCGGCCGCCACGGTGTGCATGTGGTGGTGGGCGTCAACGAGCGCAGCCCCACCGGCATCAGCACCCTGTACAACACTCTGGTCTTCATCGGACCAGACGGGAAGCTGCTGGGCCGGCATCGCAAGCTCGTCCCCACCTGGGCAGAAAAGCTCACCTGGGCCAACGGCGACGGCAGCTCGCTACGCGTGTACGACACCGCCATCGGCCGCCTCGGCGGTCTGGCTTGCGGCGAAAATACCAATACACTGGCCCGCTTCAGCCTGCTCGCGCAGGGCGAACTGCTTCACGTGGCCAGCTATATTTCGCTGCCTGTTGCGCCCCCCGACTACGATATGGCCGAGGCCATCAAGGTGCGTGCCATGGCACACTGCTTCGAAGGCAAGGTGTTCACGGTTGTTTCCTGCTCGACCATTTCAGATGAGATCATTGCGGCTTTCGCCGAATCCCATCCCGAAGCCGAGAGCATGCTACGCCGCAAGAACAGCGCGTTCTCGGGCGTAATCGGACCGGACGGCAGACTGGTGGGCGAACCCCTGATCGATGACGAAGGCATCGTCTATGCCGATGTCGATCTTTCACGTTGCATTCAGCCGCGACAGATGCACGACATCACCGGACACTACAACCGCTTCGACATCTTCGATCTGCGGGTCAATCGTCAGCCTCAGCAACCGGTGCAGTTCTCTGACAGTCTCCGAGGCCCGAACCTGGATTTCGAAGAAGAATCAGAATTGTCCACAAGCCCGAGTGAATCCACGAATAGATCATGAACGCGCCCTTGCGGGAACCCTCTGCGATGGATAAGCCCCCGACGCTAGCAGAACAGGCGTACTTAGGCCTCAAGCGTGACATCCTATCCGGCGAATTGGCGCCCGGGTTGGCGCTACGCCTGGAGTTCCTGAAGAGTCGCTATCAGCTCAGCTTCACACCTTTGCGCGAGGCCCTCAATCGCCTCCAGAGCGAACGTCTGGTGGAATCGATTGCATTAAAGGGCTTCCGCGTTACTCCGCTATCTCTGAAAGAAATGCAAGATTCGATGAGCGTACGCACGCTCATCGATTGCGAAGCACTGCGTCGCTCGATTGACCGGGCAACTGACGATTGGGAAACCAACATTGTCGCGGCACTACACGCCCTGGATCTGGCTACGAGGCGCAATGAGTCATCTGCCAGGACCTCGTATGAAGAAGTAGAAAAGCGGCACCTGGCCTTGCATCGTGCTCTGATAGCAGCCTGCGATTCCCGATGGTTGCTCGAGCTGTCGTCTACCTTGTATATCCAGACCGAACGCTACCGGCGTCCCATGCTGAAGACGTCTGTACGCCGAGAAAGCAGCCGGGACGTATCCAAAGAACACCACGAAATCGTAGACGCCACCGTTAAGCGCAATGCAGACCTGGCTGTCGCCCTGTTAACAGAACACTACAACCGCACTACCGACCTCATAGCAAGGTCCCTGGCACAAAGCGAAAGCTCCACCATTTGATCTGAACCGAAAATAGAAAGGCTGCTTCCGTAAAGCAGCCTTTTTGCGCTTTAGATCGCGGCGCGGCACCATCGTGCCGTGCCGTGCCGCCCGAGGATAATTGACTAAACCCCCAGATACTGCGTCACCAGTTCAGGCCGCTCTTGCAGTTCTTGCGAGCTGCCATTCCAGACGATGCGACCTTTTTCAATGATGTGGTGACGATCGACCAGGTGATGCATTTCCTTTAGGTTCTTGTCGATCAACAAGATGGTCTGGCCCTCAGCCTTGAGCCTGTTAAGACACGCCCAGATCTCTTGACGAATCACTGGCGCCAGACCCTCGGTTGCCTCATCAAGGATCAGCAAGCGCGGATTGGTCAGAAGCGCTCGACCAATCGCCAGCATCTGTTGTTCTCCACCCGACAACGTACGTGCCGACTGGTTGCTGCGCTCTTTCAGGCGGGGAAAGAGCTCGTATACAGCGTCGAGTGTCCAGCTTCCGTTGTAGTCGTTGCGCGAAGTGGCAACCAGATTCTCGTACACGGACAAGGACGGGAACACGCGTCGCCCTTCGGGCACCAGCCCGAAACCGAGCTTGGAAATACGGTGCGGGCGCAACCCGCTGATGACCTGACCGTCGAACGTCACCTTGCCACCCATAATGGGCAGCATGCCCATCAATGTGCGTACCGTGGTGGTCTTGCCCATGCCGTTTCGACCCAGCAAGGACACCACCTGATGTGATTCGATGGAAAAATCTACGCCAAACAGCACTTGCGCTGCGCCGTAGCCCGATTGCAGGTTTTCTGCTTGCAGCATATCTATTCTTCCCTTCCCAGATAAGCATCGCGCACATCGTTATTGACGCGCACTTCGTCGGGCGTACCAGTAAAGATGGGCTTGCCATACACAAGCACAGTGATGCGATCGGCCAGCGCGAAGACAATATCCATGTCGTGCTCGACCAGCAAGATGGCATACTGCCCCTTCAGGCCAAGCAGGATGTCCTTCATGCGCTGGGATTCTTCGGCGCCAAGCCCGGCCATGGGTTCGTCCAGCAAAAGTACCGAGGCGTTCAACGACAGCGCGATTGCCAGCTCTAACTGACGCTTCTCGCCGTGCGCAAGTTCCGACACGCGCAGATGCCCACGGTCGGCCAGGCCCACCTGTTGCAATGCGCGACGCGCCGGCTCACGCAGATCGGCCTGCTTTCGGGCATCGCTCAGCATGTTGAAGCGCTTGTTCGACTGGGCCTGGACCGCCATTGCCACGTTGTCTTCTGCGGTGAAATCGTTGTAAAGCTGGCTGATCTGGAATGAACGCGCCAGCCCGACCGATGCACGCTTGTGCGCAGGTATTCGGGTGATATCGGCGCCATCAAGCAAGATTTGCCCGGCATCCGGCATCAGCTCGCCGCTGATCTGGGAAATAAGCGTAGTTTTTCCGGCTCCGTTGGGGCCAATCAACGCGTGAATTTCGCCGGGGCGAACCTGCAGATTGACGTCATTCGTGGCCACAAGTGCCCCAAACGTCTTGCGCAGGCCGCGGATCTCGAGCTTGGGCGCGGTTGCCGTGGCGTTGTGAGGGCGAACGTCTTGAATCACTTCAGTCATGGCTGTTTCTCCCTGCCAACCAGCCAAACAGGCCGCGCTTACTGAACAAAACCACCAGAATCAGCACCGGGCCCAGGAACAGCATCCAGTTTTCGGTCCAGGCAGTTAAAGCCTGCTCCAATCCCAGGTACACGGCCGCACCCAGTATGGAGCCGTAAATGGTTCCCATCCCGCCCAACACGATCATGGCCATCAGGGTGCCTGACTTGAGCCACGAAGCCATGTCAGGGCTGACATACAGCGCATAGTTGGCCCACAAGGCACCGGCCAGACCCGCGCCCGCGGCCGAAATGACAAACGCCGTCAGTTTGTAGCGCATCGGGGCATATCCCAGATTGACGTTACGGCGCTCGTTCTGCTGAAAACCTCGCAGCACCATGCCGAACGGCGAGTTGACGATGCGCCGGCACAGCAACACCCAAAGCATCATCAAGGCCAGACACACGTAATAGAAAATGGATGGGTCGTCCATGTTCAGGCCCGGAACCAGGTTGCGTGATGTCACCGACATGCCGTCATCCCCGCCATACGTCACCAGGCCTACCAGCACGAAGTAAAGCATCTGGGCAAAGGCCAGGGTGATCATGATGAACTGGACCCCGCTGGTACGAAGGGACAGGAAGCCCATGACGAGTCCGGTGATGGCGGCAGACAACATGGCAAGCGGCCACAAGACCAGTGCAGACTCAGAGCCTGCCCAGCCGAAGATGGTTTCGCCCATGCCCATGTGGTACGCGACGATACCCACGACGTAACCACCCAGGCCGAAGAAGGCGGCATGGCCGAAACTGACCATGGCGCCGTAACCCAGGATGAGGTCCAGGCTGATGGCCGCCAGTGCGTAGATCACGAACTGGGTGCCCATGTTGATGAGGAAGCTGTTATTAAGGCCGGCCGCTATGAACGGCAACAGCAACAGCACAGCGAATATCAAAAAAATGACGATTTTTTTGCGGTTCATGGGATTACCTTTGCGCCGGGATCAAACCCCGCGGCTTCACCAGCAGGACGATAGCCATCAGGATGTAAATACTTGCCGATACCAGGCTCGAACTTACCGAGGCACTGTATTCAGGCGGAAGCACTTGTGACATCCAGATCGGGATATAGGCACGGCCGAAGGAGTCGGTCATTCCGACCAGAATCGATCCAAGCAGTGCACCACGCACAGATCCAACGCCCCCGACAACAATCACCACGAACGTCGTGATCAGGACCTTTTCGCCCATGCCGATCTCGACTGCCAGCAACGGCGCTGCCATGACACCGGCAAAGCCGCACAGCAAGGCACCCAGCGTAAAGACCAACATGAACAGTCGACGAATGTTGATACCCAGGGCATCAACGATTTCAGCATCGTCGGCACCCGCGCGAACCAGCATGCCGACGCGAGTGCGTGAGATCAGGAACCACAGCCCAAGGGCGACAAGCACGCCGGCACCGATAAACGCCAAACGCATCAGCGGATAACTGAAGCCTGGTGCCAATGTAACAGCGCCCTGAAGCAAGGGAGGAATGGCGACAAATGGTGGGCTGCGACCGAAGACAAGAGTCACGAGCGCGTTGGTGAAGAAAATTACACCCAACGTGGCAAGTACCTGATCGAGGTGGTCACGGTGATAGAGCCGGCTGATAATCAGGCGCTCGACGATGAACCCGTAAATGCCGGCTCCGACGATCGAGGCAAGAATCGCCACCGTGAATGAACCCGTGATGGCCACGGCCGAGGCCGCGCAGAAGGCGCCCACCATGTAGAAGGCACCGTGCGCCAGGTTCACGACATTCATGATGCCGAAGATCAGCGTCAGCCCTGCCGACAGCAGGAAGAGCAAGGCGCTGTATTGCAGGCCGTTCATGGCCTGTTCCAGGAACAAATACATGGGAGCAACCCGTATGTTTTAGCGCGCCCCCACCCGAAGGCCGGGGCACGGTTTTCAGGCAGACCGACCTATTTCATCTCACATTCAGCGACATAAGGGTCGGCATAGTTCTCGGCGATGGTGCGAACAGCCTTGTAATCGAGCTTGCCATCACTGTTGCGCTCGACACGAACCAGTTGCCAATCCTGGATTGGATAGTGGTTGGTGTTGAAGGCAAAGTTGCCACGGACACTTTCGAAATCAGCTTTGCGAAGAGCTTCGCGGAAGGCATCCGGATTGCTCTTGAAATCGCCGTTTACGGCCTTGAGCGCCGAACCAATGAGACGAGCCGTGTCATACGAAGTGGCCGCATACACCGTCGGACGGCGATTGTATTCTTTTTCGAATGCAGCTACAAAATTTTTGCTGGCTTCGTTGTCTTGCTGGCTGGTCCACTGAGTGGTCAGGTAATAGCCCTCGCCTGCATCACCCGAGGCGGCCAACATACGATCGTCCATCGAATACAAGGGGGTAACCATTTTGATGGATTTGTTCAAGCCGGAGTTCGCAAACTGCTTGGCGAAGTTGATGCCGGCACCGCCGGGCAGGAACTCGAACACCGCGTCAGGTTGCAGCGAGCGAATACGGGCCAGCTCAACTGAAAAGTCGGACTGATCCAGCTTGGTGTAGATTTCGGCAAGAATTTCGCCTTCGTAACGGCGCTTGAAACCCGCCAATGCGTCGCGACCTGCCTGATATGCAGGCGCCATGATCACGATTTTCTTGACGCCGAGCTGGTTTGCTGCGATGGCGGCTGTTTCGCTGTAGTTGTCGTTCTGCATGGCAACCGAGAAGAAGTTCGGGTGGCATGCCTTGCCGGCAAAGTTGGATGGGCCCGCGTTCAGGCTGACAAAGAAGCCGTCTTCTTCTTTAACAACCGAAGGCACGACCGCTACCAGGACGTTTGAAAAGTTGATGCCGGTAAACAGGCGGACGCCGTCCTGCAGCATTTTTTCAGCAGACTGCTTGCCGGTCGCCGGCTTCAGGCCATCATCCTCGACAATGAGGTTGACGGGAACGCCACCAAGCTTGCCGCCTTCTTCCTTGATGGCCAGCAGGAAAGCGTCGCGCTGGTCTTCGCCGATATAGCCGGCAGGGGTAGAAAGCGTGCCGATAAAACCAATGTCGACAGTTTCCTGGGCGTACGCCAATGTGGCAGACGCAGCCAAGGCAAACGTGGCGGCTAGTTTACTGATGTGTTTCATTAAGAGGCCTCCTGAGCAGCTTCGTTTCTATCGATTATTACGTCGGGGGTCTTGCAACAGCCCCGTCTAACCCAACAGCGGGGTGTTGATTCTCAATGCAACATGAATCCGCGATGCGAGTTATTTTATAAAATAATATTGTTTTTCGATAATATAGTATATGTTGCAACGAAAAACAATCATATATAGCTAACAAACCGGGCTCATCATCCACTTTGCGCCTCGATAGCGCAATGACATTCGTCAAAGTCGCAAAACTTTATTTAACCCCTTGTGCAGGCGCGGGCAGTATGTAACCGCTATAAAAAAGGCGAGAGTCCCGCTCTCGCCTTGGCACTGTTCAGGCCTGGTAGTCCGGCTGATTGGCCGGAGCCGCTTGCTGAAATGCTTCCAAAGTATTGCAATGCTCGTAAACCGCCATCACGCGCGGATACGCACCCAGATTGCAACCCATCCGGGCAGCATTCGCCACTTGCGGAACGAGACAACAATCTGCCAGCGATACCTGACCGCCGACACAGAACTTATCCGAATTGGTCCGTTCGAGCATTTTCTCGAGCGACTGGAACCCCTCTGCGACCCAGTGGTGATACCACCCGTTTTTCGCTTCGTCGCTGACCCCCAGCGTAGTAACCAGATAGCGCAGTACTCTCAGGTTGTTAAGGGGGTGCATGTCGCAGGCGATGAGGTTTGAAATCTCGAGAACCCGGGCACGCTGCTTGAGATCCTGTGGAATAAGCCGCGGCTCGGGGTACTTGGCGTCAAGGTAATCGATAATTGCCAATGACTGCCCAAGCTCGAAGCCGTCGTCATCCAGAAGTGGCACGCTTGCCCCGGGGTTGCGTGCCACGTACTCGGGCTTTTTATGGTCGAGCACTCGAATGTTGACGGGAACGAAATCGAAATCCAGTTTCTTGAGCGCCAACGCGATCCGCACCCGGTAGGACGTCGAGCTATTGAAGAAACTATGAAGTTCCATGTTTACACCACTTTGACGGATAGCGGAGCCAGCCCTTCAACCGAGCCGACCATGTGATCGCCTGCGACAACCGGGCCAACGCCTTCGGGGGTACCAGTGTAAATCAGGTCGCCGGGTTCAAGGCGGAAAAAACGTGACAGGTAGCTGATGGTTTCAGCAACCGACCAGATCAGATTGTCGATGCTGCTGCTTTGCTTGGTTTCACCATTTACTTCGAGCTTGATGGCCGCTTTTTCCAGGTGTCCGACCTGCTCGGCGCGGTAAATCGGGCCGATGGGAGCGCTGGCGTCGAACGCTTTGCCGATTTCCCAGGGACGTCCCATTTCGCGCATTTTCATCTGGAGATCGCGACGTGTCATGTCCAGGCCGACGGCATAGCCCCAGACATGGCTCAAGGCGTCGTCAAGAGCAATGTTGGACCCGCCTTTTCCAATGGCAGCCACCAATTCGATTTCATAGTGATAGTTGCTGGTTTCGGCGGGATACGGCAGCTCGAGAGTCTGGCCTTCGGCAACCGGAACAACCGCATCGGCAGGCTTGCAGAAAAAGAATGGCGGTTCGCGGTCGGGGTCAAACCCCATTTCGCGCGCGTGAGCAGCGTAGTTGCGTCCGACACAATAAACGCGACGCACCGGAAAGGTATCGGAGCTGCCATGCACGGGAACGGAGATGATTTCGGGCGGATTTACGACGTGTGACATGTTTGATCTCTGAAAAATGAAAAACAATAACCCGGAAGCTGGCGCTACAAAGCCACCCACTACAGCTGCGCGCTGACACAACTCCATGGGCCGCAAAGGCAGCCGGGCGACTACTAACCGTGAACAAACCTTAAGCCTGCTGCCAAAAAGCAGGCGCAAAACGAAGCATAACGCATCTGTGCCTCACAGATTTTACGTTGGCTGGCAGCAATCAAAAACTTTTGCCCGAGTCAGGCGCCATCAGGCAGAGGCCAGCGTCGCGTATAGGGCCCGGCCTTCATGACCTGTCCCGGAACATCATGACCGACAATATCGGGCAATGTACGGGCAAGCTCAAGGAGCATTGCCAGATCCACCCCGGTGTCGTACCCCATGGCATCCACCATATGGACCAGGTCTTCGGTGCATACGTTTCCGCTGGCACCAGGCGCAAACGGGCATCCCCCCAGGCCACCCAAGGATGCGTCAAAGCGGTCGATACCCGCAGAAAGAGCGGCGAGCACATTGGCCAGACCCATTCCACGAGTGTTGTGAAAGTGAGCTGCTACCGTAAGAGCGGGCCAGCGCTTCAGTACGCTTGAACATAATTGGTACACCTGCGCGGGATTGGCCATACCGGTGGTATCGCAGAGCGTCACGGCTTCAAACCCCATGTCGACCAGACGCTGGACGATATGCAGGACCTGCCCGGCGGGCACCTGGCCGTCGAACGGACAGCCGAACGCCGTGGACAGTGAGGCGTTAAGGGCGGCCTGGCCGTTTACCTCCTGTACGATACGTTCGAATTCTCGCAGCGATTGCTCGCGCGTCATGCGCAAGTTTGCGCGACTGTGGCCTTCGCTGGCTGACATGAACACATTGATCTCGTCGGCACCACAAGACAATGCTCTTTCACAACCGCGAACGTTGGGGACCAAGGCAGCGTATACCACCCCCGGCACGCGCTGGATGCGGCTCATGACCGCTTCCGCGTCGGCCAGATTGGGTATGGCCTTGGGCGAGGTGAAGGAGGTTACCTCGATCTTGGCCAGACCTGTTCGGCTCAACGCATCAATAAGCGCAACTTTCTGATCGGTCGGTACAAACGTCGGTTCAATCTGGAAACCGTCGCGCACTGAAACTTCTTGAATATACAGACGCTTCCCCTGGGTCGCTTCAGGTTCAAAAATGGTCATGCCAGCCCCGCTTCGCGAAGTCTTTGATATTGATCGGGCGTAATGCCAATGGACTCAAGAATTTCTTGGGTGTGTTCGCCAAGTTTGGGCCCAACCCAGCGCGTCCGGCCCGGGGTAGCGCTGAGTTTTGGCACAATGCCGGGCAGGCAGATTTCAGTTCCGTCCGGCAAAGCCTCTTTTTGCAGCATTTCGCGGGCATGGTAATGCGCGTCGTTCATGATGTCTTCGGCGGTATAGATGCGCCCACACGGTACCGACGCTGCGTTAAGGGTGTCAAGGACGGTAGTCAGATCATGCTTGGCCGTCCAGTCGCCAATGACCTTATCCAGCATCTCGGCCTGCTTCGCCCGGCCGTCGTTGTGTGCCAGGGCTGGATCTTCGGCCAGATCAGGCCGGCCAATTGCCGTCATGAGCCTGCGGAAAATGCCGTCGCCATTTCCTGCCACCGCCACGTAATGCCCATCCTTGCAGGAGTACGTATTGGAAGGCGTGATTCCCGGCAGGGCAGAGCCGCTGCGCTCTCGTATGAATCCATTGTAGGCGTATTCGGGAATAAGGCTTTCCATTACGGCGAATACCGCTTCGTACAAGGCCACATCGATATATTGGCCTTTGCCGCCATTTACCTTCAGATGATACATGGCCATAAGCGCGCCAACCGTGCCATATAGCGATGCCAGGGTATCGCCCAGGCTCACGCCAGTTCTGACCGGCGCGCGGTCCGGGTAGCCAGTGACATAGCGCAACCCGCCCATGCACTCGGCAATGGCGGCGAAGCCGGGGCGCTGGCTGGCGGGCCCGGTCTGCCCGTAACCCGAAATGCGTACCATGATCAGGTTCGGGTTGATGGCCGACAACTGCTCCCAGCCTATACCCCATTTCTCGAGGGTACCGGGGCGGAAGTTTTCGACAACAATATCTGCCTCAGCTGCCAGCTTGCGAACTATCTCTTGTCCCTGACTCGATTTCAAGTCAAGCGTTACCGACTTCTTGTTACGACTTTGGGTGTACCACCAAAGGGAGGTGTCCTTGTGCAATTTGCGCCATTTGCGCAAGGGATCGCCAACACCAGGTGGCTCGACCTTGATGACATCAGCACCAAATTGCGCCAGCAGCGCACAGGCATAAGGTCCGGCAATCAAGGAACCCAGTTCGAGCACCTTTACGCCGGCCAACGGCATGTCGGCATTGGAAGACTTGTCTTGCATGTTTTCCCTCGTTTTCAATCCCATTATCATCGCCCCAACCGACCGGCACGTAAAGTCAGCCGCCGTCCCGCCTATACGGCGCCCGGCACGGCGTGAAACCCGGCGTCACTCGCAAACGCAAAAAATCCCCACGAGCCCTAGGCTCTGGGGATTCCTTGCATTCTGACTATTGTTAAATGCCGGGGCGACTGCTTGAGCCCACGGGCAGAAACAAAATCAGATGACGCGGGCGGCTTCGATCAGGCGAACCACCGTCCACGACTTGTCGCGGCTGATGGGACGACCTTCTGCGATCTCGACCGTATCGCCTTCGTTGTACTGGTTGGTTTCATCATGCGCTTTATAGCGATTGGAGCGAATGATGATCTTGCCATACACAGGATGCTTGACACGACGCTCGACGCGAACGACGACGGTCTTGTCCATCTTGTTGCTGACAACCTTGCCGACCAGAGTACGTTGGCGCTTGGCTGTTTGTGTTGTTTGAGTTTCGGTCATTTTACTTTCCTGCCTTCTCAGTCAAAAGGGTGCGGACACGCGCGATGTCGCGACGTACCTTGCCCAGTTGGCTGGTGTTGGACAGTTGCTGCGTGGCATGCTGCATGCGCAGGCCGAATTGGGCCTTCAGCAGGCTCTCGAGCTCGGTCTGGAGCTCGGCGGCATCTTTAGTACGGAGTTCGCTGGCTTTCATGTGATCTCCTTAAGCGCCAATATGCCGCGACACGAAGGTCGTGGAAATGGGCAGCTTGGCGGCGGCCAGACGGAATGCTTCGCGCGCAAGTTCTTCGCTAACGCCTTCCATTTCGTAAATGACCTTGCCGGGTTGAATTTCCGCGACCCAGAACTCGGGATTACCTTTACCGTTACCCATACGAACTTCGGCAGGTTTCTGCGAAATGGGCTTATCGGGGAATACTCGAATCCAGATACGGCCGCCCCGTTTGATGTGACGGTTGATCGCACGACGCGCAGCTTCGATCTGGCGAGCGGTAAGGCGGCCACGACCGGTCGCCTTCAAGCCGTACTCACCAAACGACACTTGCGCACCGCGAGTCGCCAGGCCGGTGTTACGGCCTTTGTGCTCTTTGCGATACTTTCTGCGTGAGGGTTGCAACATGGTTATTCTCCTTCGGCTGGCGCCGCTGCGGCGTCAGGCTTGCGGGGTCCGCGGCCACGACCACCTGCCGGGCGACGTCCTTCGGGACGATCACCGCGGGGGCGACGCGAGCGACGCTCTTCGTCACGAGGAGCGGCTGCCTCGGGGGGCATTTCGCCGTTGGGCAACATGTCGCCCTTGTAGACCCACACTTTGATGCCGATGATGCCGTATGTCGTTTGGGCTTCGGACGTACCGTAATCGATATTGGCACGCAGGGTGTGCAGTGGCACACGACCTTCGCGATACCATTCGGTACGAGCGATTTCGATGCCGTTCAGACGGCCCGAGCTCATGATCTTGATGCCCTGAGCACCCAAACGCATGGCGTTCTGCATGGCGCGCTTCATGGCACGGCGGAACTGGATGCGCTTTTCGAGCTGCTGAGCGATGGAATCGGCCACCAGCTG
The DNA here is from genome assembly GCF_029263785.1 of Pusillimonas sp. GTDB lineage: Bacteria > Pseudomonadota > Gammaproteobacteria > Burkholderiales > Burkholderiaceae_B > Pusillimonas. The sequence continues at coordinate 6,573 of NZ_JAJUFE010000032.1, read as the reverse complement.
GGCGTCGGTTTCAGGCTTGCGGATCTCTTCGATGTTGACGTGCACGGGCACGCCCATCAGACGCTGCAGATCGGCCTTGAGGTTTTCGATATCCTCGCCACGCTTGCCGATCACGACGCCCGGACGAGCCGAGTAAACGGTGATGCGAGCATTCTTGGCAGGACGCTCGATAACAACGCGGCCAACCGAAGCGCTTTTGAGCTTCTTCTTGAGGTATTCGCGAACGCGAATATCTTCGGCCAGCATGCCACCGAACGCTTTATCGTCGGCGTACCAGCGCGAGCTCCAGTTGCGGTTTACCGCGAGACGGAACCCAATCGGGTGTACTTTCTGTCCCATTGTGACTCCTTACGCGCCGACTTTGACCACAATGTGGCAAGTCTGCTTCTCGATACGGTTACCGCGGCCTTTTGCACGGGCGGAAAAGCGCTTCATCGACTGGGCCTTGTCCACGTAAATAGTGGTGACCTTCAGTTCGTCGATGTCGGCGCCGTCGTTGTGCTCGGCGTTGGCGATCGCGGACTCAAGAGCCTTTTTGACGATGCCCGCGGCTTTCTTAGGTGTGAACGTCAGGATGTTCAGCGCTTGTGCGACGGGTTTGCCGCGGATCATGTCCGCGACCAGACGCGTCTTCTGGGCCGAAATGTGGACGCCACGAATAATGGCTGTAGTTTCCATCACTTACCTCCTGGCCTTTTTGTCCGCTGCGTGACCCTTGAACGTACGGGTGAGCGCGAACTCGCCGAGCTTGTGACCGACCATGTTCTCGTTGATGTAAACGGGAACATGCTGGCGGCCGTTATGCACAGCAATGGTAAGCCCAATGAACTCGGGCAGGATGGTTGAACGACGCGACCAGGTCTTGATCGGCCGCTTATCTTTGCCTTCGACGGCTGCATCGACCTTTTTGATCAGATGCGCATCGACGAATGGGCCTTTTTTAATCGAACGTGACATATGGTTCGCCCCTTACTTGCGCTTGCGACGCGAGACAATCATGTTGTCCGTGCGCTTGTTACGACGAGTTCTGTAGCCCTTCGTCGGAGTGCCCCATGGGCTCACCGGCTCACGGCCCTCGCCAGTACGGCCTTCGCCGCCACCATGCGGGTGATCGACCGGGTTCATGGCAACACCACGCACCGTCGGACGGACACCGCGCCAGCGCATCGCACCGGCCTTACCGATTTGACGCAAGCTGTTTTCTTCGTTGCCGACTTCGCCAATGGTGGCGCGGCAGTCGATGTGTACGCGACGGACTTCACCGGAACGCAGACGCACTTGGGCGTAAACGCCTTCGCGAGCCAGCAGGACGGCAGACGCACCAGCCGAACGGGCCAGTTGCGCGCCCTTGCCGGGAAGCATTTCGATGCAGTGAATGGTTGCACCGATGGGGATGTTACGGATGGGCAGCGTATTGCCGGTACGGATAGGAGCATCCTTGCCCGAAAGCAGGGTTGCGCCAACCTCAAGACCGCGCGGAGCGATGATGTAGCGACGTTCACCGTCGGCATAGCAAACCAGTGCAATGTGCGCAGTGCGGTTGGGGTCGTATTCGAGGCGCTCAACCTTGGCAGGGATGCCATCCTTGTTGCGACGGAAATCGACCAGGCGATAGTGCTGCTTGTGACCACCGCCACGATGGCGCACGGTAATGTGGCCATTGTTGTTGCGGCCCGAGCTGCGGGATTTCTTTTCGAGCAGAGCTGCGAATGGTGCGCCCTTGTGCAGATCAGGCGATACCACCTTGATCATTCCGCGGCGACCAGCCGAGGTCGGCTTGACTTTTACGAGTGCCATTTAGTTCACCTCTGTAAAGTCGAGTTCCTGACCGTCTTTAAGCGAGACATAAGCCTTGCGCTCGTTACGGCGGCTACCCATGAAACGGCCAAAGCGCTTTTGCTTGCCCTTGCGGTTCAAGACCTGAACCGACTCGACCTCTACTTTGAACAGGAGTTCGACGGCTGCCTTGATTTCAGGCTTGGTGGCATCGGCCACAACACGAAAAGCGATTTGCTGATTTTTTTCGGCGACAAACGTGGCTTTTTCAGTGACCACGGGCGCCAAGATAACTTGCATTAAGCGTTCGGCTTTCATCCCAACATCTCCTCGAGTTGAGCGATTGCCGGCTTGGTGATCAGCACTTTCTTGTAGTGGATCAGCGAAAGCGGATCGGCATAACGCGGTTCAACCACGGCAACGTGAGGCAGGTTGCGCGTAGCGAGATAGACGTTCTCGTCCAGCGCGTCGGTGATGATCAGCACCGAGTCCAGACCCATGCCCTTGAGCTTGGCTGCAGCCTGCTTGGTCTTGGGCGAGTCGAGTTCGAAGCTGTCCACGACGGCGATACGGTCTTCGCGAGCCAACTGAGACAGAATCGCGCGGATACCTGCGCGGTACATCTTCTTGTTGACCTTGTGCGTGAAGTTTTCGTCGGGCGAGTTCGGGAACGCGCGACCGCCTCCACGCCACAGTGGCGAGGAAGTCATACCAGCACGTGCACGGCCGGTACCTTTTTGGCGCCAGGGCTTTTTGGTGCTGTGCTTGACGGTAGCACGGTCTTTCTGGGCACGGGTGCCGCTGCGGGCGTTAGCCTGGAAGGCCACGACAACTTGGTGCACCAGCGCTTCGTTGAAGTCACGACCGAATACGGTGTCGGGCGCGGCAACGGTGGACGAGGATTGACCCTGGTCGTTCAGGAGCTTGAGTTCCATCTTTTAGGCTCCTTTCTTGGGCGACTTGACGGCGGGACGCACGATGATGTCGGCATTTTTGTGGCCAGGGACGGCACCCTTGACCAGCAACAGGCCGCGCTCGGCGTCGACACGCACGATGTCGAGATTCTGTACGGTACGGGTAACGCTACCCAGATGACCGGCCATTTTCTTGCCGGGGAACACGCGACCGGGATCCTGGGCCATACCAATCGAGCCAGGGACACGGTGCGAGATCGAGTTACCGTGCGAATTGCGCTGACCAGCAAAGTGGTGGCGCTTGATCGTGCCTGCGAAACCTTTACCAATGGTGGTGCCGGTTACGTCAACTTTCTGGCCGGCTTCGAAAATGCTTTCGACGGACAGAACGGCACCAGCCGAAAGTTCGGCGGCTTGAGCGGGATCGAGACGGAACTCTTTGAGGATGCTGCCAGCTTCAACGCCTGCTTTGGCGAAGTGACCGGCCTGCGGCTTGGTGACGCGCGATGCACGGCGCGTACCATATGCTACTTGCACTGCTGCATAACCATCGACTTCTGGCGACTTGACCTGGGTAACACGGTTGTTCGACACGTCCAGTACGGTTACCGGGATGGACTCGCCTTCCTCGGTAAAAATACGGGTCATGCCAACCTTGCGTCCCACGAGTCCCAGCCGGTGTGCGGCAGGCGTAGGTGTCGGGTTCGACATCGTTTTCTCCATTCCCGACTACGATTGGTCGGGGCTAATTAAACTGCGAGCATTGTCGCCAAGTACGACAAACAACCACTCGCAAGGGTTTGCAAGGTTCGCTTATAAAGAACATAGGCCCAACTGCTGGTTGGCCCGTAGTTGGTAAGCCCATAATTAAAGCGCCTGCTAATCTTGAATTGACCCTTTTCGGTCAAGCGTAGCACTTTAGCATATTTTGCGCACGCAAGGCAAATTTGAGTGGCCCATCGGCGCATGATCGTAGCTCCTGTCCAACGCATTCCTTCTCGTGGCGGCGCTTAAATATGTATCATTACAGCGCTGTGCCAGTAGAGTTTCGCAACCATGTGCGGATATCCCGCCCTTCGGAGCCTGTATATGCTGCCCACCCACGATCGCACTGCCACCGTCGCCCTGCGCGGCTCCACCGTACACTTCGATGCCGACCCGTTCGTGTTTGGCGACGACGCTCTACGGTATGAATCCGACAGCCTGATCATTCTTGAGGGCGGCAAGATCCGGGCGGTTGGCAGTTATGCATCGCTTAGGGATCAGATACCTTCCGAGGCTATCAGGCACTACCCGAATTCGCTGATTCTGCCCGGCTTCATCGACACCCACGTTCATTACCCCCAGACCCAGATGATCGGGGCCTACGGGGCACAGCTGATCGACTGGCTGAACGAGTACACCTTCGTAAGTGAACAGCAATTTGCAGATCCTGACCATGCAAGTGCTGTTTCGAGGCTCTTTCTGAATGAGTGCCTCCGGGTCGGCACCACGACTGCCATGGTTTACTGTACGGTGCACCCGGAATCGGTGGATGCCTTCTTCGAAGCCGCCCACGATCTCGACATGCGGATGATTGCCGGCAAGGTGCTCATGGACCGGAACGCCCCGGCCGAACTGCGTGATACTGCGCAGGGCGGATACGACGACTCACGGGTGCTGATGGATAAATGGCATGGCAAGAACCGGCTGCTGTACGCGGTCACGCCCCGCTTCGCACCAACAAGCACCCCTGAACAGCTTGAGGCAGCATCCGCACTTTGGAAGCTTCGCCCCGATGCATATATGCAGACGCATTTGTCCGAAAACCTGGCCGAACTCGACTGGGTCGCCCAGCTGTTTCCTGAGCGCAAGGATTACTTTGACGTCTACGAACACTACGGCCTGGCGGGGCCAAGGGCAGTGTTCGGGCATTCCATCCATTTATCCGAGCGCGAATGGCAGCGACTGGCCGAAACCGATTCCTCCATCGCTCATTGCCCGACATCGAACGGGTTCTTGGGCAGTGGCCTTTTCAATTTCCAGCGGGCCAAGCAAGCGGTAGCACCCGCGAGCCCGGTACGTACCGGCATGGCGACTGACGTGGGGGCCGGTACCTCGCTGTCGATGCTGCAAACCATGGGCCAGGCCTACAAAATAGGTCAATTGGGCGGCTATTCGCTTTCAGCCGCCAAGGCCTTGTATCTGGCGACGAAAGGTGCGGCTCACGCCCTGCATCTCGAGGACAAGATCGGTTCTATCGAAGCAGGAATGGAGGCTGACCTTGTGGTGCTCGACCTTAAATCCACGCCGCTTATCGATTTTCGGATGAAATACTGTAACGACATCCACGAAGCGTTATTTATTCAAATGACACTTGCTGACGACCGGGCCACCCAGGCAGTATATGTAAATGGCCGGCAGGCCTACGCGGGCCAAGCGCAAGACGCAAACGTCCATGCCATGTCCTGACTCACCATTTTTTAAGCCGCCGGTACGCAAACGGCCTGACCCACCGCTACTAGCCCAGTACCTGTGACCAGCCATCCCACAATAGCTTCAGGCCGGCGCAAAACAAAAACACGTACATCAACCGATTGAACAACACCGCGTTGACTCGCTCATGCATCCACACACCGAGCTTTACCCCGATGATGGCGGCAGGAGCAAGGAGCAAGGACGTTCCCAGATTTTCGGCACTGAGCTGACCCAACATGCCATAAGGAATGAGCTTGAAATAATTGACGCCGGCAAAATAAATGGTGACGGTGCCAACGAAAATGCTTTTATCCAGCTTCTTGGGCAGAAGATAGACCATCAGTGGCGGACCACCAGCGTGAGCTACAAAACTGGTGTAACCCGACATCCCGGACCACAGCCAGCAGGCGGGGCCGTCGGGAAGCGAGATATTGAGCTTGATCCTCCCGCCCAGCCAATAGCGCAAAGAGAACACCAATGCGATGGTGCCGATCAGAATTTCGAGAAACGACTCGCTCACGTACCGGAAGGTGAGGGCGCCAATGATGATGCCAACCATGGCCGGCGGCAGTAGCCTGACCATCAATGAGCGATCCCAGCGGCGCAGCCAGGCTTTGACACCGGTGACGTCCATCACGCATAGAATCGGGAGCATGATTCCCGCTGCCTGTATGGGCGAGGTCACCAAGGCCAGCAACGGCACGGCCACGATACCCAGCCCGCCGGCAAAGCCGCCTTTACCGATACCCACCACCAACACCGCCGGAACGGCTATCAGGTAAAACAGCGGGTCAGTAATAAATGTCACGGGCAAAGCCTCATCTCAAGATACAACAAAGCCCTCCGCAAGGAGGGCTTTGCAAACCGATGCTGGGCCGGTAAGGCGCAAGCGCCGGTTGTCATTACTTCCAATGACTACTGCAGCGCGATTTCAACATCGACGCCGGCAGGCAAATCCAGACGCATCAGTGCGTCGACGGTTTTGTCGGTAGGGTCGACGATGTCCATAAGACGCTGGTGCGTACGCATTTCGAATTGATCACGCGCCGTCTTGTTGACGTGGGGCGAGCTCAACACGTCGTAACGACGGATACGAGTGGGAAGCGGCACAGGACCGCGAACCACCGCACCAGTACGCTTGGCGGTATCGACAATCTCGGCTGCCGACTGATCGATCAGCTTGTAGTCGAACGCTTTCAAACGGATGCGGATTTTCTGGTTTTTCATGGTGTTTCCTAAAGAACGAATCTGGCGGGAAGAATTCTTCCCGCCCAAGTGTGCAAGGCTTACTTGATGATTTTAGCCACCACGCCTGCGCCCACGGTACGGCCGCCTTCGCGAATGGCAAAGCGCAGACCTTCTTCCATGGCGATCGGAGCGATCAGCTTCACTTCCATCGACACGTTGTCGCCCGGCAGAACCATTT
>NZ_JAJUFE010000033.1 GCF_029263785.1 Pusillimonas sp. | reverse complement strand
CACGACTGCGGCGATGTCACCGGCGAGAACTTCTTTGATCTCGGCACGGTTGTTCGCGTGCATTTGCAGGATACGGCCGATACGCTCTTTCTTGCCCTTGACCGGGTTGTAAACGGTTTCACCAGCGTGCAACACGCCCGAATAAACACGCACGAAGGTCAGCTGACCCACGAACGGATCGCTCATGAGTTTGAATGCCAGTGCCGAAAACTTGGCGTTGTCGTCTGCAGGCAGGCTGATGGCATTGCCGTCGTCGTCCACACCTTCGACCGGAGGAATATCCACGGGCGAAGGCAGGTAGTCGAGCACCGCGTCAAGCATGCGCTGAACACCTTTGTTCTTGAACGCCGTGCCGCAGAGCATGGGCTGGATTTCGCCGGCAATGGTGCGCAGACGAAGGCCCAGATTGATTTCGTCCTCGGACAGCTCGCCTGTCTCGAGATACTTGTTCATGAGCTCTTCGTTAGCTTCAGCTGCCGACTCAACAAGCTTTTCGCGCCACTCTTCGGCGGTAGCCTGGAGCTCGGCGGGAATGTCGACGTATTCGAACTTGGTACCCTGCGAGGCTTCGTCCCAGATGATGCCGCGCATCTTGATCAGGTCGACCACACCCTTGAAGTTCTCTTCGGCACCGATAGGGATGACGATGGGCACAGGGTTGGCCTTGAGGCGAAGCTTCAGCTGATCGTAGACCTTGAAGAAGTTGGCGCCGGTGCGGTCCATCTTGTTGATGAAGGCAAGACGGGGCACACCATATTTGTTGGCCTGACGCCATACGGTTTCAGACTGAGGCTGCACGCCGCCCACAGCGCAATACACCATGCAGGCGCCATCCAGGACGCGCATGGAGCGCTCGACTTCGATCGTGAAGTCGACGTGTCCCGGGGTGTCGATGATGTTGATGCGATGCTCGGGGCGATCACCCGCCATACCGCGCCAGAAGGCTGTCGTGGCAGCCGAAGTGATGGTAATGCCACGCTCTTGTTCCTGCTCCATCCAGTCCATCGTAGCCGAACCCTCGTGGGTTTCGCCGATTTTATGGTTTACACCGGTGTAGAACAGAATGCGCTCGGTGGTTGTGGTCTTGCCTGCGTCAATGTGGGCAGAGATACCGATGTTGCGGTAGCGCTCGATGGGGGTTTTGCGGGGCATGATGTGTAAGTCCTTAGATTACCAACGGAAATGGCTGAATGCCTTGTTGGCTTCGGCCATTTTGTGCGTGTCTTCGCGCTTCTTCATTGCACCGCCGCGGCCTTCAGCTGCGTCGAGCAATTCGCCGGCCAAGCGCAAGTCCATCGACTTTTCGCCGCGCTTCTTGGCGGCTTCGCGCAGCCAGCGCATGGCCAGAGCCAGGCGACGCACGGGACGCACTTCGACCGGCACCTGGTAGTTGGCGCCACCGACGCGACGGCTTTTTACTTCGACCAGAGGTTTGATGTTGTTGATTGCGGTATTGAACACTTCCATAGGCTCTTTGCCAGTTCTAGCCTGGATGTGATCAAGGGCGCCGTAGATGATGCGCTCTGCGACAGCCTTTTTACCGGACAACATGACAACGTTCATGAACTTGGCAAGCTCTACGCTGCCGAATTTGGGATCCGGGAGGATCTCACGTTTGGGAACTTCGCGACGACGAGGCATTTTTAACTTCCTTGTGACAGTTCAGTTGAACCGTGCCCTTGCACGGCCACGATCATTCATCGGAATGACCACTTACATGCCATGGGCTGGAGCCCAGGCTGCACTGATACGACTGGACGAACCAGCCAGAAAAAACTTAAGCTTTGGGACGCTTGGCGCCGTACTTGGAGCGCGCCTGCTTGCGATCTTTAACGCCTTGCAGGTCGAGCGAGCCTCGAACGATGTGGTAGCGAACACCGGGCAGATCCTTGACACGACCGCCGCGCACCAGAACGACCGAGTGCTCTTGCAGGTTGTGGCCTTCACCGCCGATATAAGAAATGACTTCGAAGCCGTTGGTCAGACGAACCTTGGCGACTTTACGCAAGGCGGAGTTTGGCTTCTTGGGGGTAGTGGTGTACACACGAGTGCAAACACCACGGCGCTGAGGGCAGTTTTCGAGCGCGGGGCTCTTGCTGCTTGCGCGGCTGACTTCGCGCGGCTTGCGCACGAGTTGACTAATGGTTGGCATAACCTTTACGCATCCTGTGAATGTTACACGCCTGGCAAGTGGGCGTCATGAACGTACTTTTCGATGTACCAGATTCGCCTAGGCGTTTATTGGTTTTGAACGCTGGTACACGTCACAGAACGTCAAAAACAACTTAGGCGGTCGCAATAACCGCCTATTCACAGAAAAACTACGTGTAAAGAGCGGGGTATTGCAACAACCGTGTAAGCAATGCCCTTCTGTAGATTAAAAGGCGCAAGTGGCTTTTTACGGTTAGCTAGCCATAGTAGCATAGGCAAAGCCTGCAGGTCAACGTACCACTTGCCTGGCTGTATCAGAATCGGCACACATGATCCGCCACCCGTTTAAGCGACGTTTCGAGTGCTTCCCGCTCGGCTTCTGACAACACGCCGAAGGCATTTTGAATGATGCGATAGGCATCGGGCCACGCCTGGGCATATTTGCTTCGGCCCAGCTCGGTCAGATAAACCCGTGTCGAACGATTGTCATTCGGATCGTCGCGGCGTTCGACCAGATCGCGATCTTCCATCTGGCTGACCACCCTGCTCAACACCGCAGGCCTGACCGCCGTGGCGCGGGCAATTTCGCTGATGTTCTTGCCGTCTTCTTCAAGAAGATATTGCAGGACCCGAAAGTGGATGTAGGTGATATCGAGCTTGCGCAAGGTGAAATTCCGAAGGTCCTGTTCCATCCGGAAAATGATCGAAGCCATCTGAAACGCGATGTTCTGCTCCAGCTTCAGATGTGGAGGCTCAAGGTCTAGAGTCGAAGACATAGTTGATTTGGACGAATTGCGAGGTTTAACTGCGAGCTGGGCCGCCGCAGACCCCGCCCGTCTCATGCGGCACTCCGGCGCGCACGCAGCGATCTGAACGGAAGTGCCAGTGCGGCAGGACCCGCGGAGCGACTTGCAAATATTACCAGCGCAATCAATGCCACAACGTACGGCATCATGACAAAGAACTGGTACGGAATGTCGGAATACCAGGTTTGAAGTCGAATCTGCAGCGCGTCAGCAAGTCCAAACCCCAGACAGGCCACCAGAACCCCCAGGGGATTCCACCCGCCAAATACGACACAGGCAATGGCAATGAAACCACGACCCGCCACCATGCCCTCAACGAACGCATTCACCTGAGCCAGAACCAGAAACGCGCCACCCATTCCTGCCATGGCTCCGCCAAACAGCACGGCAGCCAGGCGGTACCGGTTCACATCGATGCCCGCGGCATCGGCTGCCTGAGGGTTTTCGCCCGATGCCCGCAGTTCGAGCCCGCGACCGGTGCGCCCCAGGGTCCAATACAGCACGAAAGCCAGGGCTACGGCCACATACACCAACAAAGTATGGCTGAAGAACACGGGTCCAATGAATGGAATGTCGCGCAATGGTCCGAAATTGACCGCTGGAAACGAGGGGATCATCACCGGCGCACCTCCAATGGTAAGGCGATAACCTACGCCTGAAAGCCCCGCACCCAGAAACACCAGCGCCAGACCCGACACGATTTGGTTGGCGCACAAGTAAATGGAAACGACACCGTGAATGGCAGCCAGCACAAGGCCACCCAACACGGCAAGCCCAACGCCGCCCCATGGGGTTCCTGTGTACACGGCTCCGGCGGCAGCCAGAAAGGCGCTGAACAACATAATGCCTTCCAGACCGACGTTCATGACGCCGGCCCGTTGCGCGACGGTTTCTCCCAGTGCAGCAAATGCAATAGAAATGCTCAGACGAATACCGGCGGCCGCCAGCCCGGCAATTAACAGATCCATCAGGCGTTCTCCTTGTGTCGGCTGGAAATGGCGTCAAAACACAAAAAGCCCAGAATCACCACGCCTTCAATAATGTAGACAATGGGAAAGGGGATATTGGCTTCGCGCTGCAACACGCCGGCCCCTACATAAAAGATGGCAAACAGTATGGCCATGGGTGCCACCCACATTGGAGACAGCCGGGCCATGAGCGCAATGGCAATCGCTGCCTGGCCGTATCCTGCAGAGAAATTGTCCTGGAGCCGCTCGTGAATCCCCGCCACCTGCACGGCCCCGGCCAGGCCGGCCATGCCTGCGCTGATCAGCATTGCCCACAAGATGACTCTTTTTTCACGCATGCCGGCGTAACGCGCCGCTGAGGGATTTCGTCCAACAGTGGTCAGCTTGAAACCAAAGGCGGTCTTCTTGACTACGACCGCCAGTACCACCAGGGCAACCAGCGCCACCACCAGACCGTAATGCACCCGGCTGCCGGCAATAAGGTTGGGCAGCAACAGGGTTTCGGGCAGGTACTCGCTCCATGGCATAAGGCGAGCAGGCTCTTGGAGCGGGCCACGAATAGCCCAACTGAGCAACTGCATGACAATAAAATTCAGCACGATGGTAGATATGATTTCGCTTGCTCGAAATCGCACAAGCAACCAACCTACCAGCACGCCCAGCAACCCACCGCCGACAAAACCAACCATCAGGTACAGCAGCAGACCCAAGGGCTGAGGCAGCTCGCCGAACCAGGGCGCGAAAATAAACGCGGCCATCGCCCCCAGAAGAAACTGCCCGTCTCCACCAATATTGAAGACCCCAGCCCTGAATGCCACCACTACCCCAAGCCCAACCAGCGCAAGCGGAATACTCTGGGTGAGAACCTCATAGAATCCACTGGACGTTGCCAGGGTATAAACCAGCAATGCCTTATAGGCGGCAACGGGATCCTTGCCCGCCGCCACAATAAAGGCCGCCGGAATCAAAGCCGTGATTACAACAATTACCAGGGCCGCCCACCATAAATACCAGCGGCCATCTGAACCAGGTGCAGGGCCGGCAAACAGGCTGGTGCCGGCTGTCATCTTTGCGTCATCCACCGACCAACTTCCTGAATATTCGTTTCGGAAACCGCTACAGGACCGTGCAGACGGCCTGCAGACAAAACCATGATGCGATCTGCTACCTGCCAGACTTCCGCCAGGTCGGCTGATGCCAGCAACACGCCTGCGCCTGCCGAACGACGCGCCAACAGCCTGTTGTTGATAAAGGCGATTGTCTTGACGTCGAGTCCACGCGTGGGATGCGCCGCAATGATCAGGCTGGGGTCGCTGGCCAGCTCGCGCGCCAGAACCAGTTTCTGCTGATTTCCGCCGGACAACTGGGCCATGCGTGCCCGCAAGCCCGGTGTCTTGACGGAATAAGTGCTGACCGCCTCGGCCACCGCTTCTTCAACCGCTGCAGGACGCAACCACCCATTACGGTTGAACTGTTCGGAGTCAAGATGAGTAAGCAGGAAATTCTCGCCCAATGTGGCATCAACCAGAACCCCGTCCCTGAGTCGATCTTCGGGAATATGGCACACTCCCGACCGACGCAATATGGCAGCGTCCAGGTACGACGTATGGTCGAGGTCAAACCAATATTGCAGATGACCGGTTTCCGGCTTCAGCAAGCCCGCAACCACCTGCACCAGTTCAGACTGCCCGTTACCCTCGACGCCGCACAACGCCAGGATTTCACCCCGGCGCAGTTCGAAGCTGACATCCTGCAAGGCTGTAGTTCCGTTGGGCCGGCGAACACCGATTCCCGATGCCTTCAACAAGCACTGCCCCGCATCGGTCGGTTGCTCTTTTGGCCGCAGCGTGGGCATGTCGTCGCCCACCAGCAGGCGAATAAGGTCTTCACGACTTTTACCGCCCACCTCTGACACACTGACCACGCAGCCATGCCGCATGACCACCACGCGACGACAACTATCCAGAATGTCTTCCAGCTTGTGGCTGATGATAATGACCGAGGTGCCTTGTGCCGCCAGTTCGGCCACCAGGCGGAACAAGGCCGGGCGTTCTTCCTGGGAAAGCACTGCGGTGGGCTCGTCCAGAATCAGCAGGCGGGGCCGTCGCGACAGCACCTTCATGATTTCGACCCGCTGCTGCTGTCCTACCGTAAGGCGATCGACCCGCGCATCAAAATCCACCTCGACGCCCAGACGCTGGGCAAGTGCCGAAATGGTGGATCTAAGCTCGTCGAAACGCAACAGCGTACGACGCCCCCAGCGCGGGTCTCCCAAAGCCAGGTTCTCGGCAACGGTCAGCGCTCCGACCAGCTTGAAATGCTGGTGAACCATACCGATGCCCGCTTCAGCGGCCTCTCGGGGCGAATCAAAGTCAACTTCTCGCCCCTCGAAAGTAATGACTCCACCGTCGGGCCGGATCAGGCCCGAGATGATGTTCATCAGGGTCGATTTGCCCGCACCGTTTTCACCAAGGATTCCGATGACCTCGCCAGGGCCAACGTCAAAGCTAACCTTGTCGTTGGCCACCAGGCTGCCGAACCGTTTGGTAACGGCGTCGAGCTGCAGCAAAGCTGCTTCCGCCATGATTGAGCTCCGGATCAGTTGGCTTTTTCGCGGATTTCAGGCAGGTCGTCGATGGTACCGGCCCGGATACCATCCTGGATTTCCTTGATGGCGGCCTTATCCTTATCGGACAGCTTGCCTTCGAAGTTGCGCAGGGGCGCAAGGCCTATGCCTTCTTCGTTAAGACCCAGCAGATAGTTCTTGGGCTCGATGGTGCCGTCAATGATTTTGCCGATGGCCATGTCGATGTTTACATCGAAATTGATCAGGGCGGTAGTGACGATGGTGTCTGGTGCCAGGGCAGCCGAATCAAATGCCGTACCGATCATCAGCGCACCTTTTTCCTTGGCGGCTTGCAAAGTACCCAGTACGTTCTCGTTTCCGATACCCGAGACGACATCGGCGCCACTATCGATCATGCTGGTGGTGATCTCCTTGGCCTTGGCAATATCCGAGAACGAGCCTACGTATGCCGACATCACCTCGATGTCGGGATTGATACGCTTGCTGCCGTTCTTGAATCCTTCGTCGTATTCCTGGATGGTGGGAACCGGAATTGCCGGCACGTTGGCGATCTTGCCCGACTTGCTCATCAAGGCTGCCACGGCGCCGGCCATATAACCCGCGTCTCCCCAACGATTATCAAACGATGCCAGGTTCGGCGCGGCCGCTACCTTGGTGGTGTTTACGATGAACCAGGTATTGGGAAAGCGCTTATGGATGCGCTTGGCCGGATCGGCAAACTGAAAGCCGTGCGCAATGACGACGTCGTAGCCGTCGTGCGCATACGATGTGAGCGCTTCCTGAGCCTGCGCTACATCGGTATTTTCTCGGATTGAAACCTGAATCCCGGGATACTTCTCTTGGGCTTTCTTTATACCGGCGGCAGCGGCACTGTTAAATGTGCCGTCTGTCACCGAACCTGGCAAGATCAAGGCCACTTTAAGGTTGGACTTGTCTTGCGCAGTTACCGTAAATGGCAGAACCGCAAGGCAAAGTGTGCAAAGCAATCGGCGAAGCATAGCTGTCTCCTAAATCGGTAGTGGGTCGATGCTGCGTTGCTGCGACGGCCAGGCCGTCTTGCGGGATTCAGGACCCGCAAATCCCTCTACTGCTTGAAACTGCGCATCATCTCAAGGGCTTCCTTACTGGTAAGCACGTTTCCAAATTGCTGAATGATGTTCTCGAGTGCCGAACGGTGTTCCTCATCAGACAACGCAGCACAACAATCGGAAAGCATGGTCACCTTGAAATCCATCATCATCGCGTCGCGCGCGGTAGATTCGCAGCACACGTTGGTCTTGGTTCCGGCGATCAGCACCGAATCGATCCCCATGCTGCGCAAAACACGTTCGAGCGAAGACGAACCCGCGGTAAGCGCGCTGTATCGGTTCTTGATGATGACAATGTCTTCGTCGCTGGTTTCAAGCTCGGAGTAAACAGCCTGATTCTCTGGCGAATTGTGCTCCAGCGTACGCGTACGTACGTCACCGGCAACCACGTGGTTGTAGAACAGCTCCCAGTCGCTGCGCCCTTTATGCTGTGTATTGGCGTGCAATACCCAGATTACCGGTACTCCGTCTTTGCGTAACTCTGCAGTAAGGGCATTGATGTTCGGCACGATGCCCCGCGAGGTGGCCACTTCAGCCGGCGACCCGGGCGCGCAGAACGTGTTCTGCATGTCGATGACAACAAGCGCCGTGCGCGAAGGATCAATTGTTTCGTAGAAATTGATGCGGCCACGGCGAGCCATGAGCCTGTCAAGAATTTCTTGCCGAATTTGTATGTTGTGCATTTTTTCACCAATCAACTTAATACCGTGCGTTCTGTTTTACCGTGTGCACGATGTCATAAAGAAAAGGGTCTTCGGGCAAAGCGACTTCGCTATCCAACAGATGCCCGCAATCATTGCAGGCAAACTGCCGCAATACAAGGTCGGGATGCACGGAAGAGGACCAGCCCGGCTGCTGGCGCACCGGCACTGTCTTTAGTGCAGCGCGATCTTTCCAATGCGTGTCATCGCCCGGAGACGTCAATGCATGTCCGCATTCAGCGCAGCAGATGACGCTGCCGCCTTCTTCGTTTCGCCGGACCAGGGTGGGAGAAATTCTGCTTGTCATGCGTGTACTCCTACATTAAGACGCTCGGCCTTCATTTGCTCACGCCGCGCGCGAGTAGCGGCTTCGTCAGGCTTACCATCGGTGAACACCACGCCGTATATGGTTTCGGCGGCTTCAACGGAAACGCGGCGGGTGGCTACATCGTTGGCAATGTCGGAAACGGGGCGAAGCAGGGGGTCGCCCACACCGCCGCCGCCGTTCCAACGCAGGTAGAAGGCATCGTTCTGGCCTAACGGGAACACACCCCAACTGATGGCTTCGGGTGTGCCGGTCAAGGAAGCGGCGTCGGTTTCAAGCCGGGGCGGGGCCTTGTCATCTGCCGGGCCGCGGTACAGCACATAATCGTTGGCAGCTCCGGATACGCCTCCGGCCAAACCATCGCTCATGGGAAACTTGGACCCCTTGCCTGACAATACAAAGTTGATGCCCCCGTCGGGACTGCCGTGCGGAACGATAGCGATTTCGCCCCCTACGCCACCGCGATATCGACCTGCACCACCGGAATCGAGCATGCGACGGCGGAACAGATATCGGATGGGGAAAGCACCTTCCACGGTTTCCACGTTCGCCATACGCGAGATCGGGTTCGGCATTTCGCCACCGATATCAACGCCATCGCCATAGGTCTTGGCGCCGCCCGCACCCGCAAAGGTTTCGGTAAGCGTGTCGATGGCAAGGCGGCCTTCGCGTGTCCGGCCAAACATGAACACGGCGAAGTGGTTGGCGTGCCAGACGGCGGTGGCCTCGTCCTTGTATTTCTCGCTGGCGGCGAGCATCTTGCCGATAGCCGAACAGGCCGCATTATTGACGGACTGAATCGCGCCTACTGTTGCGACCGAGACCGGCGCAGGGCGCGTGCAGTTCACGATGCTGCCTTCCGGCGCGATCATGGTAATGGGTTCAACAGCACCCTGGTTCCACGTGATGTCGTAGCAAAGCAGGGGGAACAAGGGGGCAAACAAACCTCCCAGAGCCGCCCATTTCGTGCAGTTGACGCTGTAGGCCGACTGGGGGCTCGACCCCGTAAAGTCGAACGTCAATGTGTCGTCGCGCTTGGTCATGGTCAACAGCACTTTGGCTGTTTCACCCTTCACATCAATGTACTGGCGAGACTGCCATTGACCGTCGGGCAGCTCGCGCAATCGCTGGCGAAGCAGCTGCTCTGACTGTTCGATCAAGGTGCGGCCAACATGGTCGACAGCGTCGGCACCATATTTTTCGATCAGTGCCAGCATGCGCTGACCGGCCACGTTGTTGCAGGCAATGAGCGACCGCAGATCGAGCGCCACCATTTCGGGGCTTCGCACCATGTTAAGGAAGGTGTCCCAGATGTCCTGGCGCAATTCACCGCGGCTGATCAACTTGATACCGGGGCTGCTGAAGCCTTCGCTATAGATGTCCTTGGCATCCGGAGCGAATCCGCCGGGGTTCATGGCACCAATATCGGACACGTGAACAAAGCAGGCGCTCCATGCCACGAGCTTGCCCTGGTAATGAATGGGCGCCAGCATGTACACGTCGGAAGTATGAAGCGCGGCCGTGTACGGGTCGTTCAGCATGTAAACGTCGCCTTCTTCGATCTGGCCTTCGAATCGACGGATGACTGCCTTGCAGGCCTCGGCAGCACTTGTAAGGTGGTGAAGAAAGCCCACGCCACCCATGAGCAGCGAGCCGTCGGCGCGATACAGGCTGACCATCAGGTCGTGGCCTTCGTTGGTAATGGCCGTGCCCGAAACATGCTTGAGCGTGATGACCGCCTCTTCGACAACCCGGAACAAGCGGTGACGGATGATGGAATAGGTAATTGGATCCATGCTTGACCTCACTCGAATTCGACTATGACGTTGCGATACTCATCGACGGTCGCACGCTGACCCGCTTGAAGCACGATGGTGGTGATCGGCGTGTGGATGACTGCCGGGCCCGAAAAACGATTACCCGGAGACAGCTTTTCAAAGTCGTAAATATCGGCCGGGGCCAATCCGCCGGCCTGCTCGACAAAAATATTGCGTTTGCCGATCAGCGCACCGCTGGCATCCGGACCGCCCATTGGCACGGTGGGTACTTCAGGTTTCTTCAGCAGACCTTCAGCCTTCAGCCGGAACAGCTTCATCTCGATGCCGGCTTCGCGATAGGCAGAACCTTTTCCGAACTTGCGCTCGTACAGGGCTTCGAAATCATTCAACAGCTGGGCCAGGCCTTCGTCGGTCAGGGGAGTCTGGGCACGGACTTGTGTTGTCAGCTCGTGTACCTGTCGGGCGTAGCGCAAGTCTACCGACCATTCAAAACGCATTTCATCGTCGCTGAAGCCTTCTTCGCGCAGCTGCTTGCGAGCCTGCTCGATAAGGGGCTCGTAGATGGCGTTGATTTCCGAAGCAGGAACCGAGGCGGGCAAAGTTTTGGTTACCGAATACTGATGCACAATATCAGCGGAAACCAGACCGAAAGCGCAATTGACCGACGCCGTGTACGGCACAACAATCTTGCGAACGCCAAGCTCGGAACCAAACATGGTGGACAGCATCCCGCATGACCCGCCAAACGAATGCATGACGAAGTCTCGCGGATCGAGCCCGCGCTCAACCGTGATCTCGCGGATAAGATCGGTAATTTGAGCGGAGGCCAGACGGTAGATACCGATAGCGGCTTCTTCCACATTCATGCCCAGAGGCCGGGCAATTTTCTCTTCGAAAATGCGACGTGCGGGCTCCACGTCAAGCTTCATGGAACCACCCAGGAAGGTGTTGGGATCCATGTAGCCGATCAGCATGAACACGTCGGTAAGGGTAGGCTCTTTACCGCCAAGCCCGTAGCAGATGGGGCCGGGTCGCGAACCGGCCGAGCGCGGCCCGACACGCGGTTCGCCGGTTACCGGATCGATGCTGACAATGGAACCGCCACCGGCACCGATGGACACGACTTCGATCTTTGGCGCCGAATAATGGAAGCGATCCACCATCGGTTCGCGTGCGTATTCGATTTCTCCATCCTGAATCACGCTCACCTTGAAGGTGGTGCCACCCATATCGACGGCGATGACATCAGGCTGATCAAGCAGCTGGCCCAACGATTTACTTCCAATGACACCTGCTGCGGGCCCGCACTCAAGCATTCCTACCGATCGGTCGCCGGCTTCGCCTGCAGGCAGCAAGCCGCCATAGCCTTGCATAACCATGGTCTGTCCGCGGTAATCCGTTGCCGACAGCTTGCTGTGCAGATCCGCCAGATAGCTTTGCGTGATACCGCCACAATAGGCGTTGATGACCGCAGTGGAGGTACGCTCGTACTCGCCCGGCAAGGGTGCAATCTCGGAGGAGAGCGTGCAATACGCTTGTGGCGCGACGCGCGCGGCAACCTTCTTGATCGTCTGTTCGTTGATGGGGTTGGCGAACGACCAAAGCAATGAAACCGCAATA
Organism: Pusillimonas sp.; assembly: GCF_029263785.1. GTDB lineage: Bacteria > Pseudomonadota > Gammaproteobacteria > Burkholderiales > Burkholderiaceae_B > Pusillimonas. Next base: position 12,952 of record NZ_JAJUFE010000033.1, on the reverse strand, counting down.
GCCTCGGCGCCTTTTTCGTCGACCAGATAGCGCAGCGCCGTTTCGACTTCGGCCTCGTCCAGTTCGCGCAGGACTTCGCCCGTGGCATCGACGCGTTCACCAATGCCATGAATGAGATCGGCATCTACCAAGGGGTCGGCACGTTCGGTCTTGACGATGTGCTTGATGCGGTCTTCGGTCAGTCCGCCCCAGCGGCCATAGGCACCGCGGGTAACCAGAATCGTATCCTCAAAGCCCTCTGTGGTCAGCAACCCGACTTTGGCGCCGTCGCGGGTCAGGATGGTGTTATCGACAACGGTTGACCCATGCACGAAAAGATATGTCTGGGCCAGAAGGCTCTCAACTTCTTCGCCCATTGAATCCGCTGCCGAGCGGATGGAATCAAAGATTCCGGTGGCGTAATCTGGCGGCGTAGATAAAGCCTTGCCGATACGAATCGGCTCGCCGGCCGCAAAAACTACTGTGTCTGTACACGTGCCACCGACATCGGTGGCGATCACGTACTTACGTGTTTGTCCTGCATCCATGCCGCGTCAACCTCCTGCTTTAAGTGTAATTACAGGTGTATTTGTAGCTTTTATAGCAGGTGTTTTTTCCGGCACCAATAGATTTTTGTGAACTCTAGGGTAAATCCTAGGCATGAAAAAGCCGCCAGGTACATGGTGAACCTGGCGGCTTGAGACGCTGGCCGGCCTACGCCGGCCAAGCGGTTTTACTCGTCGCTGTTGGCTTCTGGCGCCGGGGTATCGGCATCCGTGGAACCATCGGCAACATGCGCCTCGGCAGCGGAAGGCGGAGTATCTTCGAAGGGGTTGGCCAGCGCACGTGCGGCTTCGCGCTCGGCCTCCTCGAAACGCTCTTTTTCTTTGCGAGCCTTGTGATACGACATGCCGGTACCCGCCGGGATAAGCCGGCCGACAATGACGTTTTCCTTGAGGCCGCGAAGTTCGTCGCGCTTGCCCATGATGGCTGCTTCGGTCAGAACCCGGGTGGTTTCCTGGAAGGAAGCCGCCGAGATGAACGAATCGGTCGACAAAGAAGCCTTGGTAATACCCAGCAGCACGTTCTCGTAGGTGGCCGGAATCTTGCCTTCTGCTTCCATGCGATCGTTTTCGTTGAGCAGTTCGGAACGTTCAACCTGCTCGCCAGTAATGAAGCTGGTATCGCCCGGATCGACGATATTCACACGACGCAGCATCTGACGCACGATGACTTCAATGTGCTTGTCGTTGATCTTCACACCTTGCAAGCGGTAAACGTCCTGCACCTCGTTGACGATATAGCTGGCCAGACGCTCGATGCCCTGCAGACGCAGGATATCGTGCGGATCAGGCGGACCGTCGACGATCATCTCGCCCTTGTTGACGACCTGGCCGTCGTGCACCAGCACCTGCTTCTCTTTGGGGATCAGCGTTTCATGGCTGACGCCATCGAGGTCGGTGATGACAAGACGCTGCTTGCCCTTGGTGTCCTTACCGAACGAAACCGTACCCGTGACATCGGCCAATGTGCCGGCATCCTTGGGTGAGCGGGCTTCGAACAGCTCGGCCACGCGAGGCAGACCTCCCGTGATATCGCGGGTCTTCTGCGATTCCTGAGGGATACGGGCAAGAATTTCACCCACCGACACCTGCTGCCCGTTACGCACGGTAATCAGTGCGCCCACTGGGAAGGAGATGTTGACGGGGTGCTCGGTACCAGCGATCTTGACCTCTTCGCCCGCTTCGTTGAGCAGCTTGATCTGAGGCCGCATCATGGTCTTGCCAGTGCGCGTCTTGGGAGTGATTACCACCAGGGTCGACAGACCGGTGATTTCGTCGACCTGACGGGCAACCGTAACGCCTTCTTCGATATTCTCGAAGCGGACCTGACCGGAGTACTCGGACACGATCGGACGTGTAAGAGGGTCCCACGACGCCAGACGCTGGCCCGCCTTGACCACGTCGCCGTCACTGACGGTAATCGTGGCGCCGTACGGAATCTTGTGACGCTCACGCTCACGACGGCTGTCGTCGAACACCACGATTTCACCCGAACGGGAGATCGCAATCTTGGCGCCCTGTGCATTGGTCACGTAACGCATCGACAGCTCGAATCCAACCGTACCGGCGGACTTGGTTTCGACCGAGCTTGCCATGGCGGCACGCGAAGCGGCACCACCGATGTGGAAGGTACGCATCGTAAGCTGCGTACCCGGCTCACCGATGGACTGAGCGGCAATAACACCCACCGCTTCACCCTGGTTGACCATGCTGCCACGACCCAGGTCGCGACCATAGCAGTGGGCGCAAAGGCCATGGCGGGTTTCGCAAGTTAGCGGAGTACGAATCTTGACTTCATCGACACCCAGCTGATCGATGTACTCGACCAGGTCTTCGTCCAGCAGCGTACCGGCGGCGACAGCAGTTTCCTGGGTATCAGGATTAATGATGTCTGTGGCAGTTACGCGGCCCAGGATGCGATCACGCAGCGGCTCGATGACTTCACCACCTTCGACCAGCGCCTTCATGGTGTAGCCATGCGTGGTGCCGCAATCGACTTCAGTGATGACCAGGTCTTGCGTCACGTCGACCAGACGGCGGGTGAGGTAGCCCGAGTTGGCGGTCTTGAGAGCCGTATCGGCCAGACCTTTACGCGCACCGTGAGTCGAGATGAAGTACTGAAGGACGTTCAGGCCTTCGCGGAAGTTGGCGGTAATCGGTGTCTCGATAATCGAGCCATCGGGCTTTGCCATCAGGCCACGCATACCAGCCAACTGGCGGATCTGGGCAGCAGAACCCCGGGCGCCCGAATCGGCCATCATGTAGATGGAGTTGAACGATTCCTGGCGAACTTCGTTGCCATGACGATCGATGACCGGCTCGGTCGAGAGCTGCTCCATCATTGAACGGCCGACCTTATCGCCTGCCTTGCCCCAGATATCCACCACGTTGTTGTAGCGTTCCTGGGCGGTTACCAGACCGGACGAATACTGCTTGTCGATCTCTTTGACCTCGGCACTTGCCTGTGCAAGGATTTCTTCCTTGACCGAAGGCACGAGCATGTCGTTCATGGCGATGGAAATACCACCACGCGTTGCCAGGCGGAAACCGGCCTGCATCAGCTTGTCGGCGAAGATGACCGTGGCACGCAGACCGCAACGACGGAAGGACTGGTTGATGAGCCGTGAAATCTCTTTCTTTTTGAGGGGACGGTTCAGCGACGAGAACGGCAGCCCCTGGGGCAGGATCTCGGACAGCAAGGCACGACCGACCGTGGTTTCAAAGCGCTTGAGTACCGGCTGGTATTCGCCGGAGGCGTCCTTTTCGTACTCGTTCAATCGCACGGTAATGCGAGTCTGGAGTTCGACTTCGCCGTTGTCGTACGCGCGCTGAACTTCGGCCACGTCGGCGCAGAACATGCCTTCACCCTTGCCGTTGATACGCTCGCGAGTGGCATAGTACAGACCCAGAACGATATCCTGGGACGGCACGATGGAAGGTTCGCCGTTAGCGGGGAACAGCACGTTGTTCGACGCCAGCATCAGGGTGCGGGCCTCGAGCTGGGCCTCGAGCGATAGCGGCACGTGAACGGCCATCTGGTCACCGTCGAAGTCGGCGTTAAATGCCGCGCAGACCAGGGGGTGCAGCTGAATGGCCTTGCCTTCGATCAGCACAGGCTCAAACGCCTGAATACCCAGGCGGTGCAGCGTTGGAGCACGGTTGAGCATGACGGGATGCTCACGAATGACTTCTTCGAGAATATCCCAGACCACGGGCTCCTGGCTTTCGACCAGCTTCTTGGCTGCCTTGATGGTGGTAGCCAGGCCCATCATTTCAAGACGGTTGAAGATGAAGGGCTTGAACAGTTCGAGCGCCATCAGCTTGGGCAGACCGCACTGATGCAGCTTGAGCTGCGGGCCGACCACAATAACCGAACGACCGGAGTAGTCGACGCGCTTGCCCAGCAGGTTCTGACGGAAGCGACCGCTCTTGCCCTTGATCATGTCGGCCAGCGACTTGAGCTGACGCTTGTTGGCGCCAGTCATGGCCTTGCCACGGCGACCGTTATCAAGCAGTGAGTCAACCGACTCCTGCAGCATGCGCTTTTCGTTGCGCAGGATAATGTCGGGAGCCTTGAGCTCGAGCAAACGCTTGAGGCGGTTGTTGCGGTTGATGACCCGGCGATACAGGTCGTTCAGGTCGGAGGTCGCGAAACGTCCGCCATCGAGCGGCACCAACGGGCGCAGGTCGGGCGGCAACACGGGCAGGACTTCCATGATCATCCATTCGGGCTTGATGCCCGACTTCTGGAAGCCTTCAAGCACTTTCAGACGTTTGGAAATCTTCTTGATCTTGGCGTCGGAACCGGTGGCCTTGAGCTCAGCGCGCAGGGTTTCCACTTCGCGATCGATGTCGATGGTGCGCAGCAGTTCACGAACCGCTTCGGCACCCATCAGCGCATGGAAGTCGTCGCCGTATTCTTCGGTTTTGGCGAGGAAATCGTCGTCGGACATGATCTGACCACGCTTGAGCGGAGTCATGCCGGGCTCGATTACGCACCATGCTTCGAAATACAGAACCCGCTCGATGTCGCGCAGGGTCATGTCCAGCACCATACCCAGGCGGGAAGGCAGGCTCTTCAGGAACCAGATGTGCGCAACGGGGCTGGCCAGCTCGATGTGACCCATACGCTCGCGGCGCACCTTGGCAACAGTGACCTCAACGCCGCATTTTTCGCAGATAACGCCGCGATGCTTGAGACGCTTGTACTTGCCGCAAAGACATTCGTAGTCTTTTACCGGGCCAAAAATCTTGGCGCAGAACAGGCCATCACGCTCGGGCTTGAACGTGCGGTAGTTGATGGTCTCGGGCTTACGGACTTCACCGTAAGACCAAGAGCGCACCTTCTCGGGCGACGCAATACCGATCTTGATGGCGTCGAATTGCTCGTCTTGCGAGACTTGTTTGAAAAGGTCGAGTAGCGCTTTCATTATTTACGCTCCAAATCCATGTCTAGCGACAAAGATCGAATTTCTTTGACGAGGACGTTGAACGACTCGGGCATGCCTGCATCGATGACGTGATCACCCTTGACGATGTTCTCGTACACCTTGGTACGACCGGTGATGTCATCGGACTTGACCGTGAGCATTTCCTGCAGGGTGTACGAAGCACCGTAAGCCTCGAGTGCCCAGACTTCCATCTCACCAAAGCGCTGGCCACCGAACTGAGCCTTACCACCAAGCGGTTGCTGCGTAACGAGCGAATAGGGGCCCGTAGAACGCGCGTGCATCTTGTCGTCGACCAAGTGATGCAGCTTGAGGTAATGCATGTAACCGATAGTGACCGGACGTTCGAACTGGTCGCCGGTGCGGCCGTCGTACAGCCAGGCCTGAGTGCGATCGGGTGTGAGCTTGAGCTTCTTGGCTTCTTCGTCGGGGTAGGCCAGCTCGAGAATCTCGCCGATCTCCTCTTCGGTTGCACCGTCAAACACTGGGGTAGCAACAGGCATGCCGTCCTTCAGATTGCGAGCCATTTCAACCAGCTCGTCATCGGTCAGGTCTTCGAGGTGAGCGGATCCGCCGCCGGCGTTGTATACCTTCTGCAGGTATTCGCGCAGCTGCTTGACCTGTACGCCACGTTCATCCTGAAGCATTTCGGCAACACGATGACCAAGACCCTTGGCTGCCCAGCCCAGGTGAACTTCGAGTACCTGTCCGACGTTCATCCGCGAAGGAACGCCCAGCGGGTTAAGAACAATGTCGACAGGGGTACCGTCGGCCATGTGAGGCATGTCCTCGACAGGGGTAATACGCGAAACAACACCCTTGTTACCGTGACGACCGGCCATTTTGTCACCTGGCTGCAAGCGACGCTTGACGGCCAGATAGACCTTGATCATCTTGAGCACGCCGGGGGGCAGTTCGTCGCCCTGTGTAAGCTTCTTGCGCTTTTCTTCGAAGGCCAGATCAAACTGGTGACGCTTGTGTTCGAGCGACTCTTTGGCCTGCTCGAGCACGACAGCATGCGCCTCGTCGGCCAGGCGAATGTCGAACCACTGCCAGCGGTCGAGATCGTCAAGGTATTCGCGTGTAATAGCGGTACCCTTGGCCAGCTTGCGAGGACCGCCATTAACCGTTTTGCCAACCAGGAACTTGCCGATACGATCGAAGGTGTCGTTCTCGACGATACGCAACTGGTCGTTGAGGTCTTGGCGATAACGGCGCAGCTCGTCGTCGATGATGGACTGGGCACGTTTGTCGCGCTCGATACCCTCACGCGTGAACACCTGAACGTCAATTACTGTTCCGACCATGCCCGAGGGCACGCGCAGCGAGGTGTCCTTGACGTCAGAGGCCTTCTCGCCAAAGATGGCGCGCAGAAGCTTCTCTTCGGGGGTCAGCTGGGTTTCGCCCTTGGGCGTGACCTTGCCGACCAGCACGTCGTCGGCGCGTACTTCGGCACCGATATAGACAATGCCGGAATCGTCGAGACGGTTCAGCTGGGTTTCAGCCAGATTGCTGATGTCTCGAGTGATTTCTTCTGGTCCGAGCTTGGTATCGCGAGCCACGACCGTCAGTTCTTCGATGTGCACCGAGGTATAGCGGTCGTCAGCTACAACCTTCTCGGAAATAAGAATCGAGTCCTCGAAGTTGTAGCCGTTCCAGGGCATGAACGCGACCAGCATGTTCTGGCCCAATGCCAGCTCGCCCAGGTCGGTCGAAGCACCGTCGGCCAGAACGTCACCACGAGCGACCTGATCGCCACGCTTGACGATAGGGCGCTGGTTGATGTTGGTGTTCTGGTTGGAACGCGTGTACTTGATGAGGTTGTAGATATCAACACCCACCTCGCCTGCGACGTTCTCGTCGTCGTTGACGCGAATCACGATACGGTCGGCATCAACGTGGTCGACAATACCGCCACGGATGGCCTGTACGGTCGTGCCCGAGTCAACAGCTACGGTACGTTCGATGCCGGTACCCACCAGAGGCTTTTCGGGACGCAGGCACGGCACGGCCTGACGCTGCATGTTGGCACCCATCAGGGCACGGTTGGCGTCGTCGTGCTCAAGGAAGGGGATCAGCGAAGCAGCGACCGAAACGATCTGCGACGGGGCCACGTCCATGTACTGAATATTCTCGGGCGACGTCAGCATGGTTTCGCCGGCCTCGCGGCAGGCAACCAGGTCGTCGACAAAACGGCCTTCTTCGTCAAGCGTGGCGTTGGCCTGTGCAATGACGTAGTTGCTTTCTTCGATAGCGGACAGATAGTCGATCTGATCGCTGACCTTGCCGTCGACAATCTTGCGATAAGGAGTTTCGAGGAAGCCAAACTCGTTCAGGCGTGCATATAGAGCCATCGAGTTGATCAGGCCGATGTTCGGGCCTTCAGGCGTTTCGATGGGGCAGACACGACCATAGTGAGTGGGATGAACGTCGCGAACTTCGAAGCCGGCGCGTTCGCGGGTAAGACCGCCAGGTCCGAGAGCCGAGACGCGACGCTTGTGCGTGATCTCGGACAAGGGGTTGGTCTGGTCCATGAACTGCGATAGCTGGCTGGACCCGAAAAACTCTTTGATTGCCGCCGAGATGGGCTTGGAGTTGATCAGGTCATGGGGCATGAGGTTTTCGGCCTCTGCCTGGCCCAAGCGTTCTTTCACAGCACGTTCGACACGTACGAGGCCGGCACGGAACTGGTTCTCGGCCAATTCGCCCACGCAGCGCACACGGCGGTTACCCAGGTGATCGATGTCGTCGATCTGGCCACGGCCGTTACGCAGCTCGACCAGCACCTTGATGGTGTCAAGGATGTCTTCGTCGGTAAGCGTGAGGGGGCCGGACATGTCGTCGCCACGACCCAGACGGCTGTTGACCTTCATGCGGCCGACACGCGACAGATCGTAAGTTTCTTCGCTGTAGAACAGACGCTGGAACAGGGCTTCGACAGCTTCTTCAGTTGGCGGCTCGCCAGGACGCATCATGCGATAGATGGCGACACGCGCTGCCATCTGGTCGGCAGTTTCGTCCGTACGCAGGGTTTGCGAGATATACGCGCCGCGATCCAGGTCATTGGTGAACAAGGTCTGAATTTCGCGGATATTGGCGTCGCGGATATCAGCCAGAATCGTTTCCGTGATCTCGTCGTTGGCGTTGGCAATAACTTCGCCGGTTTCCGGATTGATCACGTTCTTGGCCAGCACCTGTCCCAGGATGAAGTCGTCGGGTACAGACAGGTGTTCGATCTTGGCGGCAGCCATATCGCGCAAATGCTTGGCATTGATGCGTTTGTCTTTTTCGACAATGACCTTGCCGTCGCGGTCGGTGATGTCAAAGCGCGCTACTTCACCTTTCCAGCGCTCGGGCACGAACTCGAGCATGGCACCGTCGGATTTCAGCTCGAGATTGTCGAAATCGAAGAAATGCGCCAGGATGGCCTCGGGCGTCATGCCGATGGCCTTGAGCAAAATGGTTACCGGCATCTTGCGACGACGGTCGACACGGAAGAACAGAATGTCCTTGGGGTCGAATTCGAAGTCGAGCCATGAACCACGGTAAGGAATCACGCGGGCCGAGAACAGCAGCTTGCCCGAACTGTGGGTTTTGCCACGGTCGTGTTCGAAGAACACACCAGGCGAGCGATGCAGCTGCGACACAATGACGCGCTCGGTACCATTGATGACAAAAGAGCCCGTATTGGTCATGAGCGGCATCTCGCCCATGTATACTTCCTGTTCCTTGACTTCCTTGATGGTGGGCTTGCTTACCTCGCGGTCCATCAGTACCAGGCGCACTTTGGCACGCAATGGCGAGGCGTAAGTCAGGCCGCGCATCTGGCATTCTTTAACATCGAATACCGGGTCGCCCAGCACGTAGCTGACGAACTCCAGGCGCGCCATTCCGTTATGGCTTACTATCGGAAATATTGAGGTAAAGGCGGCTTGCAGGCCTTCGTCCTTGCGTTGTGATGGGGGTGTATCTGACTGCAAGAATGTAGAAAATGATTGCAGTTGAGTCGCCAAAAGGTAGGGTACGTCTTGGACGTCTTCACGTTTGGCGAAGCTCTTACGTATGCGCTTTTTTTCGGTATACGAATAAGGCATGAGCACTCCGACTCGAGGGGTTACATGGGCCGTCAACCACGGCCCTGGCTTACGACTCCAGAGAACCCGGCTTCACTGGCAAGCAGTCAAATACGGGTTTTCTGGAGACGCAAAAGCCCGGGAAGGCCAAAAACCTTCCCGGGCAGGCGTCGACAAGCTTACTTGAGCTCGACTTTGGCGCCAGCTTCTTCAAGCTTCTTCTGAGCTTCTTCAGCGTCAGCCTTGGACATGCCTTCCTTGACAGGCTTCGGAGCACCGTCAACGAGGTCCTTGGCTTCTTTGAGGCCCAGACCAGTGATTTCACGCACGGCCTTGATGACGCTGACCTTGTTGGAACCAACTTCGGCCAGGATCAGGTCAAATTCGGTCTTTTCTTCTGCAGCAGCAGCTGCGCCACCAGCTGCAGGAGCAGCAACAGCGACGGCAGCGGCAGCAGCCGACACACCGAATTTTTCTTCCATGTCCGTGATCAGTTCGGACAATTCCAGGACGGTCAGGTTAGCGACGGCGTCCAGGATTTCTGCTTTGCTTAATGCCATTTTTAGAACTCCAAATAGGTATAAATGCCAGGGTTGGGTATCGCTCGGTCTTTCGACGAGTCCCGAAAGGGCTTACGCAGCCTCTTTCTGATCGCGCACGGCCGCAAGGCCACGAACGAATTTGGTGGGAACTTCGTTGAGCGTACGCACAAACTGCGTAATGGGTGCCTGCATGGTGCCCATCAGTTTCGCCAACAGCTCGTCGCGGGTCGGCATGGTGGCCAGAGCCTTCACGCCTTCGGTATCGAGGGCGTTGTCGGGCAATGCCCCGCCGGTGATAACGAGCTTGTCGTTGGTTTTCGCGAAACTGGCGAGTACCTTGGCGGCCGAGACTGGATCTTCGCTGATCGCGTACATAAGCGGACCAGACATTTTGGAAGAAAGCACCTCGAAAGGTGTTCCTGCCACAGCACGGCGAACCAACGTGTTCTTCAGAACACGCAGATACACACCCGACTCACGCGCTTGTTTGCGCAATACGGTGACGGCAGCGACGTCCAGACCACGGTACTCGGCGATAATAACTGACTGGGCCTTCGCAAGTTCTGCGGAGACTTCCTCAATTACGACCGCTTTCTCTTCACGATTGAGACTCACGGTTTGAACACTCCATCTAACGACACGAGAGAGGGTCTCTTGTGTCTACCGAATGCGGCGCACCTGGTCGAGTTCTTGAAAGAAATCTTCCATGGGCGCCGTCTACGCTGGATACAGTAATAACTACCTGACGATTAAGCCCTTGCCCGCCCTTGCGGTTGGTTGGGGGCTCCAGCGGTCTTTGACAGCAACATCGAGGCACAGCTCCGATGCAGCCCAAAGTTCATGTTGCCGGGGTCTGTCAGACCGCCAGCGAAGCTAGTTCGACGCGAGCACCGCCGCCCATGGTGGACGAAACGGCAAGCTTGCGCAGATAAATACCCTTGGACGACGCCGGACGGGCCTTGTTCAGCGCGTCAACCAGAGCGTTCAGGTTTTCCTGAAGCTGCTCGACGCCGAAGGAAGCACGGCCGATCGTGGCGTGAATAATGCCCGCCTTGTCGGTACGATACTGCACCTGACCTGCCTTGGCGTTCTTGACAGCCGTGACGACGTCAGGCGTAACGGTGCCGACCTTGGGGTTGGGCATCAGGCCACGAGGACCCAGCACCTGACCCAGGGCGCCAACTACGCGCATGGCGTCCGGCGAAGCGATGACGACGTCAAAGTCGAGATTGCCGGCCTTGATGCTTTCGGCCAGATCTTCGAAACCGACGACGTCCGCACCGGCTTCCTTGGCGGCTTCGGCCTTGTCGCCTTGGGCGAACACAGCGACGCGAACGGATTTACCGGTACCGGCGGGCAGAACGACAGAGCCGCGCACGAGCTGGTCGGATTTCTTCGGGTCGATACCCAGCTGAACCGCGACGTCGATGGACTCATCGAATTTGGCAGTGGCGGTTTCCTTGACCAGCGCCAGTGCTTCGGCGACGGGATAGAATTTGTTGCGATCGATTTTGGCCTGGATCGCGGCGGCGCGTTTGCTTAGCTTGGCCATGTTACACCCCCTCGACCGTGATACCCATGCTACGGGCGCTGCCCGCGATGGTGCGAACGGCAGCGTCAAGATCGGACGCCGTCAGATCGGGCTGCTTGGTCTTGGCAATTTCTTCGGCCTGAGCGCGTGTCAGGGTGCCGACCTTGTCGGAGTTCGGACGAGCCGAACCCTTCTGAATGCCCGAAGCCTTCTTGATCAGGATAGCCGCCGGAGGCGTCTTCATGATGAAGGTGAAGCTCTTGTCGGCGTAGGCGGTGATCACCACTGGAATCGGCAGACCTGGCTCCATGCCTTGGGTCTGGGCGTTGAACGCCTTGCAGAATTCCATGATGTTCAGGCCACGTTGACCCAGAGCCGGGCCAATTGGGGGGGATGGGTTCGCTTTACCAGCCGGTACTTGCAGCTTGATAAAGCCGACGATTTTCTTCGCCATGCTTTGCTCCTTACGGGTTCAGACGCCGGCCGATTGCAACGGACGGCTCCCCGGGGGTTGGATAAACGTCAGGTTTTTTCGACCTGACCAAAATCGAGTTCTACAGGTGTGGCGCGGCCAAAGATAGTGACCGATACCCGCACCTTGCTTTTCTCGTAATTGACATCTTCGACGTTTCCGTTGAAATCGGCGAAGGGACCTTCTTTGACGCGAACCATCTCGCCCACCTCGAAGAGGATTTTTGGACGAGGCTTTTCGACGCCTTCTTCCATCTGGGAAAGGATCTTTTCGACCTCGCGGTCGGAGATCGGCGCGGGACGATTGCCCGAGCCACCCAGAAAACCGGTTACCCGGTTAGTGTTCTTGACCAAGTGCCAGGTTTCGTCGGTGAGATCCATCTCGACCAGCACATAGCCGGGAAAAATACGACGTTCGGTGATGGATTTTTTTCCACCCTTTACTTCGACGACCTCTTCGGAGGGAACCAGTATGCGGCCGAAGGACGACTCGAGCCCGGCACGCTCGATGCGTTCGAGCAGCGCCTTGTGCACACTTTTCTCCATGCCGGAATAGACGTGGACGACATACCAACGTTTGCTCATGTGTGGCCTTTATCTCCAGCCCAGCAGCAGACCATAAATGGCCCAGCCCAGCGTTTTGTCGACGAGCCACAAGAACAGCCCCATGATCGCCACAAACACGAACACAATGGCGGTCATTTGTGTGGCTTCTTTGCGGGTCGGCCAGGTAACGCGCTTGACTTCGTTATACGAGTCGCGCAGATATCCGATGGAACGACGACCGGGTTCGCTGAACCATGCAATGAAAGCGGCAATGATGACGCTGCCAATGAATATACCGACCCGGGCTACGGCAGGTTGGTCGTCGAGCACCGAGAACGCAACGATGCCGGCAATGATGACAAGCACCGCCAGACCCAGCTTCAGGCGGTCTACGGTGCTGCTTACGGTTTCTACGTTGGTGTTCGACATATTCAGGCGAGTGACCCCGCTGCTAGCACGGCCTGCAAGCCGTGGCGATGATGGCAGGGGCAGTAGGAATCGAACCTACAACCTTCGGTTTTGGAGACCGACGCTCTGCCAATTGAGCTATACCCCTAAGAACTGCTGTGGATTGCGGCGGTTACTGCTACACGGCGCGCAATCCGCTCGACTGCGCGGACGAGGCGGTATCGCTTCGTCCGCTTGTTGCATTTTAAAACTTACTTGATGATTTTAGCCACCACGCCTGCGCCCACGGTACGGCCGCCTTCGCGAATGGCAAAGCGCAGACCTTCTTCCATGGCGATCGGAGCGATCAGCTTCACTTCCATCGACACGTTGTCGCCCGGCAGAACCATTT
>NZ_JAJUFE010000078.1 GCF_029263785.1 Pusillimonas sp. | reverse complement strand
GGCAGGTGAGGGTTGATGCGGTGAATGGCCGCCTCAAGATCCGCCAGCAACAATACCTGCCGGTAATCGGCGCGTTCCGGGGCTTCGCCCTCCGGTGCCAGGTCAGGCCCGTGGGCGATCTCCCAGCCGCCTTCGGCGAACCATTCCAGGCATTGTTGTTCCAGCTGATCTTCCGTCATACTTCAGTCCTTATTCCCCTTCAGCCTGACATCGGCGGGCTCCTTCAGCAGCAGGAAATGCTCAATCAGCCGGATCATCAGGGTTTTCTGATTCGGCAGGCTTTCCGCCACCAGCAGGGCCAAGGCCACCAGGGTGTTGTCATTAATCAGTTGTTCTACCGGCCGCGCCAACAAAGCGGCGTTGCGGCGCAGATACCATAAAAACAGAAACGAGCCACAGCGCTTGTTGCCGTCGGCCAGCGGGTGGTTCTTGATCACGAAGTAGAGCAGGTGAGCGGCACGGGTCGCCACGTTGGGGTAAAAGAGTTCATCCCCGAAGCCCTGCTCAATGGTGGCCAACGCAGAAGCCAGGCCGTCACCCCGTAACTGGCCAAATAGCTCGGTGGCCTCGCCCTTGGCCATGAGCGTTTGCTTGAGTTCGCCAATGGCTTTCAGTGCCTCGTCCAGCTCCAGCGGCTGCATATCCGGCTGCTTGATGCCGACCTCGGCCAGCTGTTGCTCGTCGTAGCCTTGCAGCAGGCTCCAGGAGCGGGCGTAATCGCTGATTACCCGAGCGACGGCTTCGCCTTCGTTGGATACCAGGCCTTGATTGGTGAGGGTGCGGCTGAGCAGATCAACGGCCTGCTCAAACTCGATGCCGCGTTCGGCGAGGCGGCGTTGATTGAGGGTGTAGCCCTGAACGAGGTGGTCTTTGAGAACCTGCGTTGCCCACTGGCGAAACTGCACACCACGCTGGGACTTCACGCGGTAGCCAACGGAAATGATAACGTCCAGTGAGTAAGAGGTGACGGGCTTGTCTGATTCAGCAATATGCATTTTTTGCATATTGCTTTCGGCTGGCACTTCGCCTTCCTTGAAAACATTACGAATGTGGCGGGAGATCACCGATTGGTCGCGGCCGAACAGCTCGCACATTTGAGTCTGGTTAAGCCAAACGGTTTCGTGGCCAATCGCTACTTCCAGCTGCGCCTGGCCATCGGTTGAGGTGAAGATTCGTACTTGTTGTTCAGCCATAACAGTTCCTTGTCGCTGAGTGTTGTAGGCTGGCGAGCTTTGTCATCCACCATTGCCAACAACAGTCGCCGGCAATGAACACATGTCGCACTCCGTTATCCTGTTTCAAGCCAGGCTTACGGACAGTACCCAATCTAAGCGCCTGATTCATCGCTTTCATTTTGGGTAGTTGATATGTCAAGTATGTTTGAAAGTACCTGTTCTTGAGCTTCCTGAGGGTATTTGTGTTTGCGAAGCAGGGCTCGGGCTTTGACCTTTATCTCGGCTTGGATTGATTCACGGCCTTGCCAGTCTACTAGCTTCCGGGTCGCGAGCAGTTTCGACAGCTCTTTCGACAGTACAGTTAGCGAGCCATGATCAAACCCCTCTGCCGCTTGAGGTTGGCAGAGTAGATCCGTGACAGATTGGAATTCTCCTACATATGGTTCAGGCGGATACGTTACGGGGGAAGTAGGCCCCTCATCATCCTTGGCAGCTCTTTTCAAAGCGTTCTTCTTGGCTTGGACGGCACGATTTTTTTCGGCGTCAATCATGAATGCGTTGCAATAATCTGCAGCACCAATCAAGTCAGGGAATAAGCTAGCGTGGTGCACGTTCATGCGCCGAAGGTGACGTAAACATTCCTGTTGCATTTCGTTCTTGATGTAAATTTTACAGATGTAGCGCGCCAGTATTCCCGGCTCTTCATTAACCGATGCATCTTTCAATGAATCAATAGGGAATTCGTCGCCCCATAACACTTCCGCTAATTTGTTTTCTATGGTCGAGTCTTCAGGTGCAAAGGTAAACAATCCCGCTTGGCTTACCAGGCGACCGTGGTCATCTTTTCGGGGTTCGAAAACCCTTATGTCAGGGCATACCTCATCGTCAGCAATAAACGTCTTGTTCAGTACATAGATGGCCCTGTACGGATTTTCTTTTTCGTCTTTTCTGTCCTCCTTGGAGAACGCAAAGAACAATGCCACGTATGGTGAATAGGTCCAGTCCAGCAAAGGCGTCATTAGACCGTGGTGCTGGCCAATCGACCACAGCTCGTCATCCTCAACACCTTCGTCGAGTAGTGAGTGGTCATTGACACGACCTCGGATTGCTTTACGAAATAAAGCCAAAGTGTCAGTGGCCAACTTCGAGGTTATAATGCCGTTGTCGGTTAAGCGTCCGAGCGTCGGTGTCATGCTCCAGTCGAATCGACGGTGCCCTCGAAAAACCAGCTCAGTTTCCTGCGGATTGAAGAAAGGACTTTCGAGCATCCCAACAAAATCTTGCCAACTCTCCAACCGTGTTACAGGGATGCGCCCGCTGATATCGTCAGCCAGAATGTCGAAGCTAGCTGCAGGGTTTGCACTGTTCCATGTAGGCACTTTTTCCCAAGAGTAGGGTTTACTCATCGAAAGCGACCCCATCGCCAATATCGGAGTGCCGAGACGCTTCCTGCGATGGATCCTTTATTTCTGGAGCGGAGACTTCACCGGAGAGAAGTTTAGGAAGGAGTGTGTCCCTTGTAATGGCAAGACTCATAGCTTCCGCGTTCAGATTTAGCTTTTGCTGAAGCAGCGGATCGATGAGTGCTGAGAATTGCTCAACGACCGAGCCAGTCGGAATCGTTATTGGATAATGCCCAATAGCTTTGCCGCTCACATTAGCTTGTGCACTCCCATGAGCCTGTCCTTCAACATACTGTTTGAAATCTGGATCTCGTACATTGCAATAAAGGAGGGCTTTTAGATTGTTCTGTTTTGGTTTTAGCCGGCCTACACGTTGATTCAAAAACACTCTGTTCTCTGTTTTTGGGACTAATCCTGTTTCCCCAGGGTAGCCGGTCATACCAACCAATAGGTCTCCAGGAAAAAGCTCAAATCGCTCAAGGCCTGCAATCGTTTTGTCTGCTACGTAGCTACATGATTGAATATCTACGAATGCTGGTTTTACTGAGCCTATTTTGACAACAGCGAATCCAGAGTCTGACCAGTCTTTACTCTTAAAAGCATAACCATTCTGGAATTCGCAAATATCGTTGAGCAAACCGGATTCCCACCCCTCCGGAATCTCCCCCAACTCACTGTCCTGCATAGCCGAAGGAAACAGCTCGGCGGTGGCGCGGAGCTCGGTGTATTGCTCGGGCTGTTCGGCCTGGAGGCGGGTTAGTTCCGGTTCGCCTTTGCCAGAGACGGCCTGCATGGCGGCAAGCAGGGCGTCTTCTTCGCTGCCGCCGGCTTCCAGTGCGGCGATCTTGGCTTTGACCGGCTCGAAATCGACAAACCAGCTTTTGAAGATGGCCTGGGCCATCTGTTCGAGGGTTTGGTTGATATGTGAGTTTAGGATCTCTTTTTCATCGAGAGCAGTTGCCGTAGTCACAATCTTTCGTTGTTCGTGCCAAGGGGGTAGCTCTATCTCGAGGTTCTGGAGCCGTTTTGTATCGAGTTTTCCGGCTCCAATACCTGTGTGTTCGACCATTTCCAGCAGCAGCTGCTCATTGGCTTTTAGCCAATAATACAAATACAGTTCGTCAGTTACTTGGCCTGCAATCAGCTCTGGTTTTACTCTGATTGCCTTTACATCCTGATTGAAGGCAACCTCGCGCTCAGCAATGCCAACAGGAATTCGTTTATGAAGCGTGCTCCCTCTTACAAGCAGAAGAATTGACCCTTTAGGGGCAAGCCGAGAACCAGCCTCGAGACCTTCCGTTGTGATTTTCAGGTCAGAGTCAAAGTAGCGAGAGCCGCCCATGGATGAGGCGCTAATCCACGGTATGTCTTCACCCCAATATTCAGGTTTTTTCTTTGAGGGTGTGCCCCCAGAGAACCAGTCGGTGAGATCGCCAAGCCTGTGAGACATTGCTACAGAACTCATTCGTAGTCTCTCCTTGCAGCTCTGTAAGCTTGTTGCGGCGAATTCGGAGTATCGGGCAACGTCATCACAATGCGCTTCTCAGCTAGCAGAGGGCGAAGATAATTCTGTCGAATGGTTTCCGCGTTACGCGAGAGTAGCAGTGCAAGTTCCTCAACTCGCCAGTCACGTTGTTCGCAAAGTGCTACGACCAGGTCCCTTACTTGTTCCGGAGGGTGTCGCTGACCGAGCGCTCCGACCCGAGCGGCCAGGTTTCCCGGCAGCTGGTCAAATAACGTGTCCCGAGCTTCCTGATCAGGGTTACCGGATTGTAGTTCCGGCTTACTGGATAACGGCTCTGACTTACTAGATAACGGCGTTTGCTTACTAGATAACGGCTCTGACTTACTCGATAAGCCGTCTTCGGAACCGATTAATTTGCCTGTTGGCTGGTAGTAAGTGGCTGACCCACGCCCCTGTTGAGTAAGTAGCCCGAAATCCCGAAGTCGTCGCAGGGTAGCGCTTGCGGTCAGGGGGTCTACTTTGTTGAGGGCGCGATAGGTGGCATTGTCGATAACACCGGCTTCCCTGGCTACGATCAGCGCCCGGGCCTCCTCGTCAGAAAGGTGAAGATCTTTAAATCTTGCCAGCCACCGGATGTCGTCCTCTCCAAGAAAGTGGTGGAACAGGAATTGTGTGACGAACTGGTCCTGACCTCGGTCAGACTCGAACAGTGGAGGTGCAAGACCTGCGGCATCCATTACCTCGCGAATGGCTCGAATCCCGCTACCTTTGGTTTCTGCAAAACGGGTTTCATGTAGAACAGCGGCGAGTACCGGGTTCCTCGGCATGGAACCGGGCTCCCCCAGGTGCTCGGGTGATTTCAAAGAGAAGCCCGGATTGCGGATTTCCAATCGGTTTGCGTAGCGGATGATTTGTACTGGTGCCTGTGTTCGGTAGCTGCGGTGCATCAGAGCGTTAACCAAGGCTTCCCGCAGAGCTCTCTGTGGAAGAACCGGTTTATCAACACGCTGTAACTCCCCTTCTTCGAGGCCAAAGGCTTTTGGGAGGTCATCGAGAACCGCTGCCTGTGCCCGTCTGAGGAGGCTGAACATGGGGGCCCGAATTTCCACTGTATCAAAGCGCCGGTCCGGATTCGGCACCCATTCGCGGCCGGGTACCCGAATATAATCAACGCGCGTCATCGGGAAGCAGCGTCGTAGGGCTATCGATTTTCCAAACAGCAGCAGGCCCGCAACGGTTGGTTGCCATTGCCCGTTTCCGTTGCGACGAACCGCTTTCAGAGCCTGCAAAAGTTCACTATCTGACCAACGCAGTTCTTCCGCGTCCGCGTTAACCTCTGCCCGGGCCTTTCGATAGTCTTCGACGGCTGCATCGTCAATGTCTTCCATTGAGGCATCAGAGACGATTCCGGCATCAAAGCTCTCTTGCTGACGCGATTGGTAGAAAACAGCCATGTCGTCTTCGGTGCATCGCTGGTCTGTGCTACCAATGCGACGGAATGCCCCGCGTGGGAGTCCGGTTGCCGTAAAGTAAATGGGCTTGTCCTGTGGGGAGGCTTCCGGAACACTAACGACGATAACCGCCTTATCGTTTAGCCACTCTGTTGTGATATCAACTCTAAGAGGGAGGTTGAACTTTGTTGCGCACTGGCTCGCGATGTCACTGCTGACCTTGTCTGGGTCAGTTATTCCCTCGACCTCGTAGCCCGGGAAAAGTGCCATTTCCTCCCGTACGACACCCAATAGCAACCAACCGCCCCCCAGATCTGGTTCATTTGCCAGTGCGCAGATCGTTTCGAGAATCGACTTGCCGGCTTCGCTTGCACGTTTGGCTTCTATCTTTTCATGTTCGTCCAGGAGGTTCAGGTTCTCCAACAATTGGGCGGCGTTCATGATTCAGTACCCCATAGGCCCAGAGCGGACAGGTTCGACTTAATCTCAATTTCCAGCCGCTGACTCTCCGAAAATTGCTCCCGCAGCTGCCCGGTCAACCGCGCCATCTTCTCGGCAAACGGCTCGCCATCGTCTTCCTGTTCCTGAGCGCCCACATAGCGCCCCGGCGTTAGCACAAAGTCATGCTTCTTGATCTCATCCAGGCTGGCGGATTTGCAGAAGCCGGCGACATCCTCATAACCCTCACCGCGCTGCCAGGCATGGAAGGTGTCGGCGATCTTGGCGATGTCCTCGTTGGTGAAGTCCCGCAGTACACGATCCCGCATAAAGCCCAGGTTGCGGGCGTCAATAAACAGGAACTCTTCCCGGCGGTCGCGCTTCTTCTCGTTGCGTACCATGCCGTTGGCTTTGTCGCGGGTCAGGAACCAGATACAGGCCGGGATTTGGGTGTTGGTGAACAGCTGGCCGGGCAGGGCGACCATGCATTCCACGAGGTCTTCCTCTACCAGGCGCTTACGGATTTCGCCTTCGTTGTTAGTGTTGGAACTCATGGAGCCGTTGGCCAGCAGCAGGGCCATGCTGCCAGTGGGCGCCAGGTGGTGGATCATGTGCTGCATCCAGCCAAAGTTGGCGTTGCCCTTGGGCGGGGTGCCGTACTTCCAGCGTACGTCGTCGGCCAGGGATTCGCTCCACCAGTCCTTAATGTTGAACGGCGGGTTGGCCATCACAAAGTCGGCGCGCAAGTCTGGGTGCTGGTCGTCCAGGAACGTGTCGGCGTTCTTCTTGCCGAAATTGAAGTCGATGCCCCGGATGGCCATGTTCATGGCGGCCAGCTTCCAGGTGGTGGGGTTGGATTCCTGGCCGTACACGGAGATGTGTTTCTTCTGCTCGCTGGCGTCGTAGTGCTGTTCGCTGGCGTGTTGCTCGATGAACTTGTCGCTGGAGACAAAGAAGCCGCCCGAGCCCATGGCCGGATCGTACACACGCCCGGAGTAGGGCTGCAGCATTTCCACAATCAGGGTGACGATGCTCTTGGGGGTGTAATACTGCCCCCCCTGCTTGCCTTCAGCGAGGGCGAACTGGCCCAGGAAGTATTCATACACATGGCCGAGGATGTCTTTGCTGTGCAGGTGCAGCCTCTCGCCCTCGAACACCGGCCGGGTGAAAGAGGTGTCGGAGAAGGTGTTGATCAGGCCCAGCAGCTTGTCGTTGTCCAGCTGGTACTGGCTGATGCGGTTGAGAATGCCCTTGAGCTTGGCGTTGCTCTTCTCGATTTCTTCCAGGGCGTTGTCGATCAGCCAGGACACGGAGC
>NZ_JAJUFE010000057.1 GCF_029263785.1 Pusillimonas sp. | reverse complement strand
CCAGTGTCGCAGTCATTCTTTATTGTCTTCAGACCGGCCAATCCATTGCCAAGGTCTTCCTTTCTGCGTTGGGAGCCGGACTGGTGTTCTTGGCTTTGCTTGTTGCGTACTCCCTCGTGTACGCCCTGCGGCGCGGTATCGGTCGAGCGCGGCATTTTTCCGGGCCGGCGTTGATGCGCGCGTTGCGCCGTGGGGGTTGGGCGTTGATGCTGCCTGCGATCATTCTGGGCGGCATCTACAGCGGCTACTTCACTGTCACGGAAGCCGCCGCCGTATCGGCCGTCTATGCGATGTTCGTCGAAGTATGCGTCTATCGCCGCCTGAAGCTGCGCGAGCTTCTCGGTGTTTCAAGCACGTCCGCTGCCACTATCGCCATGCTGCTGATCCTTATCGCCGCGGGCTCGGTGATGACATGGTTCATGACGGTGCAACAAGTGCCTCAGATGATCGCCGGCGCCATCGGAGCGGGATCGTCTGAATGGGTGTTCATGATCATCAACGTAATCTTTCTGTTGGCCGGCATGGTCATTGATCCGAACTCGGCCATCATCGTGCTTGCGCCGCTGATCTTTCCGACGGCGATGGCGGTAGGTATCGACCCGGTCCATCTGGGTGCCATTTTGACGCTCAACCTGGCCATTGGAATGATCAGCCCGCCATTCGGCATCAATCTGTTCGTGGGCATCGTGACCTTCAAGTCGCACTTTGCAGAGGTGGTTCGCGGATGCCTGCCGTTTCTGGCTCTGGCTCTGCTCGCCTTGGCGCTGGTTACCTATATCCCGTCGTTGATCATGTGGCTGCCCGACCTGTCCAGCGTTCGGTAGCAATTCTAGTCGGATGTTGAGCCCGATTCACAGTGTGAAGGTTGGGATAGCGCCCCGGAAGAATGGGCCGACGACCGTTTCGCGCTCAGCCGTGTTTTCGAATGATCCAGGTGGTCGCGACCCAGTGCGGACGCGGCTTGCCGAAGGCCATCCCATAATTATTCACAGGCTTGCTCACAGAAAAAGTGGATAAGTTTGCGGCTGACAAAAAATGGCTTATGCTTTGCTCCACTTGAAACCTGTAGGACGCACGACATGAGCAGGGCCGCTGTTCGGGGTGGTACGCTTTTTTGATCTGGTTTCGGCCAGCAGAGTTGTTGTTGTGATCTACGAACCGGATTGAAAAGATGAAGCTTTCTGCGTGGGCGCCGTTCGCAGCACTGACGGCAGTAGCATCGTTGGGTCTTGCAATTTTCTTCACGCTGTATTCGTTGATCCCCGTTACACGTGCTGACGCGCCCGGGCTTAGCAGCCTGTTTCTGGGCACCATGATGGGGTGCGTCATGCTGGTGCAGGCCCTGACCCCCATACTTGTCAGTCGATTCTCTCTTCGTCTGGTGCTTGGCGGGTCCATGGTGCTTACGGCTATTGGCGCGGTGATCACCGGGTTTTCGGTCAGTACACCGGCATTGTTATCCGGTGCCGTCGCGGCCGGTGCCGGCTTTGGCGTTCTTATTGTGGCGGGCTCTCAAGGAATTGCGCTGCTCGTTCCAGAATCGCGGCTCGGGCGAATGATAGGGATTTACGGGCTGGTTACCATGGCGTCCGCGGCCTTGGGTTCACCCCTTGGCGTTCAACTCGCGCTTACTTTCTCTCCGTCTGCCTTCGGTCTGGCTGCCGTGATAATTGGTGTGCTGGCCGTGTGTCTGTCCTTTGGAATTCCCGGCGCGGTTGGAAAACGTCAGGACGGAGGTCATGGACAACAGTCCGTCAATTCCACTGAGCGGTGCCAGTCGGGTTTGGTAAACAGGTTGCAGATGATGGGCAAGGCGCTGGCCGAAGCGCCCTGGCTCGTGCTGGGCTTCCTGATTGTGGGCGTGGCGTTGCTGTCTCATGGCTTGTCCAGCATGCCCGTGATCACTTCAAGCTACGTCAGTGCTGCCGTAGTGATTTTTTCGGTACAGGCCGGTAACGCGCTGGGGCGATGGTTGGGAGGCGAACTGGAGGCACGATCGACAACCGGGATAACGGTGATCACCGCTGCACTTCTATTGGCTGCAGGCGGCATACTTGGTGTCGTAACCACCAGTTCAGTCCTTATAGTGCTTGCCGGGGTGTTGATAGGAGTGGGTGTAGGCGTTGTCCAAACCGTGACACTCCACACCGCCATGCGTTTGATGAGTTCCGGACGCGCGTCGGTCCTGTGGAATTTGTCTGTCGACGCCGGATTGTGGACTGGCGGAATAGTTTGGGGTGTCGCGCTGACGTCCAGCGTCGTCGTGGCTGGTGTATTCGTGTTGTCGGTCCTGATTTTGATGACCGGCGTTGCGCTGGTGGTACAGCTCAAGCAGCTCTTTCCCCAGCCATAGGCGCAGGAATCTCAGACGCGCGGATCGTCGCTGTGAATCTGCAGGGCCTCCAGAAAGCGCGACACCATGTTGTAGGTGGCAATGGTGGCGGTTAATTCCACCACTTCAGCTGGCGTGAACAGCGTAGTGATGGCGTTGAAAACGTCGTCGCTCACCTGAACATTAAGTGTCATCGAATCGGTGTAAGTCAGCACAGCGCGCTGATGCTCATCAAACAGATCGGTGTCGTTCCAGTTTTCGAGCGCGTCGAGTTGCTGCTGGCTCAGCCCTTCGGCAAGGGCGATGGGTGCATGTTGATGGGCTTCGTACGGAGCCCGGTTCAAATGCGCAATCCTCATGATGATCAGTTCCCTGATGCTTCCCGGCAAGGAGCTTTGCTGGCGGATGGCCGTCAGATGGGTAAGCCAGCCACGCGCAATCGGAGGGCTGTGCAACAACATCTGGTACAAGTGCAGCACACTGCCGCGTTCGGCGATGATTTGTTTCACCAACTGGCTGCAGGCAGGATTGCTTAAGTCTGCGTAGGGCAGGCGGGCCATGTAACGCGCTCCAGATTGCTGAATCCAGGGGCTGGAAAGCCACGTTGAATTCAGCAGGATTAAAAATACTGTAGTGGGAAAGACCAGGATGCGTGATTGCGATGCCACAAGTTTTACCAGAATTTGGCAAGACGGGATGCTGACCACTGCTACATGCGTGAGCTTGGCAATTGTCTGGATTGCGGGCGTCAAGGCGTCGCGACTCAGCTGCCGACACTTGTGACTGAGTCGCGACGCCAGGCTTTAAAGCGCGGTCAGGGCATTACGCACTGGAAGCTTGAAGCGACTTTGGGGTCGCCACTGCCGTCGTACTTGGCATACTGGGGGTAAGGACACAAGGGACGGCTTTCAACGTCTGTGAGGGTGCTCACGGGTGACGCGTGAGCCACTATTTGCGCGGGCGCCTTGCCGTTTTCCACCCGGTCAACCAGCACGTTCAACAAATCGAACTGGCTGGTGGACGGCCCTCCACCGCAATGGTTCTGACCCGGGACAGTGTAAAGACGCGCGTAGTCGCTGGCAGTAGCGTCGGCGTTTTTAAGGTTCTCGAACCACTGAATACTGTCGTGAACAGAAAACACCGGATCGCTGTTTCCGTGATGGACTATTATTTTTCCACCCTTCGACCTGAACGCGCTCAGGTCGGTGGGATTGGGTGGCGTCATGAATTCCATCGACGACTCGGTATAGACGTTGGTACTGCGATAGATCCCGGGGGCGTCGGTGTCAAAGTTGTAATTCAACAGATAGTCGATCAGGCCGTGACCGGCACCGGGCACTTGTACCGGCGGAGTCATGAATATGTATGGCAGTGCCGATCCGCCCATCGTTGCGATGATGGAGTTCGGAATAGTGGGGTCAGGATTCGGGAAAGGCAGCTCCAATTTCCACAGGCGCCAACCCCACTCGCCGATTCCGGCATCCCATGGCCAGCTTGCATACAGGGACTGCCCTTGCGAATTCTTGGGGCCGTTGAATACGTTTACTAAAGCACCGACCTTTTTGACATCACCCAGGCAGTCTGTTCCTGGTGTGTCGCCGGGGTTGCAAACCAGTTCCTGAAATGGATCGAATGTGCTTTGGCAGGCTGCTGAGTTCAAGACCAACCCGTCTTTGAGGCCGTCCAGATCATCGCAGACTTCGAGCACCTTATTGGCGACGAATGTCATGTCGTCCGTGCTGAATGAGCTTGCAATGATGGGGCGATCTGTGACGGGGTCGCGAGGTGCCACGCTTGCGAACTGTTGGTTATCCCATGCATGTTGTATACCTGCCTTCGGCAGGTTGAATCCGGGATTACCTGCGATGACTCCATCGTAAAGGTCTGCGAAGCGCGTGGCTGCGACCATTGCCTGACGCCCCCCGTTTGAACAACCGACAAAATAAGAGCGATCGACAGCGCTATCGTAATGGCGTTGAATCAAAGAATGAGCGACTTTCGTGACTTCGCCCACAGCGTTGTAACCGTAGTCAATACGTGCTTGTGGATCGACGCCAAACAGGGAGCCTCCGGCAGGGGTGCCGTCGTCGACTTCCTCGTGTCCGCCATCGGTACTTGCGACCGCGTAACCCATGCTCAAGGCGTTCGTTGCCTGACCCTCGCCAGGTAAGGTGCCTATGGCAGGATTCACAGCGCCGTCGGTGCCGCCTCCGCCCTGAAAAAAGAAGCGTCCGTTCCAGTTTGTGGGAAGGCGGACCTCGAAGCCGATGGCATATTGCTGATTGTCAACGTCACTCTTGCGTTCATGAAGATGACCCTGAACCAGACAGTGTGCAGGCTCTGGCGGATTGGCATTGGGATCGCCTTCCGGATTATGGACTGCCTTGGTAATTACCAGGCCAGGAAGGTTCATCGCCTCGGTGGTGATGTCTGCGCAAGCCAGTTGCGGAGGGGGCGGCGAAGCATCACTACCGCTACTACTGCTGCCGCCGCATCCATATAGAAGAGCTATTCCTGCCGCACAGGCAGTTAACTTTAAACGCGTCTCCATCTCTGGTGTCTCCCGTTTTTTTTGGTCATCGATTGACCATGGTTTTTCGAGAGCCGAGATTCAGGCGGCACCATATCTGGCGATGTTGCTTGCCTGTCCGTCCGATCAGCGATGAATCCCGACCCGAGAGCGTAAAAGCAAATACCGCAAGATATCAGGAAACCTTATCAGGTAGCCTGATATTTGGCTATGCTAATGCAGGATGGGACAAATGGCAAGGAAACAGGTGCTGGGCAATTGGGTAAAAAAAATGGCCGACATGGAGTCGGCCCAGGGAGAGTTTCAGCGCGTCAGAACTTGTATTGCAGGCCTGCCACGAACAGGTTGTAATTCTGACGTCCCATGTCGACCTTCCAGGTATGTGTGGGCAGGTGAAGGCCGGGATAGTCGGTGGCTCCGAATTTATACGACGTCGAATGGATCGAAAGGCGTCGATACTCGGCGAAAAGAGTGAGCCGTTTGGTGATTTTGCCTTTCAGGCCCGCTTTGATCTGCATCGCAAAAGCTGTGTCAGATGCATCGGGATCAGAATTGAAGTGATTGATGCCGGGCTCGCTTGGGTTAGCGGAATCAGCCCCTTTGATTGATACATGGGCTACACCGGCACCAATACCGATGTACGGAAGAATGGCGTCGGAATATGGCGTTTCGAAAGTGAAGATGGCATTGGCCATCAATGCCCCGACGGTGGTGGGAACCGTCACGTACTGCATGCCGAGAAATCTTGGCATGACTGGCATTTCGCCAGTAGGGGAGTGTTTGCCGATATACACGCCCTCAAGCTCGGCGGCCGGGCGCATAGCCCATTCGGAGCCCAGCTTCAGGCCTGACCATTCATAGCCAAGTTGTACACCTCCAAGTGCCACGCTGGTGCTGTTCGATGTGGAGCCTTGAGCATTGATGGGAAGCAGGCGAATAGGCTGGCCGGGTGGCAATATCACTGCCCCACGTTGCTGCAAGCTCGTCGCCGTAACGGCGCCGGCTCCTCCAAAGACGCCAGCGTATATTCCTTCCGACTCAGACTCGGTTTGCGCGTGCGATACAGAGGCAGCCGTAGCCAAGAATGCCGCAAGAAATGCGTGGGACATACGCGCCATAGCGATTCCTATGATTGTTTTTGGTTTCGGTCGGCAATACATGGTTACCGGGGTAGGTTAGTCGATTTAACCCTGCCGCGCTACCCGTTTGACTACGCATCCGCGTCCTGAAGCCCGTGCCCTCATGGCTGCTGGCGTGTTCAGGGTATCATCACAAAAGAGTTTGACAGCCCTGCCTGTCACCCCGGCGGACATGATCACCGCCGAAGTGGATCGAGGAAGAGTTTCATGCAGACAGATACCGCAACACCGCTCAGGCAGACATTGGAAATTGCTGCCGCCGATGGCGTGCTTATCCGGGCCCGGGTCTATGGGCCCGAATCCGCAACCCGCTTGATCGTCAGTCATGGCAATGGCCTGGCTGCACATGGCTACGCATCTTTCTGGCGTCCGCTGACTGCGGAATATCAGGTCGTCGTTCTGGATTTTCGCGGCCATGGAATAAGTGATCGGGGTTCGTTGCAGAACCACTCATGGAACCAGCTGGTGGAAGATTTCGATCTGGTCATGCGTGCCATTCGTGACGAGCTTGGACAGCGGGCGACCTTCGGAGCCTTTCATTCATTATCGGCCGTTACTTCGCTGCTTCACGCAAAACGATTTGGGCCCATTCTGGATGGCCTTGCGCTGTTCGATCCACCCATCATTCCGCCCGAGGGCCACCCCCTGCAGCCGGCGCACATCGAAGAGATGATGAATCTGGGGCGCCGTGTGCGTAGACGGCGTGTGGAATTTGATCACTGGAGCGAGTTGGCCGAGCAGATCAAGCGCAACGTCATGTATGCGCGCTGCCAGCCGGAGGCCTGCGATGAAATGGCCCGAGCCTTGCTACGTCAGGTTTCGATTGAGGGACGTGAAACCTGGGTATTGGCATGTGATCCAGAGCAGGAAGCCAGGATATTCGAATCCAACGACGATACCAGCTTGTGGTTCTGGCTGTCAGAAATCGATTTCCCCGTCAGGTTCATTTGCGCGGATCCGGCAGTGCCAGGTGTGCAGCCTTCGGCTCCGATCGGAAAAGAGCTGGCTGCCAAATTCGATCTGGACTATGTGCGTGTGCCTGGCACGACTCATTTCTTGCAGCTCGAACGCCCTGATCTTTGCACGGACCAAGCCAGGGCATTCTGCCGCTGAATGGCCTGCGCTATTGATGTTGTAAGTCATAACAATACATACAGTAGTGCCGTGGCCTGACTATGGCAGAATCAATTTTCGTATCTGCCCGTTCGTGGCGTTCTGAAGGAGACGATATGTCCATTCGTAAATTGCTGCTTTGTGCCACGGTGGTCGGTCTGGCAGGCTGTTCGTCGGTTGACCTCAATGAGCCGCCGGTCGAGCCGAGCCTCTGCAACGCTGAAAGTGCCTCCCATGTTACCGGCAGAAAAATCTCGTCTGCGCTTCAGGAGGAAGCCAAGCGCAGCAGCGGCGCAGACATGATCAGGGTGATCCGGCCCGGGCAGATGGTGACCAAGGACTACAGGGCCGAGCGTTTGAACCTGCAGCTCAACGACTTTGATGTAGTTGTAAGGGCGTACTGCGGCTAAGTTTGGTCAGCTTGTTACTCGCCGGGGCAGCCAGCGCCAGAATACAGCAGCCGCCACAAACCCCAGCGACGAGACAACGGCTATGCCAAGGCCAAGCGTAGAAATCGCCATAACTCCTGAGAGCAGCAAGGGACCGCCACCGGCACCGCAGTCCGTAATCAGGCGCCAGATTCCCAGAAATTGAGTGCGTCCCGTTTGCGGTGATGCGTCTGCCCCGACAGTCATGTTCAGGCCCGAGCTGATACCGTTGCCGAAACCCAGCAACAGACACGCGGCAACGAATGAAGCCAGTCCCGTCGTTAGGGGCATGATCGCCAATGCTGTTCCCATCAGTATCATCGACGGTGCGGCCACCCACTGGCGTCCGAACTGATCCATTATTTTTCCGGCTGGATAGAACAACAGCATATCGATGGACCCCATCACTCCGTACACCACCGCTGTTGTGGCGGCGTCCAGTCCAAGATGGCTTGCCCACAAGGGCACGATGATCTGCCGGCACGACCGAACGGCAGCGACCAGCGCACTTGCCAACCCCAAGGTGGCAAACGCAGCCGCGTGGTTACGAAGAATGCCGGTGATGCGGGGCCTGGGGGGCCTGGAGGGATGGGCTTCAGATTGTCGCCCTTCCAGGTCGGGCACGGTAAATGACAGCAGGCCTGCCGCGATCATCGCAGCAATCGCGACCCAATAGGCTCCAGGCAGATCGATGAAGTGCATCAGTGCGGCGCCTGCGAAGGGTCCCAGAAACAGACCTACCCGCATCACTCCACCCAATGTTGACAGGGCTCTGGCGCGCATGGATATGGGAACGGCTTCGATCAGAAAGGTTTGCCGGGCCAGCAGGAATACCGAGCTGGCCATGCCGATAATCAATACGCCTATGGCCAGCATCCACGGGGCCGAGGCTGCCAGACAGAGAAACAGGGCCAGCACAGTGAGGGTGGCGGCCCCGACCATCGATCGGCGCTCGCCGTAGCGAGCCGCGATAAGGGCTGCAGGAATATTGCTGACAAGAGCGCCGATGCCGAAGAGCGATACGATAAGACCCGACAGGGCCAGTGACGCGCCGAGTTCCTTGGCGCTTAGGGCGATGATGGGAAATATGGATCCTTGCCCCACGCCAAACAAAAGTGAAGGGCCAAATGCGGCGACGGCTATGCTGCGCAGGCTGAAGGGCGAGCGTTCAGGAGTCACAATGGATTCAATTGAAATGACAGTATTTTGACACCCGTTGGAATGGATGTCGACGTACGGCCGCCATTGGTGGCGGCCAGGAGCCCATCGTATAAACTGTGGCCATAAAGTAATCTGGATTTATACGAGGGGAACAGAACATGCCATCGTTTGATGTCGTTTCGGAAGTCGATAAGCACGAACTTTCCAACGCAGTCGATCAGGCCAACCGCGAGCTTGCCACGCGCTTCGATTTCAAGGGCGTGGACGCCAAGTTCGAGCTTGAAGGCTTCATTGTGACGTCGACAGCTCCAAGTGCGTTCCAGTTAAAGCAGATGCTTGATATTTTGCGTGGCCGGCTCTCGGCGCGCGGCATTGATGTTCGCTGTCTGGAAGTCGCCGACCCCAACGAAAATCTTGGTGGCGCGCGGCAGAAAATTACGGTACGTCAGGGGCTGGAGCAGGCCGTGTCCAAAAAACTGATTGCCGCGTTAAAGCAGGCCAAGCTCAAGGTCGAGGCGCAGATCAACAAGGACAAGCTGCGAGTGACCGGCAAGAAGCGCGACGACCTGCAGGAAGCCATTGCCCTTTTGCGCAAGACCGATGTCGACTTGCCCTTGCAGTTCAATAATTTTCGCGATTAGTTATCCGGCAAGGCAGCGTCCTGCCTGCCGGTGACGACAGAAATCAAAACTTTTGTAGCTCAGGTCTTCAATCGATAACCTGTCTTGAACATCCACGCCACGATCGCCAGACACGCGACCAGAAAGAACAGCGTCATACCCAGGCTGACGGCCACATGCACGTCGGCAATGCTGTAAAAGCTCCAGCGAAACCCGCTGACAAGGTAGACCACGGGATTGAAGAGCGTGACGGTTTGCCAGAAGGGCGGCAGCATATCAATGGAATAGAAGCTGCCTCCAAGGAACGTCAAAGGGGTGATGATCAGCAACGGCACCAGTTGCAATTTTTCGAACCCGTCGGCCCAAATGCCGATAATGAACCCCAATAGGCTGAAAGTGAGTGCGGTCAGAATCAGGAACGTCATCATCCACCACGGATGATCGATCTGCAGCGGCACAAACAGCGTCGCTGTGGCGAGGATGATCAGGCCCAGGATAATGGATTTTGTCGCAGCCGCGCCCACGTATGCCAGGGTGATTTCGATATACGACATCGGTGCCGACAGAATCTCATAAATGGTGCCTGTAAAGCGCGGAAAATAAATGCCAAACGAAGCGTTGGTGACGCTTTGCATCAGCAGCGACAGCATGATCAGGCCGGGCACAATAAACGCGCCATAGCTGACGCCCTGAACTTCGCTGATGCGGTTTCCGATGGCCGCGCCGAACACGACGAAGTACAGCGAGGTCGAAATCACAGGGGCAAGCAGGCTTTGCGATAAGGTACGCCAGCTGCGTGCCATTTCGAATCGGTAGATGGCGCGTATGCCGTGAAGGTTCATGCGGCCTCCTTGACCAGACTGACGAAAATGTCCTCGAGCGAGCTTTGTCGTGTTTGCAAATCAGAGAAATGGACTCCGGCCTCCTGCAAGTCGTTCAAGAGCGTAGTGATGTCGTGTTCCTGACGGGTGGAATCGTAGGTGTAGGTGAGCTCGAGTCCGTCGTCTGAAAGACCCAATTGATAAGCGGTCAATGAGCCTGGAATCTGTTCCAGCTTATTACGCAACTGAAGCGTCAGCTGCTTTTGCCCGAGCTGGCGCATCAATAGATGTTTGCCTTGTACCAGAATTATCTGGCCGTTGCGGATCACCCCTACGCGATCGGCCATTTCTTCGGCCTCTTCGATATAGTGGGTGGTCAGAATAATCGTCACACCAGTATCGCGCAACGAACGAACCAGCGCCCACATATCCTTGCGCAGCTCCACATCCACGCCCGCCGTCGGTTCATCCAGGAACAGGATGTCGGGCTCATGCGAGAGTGCCTTGGCGATCAGCACGCGACGCTTCATCCCGCCCGACAGCGTCATCAGCTTATTCTTCCGTTTGTCCCACAGGGACAGAGAGCGCAGGA
Source organism: Pusillimonas sp. (assembly GCF_029263785.1). GTDB lineage: Bacteria > Pseudomonadota > Gammaproteobacteria > Burkholderiales > Burkholderiaceae_B > Pusillimonas. The sequence continues at coordinate 4,567 of NZ_JAJUFE010000057.1, read as the reverse complement.
CCTTTTCGATATGTGCCGGGTTGGGCGGCTTGCCATAAAGGCCCCGACTGAAGCTGACCGTGTCCCAGACCGACTCGAAGGCGTCGGTTGTGAGCTCCTGGGGCACAAGGCCGATATGAGATCGAGCCTGGCGGTATTGCTTGATGATGTCGTAACCTGCGGCGGTGACGGTCCCTTCAGTGGGGTTTACCAGACCGCAGATAATGCTGATAAGGGTGGTCTTTCCCGCCCCATTGGGGCCCAGCAAGGCAAAGATCTCACCCTTTTGAATCTCGAGGTTGATGTTTTTGAGGGCCTGGAATCCCGAGGCATAGGATTTGGAAAGCTTTGATACGGAGATTACTGCCGGCATGATGGTGACGTCCGTTTACGATGTTCACTCTCTGTTGTGCAGCTTATCATTTAAGCTTGGACCATAGTGTGACGGAAGGAAAATTGCATGAGCAGCGGTTCAGATGCCAGCCAATCCATTTTGCTCACGCCACGGCAGATGGCAGCGGCCGATCAGGCAGCCATAGACGCGGGGGCGCGCGGCGTCGATCTCATGGAAGCAGCGGGCAAGGCGGTGGCGGAAACCGTCACGAGGCAGTGGCCGGTGGGCACTGTTTGCGTCTTGTGCGGGCCGGGAAACAATGGTGGCGACGGCTTCGTCGCTGCGCGCTACCTTCGTGAGCGGGGCTGGACGGTTCGGGTGGGCCTGTTGGGAGGCCTTGATTCGCTGACTCCAGACGCAGCGCATCACGCCCGGCTATGGGGAAGCCGGGTCGACCCTCTTGATGTCACCTTGGTGAATGATGTCGACGTGGTCATCGATGCACTTTTCGGTGCCGGCTTGTCGCGACCCATCGAAGGAATGGCTTTCGAGGTTCTCCAGGCGCTTCAAAAAAGCGAGGTTCCGGTTTGCGCTGTTGACATTCCCAGTGGCGTAGACGGCGCAAGCGGTCAGGTGATGGGCATTGCCGTGCCGGCTAAGCATACGGTCACTTTCTTCCGTAAAAAGCCCGGTCATGTCCTGCTGCCGGGCCGACGTCTGTGCGGGCAAATCAGCCTCGCCGATATTGGCATTCCTTCCGAAGTCATTGAGGGAATGGACGAGATTGCATTTGAAAACCATCCGGCACTATGGCGCGACATGTTTCCCTGGCCCCAACTGGACGATCATAAGTATCGACGCGGACACGTCCTGGTGGTGGGCGGCGAAATCATGACTGGGGCCGCAAGACTTTCCGCCAGAGCGGCTGCGCGTGCAGGGGCCGGTCTGGTCACAGTGGCGGCTCCGGCGCCTGCCTGGCCGGTGTATGCGTCCGCGCTCACAAGCATCATGGTGCAGCCTCTCGACGACGCCAGCAACCTGACCGATATTCTTGCTGATGAGCGCAAGAATGTGTTGGTGGTAGGGCCCGGTGCAGGCGTGTCGGAAGCTACCCGTCAACATGTTCTGGCGGCACTGAATACCGGGCGGGCGGTGGTACTGGATGCCGACGCCATCACTTCTTTTGCATCTTCTCCCACTGCCTTGTTTTCCGCCATTCAGGGTAATTGCGTCCTGACGCCTCATGAAGGCGAATTCGGGCGACTGTTTGCGTCCGAAGGAGACAAGCTTGCGCGGGCCCGCGCGGCCGCGCGTCAAAGCCGCGCCGTTGTGGTTCTCAAGGGAGCCGATACTGTCATTGCGTCGCCGGACGGCCGGGCTGTCATCAACAGCAATGCGCCACCCACGCTTGCAACAGGAGGTACCGGAGACGTACTTACAGGTATCATCGCGGGCCTGATGGCTCAGGGCATGACGCCGTTTCTTGCGGCAGCGGCTGCTGCGTGGATGCATGGTGAAGCAGCGAGCCAGTTTGGTCCGGGCCTGATTGCAGAGGACCTGCCAGAGATGCTTCCCCGGGTCTTGCGTCGGCTCAAGGCCTTCTCCTGTGCGCCAGGCGTTACACTTGCGGTTCCATCGTAGTGCGGGCCGGTGGACGGCCCGTGCCGTTCGAGGTCCGACATGTCCGATGTAATTGCACTTATCTTCGATTTTGATGACACTTTGGCGCCTGACAGTACGTCCGGGCTCCTGACCGATATGGGCGTTGACGCCGCGCACTTTTGGTCAGCAGAAGTTGGCCCTCTGCTCGAGGAGCACGACTGGGACCCGGTACCGGCCTATCTGTATAAGCTCATCGAGCTCTCGCGCAGCGGAGACTATGGCGCCATCACCCAGGAGCGCCTGAAGGATTGGGGTCGCCGCCTGCCCCTGCACGATGGCGTCCAGAGCCTTTTTGGGCGCTTGCGCGGGGTGGTGCGCAAAAGCCACCCGCAGGTTCAGCTGGAGTTTTATCTGATTTCAAGCGGAATTGGGGATGTGGTACGCCAGACACCCATTGCGCATGAATTTACCGATATATGGGCGTCAGAGTTCATCTATGACGAGAGCGGAGCCATACAGTTTCCCAGGCGTATCGTCAGCTTCACCGACAAGACACGCTACCTGTTCCATATCCAGAAAGGTATTGTTGGAGCGGCATCTCGCAACAAGCCGTTTGAAGTAAACAAGAAAGTAGACCAGGACAAACTGCGGGTACCGTTTCAACAGATGATCTTTGTCGGTGACGGCTACACAGATATCCCGTGTTTTTCGCTGATACGGCGCTCGGGTGGCATTGCATTCGGAGTGTGGGACCCGCGCCATCGGGACAAGCGCAGCCGTGCGTGGGGCTTCATTCAGGAAGGTCGGGTATCCAACCTGAATCAGGCCCGCTATGATGAAGAAGCCGAGTTATATCAGTGGCTTGAAGAAGCTGTCGAGAGTCTGGCGGGCCGCATATCCTTGAATACTCGCACCTATGGTGGCTGACAATCAACACAACGGCTGCCTGCCTGAAAGGGTTTTGAAAGGTGAGGCAGGCTCGGCATCGCCGGCCGTGACCGACGCTGCCGTCGAAGCCACAGTATTCAGCGAAGACGACACGCGCGCCATGATGCTTGCGATTGAACAGGCACGGCTCGCCCGGGAACAGGGTGAAGTGCCGGTCGGGGCGGTAGTGCTTGACGGACAGGGCAGGGTGATAGGCAAGGGTTTCAACCGCACCATCAGCGCTCATGACCCGACCGCTCATGCCGAGATCGTGGCGCTTCGTCAGGCAGCGCAGGCCATGGAAAATTACCGCTTGCCCGAAGCCAGTCTGTTCGTCACGCTTGAGCCCTGCGCGATGTGTGTCGGTGCAATGCTGCATGCCCGGCTGGCACGTATTGTCTACGCGGCAGATGACCCCAAGACGGGAGCTTGCCACAGCGTGTTGCAGGTGCCCGAAGTGCGGCAGCTGAATCACCAGACCAGGGTGCAGCGGGGGCTGATGGCCGACGAGTGTGCCGAGCTGTTGCGGGATTTTTTTCGGGCACGCAGATTGGCCGCCAGGCACGCGCGGACCTCTGACACCTAATCTATACTTACGCCTGCTAATCAACCCGTCAAGACAGGCTTCACCATGGCACACGCGCACCATGTTTCCCCGAAGGGAATCTACTTGATTTCGCCGTCAGGCGCCGTAGCGGATCCGGCTGCGGTCGCGCTGGCCCGAGAGCGTCTGGCTGACCTCGGGTTCAAGACGGCAGTCGATCGCACCGCACTTGCCGTTCACGAGCGATTTGCCGGCACAGATGAGCAGCGTCTGGCCGCCATCACGCGTTCGCTGAAGCAAAAGCACCCAATTGTCATGGCCACCCGAGGTGGATACGGCCTGAGCCGGCTGTTGCATCGCATTGACTGGCATGCAGTGGCCGCGAGCGAAAAAGTGTTTATCGGCCAGAGCGATTTCACGGCGTTCAACCTGGCCTTGCTGGCTCGCACCGGCGCGGAGAGTCTGGCGGGTCCGACGGCTGTCTTCGATTTTGGATCGCCCAAACTGGACGACCTGACGGCCGCCATGTTTACCGAAGTTGTACGCGGTGAGCTGGAAATCCTGAGTTTTGAGGCCCCCGACTCGGATTCGGTAGACGCCAGAGGGGTGTTGTGGGGTGGCAATCTCGCTATGGTGAGTTCGTTGGTGGGCACGCCGTTTCTGCCCCGCATCCGCGGAGGAATCCTGTTTCTGGAGGATGTCAACGAGCACCCGTTTCGCGTTGAGCGGATGCTCACGCAGCTGTTGCACGCCGGCATACTGGCCAAGCAGAAAGCAATTGTGCTGGGTCGATTTACCGAGTATCGCCTGGGGGCAAACGACAATGGCTACGATCTTGCCTCGGTCATTGCCTGGTTACGTCAGAACGTAAAAGTGCCCGTGGTTACCGGCTTGCCGTACGGCCATGTCAGGGTCAAGGCTACATTGCCGGTCGGACGACGTGTAGGTATCGCTACTGAAGAGGGTATGGCTTATCTGTTGCTGCACGAACACGATTGAGTATTTGTAGCGGGATAATTTCTATTACTTTTTGTATCTCTTTGATATAAGATGGGCTTTTTTTACTCGACAGGAGTAATGAATGGCCCGTTTTGGCTCTTTCCTGGCTTCGTTAGTTGTCCTGGTACTGGTTGGCTGTAGCAGTGGTTCCGGCAGCGATGACCCGCCACCGCCAAGGTTGG
>NZ_JAJUFE010000067.1 GCF_029263785.1 Pusillimonas sp. | reverse complement strand
CGATAGCCACTCCTGACCACACCCAGCGGATGTCAGGCCTCCGGGTGATCAACAAGTAGAAAATCGGAATCGTGAGTAAATACCGACTTGTCAGGTCGAGACTGCGGAGCGGGTTGTTATGGTAGAAAAAACTAAATACTCCGACGCAGAAAACGGCCAGCAACAGAAAAATTATTGTTCTATCCCCTAAGGTTAAAGGGACAGTTTGGCGTCGGAACAAGGTGGCGATCCCACCGACTAGTAAAATCACTGCTCCATAGTTATACCCGCGTGGCAAAGACAACATCAATGAATAAAAAAGAAAAATCCCGAGGGCTACTGATAAATCGAGCCCATTTTCGAGACTTCCACTGAGACGTTTGGGCAACATATTCAAGAAATTCTTAGCTAGCTTCGTTTACTCTCTGCCAGAGTAACATTTCCGGATTGGGGTACTCCGCCGAGCAAGCCAAAGTTACCACGTTATATTGTTGTAGTCGCAAATCACGCACACGCCATTTAAACCTTACAATTTGCGGACATAATATTTGGAGACTCGCGTGACCACCGCCCCCCTCATGCCAACCAGCTCCAACTTACTTGATCAACCTGAATGGTCATCATTCGTGCGCAATGGTCGAGCAGCTACGGTCCATCCTAGGCGACTAAGGCTAGTTGAGGCCGCCGGCGTATCGCTCGACCTCACAGGACAATTGTTTTCGCCGGAACTGGCAGAATCAGGTGCAGCCCTTCTTACCGCCCGCAACTTCACCTACCACCGCGACAAACTCCTCTCCGGCCAACCCATAAACACCACAGAAGAGCGCGCCGCCTGGCACACCATGCTTCGCGCCCCCGCCCCGGTTGAATCGGTCAATGCCGAGCGTCAACGCATGATTGAATTCGTTCGCAATGCCGATTCCGAGCGCCGCTGGCGCAACATTGTGCACATCGGCATCGGTGGCAGTGACTGGGGTGTCCGCCTTACCGTAGGCGCCTTCGGGTACGCGGGCATGTGGCGTCAGGTGCGCTTCGCGGCCAGCATCGACGGCCACGCCATCGAGGGCGCTTTGGCCGGCCTCGATCCGCACGACACGCTGATCGTACTCGCATCAAAATCCTTCACCACCGCCGAGACCCTGGAAAACGGGAAGCGCGCCGTCGAGTGGCAGCGCAGCGCTGGCGTTGCCGACCCATTCTCCAACGTAATCGCCGTTACCGCCCGACCTGACCTCGCCAAGGCCTGGGGCGCCAAGGAGTCCCAGATTTTCCGCCTGTGGGACTGGGTGGGCGGCCGATTCTCGCTGTGGTCCTCTGTCGGCCTGACCACAGCCCTTGCTGTAGGCACCGACGTTCTGGCAGGAATGCACGCAGGGGCTTCGGCCATGGACACGCACTTTGCCACCGCCCCCTTCGAAAGCAATGCCCCCATTCAAATGGCACTGGCCGGATTAGTTAACCGTTGCGCGTTAGGCTATGCCTCCCTCAATATCGCCCCCTACGACTTCCGTCTGTCCAACCTGGTGCCCTACCTGCAGCAACTGGAAATGGAATCGTTGGGTAAATCTGTAGACTTGAACGGCGATCCTGTCAGCGTACCCACCGGTCCGGCAGTGTGGGGCATGCCGGGTACCGATGCCCAGCACACATTCTTTCAGTGGCTGCATCAAAGCAGCGACGGCGCTCCGGTTGACTTTATCGTTTGTCAGGAAGCCGGCCACCACTGGCCCGACCACCACCGCAGCCTGCTGGCAAACTGCCTGGCGCAGCGCGAGGCGCTGTTGCAGGGTAAAACCTATGACGACGCCTTGCAGGAATGCCTGGAGGCCGGAATAGAACCCGAGAAAGCCAAATGGCTGGCCAAGCATCGTGTGCATCCGGGTGGTCGCCCGTCGAACCTGATTGTGCTGCCAAAGCTCACCCCGTATACCCTGGGTGCCTTGCTGGCGCTGTATGAACACAAGGTGTTCGTGCAAGGGGTAGTGTGGGGCATCAACCCCTTTGACCAGTGGGGAGTGGAGTACGGCAAGGTGCTGGCCAAGGGAATCACCGCAGAGCTATCGGGCGGGCAACCCCGGAATGGCGTTGCCCACGACGCCTCTACGGCATACTGGGTGAATAAGTTTGCAGGTTGAACGGGGTATTTTGCGGCTCTGACGCAACGGTGATGCGCGCGCGGAAACCAAATGCGTGTATAAATACACGCTATTCGCGTGGCGCGTCATTCTTTCCAAACCACCTGCCGCCGCCGTCGACAAGGATGCACCCGCATGAACGACGTACCCCATATCCCTGACGCGCACGAAACGTTCGTCCATATCCGCATTTTCATTGGCATGATTCTGGGTATTGCGGTGTCAAGGCTGGTCACCGGCCTGACGCGCTTTATTCAGCACCCGGGGCAAGAAAAGCCTTATTTCACGCACATCGTCTGGGTGGCCTTTGTTCTGCTGTTTATTGCGCACTTCTGGTGGTTTGAGTTTGCGCTGTTCAAGAAGCAAAGCTGGGGCTTTGGAACTTACTTTTTCTTGCTGGTGTATGCCGGCATTTTTGCCGTGATTGCCGCCTTGCTGTTTCCGGATCGCATCGACGAGTACAAGGGCTTTCGCGGGTACTTTCTGGCTCGGCGGCGCTGGTTTTATAGCGCCCTGCTTTTTTTGTTTGTCGCCGACCTTGTCGACACGCTTTTGAAAGGCCCGGAGTATTACGCGCTGTATTACAACTGGGATTACCCGCTACGACAAGGCTTCTTTATTTTAGGCACGGGCACCGCGCTGATTGTGGAATCAGAAACCTATCAGAAGGTGCTGGCGGCCTTGATGTTGCTGTTCCAGGTGATCTGGATAGTGGGTTTGTTCGAAATCTTGCGTTAAGCCGGACGCACAACTACATCAACTCTACCGCCGGGTAGAACTCGCGGTTTTCTTTTTGCAGGCGCTCGTACACCATTCGAAGCACGGTGTTTGCAGCTTGGCGGAAGCCCTCAGGGTCGTCTTGCAATGAAGCGATAGCGCTCCACCGCCGGCCAAAGGCAATATACGCGTTTGCGATGCCGGTCATTTCTTCTTGGTATGCCTTTCCCATGTTCGCCAACCCGGGGTTCGGGGAATTCTGTACGGCCGGATACAGGATGCGATCTTCGACGGCCAAATGACGCGTCACCACCGCATTCAGCTCGGTCAGGCGCTGTGCTATTTCTGCCGCGTTGCCGACAACACCCGCATGTGAAAGATTGCGAAGATCGTTGATGCCATTGATGATTTCGTCGTGCTCGGCCTTAAACCGGTTCAAGTCCATACTGCGCCTCCCACATAATGCCGAAGAAGATACCAAATGCGACTTCTAAGACATTCTATTTCAGCGGTCGGCGCTGTCAATGAATACCATCACGTCTGACGCGGATATGGCGTTGCGTACCCCTTCGCCCGCCGTTTCTCAAATCAGGAACTGCTCGCGTAATTGTCCAGATACCAGGCCACGGTCTGCCTCAAGCCGCTCGCGAAGTCGTGCACCGGGCGCCAGCCCAGTTCTTCCCGAATTTTGCGGGCATCCAGTTCGTATCGTTGGTCGTGGCCGGGTCGGTCCTGCACATAAGCAATTAATTGTTCGTGTGAACCCAATGTGCCGTCTTCCCGTGTCGGCCGGCTCTGCGGGTGCATCTCATCAAGAAAGTGGCACACGGCGCGGACGACGTCGATGTTGGTTCGGGGGTTGTGGGCGCCGACGTTGTAGGTCTGGCCCGGCCGTCCGTTCTCGAGAATGGTCTGCAAGGCCACTACGTGGTCATCAACATGAAGCCAATCCCGCACTTGAAGGCCGTTTCCATACAAAGGCAACGGCTTGCCCTGCACCGCATTCAAGGTCATGAGCGGTATCAATTTTTCGGGGAATTGATAGGGGCCGTAATTGTTCGTGCAGTGGCTTATTAGAACGGGCAGACCATATGTGCGATGCCACGCGTGAACCAGGTGGTCGGACGCGGCCTTGCTTGCGGAATACGGAGAGCTGGGTGCGTAAGCGGTTTGCTCGGTAAACCGCTGCTTGCTGTCGGCCAGGTCTCCATACACTTCGTCGGTTGAAACGTGCAAAAAGCGAAACACCTGGCGTTTGGCATTGGGCAGGGCCTGCCAATATTGGCGCGTCGCTTCAAGCAAGGTGTAGGTACCCGTCACGTTGCTCTGTATGAAGACATCGGGACCATGAATGGATCGGTCTACGTGCGATTCTGCGGCCAGATGTATGACGGCCTGGGGCTGATGCTGGGCAAAGATGCGGTCGAGTTCGGCTCGATTGCAGATATCAACCTGCTCGAAGACGTGTTGCGGGCTGTGCATGACCGACGCAATCGCGGCCATGTTGGCGGCATAGCTAAGTTTGTCGACATTGATGACTTTGTCGGCACCCTGCGCGACCAGGTGCCGCACCATGGCAGAACCGATAAAGCCGGCTCCGCCGGTGACAAGAATGTTCATGAATACACAGACGCTGATAAGGGAGTTCAGTTCGTATTCTAGTTCTGTCGCAGGTTTGGCAGGCTCTGTCGAAGGCTCGGCTGGCTACCGCCGGCTTTGCATCAACTGGCGCACGACGTGGGGAAGGTCGTGCATCAAAGGTTTAACGGCTATTCCCAGGCGCATAATTTTGCGGCAGTCCAGAACTGTATAGTTGGGCCGGATTGCCGCGCTGGGATATTCGTTTGACGAGATGGCTTGAAGTGATGCAAGCGCAGCGCGATATGCAGACATTGCTTTGGCATTTTCGGGCCTATCTTCCTCATCAATTGACACGGCAACTTCCAGAATGGCCTTGGCGAATTCATACCGGGTCAAGGCCGTTGCGCCGGTATAGTGATAGATACCTGCGTCGGCATCCCCATGCGCGGCCAGTTCAACAATGGCCTGTGCCAGATTAGCGGCAAACGTCGGGGCACCGGTCTGATCATCAACCACACGTAGCGGCTTCGCGCCCCTCGCCGCCTTCAGTACCGTTGCCACAAAATTATTGGGCGCGTCGCTATACACCCAGGCGGTACGCACGACCAGGGCATGTGGCTGCTCGGCCAGAACCTGCTGTTCACCCAGCAACTTGGACCGGCCGTACAGATTCACCGGATTTGGCTCTGCCAGTTCGCCATACGGCTGTCGTGCCGTGCCGTCGAACACGTAGTCGGTAGAAACATGTACCAGCCGTGCTCCCACCTGCTTGGCGGCCCGCACCAGGTTCAAAGGCCCGTCGGCGTTTACGGCTATGGCGCGACTGGTGTCTGTTTCGGCACGGTCTACGGCGTTATAGGCAGCGGCGTTGAGGATTAACGTGGGGCGTATCCGTTGCACCGCGCGACCCACTGCATCGGCATCGGAAATATCGAGCTGGTCTGAACCGAATGCACTAACTGTCCAACTTGACGGACGTGCGCGCAGCAAAGCCTGGCCCAACTGACCCCGCGCGCCGGTTATCAAAACTTTGTTGTTCACGTGTGTAAACCTGTCAGGCCTGGCCGGCAGCAGAAACAACCGCTGGCCGCCTCATTCTTATGCGCCGCATAGTCATTCATATCTGGGGCATCGGCCGGCTTCAAGCAACTGCTTGAGCGTTTGGCCGTTTCGATCCTTTTCTGACACCAGGGGCGCGTCGGTGGGCCAATCAATGCCCAGGTGTGGATCGTTCCAGTACAGGCACGACTCGGTCTCTGGGGAGTAATACTCGGTACATTTGTATTCGACCAGGGCAAAGTCAGACAGCACCAGAAAGCCGTGCGCGTACCCCGGCGGCACCCAAAGTTGCTGCGGCTTGTCGTGCCGTAAGGTAATTGCCTGCCATTGGCCAAAGGACGGCGAGCCCGCCCGAATGTCAACGGTTACGTCATAGACGCTTCCGTATACCGCACGCACAAGCTTGCCCTGTCCGTTTGGGTGCTGAAAATGCAAGCCGCGCAACACATCACGCCTGGAGCTCGAGAAATTATCCTGAACAAAGGAACCGGTCTGGCCAGGAAGCCCGTGGTAGGTGCCGGCGCGAAACAGCTCCATAAAGCTTCCACGCTCGTCAACAAACTCGCGCAAGGAAACCAGCTTGACGTCTTCAAGGGCGGTATCAGAAAGTGGTAAAGGCACGAATCAGTCAGGAAATACAAAAAATACGCGTCAGGCTAAGTGTAATGCTACGCCATTACCCGCCGCCCTTCCTTTCGTGTTTCGGTCATGTTCTCGCGTATGCGGTTCAAAAGATAATGCAAGGTGGCCTGCTCTTCCATACTCAGGCCGCGCACGGCCCGTATGTAGATCTCCCATGCCAGGGGCAGCACATGCCGGAACTGTTCTTTACCTGCGGGCAGAATCTTTATCGCCACCATGCGGTTGTCTTCGGGGTTAGGCAAGCGTGCCACATAGCCCGAGCGCTCCATGACTGTCAGCGCACGCGACAGCGTGGCCTGATCCACACCGGTGAACCGGCCCAGGGCACTGACCCCAAGGCCGTCGGTTTCCATCAAGAAAGCCAGCACCCGCCAATGCAGCAGGGTCATGCCTTCGCTGCGCAATACCTGTTGAAAATCGGCATTGAGCGCTGCCGTGGCCTGATTCAGGACATAGGGCATGAAGGTGTCGTGCCCCAGGTACGGAGGAGCTTCGGGCGCATCAGCCTGAAGCGGCTTGAACTTGGTGTTGGCCGCGTTCATTCATATTCCTTCTTCTGTTCCTTCAGCCGGAATGGTCGAGCTTGCGCTGGACGAATCCGATGAAGGTGTTCAATGCCAGCCCCACAGCGCAGATCCAGACCAGGGGCACGAACATATCCAGCGTGCGATAGGCACGCGCGGCAACGGTAAGCATGTGGCCAAGGCCGTCGGTCGAGGCGATCATCTCTGCCAGGAAGACGATGACACAAGCAATGACGCCGGCCACCCGCACACCCGCCAGTACGGTGGGTACGATTGCGGGCAGGGTAACCTTCCACAGGCAGGCGCTTGGGCTGGTGCCGGCGGCGCGGGCGGACCAGATCAACTTCTGGTCAACGCTGCGGGCGGCAGCCCAGGTTGCCATCAGGATCGGGAACAGGGCGTCGGCCACGATGAGCGCGATTTTAGACAAGTTCTCGAACCCCAGTATCAGGATCAGGGCGGGGTACAGCGCAATCTTGGGAATCGGTGCCAATAGCCGCACCAGGGCGTCGAGCACGGCAGCACTGGCACGCGACAATTGGGCGGCCAGGCCCAGCGTCACCCCCAGCACAATGGCAATGACCAGGCCCAGCACAAGACGGTACAGGGTGATTCCAAAGTGCTGCCAGAATTCGGCTGCCGAGGCCAGATCGATCATGCGAACGACGATGGCCGTTGGGGCCGGCAACAGCTGCGGTTCTACCCACCCCAGCCGACACACCATTTCCCAGATTATCAACGCCGCCAAAGGCGAGAGGAGGCGCTTGAAGAATGACAGCCGGCGCCATTGCACGGCGGCTCGGGGGCCCGGAGGCATGACCCCGCTGGCAGCCGTAGCGGGCCTAGTCATGGCCTGCCCCATGAAACGTTGCGTGCTTGAAGGAAAGGCAAATCATGATGCTCCACATTGCTAATGCAAGGATGTGCCGCCGGCGGACTCGGCCCAGTGGGTCAGGTATCGGCGCACTCGTTCAAAGATCCAGTCCAGTACAAAGCCCATGACGGCCAGCACAAGGATGACGGCGTAAACCGTGGCGTACTGGGCCATATCCATCGAGGTAAACAGCAAATTGCCGACGCCCTCCTGGCGAGCGATCATTTCTGAAGACACCATCACAATCAGCGCCATGACCACGCCTACGCGGCAGCCGATAAGAATCTCGGGCAAGGCAGCGGGCAGCACTACGCGGAACAGGCGCCTTACGGGGCCCATGCCCATGGCTTGTGCGGTCCAGACGAGCTTTTTTTCGATTCGGGTTGCGCCCTGGTAACTGTGAAACAGCACGGGAAGGCTCACGCCCATGGCAATTACCAGGATCTTTGAAAAGCTTCCCAGCCCGAACCACAGCATCAGGATTGGCATGAGCGCGGCCTTGGGCATGGGGTAGGCCAACGACACCAAGGGGTAAAACACGTCGTACACGGCCTTGCTTCGCCCCATGGCCAGGCCCAGGGGTATCGCAAAGATCAGTGCCCATGCATAGCCGGCAAACATCCGCCCGGTGGATTGCGCGATGGCCCAGATGGCGTTCGGGTCGAACACGATGGCGGGAAGCTCTTTTATCGCAGTGATGGGTCCTGGAAAAGAGCTGAACCCCATCAGGCGCGACAGCGCGCCCCACACCAGGCCTACCAACACAACCGCTACCAGAAAGGCCAGCGCCGGGTTCTCGTACCAGCGTAGCGCCTGGTGATTGGTTTTCATGCCGCCACCTCGCCCACCAGTAATTGCTCAAGATGAATGACGTACTCTTGATACTTGGGGCAGCGCAGCAGCTCGGCGCGAACACGCGGGCGAGGCAGGTCGATATCGACGATTTCGCGCACAGTACCCGGCGTTCCGCTAAGTACAACAACCCGGTCGGATAAGTAAACCGCCTCTTCAACACTATGCGTTACGAACAGCACGGTGTTTTTCAGTTGCTCCCACAGGCCCATCAGGCCGGTTTGCAGCTTGATGCGGGTGTGAGCATCCAGGGCACCGAACGGCTCGTCCATCAGTAAAATGGCCGGCTCGTACGCCAGGGTGCGCGCAATGGCGGCGCGCTGACGCATGCCGCCCGAAAGCTCGCGCGGATAGAAGTGGGCGTAGTCGCGCAGCTTTACCTTTTCGAGCCATGACATGGCCTTTTCTTCGGCCTGTGCCTTTGCCATGCCCTGCTCGCGCAGCCCATAGGCCACATTACTGATGACGGTCTTCCAGGGAAACAGGGCGTATTCCTGGAAGACCGGTCCGCGATCCGGACCGGGCTTATCGATGACGCGACCATCCACCTTGACGCTGCCGGCAGTAGCGTGCTCGAAGCCGCCCACGATATATAGCAGGGTGCTTTTGCCGCAACCGCTGGGCCCCAGGATGGAGACGAACTGGCCGTCGGGCACCTGCAATGAGATGTCGCGAATAGCAGTGTGCGAGGTACCGCGGGCGGTGTGGAAGGTCTTGCCAAGTTGCTCGATGGTAATCATTGAGTCCGGGCCTGTTCAAAGGCGATGAGTTCGGTTGGCTGGATCGTTGCTGCAGCGCTTTCGGAATGACCAGACGGCGCATTCTGGAACGCTGCAGCAAAGCTTGGTCAGGTACTACTTGATGGGTGCCATGATGTCTTCACGTACGAAATTCGACACATCCACTGGCTTGGCCAGGAATCCCGCTTCGTGCTGCAAAGTGATGGTTTCCTGAATGGATTCGAGGTTGGGAGCCATATCGGGCGCGTGGGCAAAGTCTTTTTCGGTAAACAGGTATTTGTCCAGCAGCTCGGCCGGGGCGCGCGTTACCTCGGAAGCTACAGCCACCGCCAGGCTGCGATCTTCAAGCAACTTGTTCATTGCCAGTTGAAGATCCTTGACGTACGCCTTGACGACTTCGGGGTTTTTGTCGGCGTATGCCTTGCTGCAGGCCTCGAAGATCTGCACGGTGGGAGACTGCACCTCTGATAACGCGAACATCTTGCGGATGTCGCCCTTTTCTTCGGCAAGCAGCGCAAACGGCTGCACCAGCGGACCCGCGTCGACACGGCCCGAACGGATGGCATCGGCCGACGCCGGGAAGCCGGTTTCTACGATCTTGACGTCTTTTTCGGGGTCGATGCCGTGCTGCTTGAGCCACAGCACCATCTGGAAATACACGCCCGACCCGTAGGCGTTGGTGCCGATGACCTTGCCCTTGAGGTCTTCGGGCTTGTTGATGTTGCCGTCCTTTTTTACTGCCCAGTAGGGCGAGAAATAGCCTTTTTCTTCGTGTACGTGCTGGGCCACTATGTAGCTTTCAAGGCCGCTTTCAATATAACCCTGAGCCATCGACAGCGGAGCCATGGTCGAGCAATCGAGCACACCGGCCCGCATGGCCTGCACCATGGGCGACGTGCCCTGGAACTGCGACCATTCAATCTTGTAGGTTTTGCCCACTTCGGGGAACAGCTCGGGCCGCTTCATCATCAGGTACTTGGCTTCTTCGGCTGGAATGGTCCAGCCCACCCGAATGGTAGGAATGTCTTGCGCCACGGCCGGGGCCATTACCGCCGCCGCGCCCACTGATATCAACAACGCCTGCATGATCTTGTTCATCGTCTAGTTCCCTTTTTCGTCGTTGGAAGTGGCGCTTGGGGTGTCGAGGCCGAAGTGCCTGAGCATGCCCAGGGTTCGAGCCAGCACGTCGCGCCGGTACGCTTCTAGGTCCAGCCCCTCGTAGGAATGGAATCCGCTTGCCGACCGCAAGCCCACTTTGCCCTCCTGCATGTACTGTCGAACGATGTCCGGCATGGCATAGCGGTTTGCGTCGAGGTTTTTGGCAAGATAGTTGTTGGCATGAAACAGGATGTCGTTTCCGCCGTAATCGATAAACTCAAGCACGCCGATGGCTGCAAAGCGAAAACCCAGCCCGTGCCGCGTGGCCAGGTCGATCTGTTCGGCAGTTGCCACGCCCTCTTCGACCATGCGGGCGGCCTCGTTCATGACCAGGGTTTGCAGCCGCGGAACGATGTAGCCCGGGCTGCAGGCGCATCGCACGGGCACTTTGCCGATAGACTCCAGGCTGTGAAGCAGTTGGTCGACGGCTGCGGAATCTGTGCCGTCGTGCGGGCTGACTTCAACAAGAGGAATGATGTAGGCCGGGTTGAGCCAATGCGCGTTCATGAAACGCTGTGGCCGGCTGACCATTGGAGCCAGGTCGGAGGCCAGCATGGTAGATGTGGTGGACGCGATCAGCGCTTTCGGATTGGCCAGTTCGCCTGCCCGCCCAAGTGCATCTCGCTTGGCCTCAAGCGTTTCGGGCACGCCTTCGAAAATGATTTCTGCGGCCCCCAGCACCTGGGGGGCTTCGCCCACGCCATGCACCGAGATCAGGCCCAGGCAATGGTCGATCTGATTGGCGGGAACCGATCCAAGTTCGGACAGTTGTTGAAGTGTCAGACGCAGCTCGTGCATGGCGCTTTGCTGGAGCTCTGCAAAGGCTGCCGCATCGCGCGGCTTGAAGTCGACAATGGCAACCGCATGACCGCGCAGGGCATATGCCATGGCTATGCCCCGGCCCATGCGGCCTGCGCCCAGTGCCACTATTCTTGCGTGCGGGCTGGCGGCGACCGCGCGCGCAGCGGCCGTTTCCGTCGCCGCGTCAGCAACGGTATTCATGCTGATTTCCCTTGCAGCAGCATCTGCCGCATTTCTTCGACTGAAAGCGTATCCAGCCCTAGTGCACCCAGGGTACGTTCGCCCTTGCGCAAATCTTTGCCCAGGATGCCCCCTGCGATGGCAAGCAGTCCCTTTGCCACGGGCGCATCGCAGCCCACCCAATCGGCAACCGAAGCCAGTAGCGCCAGACCCAACACGGTGTCTTCGGTCATGTAGCGATGGGTATACAGGTCGATGTGTTCGCGCCAGTCGCCGGAATCGACCAGCTTTTTATGCGAATCTCCGTACATCCATTGGTCGTTTTCGTAATGATCGGAAAGCGGGAAATGCGGGGCGCTGTAACCGATGGCCTCGCGGATGGCGATGCGCTCGTTGTCGAGCGCAGTAGTGACTGCGCGTACGGCTGGCTGGGTGCCTTCGTTGTGGATGTCCCACTCGGGAAAATGCTGCAAGGGCGCCGCGTTCATTATGATGAGCGGGGGGTGAATGATGGGGCCGGCGTTCATCAGTGCGCCCGACAAGGCGTCTTCAGACGGCTCGATGCAAGGAAAGGCGCCGGCAATGACTTGCATGGCATGGTCGGCGCGTCGCGCGGGATACACGCCAGTCGGTAGACGGGTGGCACGCATGGTAATGGCCACGGTGTTGGGGCCGTGTTTGCGTGCCAGCCAGGGCAAGGTTCCGGTTTCGGCCCAGGCGACGTCGGCGGTGGAGCCGAGTTGGCGCACGGTTTCGGCCATGATGTAGCTGCCGAATGTGCCGGGCGGCAGGTACACGACCTGGCCGTCTTTCAGATGCGGTGCCAGGGCACGCGCGATATCCTGTTGGGCAATGGCTGGGGAAGGAATGAGAATAAGCTGGGCACCGTTTACGGCTTCGCCGATGTCGGTGGTGGCGGTGTCGATGATGACGGGACGCTCGCCGTGGTCGTCTTTGAGGTAGATGGTTGATGTGGCCAGCACCGGCTTCAATGCGCTTGCGTCGCGCCGCCAGAGGCGAATGGTATGGCCCTGTTCACTTAAATCGGCCGCCGCTGCGTAGCATCCATGGCCGCCCCCAAGTACTGCTATTTCCATGCCCTGCCTCCGTTGAAGGACCCCGTTGGGGTCTTGCAACGACGCTTCGATAAAACTCAACCAGCCGCAATCCGCGTCGTTGCCTTTATCTATGCACTTGCATATACCTACGTACACTAAAGAAATAATGGGCGCGCTGCAATGGGAAATTGTGTGGGGATTTCCCTGATAGTGTGGGTCTGGGCGGGGGTGGGGGGTGCTTGGGTGCCGTTTTGCTGTGGATGGTGTGCTGGGTGTGTTTGAGTTGTTAAATGCCTTTGTGTTACGGGTGATGAGTGAGCGTGTTTGAGTTTTTTAGCGCCTTTGTGGCGCGGATGGTGAATGACCTTGTTTTGAGTTCTTTAGCGCCTTCGTGGCACGGAACATGTTTTGCCGGCCAGTCGGGCGGTTTGAGGGTGCGCCCTCCAATGTCCGGCACAAAACATGTTCCGTGCCACGAAGGCTGGTAGGTCTGCATGCGCTGGGTGGTGCATGAGGGTAGTGCTCTTTAAAGAAGCTGGCGGCCACT
>NZ_JAJUFE010000049.1 GCF_029263785.1 Pusillimonas sp. | reverse complement strand
CCGACGACTCTATTCGGGTCGCCAATCCCAAATTTGGAAGTGACTACTGCAAAGAGTTCAGGATGTTTAAAGCCCAGGCGGTAGTGCCAGAATCGCCACTCCCGTTCGATACGAAGGGCTTCCAGTACCAGCCGTTCATGACAATGATCATGCAGGGCGACTTTTTTGCGCTCGGCCTGTCTGCCGACGACTCGAGATTTAACGAGCTGTTCGGCGCTTATTTATATGCCTACGCCGAGCAATGCGCGGCAGACCCGAAAACACGACCTGCGGACTTTGTTGAAATGACAAATCTGCAATGTGTCGAAAAAGGCGTCACCAAGACCTACTATCGAAACGGTACCTTTTCGGAAAGCGCGCCCTACTGCACCCAATGGAAAGACGTGCCCAGCGGATATTTTGCCGATCCGCAGCTATGGGAGGTCAAGAAAACACTGGACCAGCGCTTTCTGGACGATACCTACAAGTATATGTTCGCTGCCATCAAGGGGTCTGACCTGCCCTATCGCGGTCCCAGGCTTGGCGACTTCAAGAAAATTGCAGAAACCGCGGCCCTACGAGCTCAAGAGATGCGAACTCTCATCGAGCGGAATGGCTGCGACGCCCCAGGACTGATGCGCTTCCAGGAGAACTTGCGCTTGTATGGGCAGAATATGCCCTTTGGAATACGTCCGAACGGGAATCTCGAGCCGGCTGTGCCGATTCCACGGCCTGGTGCCAAATATGAAGACCCGGACATCACTGCATTCCTCGAAGAATTGATCAAAGGCGAAGCAAGAACGTGGCAGGTGAACAAATACATCCTTCAAAGCGTCGCCGGCGCGCAAGTCCGTGCGCGAGATGAGGCAGGCCGGCCGCGGGAACTTACGGCACGGTACGGATATGGAGGACTGGGCGGGGCCCGGACGGCAGAGGTGCGCGTGACCTTTGTAGAAGGTTACCCCGAGTGTCTTTACTTTTCGGACCACCCACAGACATGTCGTTCACCCGACAAAATGCTGGTGGCCAGGTATGTACATGGGTATTTCTCACCGCAAAGCCTTGTCACCGCAGTGCCTGCACCTGACGCGGGCGTCGACGAGCAAAGACAGAAAGAACGGGAAATCGCCGCGCAGAACAGACGCAACCGGCGCGAAGCCTTACGTTGAATCGTAGTTGCATCCAGTCGCGCCAGATGCGGCGGCCGGATGCAACTTCTGGCAGTCAGAGGCTATTTTCTGTCAGTCAGAAACTTGCCATCGGGTCCGCCGACATTTTTTTGCCGGCGGGTATTGCCGTCAAGGCCGCCGTCTACGGCCCACTCGGCGAAGCGTGTGGGGCTGGGCTCGAACTCGCGGGGCACCCAGTCTTTGTCGAGCTGGTCTTCGTCGGCATAGTATTCGATGAGTCCGCCTGCCGGATTCTGAAAGTACCAGAAATAGGCCGAGGAAATCGGATGACGACCCGGGCCAAGCTGAGTTTTCCAGCCGCAGCGGTCGACATGCAGGCCGCCACCGAACACCTCGTGGATGTCACGCACCGCAAACGCCACGTGATTCAATCCTACTTTTTTATCAGGGGTTTGCAGCAGGAACAGGTCATGGTGGCCGCCGTCTTCATCACAGCGCAGGAAGACGCCACGACCGGGATAACGATCCGACGGAGCAAACCCCAGCTTGTTGACGTAGAAGTCTTCCATCTGCTGCAGATCGCTCACGAAGAAGACGACATGTCCGACCTCGATGGGGTGTGCCCGCTCGTAGATGGGGCTGCGAGCATTGCGGCGGGGTTTTTCGTTCCAGGTGTTCATCTGGCCGCAATCGATGGAAATCTCTTTCTTGCGGCTTACCTGGAAGCCCAGCAGCATGCCGGAAGGGTCTACGCAAGAAAGGCGGTCCCCAGTATTCTGATAGCCGGACTGATCGGACAGCTGCTGGGCAAGCCGCTTCAGCACGTCTTCATCCGACACGCCCCAGACGACTTCGCGCAGGGTTGGCCCCGGCTCGATGGGCGCGGGATAATCTCGCGCGTCCTGCTTGACCACATTGACCAGGCACCCATTAAGCGTTGAGAAGACAAGTTTGTCAGCACTCTCGGAAACGCTTTCCAGGCCCCAGTCTGCAAAAAACTTCTTGCAGGTCTCGAAATCATCTGCACCGTAGGTGATTTCGTCGATACCCATGATATCCATGCTTGCTCCTTAGTTGGCCCACGGCAGGGGCTGTTCGTTGAGCCCCCAGTAGACGGCCTTTTGCTCCATATATTGAAGAATGCCGTCGCGTCCCTTTTCGCGGCCCAGCCCGCTATCGCGCCAGCCTCCGAAAGGTGTGGAAATGGAAAATTGCTTGTACGTGTTGATCCAGACGTTGCCGGCCTTGAGGACTTTGGCCAGTCGCCAGGCGGCCTTGTAATCTCGAGTCCAGATGCCGGCTGCCAGCGCGTAGACACTGTCGTTGGCCTGCGCGATAAGATCGTCAAGATTGTCAAAGGGCATGGCCACCAGCACCGGGCCGAAAATTTCTTCCTGGCAGATGGTGTCGGTGTTTTTGAGGCCTTCGATAATGGTAGGCCGATAAAAATAACCCTTGTCGTAAATATCGCCTGTGGGGCGTGCACCGCCCGTCAGGATGCGCCCACCTTCTTTGACGCCAATGTCGACATAACGTTCAATCGACGCCCGATGGCTTTCGCTGATCAGCGGTCCCATCTGGGTGGATTCGTCGGCCGGGTCGCCCACACGCAGGCGTTCTGCGCCCTGCACCAGTCGTTGCATGAAGTTGTCGTAAAGCGGACGGGCGACAAACAACCTGGACCCGGCAATACACGATTCGCCGCTGGAACTGAAGATGCCATACAGGACACCGTTCACGGCGTGATCGATATCGGCATCCTCAAGGACAATAGTGGGCGATTTGCCCCCGAGCTCGAGCGCCACGGACATGAACTTTTGCGCAGCTATGCCGGCAATGTGCCGGCCTACCGAAGTTCCGCCAGTGAATGAAACCCGACGCACCAGAGGATGGCGGGTGATCAGGTCTCCGATGACCGACCCCTTGCCCGGCACCACACTGACCAGGCCCTTGGGCAAACCCGCCTTATCGCAAATGCGGGCCAGTTCCAGCGCCATAAGCGGCGTGATCTCTGCCGGCTTGACGACCACGGCATTGCCGGCAGCAAGCGCCGGTGCCATTTTCTGGGCTTCACTGGCAATAGGCGAATTCCACGGCGTGATGGCTGCTACGACACCCATGGGTTCGTAAAGGCTCATGGTGAGGTAGTCGCCCCGTGAAGGAGTAATGGTTTCCTCCATCGTCTCGCAAGCCGAGGCGAAAAACTGGAAAGTGCCTGCGGCACTGGCTACCAGCGCACGCGTCTCGGAAATCGGCTTGCCATTATCGAGTCGTTGCAATTGCGCCAGACGTTCAGCGTCTTCGCGAATCAGTTGTGCAATGCGATACAGTACCGCGGCCCGCTCGTGAGGTTTGCGCTGGGGCCAGCCGCTTTCTTCGAAGGCCTTTTGTGCACCGAGTATTGCCTCTTCCACGTCTTCGGGACTGGCGGCATTAAGGGTGGCCACAACTTCGCCGGTTGCGGGGTACAGACTTTGATATTGAGGACCTTTGCCTGGGCGCCAATGGCCGGCGATGCAGATGTCCAGAACGTCAGGGTTGCTCATGAAAATCCCTTCTATGGCGGCGATTCCCCTTTGGGGCGCACCGCGGCAACAAATAATTCAGACCGCTAAAGGCGACACCAGGTTCCGCAAGGCGCGAACCACGCTGTATACCGTCAGGGCGGATGTCTTGGGGTTACTGGCCAGCGGCTTGCCCTGCATGGTCACGGCCATGTAGCCAAATGCGCCCCTGGCTTCGTAATAATGGATGTTCTGGTCGACTGTAGGGTCGGCCCAGAGTTCGACACGGGTCTTATCAAGCCCGATACCGGCCAGCGACAAGGTCGCAGCCACATTGGCATTCTTGGGAAACAGCCGGGCTGCCTCTCGCGCAGAACCCTCAAAGAACCTGGCCTTTTCTTTGAGGTTGCGCAGATCAAGCTTGTCTTCCGCAGGCGAACCCAGCCACCCCAAGGGCGGCTTGCGGCCTACGTAAGTGACATCGTCAAGGCCCGCCACACGAGCGGCTGCCAGGGCATCGATTCCCCCAATCGCGCCGGATAACAGGTGGACCTGCGTACCGCCCTGGCGGGCGGCCTCTTCAAGCTGCTCTGCCAGGCCAGGGGCCGACAACGCGCCTATGGACACCACCAGGCAAGGGATTCCCTGCCGGAGCGCCGGTACCACGTGGGTGCCCAGGGCACCATGGCCCGCACATTCGACCAATACATCAGGACGCTCGCCCTCGAGGCGGCTTGCGACCTGAGGCGACATTTCGGGCCGGTGCTGGGCGAACCAATGGCGAGTCGAGTCTTCTTTACCGGACGATACAATGACTTGTGACACCTGCAGGGCGGAGTCGTTTTTGATCAGGTCGAGAACCGCCTGACCAATGGCGCCAAGCCCTACCAGCGCGATACGTTTGGATTTCATGACAATCAGGACCCTGCCGTCACTGTTTCTGGCTCGCTGACCGGAGGGCCCGCGAAGGCTGTCTTGAACTTGCCGATAGAAAGCATATCGACCTCGATCATGAATGGTCCGACTTGCTTCTGAGCCTGTTGCAAGGCATCGGCCATCTGGCTCAGGTCGGTGACTCGCACATGTGGCAGGCCAATGGATGCGGTCAGCGCGGCATAATCAGGCGTGTGCAGATCGACATAGTGACGTCGCCCGCCGTATGCGGCGTCCTGGATGTTCTTGATGACACCGTAGCCTTTGTCGTTCATCAAGATGATGACCATGTCGGCCTTTTCCTGCACCGCAGTCGCCAATTCGCCCAGGTTCAGGATGAAGCCGCCATCACCGGCCAGCGTGTATGTCTTCTTGCCGGAGTGCGTCTGAGCCGCTCCAATTGCCGCTCCAATGCCCATCGCCAGGCCCTGGCCAATACCACCGCCCAGTGCGTGCACACCGGCCTTGGGCTCGAAGAGATACAAATAGCGGTTGCCCCAGGTGCTGTTGGACACCGTCACGTCGCGCACCCAGTTGAAATTGCTGCCCGCCGCATTCTGCAGTGCCTCGACCAGCGCGGAATACGGGCCCAGGCCATCGACCAGGCTATCGACGGCCGCCTTGCGCGCAGCCGCCAGATCGGTCAGGAAGGTCGGGTCTGTAGTGATGCGGCCTTCGAGACGATCAGCCAGACCCTGCAGGACCAGGGAGGCATCACCCTGCACGAAGTCGTCGCTTTCGTAACAGCGGCTTTCGGCGGCTGGATCGACATCGCTGCGATACAGTGGGCGCGGCAGTTTCAGTTCGTATTTGAGCGTTTCATTGCCGCGCAGTCGGGAACCCACTACCAGCATGGCATCGCATGTTTGGTAGAACGCCTCGACGGGCTTGTGAAGATTGAAAGCACCCAGTGTTTGAGGATGAATTTCGGGAACGATTCCACGCCCCTGAGTACTGGTTACAACGCCGAACCCCAGTTTCATCAGGCGCTCGACCGCAGCGCTGGCGCCGCGGGCGCCACCGCCCAGCCACAGCATGGGTCGCTTGGCCTGGGCAAGTTTATTGGCCAGACGGTCCAGGTCCTGATCGGATGGTTGCAGCACCGGTACCTGCAAAGGCTTGAGGTTGGCCGGCATGGGGATGAGTGCCTGCTGGACATCAATCGGAATTTCGATGCTGACCGGCCCAGTAGGCGCTGTGAGGGCAAGCTGGACCGCTTTCTTGACGGTGGCCAGGGCCGTTGCAGCATCATGCACACGAAAGGCGGCCTTGGAAATCGCCTTCAGCATTGTCAGCTGGTCAGGCGCCTCGTGAATGTATGAGAAGCCGCGATCGAGGTATTGAGATTCGATCTGACCGGTGATATGCAGCAATGGTGTGCCGGCTGTCCAGGCCTCGACCAGTGCTCCGGCCGCATTGCCGGCTGCGGTACCGGTGCTGGTCAGGCAAACACCAAGTTCACCCGTGCTTCGCGCGTAGGCGTCAGCCATATTGGTACCGCCGGCCTCACCCCGAGCAGGTATGAAACGTACTACACCCCGTTCACCAAAGGCGTCCAGGATGGGCATATTGTGGATCGAAATGACACCAAAGGCGGTCTTGACACCGCATTCTTCGAGAAAGGCGGCGATCACCGCCCCCACGGTAACGTGTGAATTGTCGTTAGACATGTCGGGCTACTCCTCCGGAGACATCGATGTGGCTTCCGGTCGTATAGGACGACAGCGGAGTGGCCAGAAAAATAATGGCGCGTGCGGCTTCGTCGGGACGACCAAGCCGGCCAAGTTGAATATTCTTGCGCTGGGCCAGCGCTAAAGACCACTGTTCCCAGGTTTGGGACTTATCCTCGCGCTCGTCGTAACGACGGCGCCACTGTCCCGAATCGACCAGGCCCAGCAAGATACCGTTTACACGGATGCCCTTCGGGCTGAATTCGGTGGCCAGAGACCGCACCAGGTTCATGACGCCCGCCCGCGCCGCCGACGTGGCGACCATGTGGGGCTCGGGCTGGACTGCCAATAAGGAATTCACGCAAACAATAGCGGCGTCTTCATTCTGCTCGAGCTGAGGAAGAAAGGCGCGGGTGGGATGAATGACTGAAAAGAACTTGAGCCTGATTTCGTTTTCCCAGCCTGCGTCATCGGTATCGGCAAACGTCGATACCCTGCCTTGCCCCGCGTTATTGATCAACATCGAAGCATTGCCCAGCTCGTCGTGTACCGCTTGGGCAAAATGGGCGACCTGGCCCGGTTGCAGCACATCGCAGGCCCGAGCCAGAATTCGCCGCCCCGGAAACGCCTGTTTGAGATCATTGCCCACCTGATCCAATCGTTCGCGGTCGCGCCCACAAAGCGCAACGTCTGCGCCAAACTCCAGCAGCAGCTTGACTGTTGCCAGACCGATGCCTGACGTACCGCCGGTGACAACCGCCACTTTCCCTTCTAGGTTGATCATTGCTTCCTCTCATTTTGAATCGTCGATACATCAGTGCCAGGTACGATGTGGTCCAGCAACTGCGACAACTCAAGCGCCGCGTCACAAGCCGCGGTCGCCAATTCGTCCAGGTTCAGTTTTTCGATGTGTGCGCTTGGCAGGGTGACGCCTATCGCACTGATGACTGCGCCACCGCGGCCAAATACCGGCACAGCAAGGGTGGCAATGGATTCTTCGTAATAACCGGGCTCGAACACGTAGTCGTGCTCTTTATCCAGTTGAATTTGTTTGAACAGTTCGGTCACCGTGGCCGGTGTTTTGTCGGTTGCGCGGTGCAGCTGCTCTTCAGGAAACAAATCGTGCAGCTGGCTGAATGTAAGATCGCGCAGCAGCACCCGGCCGAACAGGGTGGAGTGCGCCGGCAGCCGGGTACCGACATAGACCATGTTGGCGAAGGGCGACGGAACCGCGGACCTGGCCACGTAAACGATGGAGCGCCCGTCCCGTACAACCAGATTGCAGGAATAGCCGACCTTGTCGCGCAGCCGATCCAGAATGGGACGTCCCAGTTCAGTCAGATCCTTGGATGCAAGGCATTCAAAACCAAGGCGAAGTACCGCAAGGCCGAGGGTGTAATCGCGCCCACCCGCATCGCGCTCGACAAAACCCAGCGATTCGAGCGTGGACAACAGGCGAAACACAGTGGATCGCGGAATATCCAATCGCCTGGCAAGTTCGGGCGCAGAAAGCGTGGCGTCCTTCCGGTTGAACTCCTTGAGTATCCTCAGGCCTCGCTCCAGCCCCGGAACGATGTATTTGTCCGGCACCCCCATTTTCAATACTTCGCTCATGTTTTCGTTCCTTGCACATCAAATTTCGCCGCTGCCTCGAGCAGTATTCGTGCGACTTCATGAGGCTGCTCTACATAACAGGCGTGACCTGCATGCGGAATCAATGCGAAGGGATACCCGTGCCGCTGTGCGTACTGGGCTGATTGTTCAGGCGTTGTGACGATATCGGAATCGCCGCAATACACCAGCGTCCGGTCTTGTGGAGGCTTGAACCGGTCGATGTCGTCACCACATAACAGTTCGACCGCCTGTGTGTATCCGGCCGGCTGCAGCCGCAAGGCATTGTTGCGCACGGTATCCCGGGCGTGTTCGCTGGCCTGTGCGGTAAGAAGGCGATCTGGCAGGTTGCGGGCGATTCCCTCAATGCCAAGTTCTTTCAGGGCCTTCAAGCGCCCTTCTCTGACCCGCGACGCCTGGGCGCTGCGCGCTCCCTGATAACCCAGGGCCGGACTCATCAGCACATAGGCTCCGGCGCGGCTATCTGGCAAACTGCTGTAGGCGGCTGCCATCAATGCTCCGAGCGAATGCCCCACGAGAAGGCATTTATCAACCTGCAGTGTTTCGAGCAGCGCGTGCAGACGCTGAGCGTAATCGAGCGCGGATGGCGCAGCGCTGTCCAGCGGGCTGGATTGACCATAGCCCGGAGCATCCCAGGCAATGACGCGCGCATGCGGCGCCATCAACCGGGCACACTCGGACCAGGAACCGGCCCCTGAGCTGATGCCGTGCAACAGAACAATAGTGCAAGCATGCGAACCGGCCTCGCGATATCCGAGCACGCCGCCGGTAACCGGTACGGTGAGCTCGCCGAACCCGGCCCCTGCGGGAGCCGGGTCTGCCGGGAACAATTGCACGGTGCGACTGGCCATGTTTTAACGCTTGATCTTGGACAGGGGATGCTCGGGCGGATAATTGGGAATCTGGGGTTTCCCGGAACCCAACAAGACGCACATCAAGGCATCCTCATCGCCGATATTGATCTCTTCGCGATATACGCCGGGAGGCACGGAAACGAGATCGCGATCGGTAAGAATGGTTTCGTAACGCTCGCCGTCCTTCTCGAGGATCAGCTTCATCTTGCCGCGGATCACAAAAAAGACTTCTTCCACGTCGTGGTGGATATGCGAAGGGCCAACACCACCCGCTGGAATCACCATCGTCGAGAAGGTGAAGTGCTCGGCCGGCACGGTATTGGAATCACTGGCGACGCCAGTTGCGCCGGTACCGACGTACCGCATCTGGGCACGGCGATATTTCGGGTCGAAATCGGCCTGGAATTTCAGTGCGTCCCAATCGTACTTGCGAGTTGAAAACCGTGCGATGCGGCTGCTCATCCACTCTTCGAAGCTGGCGCCCTCGGGGCGATCCCAGCTGCGTTTTTCTTCGGCCACTACCTGTTCGCTCATAGCTATCACCTTTATATCAATGCATCACAAAGCCGCCATTGACGGCCAACACTTGGCCGGTCACGAAGCGCGACAGACCTGACAACAAAAATGTGACGGCGCCACTGACGTCGTCGGGCAACTGCGCACGTTGCAATGCGCGCTGATTCTCGTAAAGTTCGTGCCGCTGCTGGGGCACGTATGCCGTGGCCTCGACCAGGGTCAGGCCCGGCGCCACCGCGTTGACGGTGATGCCATCGGCGCCAAGTTCGCGCGCCATGGATCGCGTCATGGACATGACGGCCCCCTTGCTGGCGACATAGGCGAGTAAATTGGGGGCTCCCCACATGGGAGTATCGGAAGCCAGATTGACGATGCTGGGGGCCTGGGAGGCTCGCAAGGCGGGCAGGCAGGCGCGTGACATCAACCACGTACCGCGCACATTGATGCGCATGACATCGTCCCAGACGTCGACATCAAGCTCTTCGAGGTTCTTGCCGCCGGAATGGGTCATGGCAGCGTTGTTGACCAGGCCGTCGAGCCCGCCAACCGCTTGCACGGCGGAATCGGCACAGGCCTGAATGGAGTCAGGATCGTTAAGGTCGACGACCAGCCCGTGCGCCTCGTGACCCTGATCACGCAGTTCGGCTGCTGCGGCCTGAACCTGATCAGCGAGGATGTCGGCCATGACGACAGCACCTCCCGCCTGGACGATACTGCGGGCGAATTCCAGTCCGAGCCCACGGGCGGCGCCGGTTACCAGCACTTTCCTTCCGCGAAGCAGTTCTGTGGTTTGCGGGCTTTCGATACGACTCATCATTTGCCTCAAACCGTTGTAACCGATGCTTTGGGAATGTAGTGCAGGCAACGACGCTCGAACCACACCACTACGGCATATGCCGCGATCCCGATTACGGTCAGACCTGTAATTGCCACAAAGACACCGGCCGTGTTGCCCTGGCCTTCAGCGTCAACCAGAAGGAAGCCCAAGCCCTTGTTGCCTCCGACCAGTTCACCTACAGTCACGCCAATGACGGCAAGCGTCGCGCCGATGCGCAGGCCCGAAAACAAAGAAGGCAAGGCCGACGGGAACTCCACCAGGCGGAAGATCTGCCAACGGCTGGCGTTAAGTGTACGTACCAGGTTGACCATATCGGGGTCCACCGTACGGATTGCCGACAGCACGTTGACCATGATCGGGAAGAAGACAATAAGCAAGGCCACCAGAATCTTGGGATAGATGGTGTAGCCCAGCCACATCACGAACAAAGGTGCAAACGCTACCTTCGGCGCAATCTGCAAGGCAAGAATGTAGGGTGACAACACGGATTCTGTTGTCGGAGACAAACCCAACACCACGCCGACAAACAAACCGAGCAATGCGCCCAGGATGAAGCCCAACACAACCTCAAGCGCCGTATATCCAAAGTGCTCGAGGAAGTTGCCCGTGCTCCACATATGGCCGGCTTCCTGCACCACCGTCGTCAGCTTCGGCAGGATAAATTCGGGCATGCCCAGCCAGCCCGGCAACCATTGCCATGCGGCCAGAAAAACAATCAGGACGGCAATGCTGCCCGCCGCGGTTACAGTATGGCGTTTGGTCACTTTTATCCCTCCGGCGCGCGAAGGCGTTGCGCTATCTTGGGCAGAAGCGGCCGGGGCCGAAGCCCCCGCCGGTACCTTGATTGCTGCGGTTGGGTCAGAACTCATTTCAAACCTTCAATGAATTGATTCGTGTACAGGTCTTCGAGCGGCGTGGCCTTGCCGACGATGCCCTGCGACACGTAAAAGTCTTGGACAGCTGCCAGGCGTTCAGCATCGATATGTCCGGGCACTTTCTGGTCGGCATACACGTATTTGTTGTACATGCTGAACACTTCACGCATTTCGTCTTCACGTCCCTTGTGAGCGGGAACGGCCTCGATATAGGCGGCCAGGGCGCCGTCGGGGTCCTTCATGATGAATTCCATACCCTTGAGCGTGGCCCGGACAATGCGCTGGATCAGTTCCGGGTTGTTCTTGATGGTCTCGTCCGAGGCAATCATGGCTTGCGCCATGCTGTTGAAGCCCTTGGCCGGATCCATCAAATGCACCTTGCCGCCGTTATGACGAACGCTGGCGACCCAGTCGGGTACGCCGGCCATGACGTCGGCCTTCTTGGACGCGAACAACTGCCACACGCCTGCGGGTCCGGCTGCCTGAATGTCGGCGTCGTTACGCGTCAGGCCGGCTTTCTGCATAGTTCCCAGCAAAGAGAAATAAGCCGTGTCGGCGTAGGAAATAACCGTGATTGTTTTTCCCTTGAGTTGTGCAGGCTCATCGACCGGAGCATCTTCATGCGAGGCGATCAGAACCAGGCCGCCGGCTCCCAGGACGGCTACCGACTTGACGGGAACACCGTTGGCCCGAACGATGATTGACGTGTCGCCCATTGCGCCACCGATGGGTGCGTTTCCGGCTCCTACCTGTTTGGCAACGTCGACTCCGCCCTTACCCGAAATAAAGTTGACGCTAAGGCCTTCTTCCTTGAAGTAACCCTGGTGCTGCGCAAGAATCCAGGGCGCAAACGCCGGCAGATTCTTTGGAGCGGGCAACAAATACGTAATCTCTTCGAGCTTGTCGGCAGCCAGCGCAGGGGCTGAGGCCATGGAAACACATGCTCCGAGCATGGCGGCGATGAGTAGTTTTTTCATTCTGTTCTCCTGAGGTCTGCTGTTTTTTTGTGTGGGTGGAAATTCGGTTAAACCAAATGACTGCTGTGCTTTTGCGCAACGAGCCCGGGGGCTCAATGCAGTTCGGCCTCTTCTTCCTTGCCGATTTTCAGTAAATCCATCAGCCGCCCTTGCAAAGGACCGATTTCGGGAAGCTTGCGCCGCTGCAAGGGGTTATCGCGCAGCGGCAGGTCGACCACGATTTCTTCAATAATGGTGCCGGGACGCTCGCTCATTACGAGCAGGCGGTCGGACAGGGCAATGGCTTCGACGAGATCGTGAGTGATAAACAACGCCGTCTTGCCGTTTTCGGCAAGTGACTGGGCGAGATCCTGCTGCAGGATCATCTTGGTCTGGGCATCCAGTGCCGAGAAAGGCTCGTCAAGCAACATCACTTGCGGATCGACGGCCAAGGTGCGCGCGAGCGCAGCGCGCTGGCGCATACCACCGGACAACTGGTGCGGGTAGTTCTTTTCGTAGCCCTTCAGGTGGCATTTGTGCAAAAGCTGGTTTGCCACCTTTAGCCGCTGGGCTTTGGGCACACCGGCAATCTCGAGGCCAAGTGCAACGTTGTCTTCGATGGTGCGCCATTGCATGAGCAGATCTTTTTGCAGCATGAAGGCCACCTCGCGCACGGGCTTGGTGACGCGCTTGCCGGCCACGTAAACCTCACCGGTGGTGGGTGCATACAAGCCCGAGCCCATATTGAGCAACGTGCTTTTGCCGCAGCCCGAGGGCCCGATGATGGAGACGACTTCGCCCTTTTTTATAGAAAGCGAGATATTGCTGACAGCGGCTCTCATGGCCCCTGTTTTAGGGTCGGGAAATGACTTGCCGACGTTTCTGAATTCAATTTCAACCATGAGGGCTGCTCCTTTTGGTGGGGGCCGCTGGGCTCATGAAACAAACACCCGGAAGAGTAATTTGTTTTATATATGAACCGTTGTTTTGTTACTTAAACAAACTTTAATGGGTCGGGCAGCCATGTTGTATTAGGGATTTCCCTTTGTTCTGCAATTTCCCCCGCCAATGACTAGGGTTTCTACCAATAGTTAGCGTACTGATAGAAGCCATAAACTTTTAATACATAAAACGCTGTTTAATATATGGAACAACAGTAGGCGATGCAGATTATCGCACTACAGCCGGCAAAGTCGCTAGCGCCAAGGAGCTTCTCCTGGTCGGTTGTTATGGAATTCGCCAGTTGTCACGCTTCTCGTGTCAACCACCTGATTCCAGCGGTTAATGGCGAACCTGAACGCTCGGCCTGGGGAGTCTTCTCGACCGAATGCTTCCCTACTTATGATTTCTTATCGGTGCAAGAACGCATCAAAGAACGTGTAGAAAACGGAGGTCAGTAAATAATGTCCAATCTATATCTGGTACCCCATCAAGCTCGCAAGCGCGAACCGACCGCTTACGAGAATCTGCTGGGCGATTCCCTGGAACGCGCGTATACCGCCGATATCAACGACCTGGAGGGCTTGGTCTCATACCTGAATGAGCATGGCCCCCAGCCCCAAGACACGTCCAGCATGTGGACACCAGAGATGCTCGCTGCCGAACTGAAGCGTCTCGGCGACGACTGAACACCTGAAGGAAAGCCACCATGACCACCAATCCCTCCGACGTCGAAATCGAGAAAGTCCTGGCCAACGGTATCGAGAATCGCTGGTACGCCATCTGCCCGTCTTCCTTTGTCAGCCAGACCCCTATTTCCCTGCGCCGATTGGGCCACAAGATTGTCTTGTGGCGCGATACCGATGGCACGCCCTACGCGCTCGAAGACCACTGTCCGCACCGTGGCGCCCCCCTGTCGGCGGGCATCCCGCTGGGCAACCGCATTGCCTGTGGCTATCATGGGGTCGAAGTCAGTTGCAACGGTACAGTGATAGCCGTGCCGGGCAGCCCAGGCTGCAAGCTCGAGGGTTCTCGCCCTACCCTGTCATTTCACGTCCAGGACGCGCATGGCGCCCTCTTCCTGTACAACTCAAGTCAGAACATCGACCAGCCTCCTCCACTGGTACTGCCCGAAGAACTCACTTCGGACGAATACGAAAAGTTCCTGTGCTACCTTGAGTGGGACTGCGACTATCGCTATGTGCTTGACAACGTCATGGACCCGATGCACGGCACCTTCCTGCACAAGCAGTCACACAGCATGGCAGCCGGTGCCCGCGCAGCCAAGTTCGAGCTCAAGGACACCGAACACGGGTTCTCGTTCGAAAAGGCCGAGCAACGCGATGTCAACTTCGACTGGACCGAATTCGCCGACACCGGCATCCACTGGGCACGTCTTGACATTCCCTATCCGAAAAGCGGTGGTCCCGGAGGCAGCTTTGGTATCGCAGCCTTTGCCACGCCCATGCACGATCACAAGTCGGCCGTGTTCTTCTGGCGCAATCGAAAGGTTTCGGGCTGGCAGCGTGACTCTTGGCGTTTTCTGTACAAGAACCGCCTGGAAGCCCGCCACTGGGATGTCGTCGAGCAAGACCGTGTCATCCTTGAAGTCATGGAGCTTGACGCCAACAAGCGCGAGCACCTGTATCAGCATGACGTGGCGGTAACGCGTCTGCGCCGCATGCTGCGTCAACTTGCCATTGAGCAGCTCACCGGCAAGAACTGATTTCCTGCTGGGCAAGCGTTCAGTTGAACACCAGGCGGGCCGGTCAGCCTTGACAAGGGCGCCGGCCCTTCGCGCATCGTCCACACTGGCTCGCCAGGGTTCAAAGTCGCAAACTGCCCGTATGGCCCGCTTCGCGATGCAGGGCCAGGCCAAGACAGCGACTTGCCGTTAAAGTATCATCCGTGCCTGTATTGATCAGGCTGATTCAGCCCCATCCTTCATTGGCCGGTGGCTGTAGGCCCTTCAGAACCCCGACCCGTTACAGGGTTGGCCCAAAGGTGCATCCATGTCCCGCCCTCAATCTGACCGATATTCCGTTCCGGGCCTCGAAAGGGGCTTGCGAATACTGACTGAATTCACTCGCGAGACTCCGACGCTTACTGCCCCAGAGCTGGCTCGGCGACTCGATGTACCTCGCACAACTGTCTTTCGACTTCTGGTCACACTCGAATCGCTTGGTTTTGTCGAGCGAGCCAGCAATGGGCGGGAATATCAGCTGGGCACCGCCGTGCTGAAACTGGGGTTTGAATATCTGGCCTCGTTAACCCTCACGGAACTGGGCCGGCCGATACTCGAGCAACTTCGCGACGAGTTCAACTACTCGTCCAACCTGGTGGTACGGGACGGACGCGACATTGTCTATGTACAAAAAGCAGCGGCGGGGTCCATCTTCACCAGCTCGGTCCATATCGGAACACGACTGCCCGCGCACGCAACCGTACTGGGTCGCGTGCTGCTGAGCCACCATGGCTTCGACGCGCTCAAAGCCTTGTACCCCGAAGAAACACTGAAAACCTACGGGCCGAGCACCCCGCAGACCGTACAGGATCTGTACGAGCTGCTGCAGCAAGACAAGGCTCGCGGCCATATTATTGCCGATGGCTTCTTTGAGCCAAATATTTCGTCCGTCGCGGCCCCGGTCTTTTCGCAAGATGGACAAGTGGCGGCGGCACTTGGCATCACCGTCCCGGAATCCCGGATACCGGAGGCCCAGCGAGATACCCTTGTCGACAAAATTGTGGCCGCTGCCACTCATCTGTCGGAATGCCTGGGCAGCAGTATCTCAGCCGCCCGACAGGCGGGTTAGCTCCCGTGCAGCAAGAACTACTTTTTCCTGCATGCGGCGCTGCAGGCTGGAATCGGCATCGAACAAGGGTTGAGGCGCAACGACGCTTAATGCAGCCACGGGACGACTGCCCACCCCTTTTATTGCTGCCGCGCAAGCGTTGATACCTGCCTCGAAACCTGAAAAGCTCCAGACATGGCCTTCGTCCCGGTCATACTTTGCCTGCTGCAAGAACTTCGGCAGATCCGGAAGCGGGGCGGCATCCGAAGGCTTCGTGTTTTTTCTTGGGGCAGATTCCGCCTGCCATGCCTTCCATAACTGCGTGATGTCCTCTTCTGCCAACTGCGCCAACAGCGCCCGGCCAGGAGCAGTCAGGAAAGCAGGAACCCGGCTGCCAACGCGGATATGGCTTACCAGACCGCCTTCTGGCATTTGACGATGCACGTACACTACGTTGTACCCATCGAGCACCACAAGATACGCCGACACACCCAACTCTTGAGACAGCTGCTCGACGGCCCGTCTGCCTGCTTCCAGCGGCTCGATGGAGCCAAGGGCGGCGGCGGACAGGGTCAGCAGACTCATTCCGACGCGATGTCCGCCTTGTGGCAGACGCTCGATCAGGCCCTCGTGCTCAAGGGTTGCCAGCAGTCGCATGACCGTCACCCGGTTGACGTCAATTGACCTGCCGACCTCACTCAGGTTGGTTGTGTTGCCTCCCTCGGCGATGTACCGCAGCAACCGTATGCCGCGTACGACGGGAGTTACAAGGCCTTTGGGAGAGTCTTGCTCGTCCATGATCGGCTTGCTTTGTGACGGCTCAGGCACCAAGGGGCGCTTGCCAGGCATCGTACTCGTACACCCAGTCAGCGTTGCCACCCTCTTTGAGCCAGGTGTTTCCTCGCGAAGCAATCTGGATACGGCTTGTGCGGTCAAGCCGGGCGTCCTGATACGCAGCCAAAGCCTGCTCAACCGACGTGAACGTGGGCTCGGCCAGACTGCGCGCCAGTACAATGGCGTCTTCGATGGCCTGTCCGGCACCCTGAGCCATGAAAGGCATCATCGGATGAGCAGCGTCGCCCAGCAGTACAAGACGGCCCTCGTGCCAGCGTGGCAGGGGATCACGCACGTACAAGGCCGACTTCAGGACTTCGGTGCAGGCGTTGAGTCGTGCCCGGGCATCGGCGTGAAAATCTGCATAGATATCCTGAAGCTCGGCGACCTCGCCGGGGGCAGTCCACGACTCGAGCGTCCATTCCGGTTGCGGGGTTGTTGCGAATATGAAGATGTCCTTTCCCTGGTTGAGCGGAAATGAAACCACCTGCACCTCCGGCTGATTTCCCCACCATTTGGTGAAGCAATCCAGATCTGAGCACCCTTCAAGCCTGTCGGCCGGGACAACGGCCCGGTAGGCCACCACGCCAGTAAATTGTGGCTGTTCGGGGCCCAGCATTGCAGTGCGCACGACCGAATGGATGCCGTCCGCGCCGACCAGCACATCGACGGTAGCCGAGCTGCCATCGGCAAATTCGATGTTCACCTTGTCGTTGGCCTGGGTAATGCGCGTTGCTTTCTTGCCCAGCTGGATGCACTCGGCGGGCACGGCTTGTTCGAGAGCCTTTAATAGATCTGCACGATGCATGGTTAATTGGGGAGCGCCGTACTTTTCCTCTGCCGCACTTGACATGGCCAGACGCGAGGTTTCTTCGCCCGTATAGCCGTCTCGACTGATCCGGAAGGCGGGACGAGCTGCGGTTTCACGTAGCGCTTCGCCGATACCCAGCCCGTCCAGCGCACGCACGGCGTTGGGAGTAAGGTTGATGTCGGCACCGACCCGCGCAAACTGGGGCGCCTGTTCAAACACGACGACGCGCTGTCCCAGCTTGTTCAGGGCAATAGCCGCCGCCAGCCCGCCAATTCCACCGCCACAGAT
>NZ_JAJUFE010000071.1 GCF_029263785.1 Pusillimonas sp. | reverse complement strand
CTCATGATTACGTCGAATATGTTCGACCACAAGGCGCGGCTTCGTTCATACGAAATTACCGCGCAGGTGCATGATTCGCTGTAACTGGCTTATTGCGCGGGCAGGGCAGAGGCGGGCAGTCCAAATACCTTGTCGAAGGCGAGGTTGAACGCAAAGGTATATATCAGGAAAAAGACAATCAGTCCCAGATCCAGTACAAAGGCCTGCCACAATGATATGTGCAGCCACCATGCAAAAAGTGGCACCAGCAAAACGACCAGCCCCAGCTCAAAGCCTATTGCATGAGCGGCACGTCGCAGCAGACTTCGGCCACGCACTGATTGCCGGGATTCCCAATATTCGAAGGCGGTGTTGTACACCAGATTCCAGATCACGGCGATAATCGATGATGCAATGGCGGCGACGCTGGCCCGGCCCAGCTCCTGCCCGGCCAGTTCGGCAAGTCCGAAGCTGGTGATGCCAATGGCAATCAGCTCGTACAACGATACATAAACGACTTTACGCTTGACGCCCTGCACGGTGATGGTTCCTCGAGTCCGCGCACACGGGGCACGGCAAAGCCGTAATCTTATACAAGTTTTGAAAGGGCCGTGGAAAAGCAGGGCCGCATAAACATGAAAGGCCCCACCTTTTGGCGGGGCCTTACTGCCTAGTTGGGCAGAGACACTTACGTTCACGTAGTGTAGATGGACTGCCATGGAGGCAGTGGTCTGCCTGTTAAGCAGTGAGTTCAGAATAGATCAACCCATGGCCCGAGAACACTAGGGAAATTACTGATATTTGTTAAAAGAACGTACAGGCAGACGCCGATGCGGCAGTGCCGAACGGGTCAAATAAACTGCAGTACGTCAGGCCGCAGATGGATCCACCTGACCGTTCATGGCGGCCGTGGTAGCACCATGAGCCGGGGCGGCAGAAGGGTCGCCTTCGTCTTGCGGTGGTCCCGCGTGCCCGGACAGTGCGGCGCTCAGGCTGTATAAAGGGGCGAAAGAATCGGGCTGAGCCATGGGCCAGGTAACGCGAAATATCGTCTGGCTGTATTTCCCTTCAAGTAATTCGCCTTTTCGCATGTCCGGAAATAGCGCCGACAGAACACTGACCCGGCTGGCCGATATCCGGCGAACAATGTGATGGGGGCGAAGGTTGCCCGGATGTTCGACCCCGGCGGCAGCAAGTAATTCGGCCAGGGCCCTGAGCGTATTGGCATGAAAATTCGCTACCCGCTGCGCCTTGTCGGCGACGACCAGTCCTTTTTGACGGCCGGGATCTTGTGTGGTGACGCCTGTCGGGCATTTATCAGTATGGCATGCCTGCGCCTGAATGCAGCCCACGGCAAACATGAAGCCGCGGGCGCTGTTGCACCAGTCGGCACCCAGCGCCATGGTCCGGGCAAGGTCAAAGGCACTGATGATCTTGCCGGAGGCACCCAGCTTGATCTGCTCGCGTAGTCCGATGCCCACCAGGGTATTGTGAACCAGTCGAAGGGCTTCGCGCAGAGGTGTGCCCACATGGTTTACGAATTCGATTGGCGCCGCACCTGTGCCGCCTTCGGCGCCATCGACGACGATGAAGTCGGGGGTAATACCCGTTTTGAGCATTGCCTTGGCAATCGCAAACCATTCCCAGGGATGTCCGATACACAGCTTGAACCCGACAGGTTTGCCGCCAGAAAGCGTGCGCAACTTTTTCACGAACTGGAGCAATTCAACCGGGGTGTCGAAGGCGCTGTGCTTTGCGGGTGAGTCGCATTCCCGCCATACCGGAATGCCTCGTGCTTCGGCGATCTCGGGCGTCACCTTGCTGGCAGGCAAGATTCCGCCGTGACCCGGTTTCGCGCCCTGAGACAACTTGATTTCTATCATCTTGACGTTTGGCCGCGTCGCGCGTTCGGCAAAAAGCTCTTCCGAGAACTGGCCTTTTTCGTCGCGGCAGCCGAAATATCCTGACCCGATATTCCAGATAAGGTCACCCCCATGGATTTCGTGATATCGGCTGATGCCGCCTTCGCCGGTGTTGTGAGCGAAGTTCCCTAGCACGGCGCCCTTGTTCATGGCCATGACCGCGTTAGCGGACAGGGCACCGAAGCTCATGGCTGAAATATTGAAAACCGACAGGGAATAGGGTTGTGTGCAGTCGGGTCCGCCAACCGTGATGCGAAAGTCACTGTCCTTGGGCTTGGTGGGGCTCATCGAATGGTTGATCCATTCGTAACCGTCTCCGTAGACGTTTTCTTGAGTACCGAAGGGCCGCTTGTCGATCGTGTGCTTGGCGCGCTGGTAAACCAGCGATCGGTCAGAGCGAGAAAAGGGCAGTTCGGCACTGTCATCTTCTAGAAAATACTGGCGTATTTCGGGTCGGATGAATTCGAACAGGTAGCGCAAATTACCGATAACCGGGTAGTTGCGGCGGATGGTGTGACGCGTCTGTGTCAGGTCACGGATTCCCAGGCCCACCAGCGCCAGACTGGCCAGCGCAGGCACCAGCCACCACGCACTGACGGCGAAAGTCAGCACCAGGGAGATAAGTGTTGCCGCTATGACAAGGTAAAACGCCGTGTAGCGCGATACAAAAGACACCGATGCTTCCTTCGTTCCTGAAACCGGGTTTTACAACCATACCAGAACTGAATTCTGCATGTAGACGGAACGAAAAGGAAGCAGGCGCCGGGAGGCAGGTTAGGATTTTGACTTATGCTCGGGTTTGCCCTTGCGCTTGGTTGAAGCCATTTCGTCGAGCTCTTTTTCGCTCATGGATTCGTACATCGATTTGGATGCGCCTTGAAGCTCGCTGACGTTGGTGTCACCGCGCTTGGCCGACAAAGCGGCACCTGCGGCCTTTTGCTGAGCCTTGGATTTGGCAGGCATGTTGGGTCTCCAGCTTGGATTTCGACATGCCTGCTGCAGCAATCATTGTGCCGATTCGTACTTGATCGGTATTTTCAGATAGTGCTGGCCATTGGATTCAGGCTGCGGCCACTTCCCGCCTCGAATATTGACCTGGATGGACGGCAGCAGCAACGTGGGGGCCGCCAACGACGCATCGCGCTGCGTACGCATGGCAACGAACTCCTCCTCAGAGATGCCGTCACGTATGTGAATGTTTCCCTTGCGCTGTGCGTCGACTGTGGTTTCCCAGGCGAAATAATCCCGGCCGTCGGCCTTGTAGTCGTGGCAAACAAAAATGCGCGTTTCGGGTGGCAGGTCGAGCAGGCGACGTATCGATGCATACAGGACGCGCGCGCTGCCACCAGGAAAGTCGGCTCTGGCTGTGCCGTAATCGGGCATGAACAGGGTATCGCCAACGAACAGTGCATCGCCAATAAGATACGAGACGCAAGCAGGGGTATGGCCCGGGGTATGCAGTACGGTTGCCGGCAGCTTGCCTATGTCGAATGTATCGCCGTCGCCAAGCAGGACATCAAATTCGCTACCGTCTTCAGACACGTCGCTCAGGTTGAAGACGGGCTTGAAAATTGATTGCACCTGGCAGATATGCTTGCCAATGCACACCGGTGCACCCGTGCGCTCTCTGAGGAAAGGTGCAGCGCTCAAATGATCGGCGTGGGCATGCGTTTCAAGAATGCGCACGATTTCGACCCCGGCAGCCTGTGCCGCATCCAGCATCAGTTCGGCAGAAGTCGTTGCCGCTTTGCCGCTGGCGTGGTCATAATCCAGGACGGGGTCGATAAAAACCCCTTTACGGGTGGATGGGTCAACCACCATATAGCTGATTGTATTGGTGGCTGGATCAAAAAATGCCTGAACCTCGGCCGCTTGTGTCATCAGTTTCTCCCGTGTTAAGACGTATTTGGAATATGCTTATATCTGTAT
Organism: Pusillimonas sp.; assembly: GCF_029263785.1. Classification (GTDB taxonomy): domain Bacteria; phylum Pseudomonadota; class Gammaproteobacteria; order Burkholderiales; family Burkholderiaceae_B; genus Pusillimonas. The sequence goes on along the minus strand of NZ_JAJUFE010000071.1, from coordinate 6,692 downwards.
AGCATAAGACATGCTGCCAGTAGATTGACCGGTTAAAAAAATCGTCTCGAAGGACATCTATTGAGCCCTGCAATCGTAGTCACGCTTGGAAACTGGGATCAACTGGGCCAGGAAGCGGGTGCAATTCGTCACGAAGTTTTTGTGGTCGAACAGAAGGTTCCCATTGAGCTCGAGCTCGACGAGCACGACGCGACCGCCGTGCACGCGCTGGCCTGGGTCGACGATGTTCCGGTGGGCACGGGCCGACTCCTGCCAGATTCGCATATTGGCCGCATGGCTGTATTGAAGTCCCACCGCTCTATTGGTGTCGGAAAAGCGTTGCTGCAGGCGCTTGTAGAACAGGCGGCGCGTCGGGGCGACACCGACGTGGTACTGGCCGCGCAGTGGCACGCGACGGGGTTTTACGAGGCATTGGGGTTCAAAGTCGAAGGGAATCAATTCATGGATGCCGGCATTGCGCACGTGCTCATGAGAAAGGTGTTGCGTTAGCACTACAAGTTCGACAGGTACGCCTGGGCCGGCAGCAAAGAAAAAGCCCCGCGACATGCACGGGGCTTTTTCAGGAATAGGGTGGTGCCCAGAAGAGGACTCGAACCTCCACACCTTGCGGCACATGGACCTGAACCATGCGCGTCTACCAATTCCGCCATCTGGGCTTAACAAGAATATGCTACTGTTTGAACATGTATGCAGCTGAACAAGCCTGCAAGGCATCAAACTTCATATACTTGGGTACTGCAAACAATAATTTTACATTATTGCTTAACGTTTACTGCGGCTTTTACTGCTATTTTTTGCAATTGCGTTGTAAACATCACGATGTACACCACAATGCGCAACCATTTAGACTTTACCCAACCAGGTGCACTGCAAAGTGCAACTGCTAAATGTGTTGATAGCTGTAAAAGCGAAGATTCGTAGTATAACCTATTTTTTTAACCAACGGAATTTTCTTTGGCAAAGCGAACAAAAAACGAAAACGACAGTCCGAGCTCCAACCCAGCTCATTCGCTGCCGCCCGATTTTGACCCAGATGTCCCCAGCCGCGAAGCCGTGCTGGAAATGCTGCGCACGACAGGTCGGGCATACGATGTGCTCGAACTGGCTCGGGCGATGGGTGCAAAGCATCCTCTTTCCACAGGCTTCGAGCGTCGCCTGAACGCCATGGAGCGCGACGGGCAAATTACATATAACGAACAGGGACAGATTTTGGCTGCACCTAAAGGAGATTTCATCTCCGGGCTGGTTCAGGGCCATCGTGATGGCTTTGGATTCCTTTTGCGCGACGACGGCGGACCCGATCTGTTTCTGTCCCCTCGCGAAATGCTCAAGGTGCTGCATGGCGACCGTGTACTGGCCAAACCCGATGGCCAGTATCGGGGCAAACCCGAGGCAACCATTGTCGAAGTGGTCGAGCGTCGTACCGACCGCCTGGTTGGGCGCTTCTTGCGCGAGCCGGGCATCTGCATCGTCGTCCCCGAAGACCAGCGCATCAAGCACGACATCTTGATTCCTTCGGGCGATACCGCCGGTGCCGAGCATGGGCAAGTGGTAACTGTGCAGATCATGCAGCAGCCCACCCGTCATACCCAACCATTGGGCCGGGTCATAGAGGTGCTGGGCGAAATCGACGACCCCGGCATGGAAATTGAAATCGCTGTGCGCAAATTCGACGTACCGGTGGATTTTTCAAAAGCCGCCATGGCTCAGGCTGCCCGGCTGCCCGACTCTGTCACTCCCGCCGATCTCAAAGGTCGGGTCGATCTTCGCGACCTTCCTTTTATTACCATTGATGGCGAAGATGCCCGTGACTACGATGATGCGGTATTTTGCATGCCCGTGGATATCGGCACAGAAAAACGCCGGCGACCCGCGTGGCGTTTGCTGGTGGCCATTGCTGATGTCAGCCATTATGTAACGCCGGGGTCGGCGCTGGACGACGACGCCTTCGAACGCGGCACCAGTGTGTATTTTCCGCGTCGGGTCATTCCGATGCTGCCCGAGTCCTTGTCCAACGGCTTGTGCTCGCTCAATCCGGGGGTCGACCGTCTGGTGCTGGTCTGCGATATGGTCATTCCGGCCAACGGCGTTAAAGCGGGCGTAGTCACGGCTTACCAGTTTTACAACGCCGTCATTCATTCACAGGCTCGCACCACATATACCGATGTCTGGGCGGCCATTCAGCAACCTACCGGGCCAGCAGCACAAAGCATGCAGCACGTCCTGCCGCACGTACTCGATTTGTACGAGCTTTATCAGCTGCTGTCAGAATCCCGCGCCAAGCGCGGAGCCATGGAATTCGAGACGATCGAAACCAAGATCGTGTGCAATCCGTTGGGGCGTATCGAGCGAATTGTGCCGTACGAGCGCAACGACGCCCATCGCCTTATCGAAGAGTGCATGTTGGCGGCCAACACTTGCGCAGCCGACTTCACCAAACGCAACAAGCGCATTAGCCTGTACCGGGTTCATGAAGGGCCCACTCCCGAAAAGCTCAAGGCACTTCGCGATTATCTGCGTAACATCGGCCTGACCCTCGAAGGAGGTGATGAGCCCACCACGCACGATTACGCGCGTCTCCTGCAGGCTGCACGAGGCCGGCCCGATTATCAGGTGCTGCAGACGATGTGTCTGCGTTCCTTGCAGCAGGCCATATACAGTCCCGAAGAGTCCGGCCACTTCGGTCTGGCATATCAACATTATGCGCACTTTACGTCGCCCATCCGGCGCTATCCAGACCTGCTGACGCACCGTGTCATCAAAGCCATCCTGCGTAAAGAAAAGTATGTGCCCGACTTCGAAGACGTCAATGCGGCCGCCGAGTTGACTCCGGGCGAGCGTCAGCACGCCATCTGGGAAAAGCTGGGCCTCCTGCTTTCTGCTCGCGAGCGCAGAGCCGACGACGCATCCCGCGATGTCGAGGCATGGCTCAAGTGCTGGTTCGTCAAAGAGCATGTCGGCGAGGTGTTCAGTGGTCGGGTCACCGGCGTAGCCCCTTTCGGCCTGTTTGTTACCCTTGATACTCTATTCGTCGAAGGGCTGGTGCATGTTTCGGAATTGGGTTCCGACTACTTCCAGTACAACGAAAGCATGCACGAGTTGCGTGGCGAGCGAACGGGTATCCGCTATCGTCTTACCGATGCCGTTCATGTGCAGGTCGCGCGTGTCGACCTCGAAGCGCGCAGAATCGAGTTTCGCCTTGTCAAGGACACCGGCTACAAGGCTCTGAAAAAGGCGGCAGCGGCCCCGGCAGAACCCTTGTCTGTGCGTCGCGGAAAGAAAGCAGCTACGACCAAGCCGGAGGCACTCAAGGGAACCACGGCAAGCCAGCGTCGAGCGGCCGAAAAACGTGCTGCAAAGGCAACCAAAAAGGCCGGCAGCAAATCATCAACGCCCAAGGCGGGAAAATCCCCCGCACGCAAGCGAAGGTAAGGCTTTTCGGGGGTTGTGGGGCGGAAGAGTAAAATCGCTGTATCTTCCGCCTGCCTATCATCAAGGAGCCCCATGTCTTCCCACCAGGTTCTGGCTGGTTTTCATGCCGTCACTGCGCGGCTGCGCCATGCCCCAGCCACCATTCGTCAGCTTTACGTCGAGGCTTCACGGCGCGATAAACGTATGCAAACCTTGATCGAACAGGCGCGGCAGGCGAATGTACGAGTGCATCCGGTTGAATCCGCTAGGCTTGATGGCTTGGCAAGGGGAACAAAACATCAAGGAGTGGTGGCCTTGGCCGATGCCAACACGCTCGCCACTGATATAGACGAAGTTCTTGATGCGCTGGAACAGAAGGGAGAGGCTCCGCTTTTACTGTTGCTCGATGGAGTGACCGACCCGCACAACCTCGGTGCCTGCCTGCGCACGGCCGATGCCGCCGGCGTTCATGCCGTGGTGGCGCCGCGGGACCGGGCTGTCGGCGTCGGTACAACGGTCCAGCGCGTGGCCTGTGGTGCGGCCGATACCGTGCCATACATTATGGTTACCAATCTGGCACGCACTATGCGTGAGCTGAAGCAACGTGGTCTGTGGCTGGTTGGCACAGACGATCAGGCCACAGACAGCATTCACTCTATTGATGCGCGGCGTCCCATGGCGTGGGTCATGGGAGCAGAGGGCGAGGGAATGCGACGCCTGACCCGTGAAACCTGCGATGAACTGGTCACGATTCCCATGCTGGGCGCGGTAGAAAGCCTGAACGTCAGTGTCGCCAGCGCCGTATGCCTGTACGAGACGGTTCGCCAACGCACACAATCCAACTAACACCTTACAAATCGACCTTTCCACATCATGTCCAAGAACGGTTTCACCACTACGCTGGTTCACTCCGACCGGCGTTCTACCATCGAGCATGGGGCGATCCACAAACCGCTGCACCCGTCCAGCGAATATGCTTTTGCCGACTCGCGCGAACTGGCCGCCGTTTTTCAGGGCAAGGCCGGCTTTACCTATGCACGCCAGGGAACCCCTACTACCCAGGCTCTCGAAGCAAAGATCACGCAGATGGAAGGCGGCCTCAACAGCGTGAGCTTTGCCACTGGCATGGCAGCATTGAACGCAACATTTTTTACCTTGTTGCGTGCAGGCGACCACCTGATTTCCAGCCAGTACATTTTTGGTAATACGAACAGCTTGCTGAACACCCTGGCAGGACTGGGCGTGGAAGTGACCTTGGTTGACGCGACGGACGTTGCCAATGTTGCGGCGGCCCGACGTCCCGAAACCCGCATGGTGTTCGTGGAATCCATCGCCAATCCGGGAACCCAGGTAGCCGACATGAAAGCTATCGGTGACTGGTGTCGCGACAACGCGCTGCTGTACGTTGTGGACGGCACCCTGAGCACGCCGTGGCTTTGCCGCGGCCGCGATGTGGGTGCAGGCCTGGTAATCAATTCGCTGTCCAAATACATTGGCGGGCACGGCCACGCCTTAGGTGGGGCTGTTACCGATACGGGGCTTTATGACTGGTCGACGTATCCCAATATCGCGGATGTTTATCGTCATGGCTCGCCGCAAGGTTGGGGACTGACGCAGATCAAGAAAAAAGGGCTGCGCGACATGGGGGCTACGTTGTCAGCAGATTCGGCGCACCGGATTTCAGTCGGGTCTGAAACCCTGGCACTGCGCATGGAACGAAGCTGCAGCAACGCCATGGCGCTTGCGCAGGCATTGGCGGCACATCCCAAGGTGTCGCGGGTCAGTTATCCGGGTCTGCCTTCGCATCCACAGCACGTACGCGCCGGAGAGCTGTTCGGCGGTCGTTACGGCGCACTGGTTGGCGTCGAGCTTCTGGATGGCATCGACGTCTTCGAGTTTCTCAATCGTCTCAAAGTATTTGTGCTGGCTACTCACCTGGGAGACACCCGCACATTGGTGCTGCCTGTTGCTCACACCATCTATTACGAAATGGGTCCGGAGCGGCGGGCATTGATGGGGATAGCAGACAGCATGCTGCGGATCTCCGTGGGCATCGAAGACCCTCAGGACCTGATCGACGACTTTCTGGATGCGCTCGAATCTTTCTGAGCCGATGCGCTGGACGGTTGACCAGGGCAGGGTGGTGCGTTTCTGATCAAACCCGATCGGGCCGCTGCTTTTTACTTGTTTCGCGCCCTGAAACAGGTCAAAACAAACTTGCATTTCGTGAGTATATTTTTGAAAAAAGTCAGTAATCCTGCGGCTTCTGAGCGATTCTCCCCTTGACACGACTTTATTTCGAAGGCTTAATACGCGTTAGCCGGTAGGCAGCGTCAATACTGACATTCCCACCAGTCAACAGTGGTACATGTACTTGAACGTGTAGTGTTTTTTTTATCAAGAAATGCTGATGCAGGCGCCTTGTTCGCCGGCAACAGTCATAATAATTTTTCAGGGGTATATCTTAAATGAACAAAACTGAGCTCATCGAACACATCTCTACCAAGGCCGACCTCTCCAAGGCCGACGCCGGTCGCGCCCTCGAAGCGTTTATCGGTGCTGTCAAGACTACCCTGAAAAAGAAGGGCTCGGTCACCCTGGTCGGTTTCGGTACCTTTGCTGTGTCCGAGCGCGCAGCCCGCACCGGTCGCAACCCCCGCACCGGCGAAGCCATCAAGATCAAGAAGGCTCGCGTGCCCAAGTTCCGTCCCGGCAAGGCTCTCAAAGACGCAGTCAACTAAAAATTGAATGCCGATTTGCTTGCTAAAAAAGGTCAAGCTATAATGCTTTTCTTTAGCAGCGTGGCCCCCCGGGAAACTTCCCGTCAGGTTGAATACAAGGGGTGCTTAGCTCAGTTGGTAGAGCGGCGCCCTTACAAGGCGTAGGTCACAGGTTCGACCCCTGTAGCACCCACCACGAACTGCTAAATAAAATCAAGGGCTTACAGTTTTTACTGTGAGCCCTTTTTTGTTACAAATCGCGCTTAGCACCATTTTTGGGACAATTTTGGAACAGTGGCTTCTATAACCACATTGCGTTGTTTTATAGAGGTTTTGACCCCGGCAGTCATAGAAAAAGAGGCCCATATCAGTATCGAGCCAAGGTTCGAATCGCAGGAACACCCGCCCTAACCGAGACCTTTCCCGAAGCTCTGCAACAGTACGACGAAGAGCGTGTCAAGGCGACAACCCAGGTCGTGTTGACCAATCGGGTCAATCCCCCTGATGCCATCCTGCGGGAAGTGTTCGTGCGTTCAAATGGAAAGCGCTTCGATCGTATTG